>NZ_BAAADO010000003.1:0-606759 GCF_039522525.1 Salinibacillus aidingensis
CAGAGACGATGAGGTAGATAGGTCCGAGGTGGAAGCGTGGTGACACGTGCAGCTGACGGATACTAATCAATCGAGGACTTAACTTATACGAAAAGCGCAGGCGACTGTTCAGGTCATGCGGGATAAGACGAAGACATAGAGTGGCATGGTTTTGCCCACGGAATGGCTTTGGCTTATATCCGCCTTGACCTAGGAGCCGGAGCTAGACAACATGAAAAGCGCAGGCGGATCTATAGACCAATGTCTACTCACATGATTGACTTTCTTATCTAGTTTTGAGGGTGTTTTTAAAATTACCCCTTGATTTTTTGTGAAAACAAGATATAATATTTGTTGTCACTGAAAATGATAATTTGTCTGGTGACGAGGGCGGAGAGGTCACACCTGTTCCCATTCCGAACACAGTAGTTAAGCTCTCCAGCGCCGATGGTAGTTGGGGTTCTTCCCCTGCGAGAGTAGGACGTCGCCAGGCGGTATAAAAATACCACTCTAGCTCAGTTTGAATGGTATGAAAGTAAAAGTTGATAACATTCCACCGTAGCTCAGAGGTAGAGCAATCGGCTGTTAACCGATCGGTCGCAGGTTCGAATCCTGCCGGTGGAGCCATTGGAGAGCTGTCCGAGTGGTCGAAGGAGCACGATTGGAAATCGTGTAGGCCGCTACCGCGGTCTCGAGGGTTCGAATCCCTCGCTCTCCGCCATTATACATATGTGGCCCGTTGGTCAAGTGGTTAAGACATCGCCCTTTCACGGCGGTATCACGGGTTCGAATCCCGTACGGGTCACCATTATATTGGAGGATTAGCTCAGCTGGGAGAGCACCTGCCTTACAAGCAGGGGGTCGGTGGTTCGAGCCCGCCATCCTCCACCATGAAAATTAAATTAGAAATCGCAAAGGCTAAAACAGCTTTTGTAACATCGCGGGGTGGAGCAGTCTGGTAGCTCGTCGGGCTCATAACCCGAAGGTCGCAAGTTCAAATCTTGCCCCCGCAACCAATGGTCCGGTAGTTCAGCTGGTTAGAATGCCTGCCTGTCACGCAGGAGGTCGCGGGTTCGAGTCCCGTCCGGACCGCCATTAAATACATAGGATATTTGTTTAGGAACTTATATCATAATGAAATTACATAGTGGCTCGGTAGCTCAGTCGGTAGAGCAACGGACTGAAAATCCGTGTGTCGGCGGTTCGATTCCGTCCCGAGCCACCATTTTCAAGTTATATTTTTGACTTGAAACCAGTAAGATATAGTAGTAATATTCTAGCTGGGACTCTAATTAATTTAATTGGAGGGGTAGCGAAGTCTGGCTAAACGCGGCGGACTGTAAATCCGCTCCCTTTGGGTTCACAGGTTCGAATCCTGTCCCCTCCACCATTTATTTAATAGTAACGTAGGGGTATAGTTTAATGGTAAAACGAAGGTCTCCAAAACCTTTGATGTGGGTTCGATTCCTACTACCCCTGCCATTTTCATTTTAAAGGAAAATATATGGCGGTTGTGGCGAAGTGGTTAACGCACCGGATTGTGGCTCCGGCATTCGTGGGTTCGATTCCCACCAATCGCCCTTTTGGTATACATTGGGCCATAGCCAAGCGGTAAGGCAACGGGTTTTGATCTCGTGATGCGCTGGTTCGAATCCAGCTGGCCCAGCCATTCATGCGGAAGTAGTTCAGTGGTAGAACACCACCTTGCCAAGGTGGGGGTCGCGGGTTCGAATCCCGTCTTCCGCTCCATTAAAAGTTGGCGGCATAGCCAAGTGGTAAGGCAGAGGTCTGCAAAACCTTTATCACCGGTTCGAATCCGGTTGCCGCCTCCAGAATACATGCCGGTGTGGCGGAATTGGCAGACGCGCACGACTCAAAATCGTGTTCCTTCTGGAGTGTCGGTTCGACCCCGACCACCGGTATCTTCTAGTATTTCTTAAACACGTTAAGTTATTTTATAAACCCTATAAACGTTGATATTTCAGCGTTTATAGGGTTTTCTATTTTTATCGAATACGATTGGAAACGATAGGTTTGAATTTTAAATTACACAATTTTGCACATTAGATGTTGTTTTTTACACATAATTTTTCACATTATGTATTAAGTTTAAAAAATTATTGATCTTCTAAGTAGTCTTCATTTAACCAATCCCGGGAACTTTGATTACAACAACAAAAATGCAGGTCAACATGTTTACCAAGAGAAAAACTTTAATGATCTTGAACTAGAAAATCATTTCTCCATATTTTACTTACGAATTAAGCTTATGTTCTTCCATAATCGCACCAGATTGTGAAAGAGCATTTTCTATTGTACAGTATATTTGTACTGCGCAGCAGTTGTTCTTCCTTTATAACCAACCGTTTGCTTTAATAAGAAATTAAATTGGATTAAAAAAAGATAAATGGTGCTTTAAACTCTAATTACTAAATAATCATCCTCCTCATAAATTCATTCTCGATTATTAAGCCAGGTAAAAACTGATGAAAAAAAGAAACTACCCCCATGATTCCAGCAATTTGATCTGGGGAATAGATGCTAGCTAAGTAATTTTTGTCTATCCATACTGAACACGGCATCTCCTCCCGAGAAACATTTACAGCTCGATTTAACATAGCTGATTTTAGAATTGTATATTCATCGGAACTTATATATGGCTTTAGGTGAGACCAAGTAACATGTAAAAATTTCGGATAGTTTGCTAGTGCTCGATAATCACTTGCTACATCGAAAGAATTGTGAGTTTTGGCGACATCAGATAAAAGTGTTCTAAGGGAAATCGGAGCCTGTGGAATATGAACTAGATCAATATGGGGCATTTGACTGTATATACCTGGCTGGATGTGTCCTTTAATCTGTTTTTGTGTAGTAATGGGACGGTCTGCTAAACTTTCTATCAACAAACTCGCAATCAATAGCAATTTCGGGTTTACATATTGAAAAGTAGAGATAATATTATGAATATGATTAAGCGTTTGATGATGATGATCTTTACTAAAATCATACTGAGGTACTGTTGTTAGGGCTGGAAATCGTAATTTATTCGCAGCAGTCTCCATGTTGATGGTCAACATGTTAGGTCTAACCTGTTGCCAAGCCATTGTTAAAAATTCGGGATAATTTGCTAATGCACGAAAGATAAAATTAACCATTGGGACTTTAAGAACGTATTTAATATCCTCAAACACTTCTTTCACAATCCCACGTGCATCCGACTCAAACACTTCAGGAAACCCATACTGCATCATTTCTTTACCACCTTTCTTAGAAAAATTTTTCTACCCGTACTGAAAGAGTAGGAAAAGTTCCCCTGTCCCTACTCTTTCTTATAAGGTAATTCTGGTTGGGAGAAATGCGGGAATTTTTGAATATTTCGGTATGGCATATAAGGAGGAATTTTTACATTTGCGCAAGAAAGTGGTACTTCAATTTGATCTCCAATATCTGCACGATAGGGTGGCATCATTTGATTGATTTTAGCCAATTCCTCCAATGACAATCCATTGATTTCTGCAATATCCTCAAAGGTTTGGTTTTCAGAAATCATGATTTTATTACGTACTGGTTTAATTTTGCAGGAGCACTGCTTAAAAGTCGGTTGCTTTGATAACGGGTCTGTAAAATCAATAGTAAGTTCATTGGCAGATTGATTATTTTCCCACGTTCCATAATGGAAAGGAACGAAAATAAGTCCAGGTTGAACCGTGTCAACCACTCGAGCTGGAACTTTAATTGAACCTCTTGGGGAGGAAACTTTGACTAGTTCCCCTGGAATTATGCCTAAATTTTCTGCGTCTACAATATTTATCTCCGCATAGCCTTCGGGAGCTATCATTTGTAAATAAGGAGATCTACCCGTTTTCGTTCTTGTATGCCAATGCCAAACGAGTCTCCCGGTAGTTAGCCAAAATGGATATTCTTCTCTTGGTTGCTCCACCGGCGGTACGTAATGGGTGCCATAAAGAATGGCTCTTCCGTTTGCTTGCATTGATTCAAACTCTTCTTTCGTCCTAGGTCTACCAGTAAATAAATCCTTCCCATAGCTCTGCGCATCATCGGGGAAGGTATGGAATTTAAAATCAGAATATAGCCTTGGAGTACCAAGCGGGTACTTTTCATCAATTGGCCAACGTAGTCCATTATATTTTTTCAGCTTTTCATAAGTGGCAGCACTCATATCACTCGGCCTTCCTTTAGAGACTTTTTTCCATTCCTCGAAGCATTGTTCTGGGGTTTCGTAAGTAATTAGTGGTTTACCATCTTTGTCCTTAAAACCCATTCGTTTTGCAAAATCTAGTAAAATACCAAAATCACTTTTTATACCATTTGGTGGATCGACCGCCTTCGTTAGTAGATTAATTGTTCGATCTGCATTTTCCATCGTTCCTTCTTTTTCTCCCCAAATAGCTGGAGGAAGAACAATATCTGCCACTTCGGTTGTTTCGGTTAAAAAGGGATCCTGAACAACAACAAAGGTATTTTCAAATGCTTTTTTTGCTCTTTGTCGATTTGGTAAAGATGCCATTGGATTTGTATTGATGTTCCAAAACAAGCCAATTTTTCCTTTTTCCATTAGATGAACTATCTCTTCAATACCCTTTTCTGGTCCAACTTCTAAGTCTGACGTGTTCACATTCCAAAGCTCTGCCATTTCCTTAATATGTTTCGGATTACCCGGGTTCCTGTTCCCTGGATAGGTACCAACGCCACCAACAGTCCGGTTCCCAGAAGAACTAGGCTGCCCAGCCATATGTAACGGCCCACTACCTGGCTTGCCGATTAATCCTCTTATTAAATGAATGTTATTAATAGCCACACAAGTACTAGTGGCATCCGCTGTTTGGTAAGCACCTTGAAGTGTGGTACATACCAAAGAGTTTGTTTTCCCTATAACTTGAGCAGCCATCTCAATGATATGCCCTGGTATTCCAGTTACTTTTTCTGCCATGGAAGGTGTCCAGGCTTCGGTAGCCCAATGAATACGTTCAAAACCAACCGTGTGTTTTCCGATAAAATCTTTGTCTACCCAACCGTTTTTTAACAGTAGATGGACGATTCCATTCAATAACGCCAAATTGGTTCCAGGCTTTAACTGCAAAAACAAGTCAGCTTCTTTAGCTGTCAGTGTTTTTCTAACATCAACGACAATGATATACGGCTTTCCTGTACGGCGTTTTCGCTCCATAATTCGTTCGAAAAATACCGTGCCAGTTTCTGCTGGATTATGACCAAAAAGCATGATTGTATCGGTTAAATCAACATCTTCAAACGAAGCAGGAACACCATCTGAACCAAACGATTGAAACAAGCACCACTCGGTCGTTGCGGTACACAATCTTGTATTCGCATCTAATAAATGAGAGCGTAAACCAGCTCTACCAATCTTAGCAATCGTATAGTAGGTTTCTAGTGTACCTTGACCAGTAGAGTAAAACGCTATCCCATCGGAACCAATCGTCCGAAGCGTTTCTTTTGTCCTCGTAACAATAAGGTTCATCGCCTCATCCCAAGAAGCAGGCTGCAAGGTACCATCTTTTCTAATTAATGGCGTTGTTAAACGGTCTTGGCTCTTGTTGGCGTACCATTGGTTCTCCCCTTTCGGATCGAGTCGTCCTCGATTTATATCATGATCTTCATTCCCTTTTATCCCAACGATTTTGTTATCTTTTACTCCGATATAACAGCCACAACCAATGGAACAAATGTTACATGTACTATACACCCATTTATCTACATCTCCTTGGCTGTATAAATTAATATCCACTCTTGATTTCTCCCAATTCAATAGTCAGCACCTACTTCCTTTCGATATAACGGCGGAACAATATATCTAGTATCTTCTTCCCCATAAATACCTTTAATGTAAGGAACCAATCGCTCTAAGTCTTTCTGAATACTTTGATACAAATCTAACCGATGTTGAACAACGTTAGATGGCGTGATTTCCATCCAGATGGAAGCTCTTCCCCATGCCCGGACAAGTGGATCGAGAGCCTCGTCATCTCGGTAAAGAATAGAAAATAATTGTTTTAATTGATAAAGGTTCGGTTGGGGTTGATGTAGGATAAGATGAATCTGATAAAGGACATGATTCGATTCATATAAGAGTGGTCTAATTCGAAATTCTAATGGGTTATTATTGATAGGAAAATTCGCGAGGAGGTATTGGAAAGTTTGATATATTCGATCAATAGTATGGTACATTTTAGCCCCCCTTAATAGATATTTGTTAAAAACACAAATATACAGTATAGGTATATGTGATGAATAGGCTTTTATGATACGATAATGTAAGTTTATATAGTTAGTAACTGTTTTTTTTAGAGAAACTAACTTTCGTGGACATACATAGTAATTCCTTATCCCGTCATTTAAAATATAGATAGTAACGAAAAGATTAGTATTTCTACCAACCATCTAACATGTATTATGTAAGTAGAAATGTGCTTTAGGAGACATTGACCTTTAAGGACTTTTCTTGTGTAAAAGTGTGTAAAGTAATCTCAAAACCTACTTTTTTTACAGTTTCCAGTTATCCCTCAAATATTACAACTTGTAATACCCCATAAACAAAAAACTAACTAAACATTTTCTTTAAATCATAAAAAAAGAAACCAAAACAGTCTTCCATATTCAAATTTGTATTCATTTAGGGGCTTACTCATATACCTGTCCTTTCATTCAGCAAAACATGAAGAATCCTATAAACGATAAGCCGTATTGATAATAACCAACTCATAATCAAAATGAAAGATCCTGGCACTCATTTTATAGAGTGCCAGGATCTTCTATAAAACATTTTTTATAGTTATGTTATTGGTGGAGTTTCAGTGCAGCAGTTGCTACTAACTTTCCATATTCTCTTGCAATTTGCATTTCTGTATCATTTGGCTTATTCATTGGAGCTTCTTGAGATGTTTCCACCGGTATAACTGCAGTTGCTCCATAAGGATTACCGTACTGTGCCCGATCCGCATTAACTGGCCCAGCATTAGAAACAAGCACCATACCATGATGTTGCATAGGTGTTTGTAATGCTCGACAAATGTTTTCAACTCCACCATGTTGAGTTGAAGTTGTAGCAAAAACCCCTCCAACTTTCCCTTGAAGGGCTCCGGTAAACCATAGTTGTCCTAATTTAGAAAAGAAAGTTGCCATTTTTGGATTTGGCTCTCCAAAGATACCTGATGAACCCCAAATAATACCTACAGCATCTTTTAACTCATCCGGTTCAACTTCCTCTACCGATTTATAAATCACTTCACAGCCATCAACTTGCTTAGCACCATCTGCAATGGCATTCCCTAGAACTTCTGTATGACCAAACATACTTCCATGTAAAACAAAGATTTTCACACAAATACCCCTTTCAAAGTTGTTCACTATATTTTTCCCAGTTAATGAGTAAATATGTTGAAATCTCAAACAATATAGAAAGGAAAATATCACTTTGAAATTTTGCTTGAATCTATCTTCTGTGGTCTGTTCACAAAATAGATACCACATAGTATTAATCCACCACCTATTAGTGTTGAAAAATGCAATAACTCACCCAGTAGTATCCATCCAAAAACAACCCCAAATAAAGGAGCAAGAAATAAATAGGCACTTACTTTTCCAGGGTCTTCTTTCTGTAAAGAAAGAACCAAATTGCAAATTGTACAATGGAAGCCATGATTGCTAACCATAGGATTATTAAAATCGATACCGACGTAATTTCTATTTCAACTTTTTCAAATAGAGCACTTCCTACCAATAATAAGAGACCACCAGATAACATTTGATAGGCAGTCAATACCCATGTATCGAATGTTGAGCCCCGCTTTTTTAACAACAATGTTGCAATAGACCATGAGACCGCACTTAAGAAACCCAAAAGGGTACCAGATTGTTGCATATCTAAACTTGCCCCTAGTGTAATAAACACACCTAAAAATCCAATTAAGACTCCTAACCACTGAATCCAGCGATATTTTGTTCCCACAAAAATTGTTCCGAAAATAACAACAAGCAAAGGGTTGGTAAAAGTTAAAATGGACGATTCACCAGGAGTTATGGTACGCAGACTTAAAAAGATAGACACTTACCTGAACTAGCATCAACTAGATGCAATCCTGCATGTCGTAATAAAGAATTACCATGTGCAAAACCACTTAAGTCTCCTGCTTCTCCTAAAATGCGGCAAGTGTAATTTTACTAATTCCTTTCATGGCCAGCATTTCTCTGGCAAAAGTAATTTCATCAAGAGCTTTCGTAACTTCCATTTCAACTCGCTCCAGTTGAGCTGTTGCCAGCTCAAACTCTGCAAGCAATTGTTCCAAATGTAACTTATAAGCATCAAGTGCCAGATGAGTACCAACTGATTGTTTAAATAATTCAATGAGTGCTTGAGCTTTTTTAAGCCCAGCGTGACATTTCATTTTTGTTTTCCAGGCTTCAACAATATCCTCAGCCTTCATAGATCGAATTTCTATAGGTGTAGGGAATAGGCGAAGTGTAGCGATGGCTCCTTTTCCTTTTACATCTTTGAATACTTGACGAAGCTCAGGGAAACCACATCAACCCAGCGATTAAGCGATTAATTTGGTTAACGGAACTTACAAGACGTTTAACAACCATGTCACGGTTAGACATTAATACTCGCAGCTTTTCGAAAGATTCTGAGGTAGGACGTATAAAGGAATAGTATCCATTCTTCACCATATCAGCAATAACCAGAGCATCTTTTTTATCACTTTTAGATTGGGTATTATCACGGTTTTCTTTATACTTTTTAACTTAGGTGAGGGTTCACAGTTACTACTTCAATATCGTGATCATACAGCCACTTAGAAAGGTTGACCCAATACCTCGTTATTTTCAAAAGAAAGAGGTTCACCGACAATAATTCCTCGGAAGTTAACAGCACGAGCAACGCCTACGATATCCATTGGGATGGAGGGGGCTCCTGGTCACCAGGCTTCATCTATCAATAAAGATGGGACATTATATACTAATGGGACCCGCGGTTATTATGGCAACGCTCCAACAATGGGTGGATTTGATCAGATGACTGCTACTGTAGGAGGGTTGTGGGATTCTATGTTAGGTGAAGGAAGACATTGGTGGATAACCTCAACGTCCGACTCGCATGTTAACTGGAGAGATGGCGGAACAGATTTTTGGCCTGGTGAGTATTCCAAAACCTATGTAAAGGCTGAAAAAAATTACGAGGATATCATGGAGAGTATTCGTGCAGGTAAGATATTTGTTACGACAGGTGATCTCATTTCTGAACTAGATATAAACGTTCAGACCGGAGGGAGTTCGGTTACGTTTGGTGAAACGCTAACTATCTCAATCAAAGAATCCGATGATGTAACAGTTACGATTCGTCTAAAAGATCCAAGCGTAGATAATGCCAATGGCGATAACCCAGCAGTAAAGCGCGTCGATTTAATTATAGGTGACATAATCGGAAAAGCAGAGGATCGTACAGCATATTCATACCCTACTACCAAAGTGCTAGCACGTTTTACAGCAAAGGATTGGAAACAAAAGGGCGATTATATCGAAATTTCTTATACATTAAAAAACCTTGATAAAAACAGCTATATTCGATTACGAGGCACGAATACAGATCAATTAGAACCTGCTGTAGATCCTAAGGGAGAAGATCCATGGACAGATTTCTGGTTCTATTCAAACCCAGTGTTTATCAAGTTATCTAATTAAAAAGAAGCGGCAACTAACGTTTATATCTTAGCTGCCGCTTTCTTTACTTAAAATGTGCCTGCGTTTATCACTTTAAATAATACTAATCATGCCATTTTTCATAATCCTACTTCCCCATAGCTCGTCATATATGTCAGTCCATTGTCTTGAAATCTCCTCATTAATGAGTGTAAGAAGTTGTTCTTGGTTTTCATAGGCTGACTCTTCGGTGAAATTATAAGAGCCCGTAACGACTTGTTCGTTGTCGATAATGACCATTTTTAAGTGCATTTTTTGGGCGGTATTGACTTTTGCCTCAATACCGTTTTTGGTAAATGCATCTAGAATAGCGGCATTGTTATCTGTTTTTGCTTTGTCTTCATCTGTGAAAAGTCTGACGGTGACTCCTCGATCTTTTGCTTCAAGAATAGCTTCCGCGATATCTGTATCTTCGAAATTGTACATAGCAATGTCCAATGTCTCTTCTGCTTTATTTATAGTGTCAAGAAGAAGCGTTTTTGGATTATTTTCCATACCACTGAAAGCAAAATCAATTCCAATATCATCTTCATCAACAATAAATGAAGTAGAATTACTAGTTAAAAAATGGTTAATAAGTAGTAAATTAAGAAGAAGGGAGACAATACTCCAAAAATATAATAATGTTCTTGAATTGAATGACAATTAAAGACCTCCTAAATAGATTATTATCAGTCTAATTATAATAATTTAGTAAGTCGAGAAGATGTCTATTTTATCATTATCTAACCTCAACATAATCCATTAGACAAGTTAAAGGGCATCGTGCAAACAAAAATAGGTTGATGTGATTTTTTTATTATGATTTATCCATACTCTTGTAAAATTAGTTATAAGAAATTATAAAGTTTTTGTAAATAAGTTCTCGTTTTGACATATACCCGACACATTACTCTAGTAAAGTTCATAGCAGGTGAAAGGAGGGTTAGTAAGTGAAGAAATTAAAATTTCGTCATGAATTAAAATATTATGTTAATTATCATCAGTACTATTTAATCCGTCAGCGGTTACGTTTTTTTCTCAAACAGGATCAGCATGCAAACGAGAAAGGCGAATATCATATTCGGAGTGTTTATTTTGATGATATTGAGAATAAGGCCTTGCAGGAAAAACAAGCAGGTATTCAAGACCGACATAAATATAGAATACGAGTGTATAACAAAAGCGATTCTATTATCCATTTCGAGAAGAAAATTAAACGAAATACACTTATTGCCAAAGAAAAAGAAGCCATTTCAAGACAAACTCTAAATCGATTATTAGCTAATGATTATACCGTACTTGAACAGGAGGAATCTCCACTGTTACGAGAAATTCATTATGAAATGAAAAATAGAATGTTGCGACCGAAAGTAATCGTAGACTATGTAAGAGAGGCGTATATCGCTAGAACAGGAAATGTCCGGATTACGTTTGATAAAGACTTACGGACAGGATTGTATAAAATAGATCCCTTTGATTTAGAACTATATCCTATTAAGACTATAGATGAACCCGTATATATCCTTGAAGTAAAGTATGATGAATATATTCCAAATTATATTCGGGATGCATTACAGTTAAGCGGTTTACAACGACAAGCGGCTTCAAAATATACAATATGTAGAAAATTCACAAAATCAAATTCTTGGGAGGATCAATAAATGCAAGATACTAATACAAATACTTTTTCAGACCTTTTAAATACGGAAGTGCTTTCAAATTTCACTTCCGATATTTCCCTTCTGCAAACTGGGATAACAATGTCAATCTCTTTTTTATTAGGACTTTTTATTTATACACTGTACAAGCGTATTTTTAGCGGGGTACTTTATTCAAAGAATTTTAACATTTCCCTTATTGGACTTTCAATGATTACATCACTAGTTATTATGGCAATAGGCTCGAATCTTATCTTATCACTAGGTATGGTAGGTGCGTTGTCAATCGTTCGTTTTAGAACACCAATTAAAGACCCAACGGATTTAATCTTTTTATTCTGGGCACTAGCTGCTGGTATTATAACAGGTGCTGGATTCTATTCACTAGCAATCTTAGGTTCTGTAATTATCGGAATTGTGATGTTTATTTTTATGAAAAAATCTAGTTTTGAAACACCATATTTATTTGTTGTTAATTTTAAAGGGGAAGAAACAGAAAAAGTAATTTATAAAAAATTAAAACAAGTAGTAAACCGTTTTGAAGTGAAGCAAAAAAATGTGTCAGCTGAAGATGTTGAAGTCACATTCGAGGTTCGTTTAAAAGGTAAGGAACCAAGTTTTGTAAATGGTGTATCAGCGATTGAAGGCGTTGAAAATGCTGTACTAATCAGTTACAACGGGGATTACGTTCAATAAAAGCTTTTGGGGGGACTTCTCACAGTGAGGGTGGATGCTCCCTTTTATTCAAAAAAGTAGGTGATGGATTTGCAATTTCATAGTAAAAGACTACGAAGCGTGATATTGGGTGTCATGCTCTCAGTATTTATGTTTTCTTTTAACGAACATATTACAAATGCCGAAGAGAATACTACGTACACAGATGACTCTATTTTCAAAAAGGATGAAATCAGCACGGTAAATATTGAGATAGACAAAGCCGATTTTCAGGATATGTTGGATAATCCGACTGCAGAAGAATATAAGGAGGCTACGATTACTTATAATGGTAAAACGATTAGGTATGCAGGGGTACGATTTAAAGGCAACTCCTCGTTAAGTTCAGTGGCAGGATCTGAATCAGAACGCTACAGTTTTAAATTGAAATTCGATGAATATATTGATCAGAATTTAGAAGGCTATACGAAAATCAATTTAAACAATAACTGGTCTGACCCATCCTATATGAGGGAGTTTCTTACCTATGAGTTAATGGACCAAATGGGAATTGCAACGCCAAAGTACTCGTATGTTAGAGTTATGGTAAATGGCGAGCTGTATGGACTCTATTTAGCCGTTGAAAATATTGAAGCTCCTTATTTAGAGCGGAATTTCAGTTCAATTTCCGGGAACCTATTTAAAGCAGACATGGGAGCCACTCTAAGCTGGGAAGAAGGCATGTCTATTGCGAATACAGGCTTAGAACAAAAAATAGGTTTTGAGACTAATTCTAACCTTCTCAGTTTTATTGAAGCTCTAGACAATCAAGAAAATGTCGAGGAGTATTTCGATGTAGACTCGTATCTCCGTTATTTAGCTGCTACTACTGTTTTGGCAAGTATGGACAGTTACCAGGGGCGGATGAACCATAATTATTATCTCTATGAACAAAATGGAAAATTTACATTTCTTACATGGGATCAAAATTTGTCTATTGGTGGAATGATGGGAAATGCGGATGCACAAAAAGAAATGCTTATTGATGAACCTACTTCGGGAGCGGTAGAAAACTATCCTCTTGTTGATTATGTACTTTCAAATGGGGAATACAAAGAAACGTATCATACGTATGTGCAAGAAGCAGTTGACTTACTCGATGGGTTGGAAGAAAGAGTAGAAGAATTGAAGACATTAATTGGAGATGCAGTAAAGAATGACCCGACTGCATTTTACACATATGAAGAATTCCTCGCAAACACTGGCGATGAAACAGTTGATAATAAACCTGGAATTGTTGGGTTTATGCAAGCCCGGATAGAGCACGTGCAAAAACAGTTAAATGGAGAAATCCCAAGCTATGAAAATGGAGAAGGAATAGGAGGCGGTATGGGTAGAGGTGGAATGCCTGAAGGAGGATTGCCAGGCGGTATGTCTGAGGGTGCACCTGAGGGTATGCCAGTAGCAGGAATGCAAGAAGGTGGAGGTGAAGAAAGACGGGGAGCCATGTTTGGCGGTGGAGATCGAGGAGGAATGCCCGGGTTTGGGGGAGGAAATCAAGCTAGTAATCCTCAAGGTCAACTGAAGGACCTAATCACTGTCATTGTTTTAATTGTTCTCCTGTTAGGTACCTTGATTTTTATTAATCGTTTCAAAAGGTATCGCGCATAAGAACTCAGAACGTCTAGGTCGCTTAGTTGTAGAGGACAATGACCTATTAACTTACTCTTATAAATAGATATAACATTAAAGATAAACTAAACAACCTTACTTCGATAATATCTGAAGTAAGGTTGTTTTATATAAAATAAATCTATCGTTTATAAATTTGGCCTTTTGTAGTAGATTGGGGTGAGAAAAATTCAAGCTACTGTTTCTTCTACAATTGAAGTGTTGAGTAATCAAGATAGGAATGACTACACCATAAAAAAAATCACTATTTTATTACAGCTCTCCTACTGTATCTAAATCACTCAATATGTCGGGAGACGTTTTGTATCAAAATGTGCAGATAAAAATATAGCTATTAACCAAAATGATTAGTACATAATAAACGATGGAAAGGTATGGCACTTCTAAAACCTTTATCCATTGTTTAATATCTATATAATATTTATCTATTTTACATCAGGCATGTAGGATAATTATTCACCGATTATTTCTGATTTTGGCAAAATAATTCGGAATGTTGTTCCTTTTGATGAGCTACTTAATAGTATTAGATCACCACCGAGTGCTTGGGCAATCATTTTACTAAAAGGTAAACCTAAACCCAGTCCACTAACTTTATATTTTTTGTTTTCTCCGCGGTAAAAACGTTCAAAAATGAAAGTTTGCTCCTTTTTCTGAATACCTATACCGGTATTGCTAATATCAATCATAACGTCTTCTTTATCTGCTGTTATCTTTGCTTCAATCTTGCGTGAATCATCCGTCGCTTGTTTCGCGTTATTCAGTAAATTAGTAATAATTTGCTGCAGGCGAATTGGGTCTACACTAACTTCTATTCGTTCATCCAGGTAGAATAACGAGAGTTAGTAAGTAACGAGTTGTCCAGTAACGCTGTATTGGTATCTTTTTTTTGTTAGTTTTCATAAACACTGAACTGATACCCCAATCCCCGAAGAGTTCTGATTTCGCCTTCTGATTCTGGCCAATCTCTTAATGTTTTTCTTATTCGTTTTATCGATAAATCCACAGCCCTATCACTGCCGTCATAATCCCATCCCCATACACGTTCAATCAACTGATCTCTAGTAAACGTCTGATTCGGATGTTCTGATAAAAATAAAAGTAAGGATAAGTCTCTAGGGAATAATGCAATTTCTTCACTATTGATCTTCACGCGATGTGCTTGCAGGTCCATTTTCTGCAAGACCTTCATGTGCTAAAGATTCACTTGGTATGGATGTCACTTCGTGGAATATGGGTTATACTCATTGGAAAAAATTATTGTACAGATTGAATATGTCGAGAAAATGTCGATGAATATTTAGGTGGAATAAAGTGATAGTTTGTATATAGTTTTATACTTATTACCATGCGTAGTGGCCAAATACAAAAAAGACCTACTCCGTTAATAATTTTCATAACTGATATAGGTCTTTTTTTCTTTATTATTTAAGGTGAGTAAGGTATTGAGTACTTATTATTAAACTCCAACAAGTACTCAATTTCGTATTCAGCTGTTTTTCTTCTAACTAAACATAATATTCTTCCTGCACTTTTGAACCAAAGAGAATTGATTCTATTTCGTCTTTAGCATCCTCATAATTTGCTTCCTTAGCAACCACTTTATCAACAAATTTTATAACATGAAATCCATCTTCTGTTCTTACTGGACCTATGATCTCTGCAGCCTCCGATGTGAATGCTGCATCTTCAAATTCCTGGTTCATTTCTCCTCTACCAAAGTAACCAAGGTCACCCCTATTGAATTTGTTGATTAATCGGTCGAATATTCTTGGACAAGTTCACTAAAATCTGTGCCCGTTTCAAGTGTATCAATCACTTCATAAGCAGTTGCTTCATCTTCATTTGAAATGTGACTCTAACCTTTACTTCTTCTTGTTGGGCAGAAGTAGCTTTATTTTCTTAAAATAGGTTGCATTTCTTCTTCCGTAATCGTAATCCGGTTAACTACCATTAACACTTGCGACATATTCTCCCTTTGTTTTTATTTAGATTGCTTTTTAATTAATTATTAATTTATTGTGTACTTGTTAAAATAACATCGACCGTTTGCAATGTACCATTACGATAAAATTTAATTGTTGCTTTATCCCCACTTTCTAATTGGGTATATAAATATCTACGAAGATCTTCTTCTCCTTCTATTGGTTGATCATTAATTGAAGTAATAATGTCTTTCTGCTGTAATCCTGCAAGCCCCGCCGCAGAATTTTGGTCCACAGAAATAACAATGGCACCTTCAGTTATGCCTTCAGGAAGATTTTGTGCATAAAAAGGATTAATTTCGTTAAGATTAGCTAATCCTACTCCTAAATAAGGTCGTACAACTTGTCCATGTTCCATGATTTCGTCAATAATAGTAACAACTTCATTACTTGGAATTGCAAACCCTAATCCTTCTACACCACTATCGGATATTTTCAGACTGTTAATTCCTATTAATTTCCCAGATGAATTAATGAGCGCACCACCGCTATTCCCTGGGTTGATTGCAGCATCAGTTTGAATAACCTCTAGGTTCCAGTCTCCAACAGAAGTTGACACTGTAATTGTCCTATCAACTGCACTGACGATTCCTTGTGTTACTGTTCTTGATAGCTCTAGGCCAAGTGGGTTACCAATTGCAATTACTTCCTGGCCAGTTCTTAATGCATCTGAATCCCCAAATTCTAGAGGATTAATATCATAGTTCCCAGCAATTTTTAATACAGCAATATCAGTTAATGAATCCGTTCCTACTAATTTAGCTGTAACGACATCCCCATTGTATAGAGATACTTCTATTTCAGATGCTCCTTCAATAACATGATTGTTCGTTACAATATACGCTGCGTCATTCGTTACGTTATAGATAACACCAGATCCAGTTCCACTTAAAAACCATTGAATTTCCTAATCCAATGTATTTTTTCAATAGACTTGTTAAATTTAGTGGTGTTACTAAAGACAGTTATCGGATTATTCACGCATGAACGATTGGGCTGGCAAAGTTCCCGAATTTCTATTTCATTTTTCTCGGGTTTTCTCTTACAAAATACACCAGGTGCCTTCTTATATCATACATTCATGCGTATGAATGCCCACACAGTGTTATAATAATAAATGACTCTCATAAATTCTTGTTATTGGAGGAACACATGCTTACATTTGAAGAAAAGCTAAAAATTATTGAATCCTTACCAGAGTTACGACGAAAAGATGTGTCACTTGGTCGTGTTAATTTCCATTATAAGGAAAGCGTCCAGGATAAAACGACAGTTGTGTATCATCTCCATCCGAATGGGAACGGATTTGTTTACGCGGGACTGATCGAAAATAACAAATACTTAACTGACCATAAAGGCATGGTTAATATACGGGATTTCACTGAACAACAGATTCGCAGCATTATTAAGGAGTCAATTGAATCGCTATCTGAGTCTACGTTTGAAGAGACTTGGGTGAATCATGAGAAACAAGAGCTGAGACTTGTATATGATTTTGACCTGTGGAACATATATGCAGATGAGATGTTGGACGGAACATTTCCTACATATAATGGAGCGGCCAATTATTTAGAGCAAGAAGGGTTTTCGCGCAAGTAATGGCATAGTTTATTAGATAGCCCTCTTCGCAATATGAAAAAGTCAAACAAAACCGTGAAAAAAGGGTCAGCCCCCAAAGTGCTAAAATTTTAAAATGTAAAGTGATGGGGACTGTCTCTTTTCCTACTATGCTGATTAAAGAAAAAGTTGAGTCCGTGGGCAAATTGAGAGCTTTTGTGCCACTAATGGACATCTCTCCTGATTTTACAGGTACAGTTGTTGCCATGGAGGACCATCGATTTTATCAGGCATTAACTGGCCGTAATACCCCCACTTCAAGACTTTGAGCGTACCCCAACAAGACTAAGTGGGGGATAAACGGCAAGTAAATTCCTGATAAGTTCAACTAGATGGAAAACCCCCCCCACTGATGGAAGTTTCACTTTATGAGCATGGGGCCTTTGAATTCATTTCTCTTCTAGGTGACAGTATCTCATAGTGACACATCGTTACCAAATATTATTCCACAATTAAAATTCAGAATTATTATTCTCAGTTTTTTAAGTCTCCACCCTTGTACTATTTAGTGAAAAAGGTGTATAATTCATATCGTAATAAAGTTTTCCGTTAATACATTTCATACACTGCGGATGTGGCGGAACCGGCAGACGCGCTAGATTCAGGGTCTAGTGGTGGAAACACCGTGGGGGTTCGAATCCCTTCATCCGCATCGCTAATTGGAAAAATGAGCCCATAAACCTTTATATTTTAAAGGATTTATGGGCTTTTTTGTTTGGAAAATGATAAACTAGGTCTTCTTCGGCCAAACGGAACTTTCAATTATGCCCGCAAAAGTTTTTAGACTAGACAACTTAGTAGAAAATTCCTACACCATAAAAACGCTATCCGAACACAAATATATTTCCTATCTAAACCTCGATTAATTAATAACAAAGGTTTGATGACAGCAAATAACTCTTCCTTGACTGTTATCGCATAACCCTGGCTGCTTCTTCCTGCCTAAGTATTCTGTACCTTTTATTTTTACGGTAATTTTATATCCTGTTTATAGAAGATTAATAGAGTCCTGGTAGGATTCTAATTGAAAGAGAATTTCATCGTTAAAAGGGAGGAATTGTTTTGTTTAAGAAGCCTGGGAAAAAACTATTACCCATTGCCATGGTGTCTGCACTTGCTGTTGGAACATTGGTAAGTGGAACTCCAAGTATTGATGCAAAGGTGAGTCCAAATCAAGGAAAGATTAAAAACGTTATTTTTATGATTGGAGATGGAATGGGGCCTGCTTACAACACTGCTTACCGATCTCTTAAAGATGATCCATCTACACCTTATATGGAGAATACAGCTTTTGATGAGTATCTGGTTGGTATGCAGGAAACTTATCCATGGGATGAAGAGGAGAACATCACAGATTCAGCAGCTGCAGCTACTTCCATGGCAGCTGGAATCAAAACGTATAATGGTGCCATTTCTGTGGATGTAAATAAGAATGAAGTTGAAACGGTATTGGAACAAGCCAAGGAAGATGGCAAAGCAACAGGACTTGTTGCGACTTCTCAAGTTAACCATGCAACACCAGCATCATTTGGAGCACATGATGAATCTCGCCATAATTACAATGAAATTGCCGATGACTATATTGATGAAAAAGTAAATGGAGAACCCAAAATTGATGTTATCCTTGGTGGGGGAACTTCCTATTTTGAACGTACGAATCGTGATCTTACTGAGGAATTTCAGAAAGAAGGATTCAGTTATGTTACGACAAAAGAAGAATTGATGAATAATGCCAATGAACAGGTGCTGGGTTTATTTGCCCCAGTAGGATTGGATAAAGCTATTGATCGCCCGGAAGAACAACCAACTCTTGCTCAAATGACTGATGCGGCTTTAGATCGATTAAGTAAGGATAAGGATGGCTTTTTCCTAATGGTAGAGGGAAGCCAAATTGACTGGGCTGGACATGACAATGATATCGTATCTGCAATGAGTGAAATGGAGGATTTTGAGCAGTCCTTTAAAAAGGCCATTGATTTTGCAAAAGAGGATGGTCAAACTCTTGTTATCACTACGGCCGATCACTCAACAGGCGGATTTGCCATGGGGATTAACGGTGAATACAAATGGGATCCAGCTCCATTAAAAGCTGCTAAGCGCACTCCTGATTTCATGGCCTCTGAAATTGCCGGTGGTGCAGCGGCTGAGGAAGTATTAGAACAATACATTGATCTGGAATTAACAGATGAAGAAATTCAATCTGTTGCAGATGCAGCAGAGACCAATGATGTAACAACCATTGACAATGCTATTGAAAAAATCTTTGATATTCGCTCCGGTACTGGCTGGACAACAGGTGGACATGATGGTGTAGACGTGAATGTATATGCATACGGCCCACAGGCAGATAAATTCGTAGGTCTCCACGACAACCATGAAGTTGGTCAAATGGTAAAGGATGTCTTAAACAATAAAAGGAATAAAAAATAGCAGAAAACTGTCTGCCCTTGTAAAGAATAATCCTGCCGCTTTTTGGCGGTAGGATTCATCTCTTTTATGCAGGAGGAAATTCTATGAAAAAGGCATTATTAATTGTAATGACAGCATTTACTCTTTCAGGATGCATGAATTCCAATGAAGAATCTTCTGATGAACAGGTACAGCAAAAGTCACAATCGGGAAATGTTCATGCAGAATCTAATGATAAAAAGGAAACATATTCGAATAATCCGCAGGCCCCAGATACTCGCTCTTTAAAGGAAGTTGGCGAGGAATTCAGGGATGAAGACGGAAAAGTTATTCTAAAAGCAATTTCAGATTATCATGAAACGCACATGATTGGACCCATAGAGCTTACCATTTCTAATGTGAAAGTTATGGACTACATCCCCGCCTATCATTTAATTGATTTCTTTCATGGTTATACACATAACGAAACGAATTTTACGTATGTTAAATTCCATGTCACACTGAATAATACATCTGAAGAAAGCGTGAATTTTGCTCCGATTTCTGTTTTAGAAACAAATGAAGGAGAGATCAAAGACTTCGAGGACGATTTTTACCTTCAGAATTTAAATGGAACGCTTTCCGCAAATGAAAGAAAGTCAGGAGAATTAGCCTTTATACTTGACAAAACGGCTCCTGATAAATTGACTGAAATCACGGTAACAACGAGTGACGTGTTTGATAAAAACAATGAGTCCATTCAGAAAGGAAGCAAAATTGAGATTGCATTTTAAGGTCATAGATGGAACGATACATTAATTTGAATGATAGGTAAGAAAGTAAAAATATCGGCAGTTAGTAAAAGCAGTCCTCGCATTTTTAACAAACCATCTATGTGCTTCGACTAAGAAATACGAATAATAATAATATTCTGTTAATAATGATTCGGTAAACTTTCCAATGACTTCAAACGGAAAACTTTTATGAGATGAATGAAAAGATAATAGTGATAGGTTTTTACAGAGCTTTACTACATCCTGAATGTTAATTATACTGAAAAAATATTTGCAATCTTAGAAATGAATGATATACTAAAACCGAACTTAATAAGATTTTTCATATAATCGCGGGGATATGGCCTGCAAGTTTCTACCAGTTTACCGTAAATAAACTGACTATGGAAAGCGAGTCCGGATAACATCTATTTTATACTATCTAAGTGTAGAAGATAGTAAGATGAAAGCATCGATTGTCGCCGGAATGGGCAGCAAGTCGTGTTTTTAAATAGATGATTATCTTATTTCGGTCTAATAGGCTCGAAATACATGCTTTTACATAGTAGGCATGTGTTTCGGGCCTTTTTTTACGATTATATGAAAAATAGAGAATTCATCCAATGGAGTGGGAGGTGTTTTACCAGTTTAAGTTATAACAAACGCAAACGGTAATATTTCATTCGTTTCATGTTTAAAAGGAATAAACGCAATGCGAAATCGTTACAGGACATGCAGTAAGTAGATCTTTTCACTATCTGCATTCTAATTAATAGAAATCGGAGGGGAAATCAATGAGAAATCGTATCTATTTGCTTTTGGTTTTATTTTTATCAGCAGGCTTACTTCTGGTGGCATGTGGCGGAACAGAGAATCCGGGAGAAGAGAAGGCAGGAACCGAGGAAAATGGAGATGCTGCGTCTGGAAATGGTGAGGCTTCTTCAGATTATAAAGTTGCTATGGTTACAGATGAAGGTGGAGTAGACGATAAATCTTTTAATCAATCAGCCTGGGAAGGTATCCAGGCTTGGGGAGAAGAGAATGGATTCTCAAAAGGTGAAAACTATGATTATGCCCAGTCCAATGAGCAAGCAGAATATATGCCTAACATCACTCGATTTGTTCGTGACCAGTATAATCTAGTATTTGGTGTTGGATTTAAATTAAAAGAAGACATTCAAACAGCGGCAGAGCAATTTCCAGATGCGAATTTTGCCATCATTGATGAAGAGGTCGATGCACCAAATGCTGCCAGTGTCAGGTTTAAAGAGCATCAAGGTTCATTCTTAGCTGGCGTAGCTGCTGCCATGAAGACGAAAACAAATAAAGTAGGATTTGTTGGTGGAATTGAATCCCCATTAATAAAGAAATTTCAATCCGGCTTTATCGCAGGTGTAAAATCAGTGAATCCTGATATTAAAGTGGATGTGCAGTATGCTGAATCTTTCACCGACCCTGCAAAAGGGAAATTAATCGCCACCAACATGTATGACAGTGGCGTAGATGTCATTTATCATTCATCTGGCGGGACAGGGAATGGTGTATTTAACCAAGCCAAAGATATTAAGAAAAATGATCCTGAACGTGAAATCTGGGTCATTGGTGTAGACCGTGATCAGCACGATGAAGGTCAAATTGGAGAGCATAATGTAACATTAACTTCCATGATTAAACGTGTCGACGTAGCGGTTCAGGATGTTATCAACAGAGGAATGAAGGGTGAATTCCCTGGAGGAGAATTATTGGAATACGGCTTAGATGAAAATGGGATAGCTGTTGCTGTAACAAATAAAGAAGCTATGACAGAAGAAATCATTACGGCAATTGAAGATTGGAAAGAACAAATTCTTAACGGTGAAGTGAAAGTGCCACAAACGATCGAGGAATTAGAGACATACCTTAATTCATTATAAATGGAAGCGGGGAAGGTATATGAATCCTTCCCACTTAATGGATCGTCTATCTGAAATCTTCAACGAAAGAGGGGTGAATGAAAGCCTTCTTTCGTTGATTTTCATTTTAAAAGCCTGGTAACTTGAACGAGAGCTTCATAAGGAGTGAACAAACTTGGAATATGCGATTGAAATGTTAAATATAAGGAAAGAGTTTCCCGGCATTGTTGCAAATGATAACATTACAATCCAATTAAAGAAAGGCGAAATCCATGCTTTATTGGGTGAGAATGGTGCAGGAAAATCAACACTGATGAATGTATTATTTGGTTTATATCAACCTGAAAAAGGCGAAATTCGTGTCAAAGATAAAAATGTAAAAATAACGAATCCAAACATTGCAAATGAGTTAGGAATTGGGATGGTGCATCAGCACTTTATGCTGGTGGAACCATTTACTGTTACGCAAAACATCGTGTTAGGGAAGGAGCCGACCAATAAATTTGGCAGGATTGATATTGCAAAGGCAAGAGATGAGATTCAGGAACTATCTGATCGATATGGATTAAAAGTAAATCCTGATTCAAAGATTCGTGATATTTCTGTAGGGATGCAGCAGCGTGTCGAAATCCTGAAAACACTCTATCGGGGTGCTGAAGTTTTAATTTTCGACGAACCAACGGCTGTCCTGACCCCTCAGGAGATTCGTGAATTGATGGAAATCATGCGTTCCCTTGTTAAAGAGGGGAAATCTATCATTCTAATCACACACAAATTAAAGGAAATTATGGACGTTTGTGATCGGTGTACGGTTATTCGTAAAGGCAAGGGGATTGGCACGGTAAATGTTTCAGAAACCAATGCTACTGAACTTGCATCGTGGATGGTTGGTCGTGAGGTTCATTTTAAAACAGAGAAAAAAGAAGCTAAGCCAGGAGATCATGTTCTTCAGATTGAGAATTTAGTTGTAAGAGATACCAGAAAAGTGGACATCATTAAAGGCTTGAATTTAGACGTTCGTGCTGGCGAAATCGTTGGTATAGCTGGTGTTGATGGCAACGGTCAATCGGAACTCATTGAGGCCATAACTGGGTTGACAAAAATCAGGTCGGGGTCTATTAAGATAAATGACAGAGAAATTTCCAATCTTTCTCCCAGGAAAATAACAGAAAGTGGTGTCGGGCACATTCCTCAGGACCGCCATAAATATGGCCTTGTTTTAGACTACTCAATCGGCGAAAACATTGTATTGCAAACATACTATAAAAAGCCTTACTCCAGAGCAAAAGTATTAAATTATAAAGAAATCTTCAGTAAAGCTCAACGTTTAATAAAAGAATATGATGTCCGTACGCCAAGTGCATATACGAAAGCGCGGGCTCTGTCCGGTGGCAATCAGCAGAAGGCGATCATTGGACGAGAAATTAATCGTTCACCTGATTTACTTATTGCTGCTCAGCCAACGCGAGGTCTTGATGTTGGAGCCGTGGAATTTATTCATCAAAAGTTAATTGAAGAACGTGATAAAGGAAAAGCCATTCTCCTGGTATCCTTTGAACTTGATGAAATCATGAATGTCAGTGACAGGATAGCTGTGATGTTTGATGGAAGGATTGTCGCTAATTTAAAACCTGATGAAACAAACGAACAGGAGCTTGGCCTGTTAATGGCCGGCAGTCAGGGGAAGGCAGGTGAGAGTAATCATGACATCCAATAGAAAAATGTTTGGAATTATTGTACCTATCATTTCGGTACTTCTTGGACTGATTGCTGGTGCAGTGATTATGATTAGCTCTGGCCATAATCCGATTAAGGGCTATGCTGCCTTATGGAACGGTGCTTTTGGTGATGCTTATACCCTGGGAGAGACGATCAGGAGAACGGCCCCATTAATTTTAACAGGACTTGCGGTTGCATTTGCCTTTAAAACGGGTCTTTTTAATATTGGTGCAGAAGGACAAGTTATTGTTGGCTGGCTCGCTTCCGTATGGGTTGGATTGGCTATTGATGCCCCGATGATTATCCATCTTCCCCTGGCTGTACTTGCAGGAGCAATTGCTGGCGGCCTATGGGGATTTTTGCCTGGTTTACTGAAAGCAAAACTTGGGGTTCATGAAGTCATTGTAACAATTATGATGAACTACATTGCCTTGCACGTGACAAATGAGATTATAAGAAGCGTCTTAACTGACCAAAAAACAACGACTGAAGCCATACCGGAAACGGCGTCATTAGCATCATCCTGGTTACAAAGTATTACATTCTACTCCAGAGTTCACTATGGAATCTTAATTGCTCTGCTCGCTGTATTCATTATGTGGTTTCTTATCGAACGAACCACCTATGGATATGAATTTAAGGCAGTAGGTTTCAATCAGCATGCCTCTCACTATTCAGGGATGAACGTTAGTAAAAATATCATTTGGTCAATGGTGATAGCAGGTGGATTTGCGGGTCTTGCCGGTGCAATGGAAGGACTTGGTACGTATGGGTCCATTTCTGTCATGTCAGGATTCACCAACCTTGGATTTGATGGTATTGCCGTGGCGCTGCTTGGATCAAATCATGCCTTTGGTATTGTCTTAGCTGCCTTATTATTTGGAGCATTAAAAGAAGGTGCCGGGGAAATGCCGACCACAGCAGGGGTACCTACTGAGCTCGTTGATATCATCATTGCCCTCATTATCTTTTTCGTTGCTTCCAGTTACATTATTCGCTGGGCAATACTTCGCTTTAAAAAGGAGGAGAAATAGATGCTTGATACTTTACAGTCCATTATTCCTACTGTTCTGTTCTATTCCGCACCTCTTATTTTAACAGCTTTAGGCGGAGTATTCAGTGAAAGATCCGGGGTTGTAAATATTGGGTTGGAAGGCCTCATGGTGATGGGTGCTTTTATAGGTATTGTTTTTAACCTTACCTTTTCAGATGTTTTAGGTTCATGGACCCCTTGGATATCTATAGTTGTGGCAGCAGTCATTGGAGCCATCTTTTCCATTATTCATGCAGTAGCTTCTGTATCCTTTAACGCTAATCAGGTTGTTAGTGGTGTTGCAATTAATATGCTTGCTTTAGGGATCGGGGTTTATTTAACAAAAGTTCTGTATGATAAAGGACAGACAGATATGGTTGATGAACCCTTCTATACGACAAATATTCCCGTGTTATCTGATATTCCAATCATCGGT
The DNA here is from genome assembly GCF_039522525.1 of Salinibacillus aidingensis. GTDB lineage: Bacteria > Bacillota > Bacilli > Bacillales > Alkalibacillaceae > Salinibacillus > Salinibacillus aidingensis. The sequence goes on from NZ_BAAADO010000003.1 coordinate 25,544, forward strand.
CCTTTATTCTTTGAGGGAAACTATATGACTTCTTATATTGCAATATTATTAGCTTTTGTTTCATGGTATGTATTGTACAGAACTCCATTTGGTTTACGTCTGAGAGCGGTTGGGGAGCATCCATTGGCAGCCGACACGAATGGAATTAAAGTTGCCAGAATGCGTTATATAGCTGTTATACTTTCAGGAGCATTCGGTGGATTAGGAGGATCCGTATTTGCTCTTACCATTGTATCTAATTTTTCCCATTCAACCATTGCTGGACAGGGGTTTATTTCTTTAGCGGCTGTAATTTTTGGGAAATGGCATCCCCTTGGAGCGATGGGGGCTGCCTTGTTTTTCGGGCTGGCTCAAAGCCTGAGTGTTATCAGTGCGGGAGTCCCTCTGCTGGAGAATATCCCACAGGTGTTCCTGTTAATCGCACCTTATGTTTTAACTATTCTAGCTTTAGCAGGCTTTATTGGCCGTGCCGAGGCTCCACAGGCAAACGGAGAACCTTATATTAAAGGAAGCAGATAAAGAATAAATAAAGGTACCTGATACTTCAAATTGACACATGTCTATTGGAGTACCGGGTACCTTTTTTACTAATAGAAAAGCGGAGGCGACCGATTAGGCCCGACGGCATAAGCAGAATATCCGGGAGTGGCCGCTTTTTGGCCATGGAGGGTATTCTGCTTATGACCGCTTGGGCCTGGGAGCCGCAGCTGGACAGAGAAAAGCGGAGGCGACTGTTCAGGTCATGCGGGATAAGACGAAGACATGGAGTGGCATGGTTTTGGCCACGAAATGGCTTTGGCTTATATCCGCCTTGACCTAGGAGCCGCAGCTGGACAAACGGGCGCTTTTGCCTTTGTTCCTATGGACGGTTCTCAATCCATTTTCTGTACTTCACAAATTTCTGAAACTCTGCAAAATCTCTTTTGGTCACTCCTGAGTCTATAGCGGTTTTTAAAAGATCAATCCACTCTTCATCGAGCTCAGCCAGTTCCTCAGATTCTATGCCTAATAAAAATTCCACAGATGTGTCCAGAGGCTGAGCGATTTTAGCCAGAATCTGTAAAGAAGGATTCTGCTGGAGGTTCCTTTCAATATTGCTTATGTAGGATTTGGATACTCCTGAGTGTTTCGCAAGCTCAGTCATTGAGTACCCCTTTGACTCTCTCAGACTTCTAATTCGCTCTCCAATCATATTTTTCTCCTTTTTAGGTATATTTTTAGTTTATCAGGTTTATAATGTTGGTGAGTTCATTATATAAAACAAAACATTCTTTATAAAATTACAAAATAATACGAAAAAAGGAGTTAAAAAGAGGAAAATAGGCCTTTAGTGTTCTTAATAAAGAAATTTAGCAGGTTTTAATGTTTTTATAAACGAACACCATATACTATACTCTACTCATGGTTCGTTACAAAGAACAAAGCGAACATAAATGATCGTGCTGAAGGGAGGAAATAGGTGTGAGATCGAGGTTGAAGAATATTCATAATCGGCAGCAGAGAAAGTTTATGAAAAAACAAAAGAAACTCGCATCTTCCTTTAAATTCTTAGGATTCTGGAGCGCAATGATTATTATTGCAACGATGCTAACGACAGGAACCGGAGCACTTGTAAATGATACTGAAAAGACACAAGGATCGATTCACGTAGCCTGGGATGACAACGGTGCGTGGGATAAGAGTTCTCTCGAATTTATCGGAGAAACTGGCAGCTGTAAGGCCCTACAGGCAACCGTAAGTAATGGAAAAGATTCAGAACCAATGGACGGTCCGGTAGATTTTGAAGTCTATTATGTTGAAAAAGGCCCCATTAAAAAAGGGGGGAAAATTATTGGTGAGAACATTTTCACTGGTAAAATTCCTGCCTTGGGAACTGGAGAAAAAACAGTGATTGAGGCTAACCCAAGTGAAGGTGACGGTAAATACATGTTTAAGGCATTTCAAAGGCCTGGACATCCAGGTAAAGGTGAACTGTGGAGTGATGAAATTGAACTAAACAATTGTGAACAGCAGGAACAAGATGATTCAGAAAACCAGTCAGGGCAAAACGATTCTGAAGAGAGTAATTCAAATCCCGAAAACAACGGAAATAATGGCAGTAATGGAAACCAGAACAAAAGTGACAATGGGAAAAAGAATGGCAAGCAAAATCCCCGTAATGAAGACAACGTAGAGAAGGGAAAGGATCAGCCAGAGGACGGCAAAACGGAGGATACAGATAAAACTGCTGTTAAAAAAGCAGATAAGAGTAAAGAGAACAGCCAAGAAGACACAAATGGCGAAACAAGTGACAGTGCAGAAGGTGATCATCCTGATAAAAGCAGTCAGACAGAGGATACAGCTGGAACATCACAAAAAGCAGGCAAAAGCACTGAAACAGAAAACTGAAACCTAACTTCTCTTTTTATATAACAAACACAAAGGAGGTTGAATCATGGAGACGCCAAAAAGAACGGAAACAAATTCTAAACGCAAGGTCAATTTTCCGACAAAATCAGTATTCAAGGTTATTAAAAACACACTTTATCTATTGGTCTGTGCGACTCTTCTATTAATGACGATTATCGTCCTTTCATCGAGAGCATCAGGTGGGGAACCGCAAATATTCGGATATCAATTTAAAACCGTTTTATCCGGTTCCATGGAGCCTACTTTTGAAACCGGATCCATTATTGTTGTGAAAGAAGTTGAAAATCCTGCGAGTTTACAAAAAGACGACATCATAACCTTCCAGGCCAACGAAAATGCATTAGTCACCCATAGAATCATAGAGAAGTTTACACAAGGAGATAACACGTTTTACCGCACACAGGGAGATAACAATGATGGACCTGACACGCAGCCGGTACTAAGTGACAATGTGGTCGCGAAATATAGCGGAGTCACAATTCCACTGATTGGCTATTTCTTGAACTTTGCAAGCTCACCAATGGGGACAGCAATTCTATTAATTGGACCTGGATTAATGTTACTGGGTTATGCCGTTTACTCATTCAGACTGGCACTTAGAGAATTAGACCGGCAAAACAAAGAAGCTGCAGCATCAACTGATACCGAGGCTTAATTTGTAAAGCGTGAATAATATTGGGTGTTCCCCCTGACAAGGGTTCACATACATACCCGTTATGGGTGAAATCTATTAAAGGAGGAATTTTTCATGAGTATGAAAAAGAAGATGGGCACAAGCATCTTAGCAGGTGCACTAGGTTTATCGTTGATTGGAGGAGGGACATGGGCAGCGTTTAACGACGTAGAGACTACTCAGAATTCATTGGCTAACGGTGTTCTTGATCTGGAATTTGGTGAAAAAAATACGGTTGATTTTGAATTGAGAAATCTTAAGCCAGGAGATCATTTTACGAAAACATTGCATTTGGTTCATGGGGATATGGCTACACTGGACATTAATCAAATTTTGGTTACAACGAAATCACTTGGTACATGGGAGGATAAAAATGTACTAGGGCTGGAAGATGGATCAAATACTGAGAAAGATTTCTTAAGCCAGTTTGAAGTAAGGATTGAAAAGGATGGCAGCCATGTATGGACGACAACTCTTGATAATCTAGTAGATGCGGGACCTAGGGATATTACTCTGACTGATAACGAAACTGTCGGTATGGCAATTGGAGATTCTGTTAAATATGACTTTACAGTAACATTTAAAGACGACCCAACACGCTTGGATGATAGCCGTTACTTTGAACAAAACAAATACCAGGGTGAAGAAGCCAGCTTTGAAATGGTGTTTGAAGCTACGCAAATGCCAGGTGAAGAAAGATTTAACGGCGACGATGCTGAATAAGGCTAATGCTTCAATGTCTATTAATCTAATTTTATAAAATGGAGGAGATTATATGAGTATCAAAAAGAAAATGACAATGGGCGCATTATCCGCCACAATGGGTCTTTCCCTCATTGCTGGAGGAACATTTGCGGCCGTTAATGATGTTGAACGTCAAGAAGCGGCTCTTGGTGCTGGGGAACTTGACTTAGAATTAAGACCAGATGGCGAAACACAGATGAATTTTAAATTAGGGAATTTAAAGCCAGGAGACTATTCTAAAGTAAGAGTTGACTTGCAAAACCATGGAACACTTGCAATTAAGGATGTACTGCTGGGAATGGATAATCTAAACTTTGACGATTGGGGTTACTCAATGGATGGAGAAACCTCTTACAGAGATACGAGTGAAGCTCCTGAAGGGACCGATTCTGATGTATTTGGGCCGAACACAGCCATGGAATATTTAGATCAGTTTGCCATTACTGCTGCTGTTGTTGGATACGAAGAAGGTGGTACTTATGATAAGAATATTGTTGCTGAGAACATCTCTTTAGCAGATTTTTATAAAGCAACAAGCTTAGAATACACTGGTTCTGATAAACAGGACGCTATTGATACAGTTGCTAGCTCTGTAAATGGATTAAGCTATGTAAAAGATGGGGATGCAGAAGGGGTTAACGGCATGAATGTTTCCACCATTGATCAGAATGAATGGTATGGTGTGACCGTAAATCCAAATGATCATGATGTTTTGGAACTAACCATTGAATATATTAGCAGTGAAGAAAAAGGACATAACGAAGATAGCGACTTATATATTCAAAACAAATTCAACGGTGACAGCGCGGACTTTGACTTAGTCTTCGAAGCACGTCAATGGGGCGGTCAAGAAGTGACTGAAGATGACATTGGTGATGGTGTAGAAGGCAGTGGAGAAGATGGATACGTTGAGACAAACGAGCGAGCGAACAACGGTGATGCATATGGAAATGAGGGAGAAGCAGGAGAACCTAGATAAGCATTAGCTCAAGGTGGGGAATTTTCTCCCCACCTCCTTTAAAAACGAATAGAGGTGAAACCAATGAGGATAAAAAGAAAACTGGCAACAGGCGCACTTAGTGCATGCGTAGGTATTTCTTTAATTGGAACAGGCACATGGGCGGCAGTAAACGATGTGGAAAAACAAACAGCTGAGTTTGCTGCTGGGAAACTTGACTTTGAAATCCAGCCTATAAATTTAGGAGAACACCGGATTCCGTATACATTTGAAGTCTCGAATTTAAAACCTGGGGATTCAATGTATAGAGCATTTACGATTGATAATGTTGGCTCATTAGCAATTAAGGAAGTTTTACTCGATACAATCGCATCCAATTTTAAAAATGGAAACAATGAGTTTGTTGAGCAATTGGGGTCTGATAATGATGTGGATGAATTTTTAGATCAATATCAGGTGAATGTTTTATGGGTAACAAGCAGGAGTTTAATAGATTTAGATCCTGATGTTATCCAGGAATTTTACGATGACCACTTCAGTATTATCAATTCTGAAGACGAAATCACCCTTAAAGATTTAAAATATAACGATTTTCCATCAGATGTAGTAACAGGCTCTGACGGTCGTATAAGTATTGCCCCAAATAATGAAGGCGGACTATTTATTGACAGGGATAAATTTGACGGGCTCCCAGTAACACCAGACGACAAAGAAGCGGTCCTTATTGGAATCACCATGAAAGACGATAAAAATCGAAAATCAGAAGGACCGGCCAAAGGTGAATTTCTCCAAAACCAGTTCATGGGTGACTCCGTTGATATCACATTCTCATTTGAAGGAACCCAATGGGAAGGCATTGAAGTTTCGGAGGAGGGCTACATTAAAGAGAACGAAAAGGCCCACTCCGGAGACTATTAATCTTTTAATTTAGTCTGAGGGTTCATTCCCTGATAAAAGGTGAGGTAATACCATGAAAAAATTACTGGTTCTCCTATTGAGCTGTATCATAATTTTTGCGTTTCCTACATATTTGGAAGCGACAATAAATGGGGAGAAGGATCAGAGTATAGATATTGCAACAAGTCCCCATAATGTCTTTTTTAATCTGCAAAACCTGAAACCCGGAGATTTTTCCACGAAAGAAATGACCATTTATAACAAGGGCGAAGGAGACTTTAACTATCTGTTCACAAACCGTTTCCTCAATGGATCTGAGAAATTATACAATGAATTTCTTTTAACCGTTCGTGATAAAAATGAGGTTTTGTTTGATGGGAAACTGAAAAATTTTGAAGAACTGGCGTCACGGGAGCTGAAAAGTGGTGACTCCGAGGTTTTAACATTTAAAGTTGAAATGCCATATGAACTAGGGAATGAATTTCAAGGATTATCCGCGGAATTTCAATTTAAAGTATTTGTGGAGGGTACCCTTGGTGGAGCCATCCCTGTAGAGCATAGACTTCCGGAAACCAGCACAAACATGTTTAATTACATGATTTTAGGGATCGTACTGATACTTGGCGGCGGATCTCTATACTATTTTCAAAAAAGAAAAAGAAATATAGATGAAGAGTAAGCCTTGATTAGACGGATGGAAATCAAGGCTTGTTTTATTGATAAATGAACCTCAAACATCTACATTTCCACCTGAAAGCACGCACACTACATTATTATCGTTAATTCCTAATTTTCCATTCATTGCAGCTGCTACGGTCACTGCACTTGAAGGTTCAATCAGCTGTTTCATTCGTTCCAGCACAAACTTCTGAGCCTGTTTGATCTCTTCATCTGAAACCAGGACAAGGTCATCCAGAAATTTTTGAAGAACAGGAAATGTCATATGTCCAGGCTGACTGGTTCTGAGTCCATCAGCAATCGTGGTGGTCGCAGGTATCGCTGTGATCTTTTTATTTTTCAAAGAAAGAAATGTATCGTTAGCTGTATCAGGTTCAACCCCGATGACCTTCACTTTTGGCTTCGTTTGTTTAATAGCTGTCAAAATCCCTGATATTAAACCGCCACCACCAATAGGAACAACAACAGCATCAACATCCTCCAGTTGCTCCATGATTTCTAAACCGATGGTGCCCTGCCCAGCCATTATCAAGGGATCATCATAGGGTGGAATAAACATCCCGTTATGTTCGTCTGCCAGCTCTTTTGCTCTTGGTAGCCGTTCTGCTGACGTGGTTCCACACTCCTCAATTTTTCCTCCGTAGGCTTTGATTGCGTTTTTCTTGCTTTCGGCTGAATCAACAGGTGTCACAATAGTAGCCTGTATACCTAATTGCCGGGCTATATAGGCCACCGCCTGACCGTGGTTCCCGCTTGAGGCTGCAGTTACATATGTAGTTCCTTCCCGTGCGGCCTTCCTTACTTTATTGGAAGCTCCGCGAATTTTAAACGACCCGGTTTTCTGCAAGTGTTCTGCTTTAAAATACATCTCATTCCCGCATATTTCACTAAGCTGAGAAGAATGGAGAATAGGGGTTTCATGAATGTAATCAGCGATGTTTTCACGAGCCTGTAAAATATCATGCACGATAATCATGTCAGCTCACCTTCCTTTTACATCTATTATGAATGAAGACATAAGCGTCTGGAATCCTTCTGCAAAAAGTTTTATTGTTTACTAATAGTAACATACACCCATGATTTTGGTCTGTCTTATGTGTAAGGATTATGCTTAATTGCCACTCTGTTTCTATTCGTGGTGCCATAATATGCAGGGACTTGTTCGAATGGAGAGGTTGGATGATGGTCCCATGAAAGAGGGGAGCGAGTGGAAGGAAACAAGAAAGATGTTTGGAAAAGAGGCCTATGAACATTTTGAAGTTGTCGAGCTTAAGGAGGCGGAAAAAATTGTCCTTCGCTGTGACGGAACGAAAGGAACAACAGGCAAAGGAGAATTTATTTTTACATACCGAATCACTTCATCAGAAGAACGATCAGAAATCACCCTTAATGGTGAGATAAAGGGGCTCACTGGCTTGACAAAACTGTTTGGAAAGATGATGGCGGGCTCCTTCAAGAAAGCCTGTGCCAAGGATCTCGATGCGCTAATAACATATTTGGAGAGGGGATAAACCATTACCATAATTATGAATTTGCATGGTGGGACAGTTCATTTATTAAAAAATTTGATAGATGAAACATTCAATTCATAAAGCGATTGTTCACTGAGAACAGTCGCTTTATTTATTAATAATGCTTAATTGGATCAGGATTTCATAGCAGAAAGCTCTAATGTATGCTTTGAGCTTTTAAAAAATCCTTCGTTAAGAAACAATCCCTCCAGGTGGTTTATTTAAGTGATGATTACAGAGCTTAAAACAAGGAGGAAATCATCTTGGAAACCATCAATAGCAGCCAGCGATATGGATACTCTTATCGATAGTCTTTTTCAGTATTCCAAATTGGATATCGAACAAATACCGTTAGAAATGGAGAAGGTAGATTTATATTCTTATTTTGCTGATTTTATCGATGAATTGGCATTTGATTTAGAAAAAGAAGGGGGGACGGCAACCCTGCATGCGAATGAAAATAATTCCTACCTGGTGGAAGCAGATCGGGAGCAGCTTAGACGAGTTGTCACTAATATCGTTCAAAACAGCTTAAAATATATCAATAAGGATCGTAAAAAAATCAGGGTCCATTTAGAATCTGAGAACCAGTCTCAGCAGGTCAGGGTTGAAATAAAGGATAATGGAAGTGGAATCGCTGAGGAAGATATCCCTCACCTTTTCGAAAGCTTTTACCGAACAGATGCATCAAGAAATTCTTCAACAGGAGGCAGTGGACTTGGGCTGGCTATCGTTAAAAGAATCATTGAAGAGCATGGTGGCCACGTTTGGGCTGAAAGTGAACCTGGAGAAGGAACGAGCGTTTATTTTACTTTGAAGAAGGTGTCATCATGAAAAGGATTTTGATTGTTGAGGATGAAATGGATATTGCTGAACTGGAAAGAGATTATCTGGAAGTGAATGGCTATCTCTGTGACATTACCTCAACTGGTGAACAAGGAGTAAGGATGACAGAAGAGAAGGATTATGACCTTATCATTCTGGACTTAATGCTGCCGGGTGTGGATGGCTTTGATATATGCAGGCAACTGCGGGAAAGACTCGATATCCCGATATTAATGGTGACAGCGCGAAAAGAGGACATTGATAAAATTCGCGGGTTTGATCGTGGTGTCGATGATTATATCCAGAAGCCTTTTAACCCGAGTGAGCTTGTTGCAAGGGTAAAAGCTCACCTATCCAGGTATGATCGACTTGTAAATAGAAATCCTGAACCAGATGAGATCCGTATGAGAGGACTGCATATGGACCTTAGTGCACGAAGGATTTATGTCAATGGAGAGGAAAAAGAGTTGCGGGCAAAGGAATTTGATTTATTAGTTTTACTGGCGTCAAATCCTGATCGTGTGTTTACTAAAGAAGAATTATTTGAGCGAATCTGGGGCATTGACTCGTTGGGAGATATAACCACCGTCACGGTCCATATAAGGAAAATACGGGAAAAGATAGAGGAATCTCCCGCCAGCCCTACGTATATTGAAACGATATGGGGGGTAGGCTATCGATTTAAAAAATAAAAAGGGGAATGACATAAGCGAAGTTCACAGGAGCTTCGTTTTTCTTGTAGAAGGATTAAGTTAAAATGGTGATACTTGTTATGATTTTATAGAACGGTTTGTAAAGAATCTATCTGGTTGAGATTTTTTGATATCAGGTACTGAATTTAAAGGAGGAATCGCACATGACACAGAAAAATGACGGGAACAATCAAAAGGAGCTGTCTTTGGAACAGCGGGAGGAATTACTCCGAGTATTACAGGCACGCTTTGAGAAGAATATGCACCGGCATAAGGAACTTGATTGGGCTCAAATCCAGGAAAGGCTGGAAGGGAATCCCGATAAACTGTGGTCACTTAATGAAATGGAAAGAACGGAAGGTGAACCGGATGTAATTGGGTATTATGAAAAGACGGAGAAGTATATATTTTGCGATTGTTCAACGGAAAGTCCTAAAGGCCGGAGAAGTGTTTGTTATGATCGTGAGGCATTGGAGTCCCGGAAAAAAAATAAACCGGAAAATTCCGCAATGGATATGGCTGCTGAGATGGGCATTGAACTTTTAACAAAAGAACAGTATCGTACGTTGCAGGATCTGGAGGATTTTGATAAGAAAACTTCGAGCTGGGTACGAACACCATCTGATATCAGAGAACTCGGCGGTGCACTTTTTTGTGACTTCCGTTATGGACATGTTTTCGTGTATCACAATGGTGCTTCGTCGTACTATAGCTCGAGAGGATTTCGCGGGTTGCTGAGGGTTTGAATTTACAGGGCTGTTTAAAAAATCAAATGACGGGAAAATAACTTATAAAGATTTTAGAAAACATAAGAGTTTGCAGCTGACAACCCTGAATTGGACAAGCGGGTAACCTACTGGAACAGAGAGAAAAAAAGAATACGCTCAGGCTTTTCGATATAGTAGAAATTTTTAAGTCCATTGCTCATTTATTTTGCGGAATGGAACATACTAATAAAAAATGCTGCCTTGTGAAGAGACAAAAATGGCATGCAGACGGGAAAATACCCGGGGGTACCGCATCCATCGGTTACGATATGAGGACTATATGTTTAGTGAATTATCGGAATACTCTTTTATATATCAAAAGTTCCTTATCGCGCCGAAAAAATGTTATAATTCTGATGTATGTTACTTAGTAATGTAATGATTGATAGGAGTGAAATAAATGCAGGAAAAACATTTAGACAGAATGAAAAACGGAAAAGGCTTTATTGCTGCACTTGACCAAAGTGGTGGAAGTACACCAAAAGCACTTGCTGGGTATGGAGTGACAGAAGATCAATATTCAACTGAGGACGAAATGTTTGATCTTGTACATGAGATGAGAACTCGAATTATTACAGCACCAGCCTTTGATCCTGAGAAGATTCTTGGCGCTATTCTATTTGAGCAGACCATGGATCGCGAAATCGAAGGAAAATATACTGGCGATTACTTAGCAAATGTAAAAGGTATTGTACCATTCCTTAAAGTGGATAAAGGTCTTGCTGAAGAATCTAATGGTGTTCAGAAAATGAAACCTATTCATGACCTGGACGAAACGCTGAAGAGAGCCAATGAGCGTGGAATGTTCGGAACTAAAATGCGTTCTGTAATCAAAGAAGCAAACGAAGAAGGCATTAAAGAAGTTGTCGATCAGCAATTTGAAGTTGGTCAGAAGATTATTGATGCCGGACTTGTTCCAATTATTGAGCCTGAGGTAGACATTAACAGTGCCGATAAAGCACAATCCGAGGAAATCTTAAAACAGGAAATCAAAAAGCATCTTGACCAGTTAAATGAAAATGAACTTGTTATGCTGAAGCTTTCCATTCCAACAAATCCAAATCACTATAAAGAGCTCATCGATCATCCACAGGTTGTCCGTGTTGTTGCTCTATCTGGCGGATATTCCCGTGATGAAGCAAACGAAAAGCTTAAGGATAACGAAGGGCTAATCGCAAGCTTCTCCAGAGCTCTTAGTGCAGAATTAAGAGTTAATCAGTCTGACGAAGAGTTCAACACTACATTAAAAGAAGCTGTTGATTCCATTTATGACGCTTCTGTAAATAAAAATAACTAATAAAAGCCTTTCAGAGTAAAAGGTCAAAAATCCTCACAAATGAACTGTCATTTGTGAGGATTTTTTTCGACAACATTCGACCGATTTCGGGTGGTGGCAGGCACCCCGTAAAAGATCTGCCACCCGATAATCCCATTGACCGCAGCCATGAGTCCGAATAATAGATAGTCCCCGTATGGTTCGGGCAGAACTAGATCCAATCCTAACCACATACCAGCTGTAGAAGCCCCAATCAACGCACCGATCAGCCCTTTATACAATCTCTTCATGTCTATGCACACACCACCTTATGAATATAAATAAAGTCCCTTATATAGACATCTTATGATGAGAATACCCCGATATAACAAGAATCTTGTCTAAAGGTTGTCCCAGTACTTCCTTGGGACTGTCCCTCATCGCACTAAAGCACTAAAGCATCTTGTAGTGCATTCTGCCTACACACTCTCCATCGATTTAGTTATTTGGTAATATTGACCATTTAATGAAATAGCATCAATGTTAATTGTAAAAGATTGCCGTTATAAGGGGTGTGTAGGGATTGAAAAAGTTTGCTTTGCTATTATTCTGTTTCATTATTGCTTTATCTGCCTGCAGTAAAGATGATGCATCACAGAACAAGTCAGATGCAAAGACAGGAGCTGAGAATCAGCAGAGTCAGGAGAACGATTTACTCGACATCTCCGGTCTTTCCGCTGTGGATCCTTCCAGGGAGGGCATGAAGAATCAGACTGGTGGAATTTTAATGGAGGAGCTGTCTGTACAGCAGGAACTGGACATGAATGTAGAAGAATTTATGTCTGAAAAGAAACAGGAGCTGACAGGTCAGTTAGAAACAATAGCCGCTGAGACAGAGGACCCGGAGAAGCTGGAACATGCCTTGATACAATTACTCGGTACACCAAATTATGCTTCAGCCATAGAGACAGCCGAAGCTTATAAGCCCGAATTTCCAGCGCCCGATTTACCCGGTGCAAAGCGGGCAAATGAAGAAGAGGAAGGGAAAATCGCTGAAAATGGAAAAGCTATCCTTTTATTGGATGCCAGCTCCAGCATGCTGTTAAAGGTCGATGGAAAAGTGAAAATGAATATTGCCAAAGATGCCGTTCAGGAGTTTGCAGATGTAATCGGTCAGGAACAGGATGTATCCCTGATTGTTTATGGACATAAAGGCTCAGAAGCTGACGCCGATAAACAAAAATCCTGTAAGGGGATTGAGGAAATTTATCAGATGGGTCCCTATGACAAAGAGGAATTTGGAGCATCGCTGAATAAATTTGAAAGTAAGGGATGGACACCATTAGCTGGTGCGATTGATAAAGCCGCCGAAATGAGTAAAGGGATGAAAGGTGAAATAACAGTCTATATTGTAAGCGATGGGGTCGAGACCTGTGATGGAGATCCGGTTGCATCCGCCGAGTCATTTGTTGAAGATAATGATCATCGTAAGGTAAATATTATCGGTTTTAATGTAGATCAAGATGCAGAAGAGCAACTGAAAACTGTCTCAGATGCTGGAAATGGTGAGTATTACTCTGCGGATCATGCAGACGATTTAAAGGAAACCATTGAATATGAATGGCTGCCTTCCCGGGTTGACTTAGCATGGGCTCATACGAAAGCGCCAGGCCCATGGGAAATTTTAGACAAATATGATGAGTATGATGTGGATCATGATAAAATCAGAGCACTGGTAAAAAAGGAAAATGAGAGATATGATGAGGCTGTGTCGATTTTACAGGAGGAAGAATTGGTTTCCGATGAAGTCGTCGATCAATTAAGGGATTTAATATCAGAACATTATAGCCTTCGATTTGATGAACTTCAGGAGTTAAGGTCAGAAAAGTTGGATGAAGTCGATGCAATCGCCGATGATATCAGGGAACGCGTAGATCAATGGAAAGAAGAAATGAGCAGAAAAAAAGATGAACAAGGCGACCTGTGGTAATTCGACAAAATTCGGGTGGTGACAGGCACCACATCAAGGAGGAACATCATTGAACAAGAAAGACATCGCCAATATTCGTAAACAATTTAAAGTAAATAATGACCTACTGACGATTAGTGAAATTTTTAATGTGTATATTATGAAAGAGTCCAGCGAGGTTTATCATTATCAAAGCATGCCTTTTGAAATGCTGGAAGAGGAACAGAAGGAACTATTTATGAATAACTTTAAAAAGGTCCTAACCGGTCAGCTCGACCAGAAACTATTTGAACTTAAATTCCAGCGTGATGCGGAAAACAGCAGTCAGCTCATTCTTCATCAGGGAATGCTTAGTCAAACCTCTGAAGACTGGACGAATCAAATGCTTCAAATCGTAGAAAAAATGCTAAAGGATAAGCAGTATGAAATGGATATTGTTGTAACCTTTATCCGCGGCGAATACATGAAGCCAATGAAAAAACGCAATGACGAGGCGGAAGAAAGTGAACGGGACACGGTTTATTCCCATCCTTTTATTCTTTGCAGTGTGAACCAAACGCAGGATCCGAAAAAAGAACTGCTGTTTGACTATGTGGAGAAGGAATTTAAGTATAATATTGCAGTTGATCCCGTTATCGATCTGAAAGCTCCCATCTCTGGATTTTTGTTTCCCACCATTACAGACAATGCGTCAGATGTTAATTACATCCTTTATTCAGCCGGGAAAGACGCTGATATGAATGAACATTTTATTGAGGAAGTCATAAATGCAGAAGAAGTAATCACAGCAGAGGAAGAGAAATTTGTTTTTGAGGAAGTTGTCAAGAACGTAGCCGGGGAACAAATGAATACGTCCACCCTGTCCAATGTTTACGAAGAGGTTCACCGTGTGCTGGAAGAAAATGAGGAAGAGGATACCCCGAAATTAGATTACAAAGATGTTGAAAAGGTTTTAAAGAGCAGCGGAGTCGAGAATATAAATGAGGAAAGGCTGGAAACAGCCTTTAAGAGCGTTGTTGATGATGAAAAGTATGAGCTGAAGGCAAGTAACATCATTCCGAAATATGACTCAAAATCAATCAAAATCAAAACAAAGGTAGCGGATATTTCCATAAGTCCGCAAGACCTTAGTTATGTTCGCCAGGTTGACGTAAATGGAAAGCTTTACTTAATGATTGAAGTTGAAGAAAATACTGTGATAGATGGCTTTGAAATGATCCCGGAGGCTTTATTCAAAAAGGCACCGGAAGATACAGAGTAAGCAGCACGCCCTCATAAGTGAATTCAAACCGAGAATTGATGTCCACACTTGCGCCTTTGTTTTCTTGTCCAGGACTATTTGTGATTAAGAAATCATTAGAAGCTACGTTCGCCTGCAGCGCACAGCGACTAGTGAGATTAACTAGTGAGATTTCCTTCACATAAACCACATTAATCATCAGAGAATAACGCTGCTTTTAATGGACAGACTAAGACTGATATTGTTGGGACACATGTCCAACTTCTATTGGACCTAAGATTAGACCGTCAGTCCCATAAGATCATCAATGGAGGGGCAAAACATGGTTAAAGATTCACATGCACCGAAGAAGCAAAGAAACGATAAGGATCGAATACCTGCTGAACAAAGAAGAGGAAAAGGGAAATCAAATTCCAGAGGTGGACGTAATTAATCAGTGCTTTTTTCTGCATGCAATAGTACAACAAAATAAGGGATGCTGAATGGGCATCCCTTAGCTAAATTCATTCCATTTTCCTTCAGTAACTGAGGATATCGTGTTAAAAGAAATCAGCGAGATAAGTCTGCCGCTTTGGAATAATCATTTCCAATTGCTCAATTGCTTTTTCATCTCCATCCAATAAACCTGCAAGATAATATTCCATGGGGCGTTTAAAGCCCAACAGCATACTGCT
The DNA here is from genome assembly GCF_039522525.1 of Salinibacillus aidingensis. Lineage (GTDB taxonomy): Bacteria > Bacillota > Bacilli > Bacillales > Alkalibacillaceae > Salinibacillus > Salinibacillus aidingensis. The sequence goes on from NZ_BAAADO010000003.1 coordinate 40,836, forward strand.
TAAAATTTGTATTGAGCAATAAATGGCAGGCTGCTGTATCTGGGAGTGGCTAAATGTCACACTGGTGGTATCTTTGGATAAGTTCAGGATATAAGTCCCTGTATTTTCCGGGAAAAATTCATCATCAACCATAATCCCCAGAGAAAGCAAAACGTTTTTGGAGGTACGATCAAAAGGATAACTTTTTAAAAAGGCTTGGACATCAACAATTCGTGCCATAAAATATGGGTTGATAGTTTGATCAAACCGTGGCTCATCAATGAAAAGGGGAAGGAGGTCATTTTCAGGAACAACCATTTTCACCTTTTTGGCCATGGAGTCATGATTGCCAATAAAATGTAGTAATTGTCTCAGTCCTGCCACATGGCTATATACCATTTCCCCGATATTCATGATCTCATCTTTTACCACATACATCACATAACCTACAGGGGTTTTTTGATTATTATAGGCCACAGCGATGTTATATTCATCCTTTAAGACACGCTGTTTCCACCATTTCTCGTCTCGATTGAGCATCCCGTTAAAGTTTTCTGCGTATTCGTTATATAACTGATTAAGTAAGGGAATATCCTGTTTGATACGCCTTACAAAACCGTTTATTTCCCAGTTCTTTTTAAATTTCTCAGTAAGAATCGTATACGTTTTTTCATTAAAAGCATATTCCCAGCCGTATTTTCGGTAAAAAGGAAAGGAGAAAGGGTGAAGAAACGAGATTGTCTGGCCATTTGCCTTCATATGGTTTAAAGCGTGGAAAAGTAATTGCTTTACCATTCCCTGTCTGCGATATTCCGGCCACGTGGCAACCCCGCCAATTCCTCCCATCTTAAAGTTCTTTCCATTGATATAGCAGTTTAATGGAAGGAGGTGCAATTTAGCCGCCAAACCTTCACGATCCTTCCATCCCCATATGATGTGCCGCTTAGCTTCTTCCTTCTTTTTACTTAATTGTTCCTCACTTAAATTGTATTGAAAGGCAAATTGGGAAAGTTCAAAAATCTCTTCAAAATCTTCAACTGACAATTTATGTATCTTACTCAAGATAGAACCTCCTTCTATAGGTATTGCTCAAACGCTTACTTAGGGGTTATTTTACCATACACTGACATAAATGATATGAAGAACGGGAATTTCAGGTGTGTATGGGCGCAATTGATCTAAAAATACTTCATCACAAAATCTTCTATGGCCACCCCTCTGATAACAGGCATCGTGCTGCATACAAAAATAATCAAGCGCATTAACGGGGGGACCCGGACCTCTGCAGCCCGGGCCACAATAACGATATCCCGGCAGGCACGGCATCGCTTTCACCTCATCAATTCAATGACATATCATTCAGAATTATCCATAGTATATGTAAGAGGAAATACCAGTGTAATAGGCAAAACATAAATGATGAATGAAAAGGGATTTCAAATGGAGGATGTACTTTAAGACAAGCCAGGAGTCATGAATTTTTTATGAAAAATATCTCATTTTTAGCTAAACAGGTTTACAAAAATTTACTTTTTATATATAATATATATTCGTTGTATAATGGAATATATGTTAATCTTGAACATAGATTCTTATGATGAACTGTCGATGGCAAAAATAGGATAAATTGCTGTTAAAATCTATCAGTCTAAAAAACGAAAAAAAGTTGACTTCACGACGAAGGATATATAAAATCATGTTTTATGAAGCTATTAAATTATAAGCCTATGAGGTGAAAAAAATGAAGAAGATATTGTCCTCTAAAATGGGATTCTTCTCAATTGCTGTATTTATTTTCTGGATAAAAACGTATGTTATATATAAAACTGAATTTACTCTTGGTGTAAGTGGATCTATGCAGGAGTTCCTGCTATTCTTTAACCCACTTAGCTCAGGATTGATCTTTATTGGTCTTGCCTTATTTTCAAAAGGACATAAAATAGGAAGAAGAATCATTATCGTTGAAGCGATTATGAGCTTCATTTTGTATTCAAATGTTGTTTATTATCGATTTAACAGTGACTTTATTACACTCGCTACATTAATGCAGACAGATAACTTTGGAAGTCTTGGCGGCAGTATTTTAAACTTGATGGCCCCTTATGATATTCTCTATCTGTTTGACATAGTCCTTTTAATTTTCCTTTATAAGAAATTTAAACCAAACTGGACATTTGAACGTTTGCAATTGCGTAAACCATTGCTTGTATTAGCTACAGGTCTTGTAGTGTTTAGTGTGAACCTGAGTTTAGCCGAAGATGACCGTCCACAGCTGTTGGAGCGGACTTTTGACCGGAATTATCTGGTGAAGTATTTGGGGATGTATAACTTTATCCTCTATGATGCTGCCCAGAATATAGAAAACTCAACCCAGAGAGTTTTGGCAGATAGTGATGATATTACAGAAGTTCAAAACTATACCAAAGCAAAATATGCCCAGCCTAATGAAAAACTGTTTGGTGCGGCTAAAGGGAAAAATATTATAAAGATTCACTTGGAGTCCTTCCAGTCTTTTCTTATTGACTATAAGTTGCATGGAGAAGAGGTTACACCTTTCTTAAACTCATTGGTGCACGATGAGAGTAAGAGTTTCACGTATTTCGATAATTTCTTCCATCAGACCGGACAGGGAAAGACCGCTGATGCGGAATTAATTACGGATACCTCTTTATATGGACTGTCAAATGGGTCTGCATTCTCAACAAAAGCAGACAATACGTTCCAGGCACTTCCGGCTATTCTGGATCAGCGTCAAGGCTACACAAGCGCTGTCTTCCATGGGGATGGAAAGTCATTCTGGAATCGGGATAATATGTATAAAAGTCTGGGTGTCAATGAATTTTACTATGATAGCTATTACGACATGAGTAAGGAAAATGTCATTAACTACGGTCTGAAAGATAAACCATTCTTTGAACAGTCCATGCCATACTTAAAAAACATGGAAAAACCATTTTATGCGCATATGATGACCTTAACCCATCATCACCCTTATTTGATTGATGAAGAGGATGCGACCATTGCACCGGCAGAAACAGGTGATCCATCTGTTGACCGCTATTTCCAGACTGCCCGCTATTTGGATGAAGCTTTAAAACAGTTCTTTGAAGATCTAAAAGAAGCTGGATTATACGAGGATTCCGTGATTATGATTTATGGAGACCATTATGGTATTTCTGAAAATCATAATCGGGCTATGAAGGAAATTACCGGAGAAAAAATTACATCATTTAAGAGCGCACAATTACAGCGGGTTCCGTTTATCATCAAAGTTCCTGGTGTTGAAGGACAGGGAATTAATCATGAGTACACGGCAATGACTGATGTGATGCCTACATTGTTACATCTATTAGGTATAGACGCACAGGATTACATTCTGTTTGGTACCGATATGTTCTCTAAGGATCATAAGGAAATGGTTCCATTCCGTAATGGAGACTTCATTACTGACAAATACAGTTATGTAGATGGAGCTTTTTATAATAATAAAACGGGAGAGAAAATTTCAGATCCTACTGAATCAATGTTAAATATGAAAGAAACGGCACACCATGAGCTGGAGCTTTCAGATAAAGTGTTAAATGGAGATCTGCTTCGATTCTACTCTCCAAATGAACAGTGGGAGCCTGTAAATACCGGAGACTATTTCTATCCAACGTTAAAAGAAAATGAAAAGATTAATGATACTGATGGTGTGAAAGATTTAGAAGATGATACTAAAGCTTCAAATGAAAATAGGGTAGATGTCAGTGAGAATGAAGGCAGCAAAGAAGAAGGTTATGAAGAGGAAGACCAAAATCAAAACGAAACAAAAGCAGAAGAGCAACAATAAAGATCATGATCGCATATTAGCTAAAACACATCCACATCTTTGTGGGTGTGTTTTTTTATCACGTATTAACTGGCCGTAATACCCCCACTTCAAGTTTTGAGGGTAACCCAACAAGACTATGTGGGGGATAAACGGCCAGTAAAAACCTGATAAGTTCAACTAACCATCAGTGGGGGATGGAAAGACCCCCCACTGATGGAAGTTTCACTTTATAAAATCATATCAAAAGGATGAGCGTGTTCGATTCCGGAAAGGATAAGACAAAAACACAGGTGAGAACATGCTTTTGCTCAAAGCTGGAATGTTGCTAACTATTTTTATAATGGGATTAGGGTGTGTGTACTTTATAAAATTAGACTGGAAGAAATACGGTCTTCTATATATATTTGCTGCAGTTTCTGCAAATGTTTTATGCTATCTTTTCACGTGGTCAGGACTGTATTCATTTCCGAATAATCTATTGCATGGTGATTTACTTATGCCGATTGGTCTGGTTTCAACAGCATTTCCCTTAGCTGTACTATTAGGAGTGAGATTCAGTCCTGAAAAGTGGATATGGAAAATCCCTTTCTATTGGGGAATCGTTCATATTGGGATGGTTGCGGAGGCTGTCTTAATGATTACACCGATCTTTAAATTTGGACCAGAATGGGATTTATGGGACTCCTATTCATTACGATGGGGGTACTACCTGTTGTTTGAATTGTTAGGAAGTAAAATGATCCCCCCTCATTTAAGAAAACCGATGTCTCATGAATCCTTCCGATACGGCGGATGGGCCTGGATTGTATTTCATATTGTAGTCATTGTCACCATTTTCTTAATGGGAGTTTATACGGGGATAACTTTATTTTAATTTGGAGTCTGCATCGGATGGGTCCTGTGGTATATAACAGGACCTGAAAGATAAATGGTTAAAAAAGTTAAGCACAGGATTGACAACCAGGTGTATTATGCATATAATACACCTTAGATGTATGAACCAATTAATACACACACTAAAAATGAGGTAGTTACTTCATGGTCGTATAGGAGTTGTTTCGATGAGTGTGAATTTTAACAATCGGGATCCCGTTTATTTGCAAATCATACGGTACTTCAAAGAGAAAATTGCCATTGGTGAACTGGAGCCTGGAGAGGAAATACCATCAAGAAGGGAACTTGCAAACAGGTTGAAGGTGAACCCTAATACGGCGCAACGGGCGTACAAGGAAATGGAGGAGCAGGGTTTGATTTATACAGAACGAAATCTTCCGAGTAAAATTACGACAGATACAGAAATATTGGGAAGGGTGAGAGATGAATTAATTATAGAAGCTGTAGATACCTTTGTTGGATCCGTTCGTTCCATTAATGTACCTGTGGATGAATTGCTTGAATTAGTCAGAAAAAAGTACCTTGAGAGTGATGGGGAGGCGTAAACATGATTGAAGTGAAAGAGGTTGAGAAGAAATTTGGTCGTAAGAAGATACTTAGGGGCGTGTCATTTACTGCGAAAAAGGGTGAAATCACCTGCTTGATAGGGATTAATGGGGTAGGAAAGACAACGATTTTAAATGCAATTATGGCTCTGACCCCGGTTCAAAAAGGGGAGATTCTATTAGATGGAGAGCCGATTAAGGAAAAGACATTTGAGAAAATTTCCTTTATTCCTGATGCACTTACGATGCTCCCAAACATGACTATAGAGAAAGCCATGGAGTTTATGAATGATTTTTATACTTGCTGGAACATGGAACGTGCGAGGGAACTATTAGGCTTTTTCAGATTACATAAAGATGATCGGATTGCCTCCTTATCAAAAGGAAATACAGCCAAGGTAAACCTGTTGCTTGGTTTGGCCTTAGATGTGGATTATATCTTAATGGATGAGCCATTTTCAGGTATAGATATGTTCAGTCGTGAGGAAATCGCAAATGTGTTTACAAGCCACTTGATTGAAAACAGAGGAGTGATTATCACGACTCATGAAGTAAGCGATATTGAACATTTAATCGATAAGGTTGTGCTGCTGGATGACGGGGTGGTTACCAAAGAATTTGACGCTGAAAAAGCACGCGAAGACGACGGAATGTCTGTAATCGATGTGATGAGAGAGGTGTACCAGGGATGAAAAATTACTTAAAGCTCGTTAATTTTGAATTTAACCGAGTTGTGAAACTATTTACCATTTTGCTGGGCATAACCCTTGTAGTCCAGATGGCTGGGGTGATTGTACAGTCAAGAGAGTATCTCGGTAGGGCTAATGAAAAGATGAATGAAGACCTAATGTCGAAAGCACAGTTTTTAACAGATTATGGCCAAATCAGTTTTGCACACATTGTAAGAAGCGTATGGTTTTTGGGACCCATTGCTTTATGTGCAGCTGGTGTAGCATTTTATATTTTTCTGGTTTGGTACCGTGACTGGGTTGGAAAAAACACGTTTATTTACCGTTTGTTAATGCTTCCAACAACGAGGTTAAATATCTTTTTCGCCAAGATTTCAAATATACTCATCATGACACTGGGACTGGTGGCATTTCAATTAATTTTATTACCTTTTGAAGCATTGGTATTGAAATGGATGGTACCTGATGATTTCCGGAATGATATGGGAGTTAAAGAGACAATTACCAGTATACCGGAATTAACGATTATTATTCCGAACAGCTTTGTTGAATTTGTTTTGTATTATGGAGCAGGACTGCTGGCTGTTGCCATTTTATTTACTGCGATTTTAATGGAAAGAAGCTTTAAATGGAAAGGAATCATTGCGGGTGTGCTTTATAGTGCCATGGCTATTCTTGTTCTCATTTCCCCCGTACTCTTACAAGAATTGGTACTAAATGGGTTCTTTTATCCGATGGAACTGTTTGTCATTGAAATTGTAATGGGGATCATTGTACTGGCAGTTTCCATATGGATGAGTGGATTCCTGCTGAAGAAAAAGGTAACGGTATAAGGGAGTGTACACAATGAAAAAATACTGGAAATTTACAGCTATTATTGCTGTTATTGTGCTTAGTATTGGAACGTTCTATGTGAATTCAGCCATATCGGCAGATCAAAACCCTGAATTTGTGATTAAGAAAGAAAGCGGGGATACGAAAGAGCTGGAGCCATTGGTGCTGGAGGGGTCCTATCAGGGTGCTTCCTCAGGGAATTATGTAAGCAGGGACTTAAAAATCACCAGGCAGGGGACAGAATATAGAAATCCATCTTTTCTTAATCGACTGATTGGATCCCCGATGCCTGTGATAGAAAGTCTGCAGGAGCAATATCGGGGCTTCATGCGGGGGAAGAGTCCATCGGAGAATTTGTTTTTTGAGAACGATCGCTTTCTTGCTTATGCAAATGTGGATTATGAAATCGGGTTTAATTCCCGTGAATCAAAGGATTATACATTTGAAATAGATATTTTAAATAAAAAAGAGGACAGCACAGACTCTTTTACTATGAAAGTGCCAGACGCTAACAAAATGGATCATGTTTTTGTGGATGATGTACAGATCATAAATGGTGAATTAAACATCATCACAGAAAATATGGTCAGAGATAATAATAGTGATAGACTCTATGGTGAAAAACATATCTATACAATTGATATGGCCAATCAGAAGTTCATAAAACATGAACCGATTATCAAAGAACCAAAAGGACAGGACAATACTCATTTCGACATAACGTTCATTGAAGCAGAAGGATCAACGAAAATGCATGAAAAGCTATTATTCCTGACAACGGAAAGAGAGGTCATAAAGGATAGGGAATCGACAAGAATTGGTGACACAAGTCGGGAAGCTATATCCTACAATCTGAAAACCAAAGAAAAAAGAAGACTCTCTGAAGACTTAAATTTAGAAGAGAATGAAATAAGTGCATTTGACGGGTCCGCGATTTACCTGACGAAAGTAAATGGACAAAAGGTTATGGTAACGCCTTTTCATTTAGAGAAGAAACAGCTGGGAGATTCCTATTTATTTCAATTATCCGATAAACCCATGAATGAAGTGCCCCCACTGATTAAGATAAAGGATGGGAAGTTGTATGCGGCTTCCAACCGGATGAATTCAAATACAACTGCAAGTGTTATAGTTGCTGACTTGAAGACAGGTGATTCTCTCTTTAAGGGGGAATTAAGAATAAAAAATTCAGAGGATGAGATAGAAGATTATGATTTATATATTCATGATATCTTTGTAAAATAGGGTGTCCTTTTTAAGAAAAGAGGATGATCATATGGAAACCAGTCAAAACAAAGCGGTTTACCTGGCAAACTTAAATCAACGTATGATGGACCAGGATGTAAATGAGCTTTATGCTGAATGTAAAAAGAAAATATTTTCCATCGCCCTTTCCTATGTAAAAGATCATTATTTGGCAGAGGACCTTTCACATGAAATTTTGGTAAAATGCTACGTTACCCGTGATAAGTTCAAAGGTGATTGTTCCTTTCATACATGGATGTGTCGCATTGCAAAAAATCATTGTATTGATTTTTTACGAAAGAGCTATCGGAGCCGTGATTTGCTTTCTGAAGATATCGATTTTATGTACAAAGGCAACATGTCCTCGCCAGAATCTGAGTTCTTAAGGCTGTGTGACAGGGAAGAACTGAAACATCATCTGAGGAAGCTGCCAGCAACATATCTGGAAGTCATAACACGTTTTTACTATAAAGAACAATCCTTGAAAGAAATTGGACATCATCTGAATCTGAAGCCATCGACCGTCAAAACAAGGTTATTTCGGGCAAGGAAAATGTTAAGAGATCAATATCATATCCATATCAATCAGGAGATCAAATGAATCAGAATTTGGTCTCCTTTTTTTGATATAATTGTGGAAACGTATACTTTAGGTAATAGACAAAGGGAAAAGGGGACAATTACTTTGGATAACCAATTTTTAGATTTATTGGCACAAAGATATGACAGTGAAGATAAAGTCGTTACAGAAATTATTAATCTTGAGGCTATTCTTCATTTACCAAAAGGGACGGAGCATTTTGTCAGTGATTTACACGGGGAGTATCAAGCCTTTCAGCATGTACTTAGAAATGGTTCAGGGAAAGTGAAGGAGAAAATCAGAGACCTGTTCAGTGATCGTTTGTCAGAAGATGAAATGAATGAAATGGCGGCTTTGGTCTATTATCCTGAAGAGAAATTACAGCTGCTCAAAAATCGCTTTGATCATCATCAGGAATTAAATGAATGGTATTCACGAACCATTGAGCAATTGATTGAATTGATTGCCTATGCATCCTCGAAATATACACGGTCAAAGTTACGCAAGGCCCTTCCCCGGCAATTTGTTTATATTATAGAAGAGCTTTTATACAAGTCAGATGAATTTACAAATAAGAAATCCTATTACACAAAAATTATTCAGCAGATTCTTTCCCTTGGCCAGGCTGATAAGCTTATTGTCGGTCTTGCTTATACGACTCAGCGACTGGTGGTTGATCATCTGCATGTTGTGGGTGACATTTATGACCGGGGACCGGATCCTGACAAAATTATGGATACACTTATGAACTATCATTCGGTCGACATTCAGTGGGGCAATCATGATGTGCTGTGGCTTGGAGCATATGCCGGTTCAGAGGTTTGCCTGGCGAACATTATTCGCATCTGTGCCCGTTATGACAATCTGGATATTATTGAAGATGTATATGGAATCAATCTTAGGCCTCTTCTCAATCTTGCAGAAAAATACTATGAGGACAATCCGGCTTTTCGACCGAAGCGACCATCCGATAAAAGAATAACGGAATCGGAGCAGCTGCAAATTACGAAAATCCATCAGGCTATCGCGATGATTCAGTTCAAGCTGGAAATACCAATCATTAAGAGACGGCCTTATTTTAATATGGCTGATCGTCTTCTGCTCGAAAAGATGGATTATGAAAATCATGAAATTACTATCCAGGGGAAAACGTATCCTTTGGAAAATACGTGCTTTGCCACTGTGAACCCGCAACAGCCCGATCAGCTATTAGACGAAGAAAAGCAGGTGCTGGAGAGGCTGTTATTCTCTGTTCAGCATTCGGAAAAGCTGGCCAGACATATGAACTTTCTTATGAAAAAAGGAAGCCTATACTTGAAATATAATGGGAACCTCTTAATTCATGGCTGTATTCCTATCGATAAAAATGGAAATATGGAGCATATGCAAATTGAAAATCAAACCTATTCAGGGCGGGATTTGCTTGATAGATTTGAAGACTATTTAAGAGAGGCGTTTGCTCATCCTGAAATAAGTGATGATCTTGCCACCGATATGGTCTGGTACTTATGGACAGGAGAATATTCCTCCCTCTTTGGAAAAAGAGCGATGACCACTTTTGAGCGGTACTTTATTAAGGATAAAGAAACCCACAAAGAGGAGAAGAACCCGTATTATTATTTACGCGAGGATGAAACCATCTGTCGTAACATTTTACAGGAATTTGGCCTAGATCCAGACCAGGGTCACATTATCAATGGCCATACACCTGTCAAAGAGATTGATGGAGAAAATCCAATCAAAGCGAACGGAAAGATGATTGTCATTGATGGAGGCTTTTCGAAACCCTATCAATCAACTACAGGTATTGCAGGTTATACGCTGCTGTATAATTCCTATGGGATGCAGCTTGTTGCCCACAAGCATTTCCATTCAAAAGAGGATGTGCTGCAAAATGGAACAGACGTCTTATCTGTAAGAAGATTGGTAGACAAGGAACTGGAACGGAAGAAGGTTCTGGAAACAAATATAGGAGAAAAGTTGTTAAAGGAAATATCTGTTTTGAAGAGTCTCCTGGAATATCGCTATATGAAATAAGGTTTTAATCTGAAAATGGAAAATGCAACCTTACAAATGCTTCTGTTTAACGTTTGTAAGGTTTTTTATCACGCATTAACTGGCCGTAATACCCCCACTTCAAGTCTTGAGGATAACCCAACAAGACTAAGTGGGGGATAAACGGCCAGTAAATTCCTGATAAGTTATGTACACCGCCTTTGGTTTTCACAAAATATTCATAAAAAAGGACATACAATAATAGGGTATCGACAAAAGGTCTTATTTGATGCTCCCCTGAAAAATCGTGACATACTTCTCCTGGATTGGAGGACATAAAGCGGGATGGCCATCAGACAAGATGCAGCCTTTATTTTTAAGTTTTTAAGAAAAATTGTTAGGAGGGTACCCTATGAAAAAAGTGAAGAATCGCTGGCTCATTGCGGCATCCGCTGTAGGCATCCATATTTCTATCGGTTCTGCGTATGCATGGAGTGTATTCACCAATCCAATGGCCGATTCGTATGGATGGGAAACAACGGAAATTTCCATGGCCTTTAGTATTGCTATCTTTATTCTTGGGCTGGCAGCAGCATTTATGGGAAGGTTTGTAGAAAAACAGGGTCCAAGAAAATCAGGTATGCTAGCAGCGCTGTTCTTTGGTGTTGGTGTTGCGGGTTCAGGGCTGGCAACATCCATTGAGTCTTTGTATCTATTGTACCTGTTCTATGGAGTGATCGGTGGAGTTGGTTTGGGAATTGGTTATATTGCACCGGTATCCACTCTTGTGAAATGGTTTCCGGATAGGCGTGGATTGGCAACAGGTTTAGCAATCATGGGATTTGGCTTTGCATCCTTAATTAGCGGACCAGCTGCCGCAGCGTTAATTGAGTCCGTTGGGATTTCTGCGACCTTCTATATTCTTGGTGTGATTTATTTTGTGGTGATGACTGCATCTTCCCAATACTTAGCACCGCCTCCTAAGGAATGGGTTCCCAAAGGTTTTAAGGCTGACCAGCAGGAGGGTAAAGGGAAGCAAATTAAACCGGATCTCGCTCAATTAACAGCAAATGAAGCAGTAAAAACCCGCCGTTTCTATATCCTCTGGTTCATGTTATTTATTAATGTCACTTGTGGAATCGCTATCATTTCTGTTGCTTCCCCAATGGCACAGGAAATTGCGGGCATGACACCAATAGCTGCGGCTGCAATGGTCGGGCTTACGGGTCTGTTTAATGGATTAGGAAGAATCGGCTGGGCATCCTTATCCGATTATCTGGGCAGGCCCAATGTGTATACAGCCTTCTTCGTAATCCAGATCATTGCTTTCTTCACTCTGCCAGTCGCTTATAGTGCGCTTTTATTCCAGGTATTAGTGTTTGCTATACTCACTTGTTATGGAGGAGGATTTTCTACTGTACCGGCATTTATTGGGGATATTTTTGGAACGAAACAGCTTGGCGCCATCCATGGCTATATTTTAACAGCATGGGCACTCGCCGGAGTTGTGGGACCTATTCTTCTATCAGCTGTCTATGATTTAACCAACAGCTATAATTCTACCTTGTACATTTTTGGCGTGCTGTTTGTGGCAGCATTTGGGCTGTCTCTATGGATACGGTCCGATATTAAAAAGCTGCAGAACGAACAGCAAGAGCCAAATCCAAATATGGCGGGTGCAGAGCTGTAATTATTCTGTGAATCGGAAACGGAAATGTCGTAGTGTCTATCATTAAGATGCATTACGGCGTTTTCGCGTTTTCGGAATTTGAATGGAGAGCCACTGATGTAATCAAACAACCGCTTCATGTTTGAGGTTTTAAATTTCGTACAGGATTCATATAAATAGAATCAAAACTAATCGTAACGGAGGGATTTCTGTGGGAAACACAAAGCACTCCGGTCCTGTTAAGCTGCCGAAAAAACCTGATCCGGACTTATGGGTGAGTAAGGTACCTTTTGGTTTGGGGAAAATAAAGCCCCATCATATTCGGGATATGATGAAGGTTGCCTGGGAAAATAAAGATCATTTACCATATGCAACACGAATTTTACGTAAGGGCGTCTGTGATGGATGTGCTTTAGGGGTGCTCGGTTTACAAGATCAGACTCTTAAAGGTCCGCATCTATGCACAACCAGATTAAACGTACTCCGCCTGAATACTATGCCGGCCATGAAAGAGGATGTGGTTCATGCCGACATTGATGAGTTAAGAAAAATGAGCAGTACAGAATTAAGGAAGTTAGGACGCATTCCCTATCCGCTTATTCGCAAGCCTGGAGAAAAAAGGTTCAGACGTTTGTCCTGGGATGAAGCCCTGGATACCGTGGCGGAAAAAATGAAACAGCTGGATCCCAAACGTTATGGCTTTTATTTAACATCAAGAGGAATTACGAATGAAACGTATTATACAGCGGGCAAAGTCGCTCGTTTCCTAGGAACGAATCATATAGACAATGCGTCCCGTATCTGTCACTCTCCTTCCAAGACAGCCTTATCCCGTTCACTGGGAATCGGGGCATCAAGCTGTAATTATAAAGACTGGATTGGAACCGACGTCCTCGTTTTCTGGGGATCTGTGGCCGCCAATAACCAGCCGGTATCCACCAAGTATATGTATGCAGCAAAGCGCAAGGGAACGAAAATTATCATCATCAATCCTTATTATGAGCCGTCCATGGATCAATATTGGGTACCATCGATTCCGGATTCTGCATTATTTGGAACAAAACTTGCCGATGATGTCTATCAGGTCAACATTGGCGGAGACATTGCCTTTATGCATGGCATCATGAAGCACTGGTTTGAAATGGAGGAACAGGAACCAGGATCGGCCATCGACTATGAGTTTGTTGAGCAGCATGTTAATGGCTTTGAAGAATTAAAGCAAAAAGTTACCGATTATGATTGGGGTATTTTAGAAAAATCATCCGGGTTATCGAAGGAGAGAATGAGGGAACTTGCTGAAATTCTGGCCAAATCCAAGTCAGGTGTTTTTGTCTGGTCCATGGGTCTGACCCAGCATCGTTTCGGTACGGATAATGTGTCACAGGTGGCCAATCTGGCTATGCTTCGAGGCTTTATTGGCAGGGAGAACTGCGGAGTTATGCCTATTCGGGGACATTCTGGTGTTCAAGGCTCCGGGGAAATGGGTGCAGCCCCATTTGTGTTACCTGGAGGACCGATGAATGAAGAAAACCGAAAGCGTGTGGAAAAAGTCTGGGGCTTTCCAATTCCTGACTGGCAGGGCGATATTGTCGGGGTTTCCCTTGAAAATGCTCTTCTTCCCGAGGAGCACGAGCGGAAACTGCAGCTTTATTATATGTCAGGTGGAAACTTCCTGGAGACGATGCCAAACCCTGATTTTGTGAAACAGTGCCTGGAAAATATTGATGTCCGGGTGCATCAGGATATTATTTTTAATACATCCACCTTTGTTGATGCTAAAGAAGCGGTGATTGTGCTGCCTGCCATGACGAGATATGAGCAGCCTGGTGGTGGAACCTCAACATCGACGGAAAGAATGGTCTATTTATCACCGGAAATTAAAGGTCCAAGAATAGAAGAGGCACGGGCGGAATGGGAGATTTACGTGGATCTTGCCAAACGAGTAAAGCCTGATCACCAGCACTTAATAAATTTTGAAACGGCCCAGCAGATTCGAAATGAGATTGCCGAGGCAGCCCCTAATTACGATGGCATCCAGCATTTAAGTGAGGAAGGGGATGTCTTTCAATGGGGCGGTGCCTGGTTATGTGAAGGGGGAGAATGCCCGACTCCGGATGGAAAAGGAAATCTTATTGCTGTGGAGGTTCCGGAGCTCCGGAAGCCGGAAGGACATTTCAATGTAACCACCCGGCGCGGAAAGCAATTTAACTCGATGATTTACAGTGAATCCGACCCGTTTAATAATGCAAGCCGTGATGATGTTCTTATGAATGAAGAGGATGCGAAAAAACATGAAATTCAGGAAGGCGATACCATCATTGTTTACAATCAGCATGGTACATTCAACGGCCGGGCAAAATTTGAACCGATTAAACAGGGGAATATAGAAGTTCATTGGCCGGAAGGGAATGCTTTAATCCCTAAAGGTGTTTATGAAGAATTTGCCGGAATTCCGGAATATAATACATCAGTGATCGTAGAAAAAGCAGAAACCTATTATGCGCATAAGGATACTAAGTATGTAGAAAAACGAATCGAGGAGCTGGAGATGGATCCACATTAACAGGAGTCATGATAGAAACATATGATGGATAGAATAAAAGTGGGAGGCAGCTGCGGATTAGAAAATAACCTGTAGCATCCCTCCCTATTTTACCTCTATTACGTACGGATCAATGGACTGGATTGGGATCTGATTTAAAAAGGGTGAATGTCTATGTCTATGTCAGATGGAACCATAAACCATTGGAATATTATCGAATATGACGGGGAAGCATTATCTGAGAAGGACGAAATGATCGCAACAGAATTGCCAGTTACCGTTGTTGTGAATGGGGTGGAATTTGCAACGATGGTCTGTTCCCCTGAGGATTTACATGATCTGGTCGTCGGTTTTCTTGCTTCAGAAGGTCTTATTCTCTTTTATGAGGACATAAAATCCATCGATATGGATGAGGATGCCGGGTTTATTTATGTTGATTTGCATAAACCCTTACCTGAGGATACTGAGAGTCATTCAAAGCGTTTTATCGGTTCCTGCTGCGGGAAGAGTCGTCAGTTTTATTTTAAAAATGATGTAAAAACAGCGAAAACGGTCCTAAGCCGAATGATGATTACGGTGGATCAGAGCTTATCGCTGATGAAGGAGCTTCAGGAACATTCAGAGTATTTTCATCTGACAGGCGGCGTCCATAATGCTGCCCTCTGTACATTGGATGAAATGCTCACGATCCGTACAGATATTGGACGTCATAATGCTCTGGATAAAATTTATGGTCATGTAATCAAAAACAAAATCAGACTGTCGGATAAACTGATTGTTTTCAGTGGCCGTATTTCATCAGAGGTGTTATTAAAAATATCCAAAATAGGGGTGGGGATTTTAATTTCAAAATCTGCCCCGACGGACTTGGCTCTTCGTCTGGCCAATGATCTTCAGATTACGACGATAGGATTTGTCAGGGGGAATAAACTGAACGTCTATACCCATCCGGAACGATTGCTGGAGGTCAGCGGTACAGAGGCTTGAATCTCTTGAGATAGGATTCTAGCCTATTTTCGTTTTGTGGCTGACAAGCTCATCATTGGACATGCTGGTTTGATACCGATACGATATACATATGTAAGAATAAGGAAAGGATGGTTACAATGAAGGTTCTTGTTGTAGGAGCAAATGGACAAATTGGAAAGCATCTTGTTTCATTTATTCAGGATAGTGATCATCTGGAAGCAAAAGCTATGATCCGAAATCAGGAGCAGGCTTCCTTTTTTGAAGATCTAGGAGCAGAAACCGCAGTGGTCGATCTGGAACAGGATATTGATACGATTGCCAAAGCTGCTGAGGGAGTGGATGCGGTCGTCTTTACGGCAGGATCAGGTCCGCACACTGGAAAAGATAAAACCATCATGGTTGACCTGGATGGTGCGGTTAAGACGATTGAGGCTGCAAAGACGGCTGGTGTGAAGCGGTTTGTGATGATCAGCTCGTTTGATACCACCAGAGAGGCCATCCAGGAAGCCCCATCCTCATTTGCTCCTTATGTTGCAGCGAAGCATTATGCGGACGAGTGGCTAAAAGGTACAGATCTGGATTATACGATCATTCATCCTGGACTTTTAACGAATGATGAAGGAAAAGGTCAGGTGGAAGCAGCCGTTAAAGTGGAGCGAGGTGAAGTACCGCGCGAGGATGTGGCACGTGTAATTGCAGCCACACTGGAAAATGATTCAACCATTGGCAAAGAGTTTCAGTTGGTAACGGGTACAACTCCTGTTAAGGATGCAGTTGATTCGCTTTAATAGCAAGAGTAAATAAGGAGGGCATGTATAGATGATATACATGCCCTTTGTTTGGTCGAATTGCCTGGGTTGGAAAGGCGATTGATTGTTTATAAATGCTCAATCATCTCCGTAAATATCACAGCTATTTCCTGCATATATATCATTACATACATCTTTGTAAAGAGGTGAAGAACCGTATGCCTGTCATATCTGTGATGAACTACAAGGGAGGTGTAGGGAAAACCACATTATCAGCCAATATTGCTGCTGGTATTGCTAACCGTGGGAAAAGGGTGTTAGTCATTGATTTGGACCCGCAGGCTAATTTAACCCTGTCCTTTGTGAGCATTGAGGAATGGAAGGAGCTTGACCACAATGCACGAACCATTAAACATTGGTACGATCAATACCTGGATTATAATCAGGATATTTCGTTAAAGGAGCTCATCATTTCTCCTTCCAGAGTCAACACCAGAATGAATCAACAGGGTCACGGAGGACAGCTGGATTTAATTTGCTCCCACCTTGAATTGGTTGAGGTGGATATGGAGCTTTCCAGTAAATTGGGCGGTCCCAACCATCGGACAATCCAGAATAATTACATAAATGTGCTATCACGTCTTTGCTGTAAAATCAAAGAACTGAAAAAGGATTATGATATGGTCATCATCGACTGTCCACCGAATTTTAACCTCATCACACAAAATGCTATCGTCTCAAGCGATTTCTATATTGTACCTGCGAAAACAGATTACCTGTCTACTCTGGGCATCCATACACTAAAGAAGCATGTCGATTCTCTCAAACAAAAGTATAATCAAACCCTTCAGGAATTAAGTCGCCGTAACATCTCACCTATATCCCCGCAACCCTTGGGCATTATCTTTACCATGGTAGCCTATCACGGTGGAATTCCCATATCTGCACAACGGGAATATATTTCCCAGCTTAAACGGAGCGAACTGCCCTGCTTTGATCATTTACTAAGAGAAAATAAAACCCTGTTTGCCAGTGCTCCGGAATCAGGTGTCCCAGTTGTATTGAAGAAAACCTACAATACCCAGGGAGAAAAAGTTAAATCCGAGATTCAGGGGATGATTGATGAAATATTATTCTCCATTGGTGAAGAGGAGGGATAGAAGGAAATGGGGAAAAAGGATACGCAGAAAATGATTCAGATTGTATCTGATTTCATCAGTGAATTAAGCGATGAACAGTTTACAAATCTGATAAACGGAAATGCCATTATTGAATATAAGACAAATTATAAGAACAGCTTTGATCAGATAAAGGCGTCTGTACAGCAAGGACAATCTATGAGAGAGGTGGAAAAATGTTTTAAGGGAATGTTAAAAAAAGATATTATGGCATTCTGTAAAGATAGTAGAATCGATTTCAGAAAAAAAGACACAAAGAAGGAGCTCTATCATAAAATTGCCGTTCACTTTGATATAAAAAGGTCAACAAAACCGGACGAGAAGGATTTTAAGGCGTTAATAAAAGAATTTGAGCAGTGCACAGATGTGAAGGAAGCAGTAGAGTTTCTGAGTGAAGCCGGAGAGTTAAGGACCAAGGAGGACCTTATTCGTTTTGCCAACGTTCTTGATGTACATATCAGACCGAAAGAGAAGAAAGCAGATATCATTCATCGGATTGCAGAATCAGTGGTGGGATCCCGGATAAGAGCACAAGTGATAAAGAATGTCTAATGCTTCAAGCAGTGAACCAGCTCAACAGCATGGCTTTTAAAAAAGTGTTAAATTTCAGTGAATCATCTGAAATAGGTGCCCGCATCATTATCCTTGTTTTCCTTAACTTGTTATAATGAACATAGATGATTAACCTGCAGCAGGTGTGAACAGCCTGTTTATAAAAGGAGGAATCAATGATGAAGGATACAGTAAAAAAAGGCTTATCTTTAGGTATTGGTTTAGCTCTCACAAGTAAGGAACATGCAGAAAAAGTCCTGGATGACCTCGTCAAAAAAGGGGAGCTGACGAAACAGGAATCAAAGGAGTTTTTTAATGAAATCCGTGAAAGAGGAGAGGAATCACAGGAAGAGCTGGATGGAAAAATACACGAAAAATTAAATAAGGTACTGAACGATCTGAATGTCGCGACGAAGGAAGATCTAAGTGACCTTGAAAAACGTCTGGAGCAAATCGAACAGCAGCTGGATCGCCAAAACTAAACGTTTGCCATGTCAGGAAAGGAGGGGGTCCTTATTTTTGAAAAACGAGTTCGGCATATGCAGCGCTACAGAGAAATTGTGACGGCATTCTCGCGTAATGGCTTTGGTTTTTTTGTCAGGGAATTAGGACTGGATACCATTCTTTCTCTACCAAAGCGGATGATTATTCGTGATAAAGCGGAGAATGTACATACCAAAACCAGAGGAGAGCGGGTCCGGCTATTTTTAGAGGAACTGGGCCCAACCTTCGTTAAACTGGGACAAGTTGCCAGCACACGGCCTGATTTACTTCCGGAAGACATTATAAAAGAGCTGCAAAAGCTGCAGGATGACGTTCCTCCTTTTCCATATGAGGATGTAAAACCCATTATTGAACGTGAACTAGGTGCAGACGTTGATGAAATTTTCGATGCATTTGAAGAAACCCCTCTGGCAGCCGCTTCCATTGGTCAGGTTCATTATGGTGTCTTGAAGTCCGGGGAAAAGGTAGCGGTTAAAATTCAGCGTCCGGATATTGAGGAACGAATTAAAACCGATTTGGAAATTCTGCTGCAATTAGCTCTCATGGCCGAGCTCCGGCTTGAGTGGGCAGCCCATTATCAGGTCAGAGAGATGGTTGAGGAGTTTTCCAAAGCGATTCTGGATGAACTTGACTATACCAAGGAAGGTAGAAATGCCGATAAAATGGCGAGACAGTTTTATGATACACCGACTGTTCGGATACCGGACATTTATTGGAATTTATCAACGAAAAAGGTTCTCACCATGGAATTTGTGGAAGGTACTAAGCTGAACAATGTGGATCAGCTCAGGGACATGGGCTATGACACCAAGCGATTGGGAGAGCGACTAACGAATGCCGTTTTACATCAAGTATTAATCGAAGGCTTTTTTCATGGCGATCTTCACCCCGGCAATATTTCGGTACAGCCGGGCGAGGTCATCATATTCATGGATTTTGGTCTGGCAGGTCGAATCACAGCGGATATGAAGGATAACTTTGCCTCGTTAGTGATTGCGATGATGCGTCAAAATACGGATGGAGTCATCCGGGCCGTCACCAGAATGGGACTGGTTCCGGACGATGTGGATATGAATATACTGCGTGCTGATGTCGATGAGCTCCGGGAGAAATATTACGATGTATCTCTAAGCCAGATTAGTCTGGGGGATGCGGTTAATGATTTGTTTGACGTGGCGAATCGGCATCGGATTAAACTGCCGTCTGATCTGACTTTATTAGGAAAAACCCTTCTCACTCTGGAAGGAATCGTTGAAAAGCTCGATCCTGAGATTAGCATTATAAAGATTGCTGAGCCGTTTGGTAAGCAACTATTAAAAGAACGTTATCACCCCAAAACAATGGCTGAAAATATGTTTAACCAGTGGAGTGGGTTTCGGGACATTCTTGTTGATGCACCGGGAAGTGTCCGAGAGCTGTCGTCCATGATTAAAAAGGGAAAAATTCCTCTTGAACTGTCTATGCCGAGGCTGGAGCAGTTCTTAAATAAATTGGACAGGATCAGTAATCGGCTGTCCTTCAGTATCGTTTTACTGGCATTCAGTATCATTATGGTCGGTTTAATTGTTGGTTCAGCTATAAGTGGAGAATCCTCACTGGTCTGGGATATACCGGCAGTGGAAATCGGATTTGTCGTTGCTTCCCTGATGTTCCTCTGGCTGTTGTATTCGATATTCAAGTCGGGGAGATTTTGATAATAGCTATATAAAAGTCCTTGCAATCATTGGAAACAAAGGTTGCAGGGACTTTTTTTGTGCATCTCAGATTACCGGAGAATATATCGATAAACTTCAATGGGGTTCAAACTGGGACGAAACTGGGCTGGCGCTTCTGTCAAAATGGCGGCCAATCGACTTCACGGATTTATCGATCTAAATTCCCGCTCAATCAGTCGTACCCTCAGTGAAGCCCGTCGCAACCTCATTCCCAGCGTGCACACAACAAAACAGTGACCCAGAAAAAAGCCACCATATCCGCAAATATGATGGTTTTTACCAAAGTAATGCTTTTCCATTAACTTTTAAACATTATTCTCCAGCATTTAGCCCCTTCTGAAGCGTAATCATCTCATCGGCCAGTTTCTCCATACGGCGAATTACTTTTTCGTCCTCGAGGTCGCCTTCTTCAGCAAATGAAGTATTATGAATAAACACATTATGATTCGGGACGATGCCTTTTAAATATGCAAGGATGGGCTTCAGCTGATATTCTCCGACTAGAGCGTGCTTGCCGGATCCGCCTACTGTAATGAAACCGGTCACTTTTCCTTTAAATGCGTTTTGCGGCATGTAATCGAGTAAATTTTTGAAAGCACCCCCAAATGAGGCCTGGTAAATGGGCGTGGCAAAAACGAGAAAATCGGCTGAAGTAATTTTATGAATCACATCCCATGTATTTTGATCGTAGAAGGAAAGGGATGGTCCATGAAATAATTCGATATCTTCATCTTTTAAATCGATAAGTTCTGTTTTAATATTTGGATCCATGGCCTTCGCTGTATTTAAAAAATGATATACGGATTCAAGGATTTTTGAGCCGACCATTGAGCCTGACACACCTACTAATTTCATGAAATGCCTCCTATATCAAAAGTGTTTCCAGTTATATGGTACCACTTTATGAAATAGGTTGACAGGATAGAGGGTTTAAATAGTGTGGTCCTCCTTTATAGTCAGCGTAAAGGTTTGCTCGTTTATTTAAAACTATTAATCAGTTTCAAGTTCATGATAAGCGATGTAAAAATGGCAGGGTATAATATTGCCGAATACCAAAGCTGCCAGCCATTATAATAAAAAAAGCCTGTTTGCAAAGATAGCCATTCAAAAGAAATAGAAAACCCTGACCATAACAGGATATAAAGTACCTTCTGCCCTGCCCGTTTGTTAAACGGATAGAAATTCAGAAAAAGAAAACTGATGGCAGGAAAATACATAATGATTGCAGTCAATCCAAGCCAGTCAAATCCCTCATTGAAATAACCATATAGATTATAATTCAGGTCTAATATCGTATCTGTTAAAAGGCCATAGGTAAAAGCAAAAAATGAAGTTGCATAGATATCCATCTTATTTAGTCTCTTTGGTACATAAAGTGCAATGATATTTATGATGAAGAAGAACACAAATATAAATCTCCAGATAGTCTCTCATCCTCCTGATTCAGCTATTTTTGCTACCCCTAAAGCGTAATGACTCCAAAGAATCTCTTCTATTAATTCTGCCTGGTTTTCATCACAATCAATTATAAGGATAATCTCTGAGTGCTTCCCCTTAAGTATTCTTCTGTTCGTTTTAAAAACCTTTTCAGTAAAAAGACGTATAACAAATCCGACTACAAAACCTGTAAACGCACCGATAAGTCCCCAATATATCGGTCCCCACGCTAATTCAAAACCGATACTGGCACCAATTACCGAAAAAGCTGTTGCAAGTGCCAGACCAATATCAATAAGGGTAGTGCCATCTGAGCGATGTAGGGTATCAAAGACATTACGTTTTTCCTGACGGTTATCGAGTGGAACAGCGTATATCCTACTTTTGTTAATCCCGTTTTTCTCCAATGTAGAAATCGTTAATTCTAAAAATGAATGACTTTCAAACGTGGAAAACACTTGCACCATAATCACTTCACTTTTTGTCCTTTTAATATTTGAAATTCAGGATTTTGATAATTTTCTTTTAAAAATTTTCTCTGTTCTTTTTCATATAATTTGTTGTTTTCAATCGTTGCAGTATAGGAATCATATGTGGCAAAACCATAAAGTGATGGAAAAAACAACAACCACTCAGGATTCAAAACGGAAGTTGCCTTCTGGATTTCTCCCCAAAATAAAAAAGTAATAGCTTCCAGCGCGTGTGAAAAATAAAAAAAGGCCAATGACCAGATGAGGACAAAAGCTGCAGTCAGGATTCTGTGAATGTAAAGCTGACCTAATCCTGGCATAAATAGGGACCATACAAATGCTAAGAATGGATTTCGTTTATCTAAATAGTTAATTTCGATTGGCGAGATGACAAATGTATTATGTATTAAAACGGTGATTTTCCCGTTCGGCTAAAATGTACACCTTGTTCATGTCTACTGTTGTCCGGTAACTATCCCATATCGCAAACAAATAAACAGGAATATAAATTAACAGCCAGCGGGTATCCAATATATCCTTTGCCAGATCAATTTTTCCCTGGAATGAATAAATCATTCCCAGGTTTAGATTTGATTGGACATTCACGACCACCTCCCAAATAAATAACAGATACCCTCGTATATATTTTGATAGTAATAAATGTCCAAAACCAGGGAAAGCCATACTCCACCAGGCAACAATATAGGGATTCCTTAAATGAATTTGGGTCGTTCCCATAACACTGACAAGAGCTTTATATCTTCTGGCTGTATTATCATTTGTGTAATTTTGCATAAAATCCAACCTTATAACACTCGTTAGTAGTAAGTTTTCCGTTCAAAGTGGAACATATACGGCCGGGGGGACGGAGGGACAGGTTCCTTGTCCCTTTCAGTCAGTCTGGTTTTAAGGCTTATCTCCTTTAATCAGATGACATTAGCTTGGTGAATGCGTCTTTTTTTAATTTTATCAATTGATTTTGGATGAGTATCCATCAATTTATCAGATGAATCAATCAAAATGTAGAAAGTATCCGGCAGATCGAAGGTGATATCCGTTAAATTGTAAAGGATATCAATCAGCAATCTCCATGTTTCCGTCGAATTTCGTCATTTATCTGTCGTTTTACCAATCATATCAATCAAACTGCATTCTATCGGTCAAAAAATCAAATGTATCAATCCATTTCCATCAGGTATCGGTCAAATTCCAGTAAATATCAACCATAATCTTCAATGAATCAATAAATCAATAAACCAATCCATATATCCCCATAATCATCAATAAATCAATCAGCCGCATCCATCTGGCACCGTGCACCGGACAAATCCAACTGCCATAGCTGCCGAAAAGGGAAGATAAATGAAAAGAGGAATTGGCCCTATAAAGCCAATCCCCCTGTCATATTAAGCTATACCCATTCAATTTGAAATGCTGTCCCGCCTTTAATATAAGGCAGCAGGCGTTGATCTTCCGGAATGACCTGCCCAATGACATTAACCCTTTCGTCTGCGGGGAGAGTTCTCTTTGTGATTTGAATTTCTCCCTGATATCTTCCATATTTTTCGTTATCGACTGTAATCGATCCTATCGTTCTTTCTACTGTGTGAGATGGTTTTACTGGAAAATCCCCAATCAGGCCATATTGTCTGGATTCGGCTGAACGAATGACATCTCTTGCAGGGTCGAGACGGTTGGTTTGCTTTTCTAGTAACCGGTTTTTTATGTTCTCGTGGTCCGTATCGCATCTTGCTCTTAAACGAATAATCTGATTACAGTAGTCTGCAAATTGATGCTTGGAAGACTCATTAATTGATGGATCTCCAATTAAAATTTTATCGACCCACTTATTGTCCTGAAAATCCATAAAAGATGAGAAGCTTGAGCGATTCCGATGCGTTTCAATCGTTGGAAGCCCCTCAAAAACAGGACCTCTTTGTTTTCCATCTCCGGGAACAAAGGCCATAACTGTTAATCCTTCACTTTTCAAAAACTGATTTTTTTCATTAAAATCCTCTAAACTCAAGCCGGTTTCCGGGCGGGGATAGTAATTATGCCAGGCTTCAATGGTGGAAAAATCGGCTCCGTGTTTTCGTAAATTTTCCATGTTTCCATGAGTAATGGTACTGGCATTTAAGGCAACGGTCATTTTATTCGATAGCTGTGCAATGGTTTTATCAGAAATTCCGTAATCCACACGTAAGCCTGTCAGTCCCCATTCTTTTAAGCCAACCGCATTTTCCCAGTTAAATCCTAAATAGGATAATGACTTAGGAGAAATATCGGCGAATAATTCCATCCTGTACTTTATGGCAAGTTTCCCTAGGTCAGCGAGGCCCTGTTTATAATCTTCAGGGTTGTCCTCAGGAATGTGCAGGGAAGTAAAAATGCTGTTAAAACCGAGTTCGCTCATTTCTTTGATGTAGGTTTCCTGCTCTTCAAATGTTTGATTTGATAAATAGATTGATATACCGAGCATGATGTTCCCTCCCTTATATAAAAGAGGGAGAAAATGAATTCTCCCTTTATTATTGTCTAGGATTTTTATAAAATTACAGATTTGTTGATAAAAAATTATGAGTGGCCACGTCCGGCTCCAGCGCCCAGCGACTAGCGAGACTTCCTTCACCTCCGTCCGATAAGTCAACATCGACTCAACAAAGTTTCGTCGTGTTTCCTTCTCCGCGTGTTAACTGGCTGTAAGACCCCTTTAAGAAATAAGTGGGGGTCAACAGCCAGTAAACACCCGATTTGTTCAACTAACAATCAGTGGGGGATTACCCCCACTGATTGAAGTTTCACTTTATCTCCTCCGGCTCAGTCCAGTCCGTACGTCGCTAATAAGAAAAGCGGAGGCGACCGTTTAGGCCCGACGGCATAAGCAGAATATCCGGAGTGGCCGCTTTTTGGCCATGTAGGGTATTCTGCTTATGACCGCTTGGGCTTGGGAGCCGCAGCTGGACAGAGAAAAGCGGAGGCGACTGTTCAGGTCATGCGGGATAAGACGAAGACATGGAGTGGCACGGGTTTGGCAACGTAATGGCTTTGGATTATATCCGCCTTGACCTAGGAGCCCTAGCTGGCCAAACGGGCGCTACCGCCTTTGTTCTTAGTTCAAGTTATCGGCCATTTCTTCTTTAAATCCGAAGAAGTACGTAAAGATAAATCCTGCTATATAAGCGATGAGTAGTCCCAGGGCATATAATAGGAACTTGTTATCTACAATTAAAGGAATTAATGGAATACCAGATAGTCCGATTCCTGAAGATGCTGTACCTACAACTGCCTGGAAAGCACCGCCGAATGAAGCACCGAGACAAGCTGTGATAAATGGACGTCCCAGTGGCAGCGTTACACCATAAATTAAAGGTTCACCAATACCTAAGAATCCGGTAGGCAGACCACCTTTAATCACATTACGAAGGCGTTTGTTTCTGGTTTTGACAAAGATCGCAATGGCTGCACCAACCTGACTGGCTCCAGCCATCGCCAGAATTGGTAGTAAAGCAGTGGAACCAAGGGAATTAATGAGCTCCATATGAATCGGTGTAAGTCCATGATGGAGACCAAGCATAACCAATGGAAGGAAAAATCCACTGAGTAAGGCGCCGGCAATGGCACTTCCTAATGCACCGCCGAGACTTAATACAGCATTAATTCCAGCTGTAATACCGGTCGAAAGAATTCCGGCGAAAGGCTGAACAACTACTAAAGTGAGAAAACCAACAACTAAGATTGTCAATAAAGGAGTAAATATAATATCGACTGTATTCGGAACAACTTTTCTAAATTGTTTCTCAAAGAATACCATTAACCAGGCAGCAAACATGGCGCCAATTAAACCACCGTAACCGGGGGCTAAATCGTTTCCAAAAATAGTGATGTCTGCTAATGCTGGGTTCATCGTGATAATACCAGCAATACCACCTAATACAGGTGTTCCTCCAAATTCTTTAGCTGTATTCCAACCGACCATGATGGCTAAGTAGGAGAAAATACTGCCACCTAAAACAATCAGGATTTGCATCCAGGTTAAGGACGTATCTACACCTGAGTTATTTAAAAATCCGGCTGTACCATTGATAATACCAGAACCTACAATACCTGGAATGAGCGGAATGAAAATCCCGCCAATTTTGCGAAGGAGATTCTTAAAGGGTGTATTGTTTTTTTCTTTAATTTCTCCTTTTTTCATACTGGCAAGATCATCCTCGTTTACATCGAGTTCCTCACCCATTTGGATTCCTGTTATTTTCGTGATATGGTCAGAAACTTTGTTAACGGTTCCAGGACCAACGACAATTTGCAGGGTGTCATCCTCAACAACCCCCATAACACCTTCTTTTTCTTTTAATTCGTTAATATTTGCTTTTCCATCGTCTTTTAAATTAAGTCGTACACGGGTCATACAGTGGGTAAAGGATTGAATATTTTCTCCTCCACCAATTTCATCAAGTATCTCCCTGGCTAATCTTTCTTCCTTTCTCTCTTTCGCCATTAGGTTTCCCCCCTAATCATTCATCCTATTTTGTGTAACGTATAAACCCTTTTGAATCAGCTAATTTTTGAACCGCCTGATCATAGGTACAATTTAATAGAATCATAACGATAGCTGCTTTAACATTGTGATGAGCTTTTTCGAAATGCTCATCAGCAGTGTCATAATCAACGTTGGTTGCTTCCATAATGATTCGTTTTGACCTTTCTATTAACTTCTGATTGCTGGGCTGCACATCCACCATTAAGTTTTGATAAACCTTGCCTATCCCAATCATTGCTGTAGTTGTAATCATGTTTAAGACAAGTTTCTGTGCTGTACCCGCCTTTAATCGAGTTGAGCCTGTCACTACTTCGGGACCTGTTACCACTTCAATAGCTACCTTGGCTAATGTTCCAATTTTAGACTTTCTATTATTACTGATGCTGACAGTGTTTGCGCCTATATGATTTGCATATTCCAACCCTCCAGCCACATAAGGTGTTCGGCCACTGGCTGCTATTCCAACGACGGTATCATGTTTTGTTAGTGAAATGGCTTTTAGGTCATCACCTCCTAAATGGTCACTGTCCTCAGCACCTTCAACGGCATCGGTAATCGCTTTCATACCGCCTGCAATTAAACCTTGAACCATTTCATGAGATACACCAAAAGTGGGAGGGCATTCTGAAGCATCAAGTATTCCTAATCTACCGCTTGTTCCAGCTCCGATATAGATTAATCTGCCACCTTGATTAAACGATTGAATGACAAAGTGTACAGCCTTTTCAATTTGAGGAATTTCTTCGGCAATAGCTGCTGGAACCTTATGATCCTCCTGATTAATCGTTTGCAGTATTTCTTTGATCGATTTTGTATCAATATCCATACTGGCAGGGTTCCTGGTTTCTGTTGTTAATTTGTTGAGCATCGTTTAACCCTCCTAGGAAATCGCTTTCATACCCACATTTTATAGGTGGTGAAACTATATGTCAATAAATCTATTAAAATTTATGAAATTAAGTTTCATATAAGTCAAAAAATCATTCCTTGAAGAATCAGATCATTATCTTCTAAGTCGAACAACTTCATTTCTGGCTTCATGATATTGAGGCAGGACATCCTCACCCATTGCCTTGAAAACACTGAGATACAGAGCGTCAATAATCGTCAGCTGGGTCATTCTGGACGGAATACTTCCAATTCTGTAATCATGTTCAACTATGGGGGTGCACAGGCGAATATCAGCTTCTTTATAAAGCGGTGATTTATCCAGGTTCGTGATCGCAATGACCGTTGCCTCTTCTTTTTGGGCAAATCGGGATAATTCCAATACATCTTTCGTTTTACCAGACATACTAATGGCGATTATGATATCGTTTTTCTTTAAATAGGGAATGGAGGATAGCAGAAAGTGAAAATCATGATGAGCTGTACATGGATAGCCTAATTTTGTGAATTTATAAAACCCATCGACAGCTGCCGTTGCTGAACCGCCAACGCCATAGAAAACGAGCCTGTTCGCGTGTTGGATAGTATCAACGGCATTCTCAAACTCCCTGCGATCCAAAGACGTAGAAATGGCCTCAATGGCAGATGTATTAACGTGGGTTACTTTTTGAAAAATGTCATAGGGCTCACTTTTATCCTGCAAAAAATTAAAGTCTGTCAGATTATCCTCACTCATGGCTAATTCTTTGACTAACTCCAGTTTAAACGTTTTGAAGCTGCCAATCCCAATAGATTTGCAGAAACGGACTACACTTGATTCACTCGTTCCTGACTTCTGGGCAAGCTCCTTTGTTGTCATATTTGGAACAAGGTCCGGATTTTCCAATACATATAATCCCATCTTTTTTTCTGCTTCAGAAAGGGAGGGGAGGTTTCCTTTAATTCTGTTCAGTAATGTGCCCATATACAATGTTCCTCTCTTTATATAATAATCAATATTATACAGAATATTTAGCCGAGTTGTACAATCCGTTTAAATTGATTGCTGCAAAGGATGAGCTTTAAAGGCAGAGCGCAGACGAACTTTTCTGTTACTCTTTGAAAAAACTTGAAAAATTATCTACTTGAAAAATAAATTGCAAACGCTTACGATAAAATCGTGAGACAGCTTAGAATTTTTCGAATCTATCAAAAGGAGATTTTTACATGAAATTGCAGACGATTATTCCTGATCATGAACGTCTTTTTCTGGATAAGGATGTTCCCGAAGCCTATAAAACCGATCATTCCTGGAAAGATGTTGCTGCTGTAAAAGCTGTAGCATTACCGGAATTGGAACAGGAAATTATAGATTTAGTCACCTATGCCAACCAGGAGGACCTTACGATTATTGCACGGGGAGCTGGAACAGGTGTAGCCGGATCTCAGGTGCCAACTAAGGGTGGAGAAGTAATCATTGATGTTCACCGGATGAACCGGATTCTTGATCTGGATGAAGAGACGATGACGTTAACGGTAGAACCAGGTGTAAAACTACAGGAAATTCAGGAATTTGTGGAAAGGAAAGGCTATTTTTACCCACCTGACCCTGGCTCAAAAAATTCAACCATAGGCGGTAATATAGCTACAAATGCAGGTGGTATGCGTGCGGTGAAATACGGCACCACGAGGGATTATGTACGTGAGCTTGATGTTGTATTGCCGGATGGTCAAAAAGCCACATTAGGAAGCCTGAATATCAAGGACAGTTCCGGCTATGACTTAAAGGATCTCTTTATCGGCTCAGAAGGAACCCTGGGAATTACAACCAGGATAAAGCTGAAAGTACTTCCGATGCCAAAATATAAGCAGTCTGTGATACTGGCTTTTGATTCGTTAAAAGCGGCTACTAATGGTGTATTATCGATTTTAAAAAATGGGGTGGAACCTGCAGCTTTAGAACTATTTGAACGGGGAACCATTGAATATAGTGAGAAATTTACGGAAAAGAAGCTGCCAAGTCAAAAGGGAGACGCCTACATCTTAATGACGTTGGATAGTAATGAGCAGGAGGACCTTTCACGCAGGGTCAGTTTTACAGAAAATCTATTAAAAGGACAGGCGGCGGAAATCCTTCCGTTATCCACGCCGGAAGAGGAGGAAAAAGCCTGGTTCCTGCGTGATCATATTTTAGTAGCCTTAATGCAATTTACAGAGTTCGAAATGCTGGATGAAGTCGTACCAATTAATCGATTTGCTGAGATGATCAGTTATACGAAGGAATTGCAGGAAAAGCATGGGATAAACGTGATAAACTTCGGCCATGCCGGAGATGGAAATATTCATACGGTCCTAATGAAAGAAGGAATGGATGAAGCTGCCTGGCAGACAAAACGAAAAGCCTATCTGGATGATCTCTACAGCAAAGTTCATGAATTAGGCGGTCTCCCTTCTGCTGAGCATGGCATTGGTGTCATTAAAAAGGGATATTTGGAGAAAATGAGTCAGCCAGTGGAAATCCAATTAATGCGTAAAGTAAAAAGAGCTATTGATCCGGACAATCGCTTGAATCCAGGGAAGGTTTTCTAATGTTTTGATCGTAGTGGTCAACCGTAAAACTCTGTTCAACGGACTAAAAATATGATAGGATTAAAATAATTGAATAGGATATCCAGAGTGACTGAGAGATCTGGCTCGTTGACGTCACAGCAACCTGCTTTACGCAAGGTGCTCCTACCAGCAAAGCCTGTGCTTTGAATGATAGATACGGAGGAGAAGCTTCTTTATGCATTCAGGGCATAAAGAAGCTTTTTTTATACCTGTAAAGGAGTGAGTCAAATGGACGTTTTTATTAAAATGGAAAAGTTATTGAATTATCCGAGGAAGAAGCAAAAGAAATCAGGAAGCAGGGAAAACCGGTTACCGAGATCACAAAGAATATGACACAGGAAGAATTGGAAGCTTTTAAAAAAGAGAGGTATCAGAAGTTTATCAAGCCAGTGATGGAGTACAAT
This sequence comes from Salinibacillus aidingensis, assembly GCF_039522525.1. Classification (GTDB taxonomy): domain Bacteria; phylum Bacillota; class Bacilli; order Bacillales; family Alkalibacillaceae; genus Salinibacillus; species Salinibacillus aidingensis. The sequence goes on from NZ_BAAADO010000003.1 coordinate 71,617, forward strand.
CAGGAAAAACTACTAGCCAAGAAAAATACAGAGAGAAAGAAGGATGAAAAGGAAATGGAAAGTAAAAAGACATTAAGCTTTGAATATGGCATACAGAAAACTGGTGATGGATATAAGGTTGTCAAAACTCTCGGAAACTTTAAAAGTCATGAAGAGGCGCAGCAGGTAATGATCGATTTGGTGACAGGAAAAAGAACGGATATGGAAGTTATAAATCAAAACAGTGGAGGCGATGGACGATAAAAAACATTTTTGCGAATTGAAAAAGTACAGCACCTGCCGAGCTTTCGTCTTCAGTTATTCACTATTAATTTGTATAATTAGTTTGACAAAGTGGTGAGAATGGTCAAAGTGAACGGCCGTCTTACGATTGCAGCAGGGGAGCAAACAGGAATGATTATAGGATGCTTTGGTTTTTTTGCATTAATCGGATTAATCATCTGGGCATTTATTATTCATCCCTTGATGGGAGCTGTGGCGCTTTTGGCAGGGGCTGGACTTGTGATATGGAACTGGTCCACTTTAAATGTCATCGGGGGATTGTTCCTCATGGCAGCTACGATTTGGGGATTTCAAGTTCACTGGATCCTTGGGGTCATATTTCTTATCGGCAGTTTCTTTATCCTTGGTGTTGATCAAACAGCGAAAGAGGAAGAAGAGGATAAAGAGCAAGCGATTAAAAATCTGCAGGAACAGAAAAACTTTGAGATATCTCACCAATTTGACGGTGAGAAAAAGCAGGTACTCGCTATTGATGAGGATGCAGAAAAAATCGCATATTTAAATGGCACAGACCACCGCCGTATATATCCAATCAGGGAGATTCTTGATGTACAAATGACTAAAGATGATAAGCAGGTTATTAAATCTTCAACAGGTATCAGTACATCGGGTGCAATTCTTGGTGGAGCAATTGGCGGCGGTGTTGGAGCAGTCATTGGCGGTCGCCGTAAGAAACATCGTGTTGAAGATCGGGTAGAACGTATTTCCTTACACATTGTCGTCAATGACACAAACGAACCGACGATCATTTTTGATTTATATAAGGGTTCATTGAGCCGAAACGACAGCAGCGTAAAGGGAGCCTATCAAAAGGCGGAGCAGCTGTATGATTTGCTGCTGGTTTTGAGAAGACAGAGTTAATGTGAGAAAACATCTAGAGTTCATTCGAGCAAAGCTTTTCTAATATGTTAAACCCAATGTGGTCAAGGGAGTCCTTTTTAGAAAAACTTGGTGCATAATTTGAAAGAATGACAACACCTGACTGTTTTTCTTTGTTAAAGCCTATGAAGCTGGAATATCCACCTGTTCCTCCATTGTGCCAAATGACACCTTTTTCTTTATCAATAATCCAATTCATACCTAGGCATATACCCGTCTTATCTTCAAATTGAACGGAGTGTGTCTGTGCCAAAATATCATGGAATTTATCCCCGGATGTTCCTAGATGACTGGCAAGAAACGATAACTGATCTTTTATGGTAGATCGTAGGGCTCCGGCTCCCGCAAGTGTTTCTTTAAAGACTCGTAGTCTGCCAATGATGGAAGATGTTGATCAATAGGATGATTAGGGTCGAGCTTATTCTCAGCAATTGCCTTCGTTAATAATGAAGCAGTAAATACTTTAGTGATAGATCCTATCTCGTAAATCAAGCTTTCGGGAGCATTGCCCTCAAATCCATTTCGATTTCCTTCACTAAAAATTTCCCTTTCTTCTTCCTTAATGACACCAATATTCAGAACGAGATTGGGCCTTTTCTCCTTGTAGGGTAAACAAATCCTATCAATTTCCTGTTTATATTGATTCCTGTCTATCGTCATTAGTCCACTCTCCAGGTTTTAGAAATTTATAAGGTTTTCCAGAAAATTTCTACATCTTCACTATATCTTAATCTACAAATTGACTCAAAAAATATCCTGTAATTATTCATGAAATATGATTTTTCTATGACGTTTACGATCATTTTTTCATTTTGTGCTAAACACAACAGCTAAAACTCATTTATTTTCAAAAAATAGATTCAAAAATGTAATTATTCCTTTAAATCCCTTTGTTGACGGATTTATGGAAATCATATATCTTATTTGTAACAGAGACAGGTAGTCAAGAACCCATCACCTCCCCAAACCTCCCATGTATCTCCTTCACAATGGCAAAACTTATGAACAACATCCTGATCATCTGACAGATTATTAGAATAGGAGCTGATAAGATGAATGATTACAAAATTCAAAACTGTATAAGCTGTGAAAAGGGATGTGAAAGGATATGGAGGTAAACGCGTTTGTCCATAAGTTTTCACATCCAGAAGAACGAAAGAAATATTTGGAAATGCTCAAAATAGGCTCTGCATTTGATATGCGTCCCCGAGCACTTTTTCACTATTACGGTCCTGATTTAATTGCCTATAAAAAGAGATTTCTCTCCAATCCACAGGTTAATTATTTCCTCCGTCTATTTTCCGCTTATTTAACGACCCACTTAGAAGATGATTGCCCGGAATCCTGGGAAGAATGTGGCCCGGAGTTCTGGGAAGAGCTGATCACCGTCTATTATCCCTACTATATGAAAATCACCATAGAGCAAAACCAAACAGAAATCTTTTTTACACAACTATTAAAGTTTGCCCACTGGCTTGATAAACGTACAGGGTGCTCCTGTTATGAAATCGTTAAGAAATGTACGGAAGAAAACTGGTCTGAATTAACTTCTGTTGAAAGCCTATTAAATGACCTTCTGTTATACACTTTTCCCAACCTGTATGAAGAGGGCTGGAATACGAGAGCAGCCTTAGAAGAAATAACGGAACAATTAAGAATGTGCAGTTCAACGGTAGAAAGCTTATTTGAGGTTCGTCAAGTTACGGAAACCATGATTGTCCTCTACGACATAGCTGGAGATCGGACCTATCAGATAAACAATATCTCAAAACATATGTCTCCGGGCATACTTATATTTGGTGAAATTGGCAGGAAGGCCAGGGAACTTTATTGGATTCTGTTTTTTACACAGACGGTCTATCCACCTAAAGCCAAGCAATATATTGTTGTTGGAGGGTGAAAAGGGGCAAACTATTTTTTGTTCAATACGTCTATTATCGCAACTACAAGGTTAATTAAAGCCACGATGAATATTCCTGTTGTTATTGCGATGGTCATATCTTCCATACGACTCACCCCCGTTCTCCACAGGAGATTAAGCCGCTCCACACGCTAATATGTTGTTGGACAAAATTATACCACACTTTTATTACTATCATTTAAAACTTGAATAACAACGTTCATTGGAATTTATAATACGGTTAGTGTTAGAAAAGGTTTAGTCTAATATTAGTGATATTATAATATCATTGTTCTGGATCATGCCCTTATATCATGGAAATCTATTACATATGTTAAGATAAACCTATCATAATTTTTACCTGGGAGAATTTAAAATGAACAACCAAGCTTATTTTTATGAATTTCTAAAACCAATATCAAAAGAACTAGCCTACGTGGCCCGAGAGCTGGAAAACAGCATTTTCACAAGCCCCCGAATGATGCTGACCCATGCCAGGGTATTCGTGGAAAATATTTTGCAGCAGGTGATGCGTGTTGAAGGTCTGCAGGAAGATAAAAGAATCACTTTAATCGAACGAATCGATATTTTAGATGACAATGGCTATTTAACACCAGAAATTCGGGATGCCCTGCACCACGTTCGTAAAATTGGAAATCAGGCGGCTCATGATACAAGGGTATTCCGTTATTCTGAAGCCCTGCTATCATGGGAAGCGGTATATAAAATCGTGAAATGGTATGTTGAGGTATATGGACCGGTAGATTTTGAAGTTCCGGAGTACCAGGACCCATCACCAAAATCCACAGAATCCTATGAAATTAGTGAAATCGAATCGCGGCTAAAAATGCTTGAAAATGTACTCGTTTCATCTGAAGAGAAGGACGAGACCAGGGAAGCAGAGGAGGAAACAGCGGTTGCCACAGAGGTCATTTACGATCAGGTAGAGCCACCAGGGTATACGACCATTCGCACCCTCACCTTTAGTGATGATCAAGTGGATGTCCCCTATTTTCTAAGGGATGTATTCCTCTTACCGCAACGATTTGATAAATCTGAACGGTTTCTGATCCGGCTTGGTGCCGAACAGCAGGCAAGAATCATGAGTGAACTGCCGAATAATATTGAAGGCCTGTCCTCCCACGTCAAACGGTATAATGAGAAAAACGAAGAACAATTTTTCAATGAACTAAAAGGATTTATTGAAGAAGAAAAGGTACGGAGGCAACTGCTGCTGGAACGGCCAGGTGAGCTATTCATCTTCTATAAAACGGATTATATAGTGATCACGGACGAGCTGTCCAAAATACCACTGACAGCGGAAAACTTCACAGGAATTCCGAACCTCTTAAGACAGCTAAAAGAGGACCAGATTGAAACCGTTGGCCAGCTGCCGAAAGAGATTGTCATTCTGGCTAAGTATGAGCATGTGGGTATCGGGACTGTGGAGAAGTTGTTTGAGCAGGTTAAAGAGAAGCAAGGATAGGCCAAGGGAAGGAATATTTTTTCAACTTTCAATTTAAATATACCATCGAGATGAACACACTAGGTTTTTGGTGTGTTTTTTATTACTCAGTAGGAAATTCCATCTGTGATGAATGTTAATCTAGGAGTGCATCCTTTTTTGAAACCCTTCGTCTTCTTATGTGAAAGGAATATAAGAAGGCAGGAGGTTTTATTTTATCATGGCAAATCATGAAACGAACTTATTAGAAACGCTAACGGAACCTACAGAAGAAAAACACAATAAACTTATCATTGATTTTATGTATATCGATTTGGAGGTTTGCTCTCGTTGTAAAGGAACAGAAGCGAACCTAAATAAAGCCATTAACGAAGTGACGCCTATGCTAAACACAGTAGGCTACGATATACTAGTCAATCGTGTTTTGGTTGGCAGTGAAGAACAAGCTATTTCTTTGCATTTTGACCTTTCTCCTACCATTCGAATTAATGGAACTGATATTCAACCGGCCTCAAAGGAAAGTAACTGTGGCTCTTGTAACACGATTACGGGCATAGATGTTGATTGTCGGGTCTGGGTGTATAAAGGAAAAGAGTATACAGAAGCACCTAAAGGGATAATTATGGACGCTATACTAGCAGAAGTATATGGACAATCCTCAGCATCAAATGAAGGTAAAGGGGAAAATTTTGTGCTGTCTGGAAACTTGAAAAACTTCTTTGATCAAAAGGAGAAACAACGTTCTAAAGACGATAATATGTGTTGTTCCTCGGATCAATGTTGTTAGTATTTTTCCTTAAGATTATGGGTTAGGACTATTCCTCAATCGGGCGCAGTTATTTCACTAACCCTAAAATCAACTCTTTATAGATATCAAAAAATGCAAAGTTGTAATCTTTGTATACATATTCATCTGTTTTGTGTGCCATTTTTGTTTCGCCAGGGCCAAACATCATGACTGGGAAGCTTTCATCTTATCCTTGTAATAAGTTTGATGCATCCGTCACCCTGGCGAACCTTTAACAGAAATCTCTAAGTCTAAGTGTTTTTTACCAAGTCTTCCTTAGCAAGGTCAACCATGTCAGACTGTCCTGAAGTGAAAGCACTTGGTAATGACATGGTCATTTCAACATCAATATTAGAGCCTTCTTTATTGTATTTGTTAGCTGTTGTATTGAATAAGTCAATCACTTTATCGTTATCAAATTCTGGAATAGTCCGTACGTTTATTTCAGCTACTGCTTTTTCAGGAACTGAGTTTATTTGGTTCCCTGCATTAAAAATAGTTGTACTCATAACCAATTGATCCAGCTTATTTGTGTGAACGATCTATATTTGGTAAGTAAAAATGTATGCAATGGCATTGTGTATAACACTGGTCAGTCCTGCTTCCTATTAGTGACAGGCACCTGATTGACCGACATGGTCATCTGTGCTACAGTTATATTGACCACAGCGGTCACATCATTGATGAAAGGAGCTTATAACCATTAACGCGAGTTTTAATAAATTAAAAACGGAGAAGAAAAATCTTATTATTAATGCTGCTATAAAGGAATTTGTCCGAAATGGTTTTGAAAAAGCATCAACAAATGAAATTGTAAAAGAGGCAAAAATATCTAAGGGCTCATTATTTAATTATTTTCATAGCAAGAAAGATCTTTATATATATTTGATCGAATACGGGATTCAAGTTATCGAATATCTATATGAACAAATTGATCTAAATGAAACGGATTTATTTAAAAGAATCGAAAATATTGGACTGCAGAAATTCCATATCCACAGAAAATTTCCTCACGTATTTGACTTCCTCGCTTCTTCTATCAAAGAGGAGTCCGCTGAAGTAAAAGATATAATCAGGAACAAAGTAGATCCAATCTATGAACAGGGAACAGAGATCATCTATAAAAATATTGATTATTCCAAGTTCCGCGAAGATATTGATGTCGAAAAGGCCATTGAAATCCTGAATTGGACCATGTTTGGATTTGGGGAGAAAGCCCTTCAGCAAATCAACAGCTTTGAAGATATTGATGAATTTGGAAATCTGTATTTTAAAGAATGGGAGAGATATTCTGAAATACTGAAGGCTAGTTTTTACAAATGAAGTAAAGCAGGAGTTTCGTGGGAATGAATAGTGGGCGTCAAATTTAGAAAAAGGGTACAATTTGTCAGGAATTTAAAGCATATCTTTTAAATGGAAAATTCCATTAATGAGATACATAGTTTCAAAAGGGGAGTGTCCGTATCATGACTGAAATTGTAAATATTCAAGGTTTACAAAAAAAGTTCGGTAAATTTCAGGCACTTAGTGATGTGAACTTCACGGTAAATGCTGGTGAAGTTGTTGGTTTTATTGGTCCCAATGGGGCGGGTAAATCTACAACGCTTCGAATTCTATTAGGGATTATCCAGCGAGATGCCGGTAGTGCAGAAATATTTGGTAAAGACGTTTGGAAAGACAGCCTTGAAATTCATAAACGCATTTCTTATGTCCCAGGAGATGTCTCGTTGTGGGGAAATCTGACAGGCGGTGAAATTATTGATTTATTCTTGAAATTACATGGTGGGGGAGATAAGCAAAAACGAGATTATTTAATCAAACGCTTTGAATTGGATCCAAAGAAAAAAGCAAAAGGGTATTCGAAAGGAAATCGCCAAAAGGTCGGTTTAATCGCAGCACTAGCCGCTGATTCTGATTTATACATCCTGGATGAACCAACTTCTGGTCTTGATCCTTTAATGGAGGCTATCTTTCAAGAAGAAGTAGAAAAACTTAAGGAAAAAGGAAAATCCATTTTGCTATCCTCTCATATTTTGAGTGAAGTTGAACGATTGGCAGATAAGGTTGTCATTATCCGACAAGGTGAGATTGTGGAAACAGGGACCCTCGATGAACTGCGTCACTTGACACGCTCTACTGTAACTTTAACGACAGAAGGTGATGTGGCTGAAATGGCTGGTATCAATGGTGTATTTGATTTCAAACAAAAAGATAATCAAGCAACATTCTCCGTGGATTCTCAACACCTTGATGATGTTTTAGTCAAAGCAAGTGAATTAGGGGTCAAGAAATTTGAATCCGTGCCACCGACTCTTGAGGATTTATTCATGCGGCATTATGAAGGATAAACGGTTTGAAGGGAGGGTGAAAGATGAAGGAAAAGTTTGCACGCTGGAATACATTGTTCCTGCTCTATTTAAAACGAGACTGGAAAAAAATTATAATTTGGGTATTAGGACTTGGCTTGTTTTCAGCTGCTTATGTTCCGGCCTTTGAAGAAATAGCAAAAGGCCAAGGGTTGCTGGGCATGTACGAAACACTGCAAAATCCTGCTATGACCGCTATGGTAGGTCCTACGCCCATTGAAACAGCAAGTGACTTTACTTTAGGAGCCATGTATGCACATGAGATGTTACTCTTCTGTAGCTTATTTGCGATGATAATTGCTGTTTTACATGTGGTTAGTCATACTCGTAAAGAAGAGGACCTTGGATTGACTGAACTTGTTCGCTCATTTCAGGTAGGCCGCCAAGCAAATTCTCTTGCTGCAATGATAGAGATCGTTTTTATTAACATTTTATTAGCACTTGTTATAAGTGGAGTTATGATTAGCTTTGGTGCTGATACGATTACTGTTGAAGGTTCTCTTTTATTCGGAGCTTCAATCGGAATGGCCGGTATTCTCGGTGCTGTGATTGCTCTGGTTATGGCCCAAATTATGTCTGCTTCATCCGGGGCAACAGGGTCAGCGCTTGGAATGATAGGACTGCTTTATATTATTCGTGCAGGGACAGATGTCTCTAATGTAGATTTATCCATGTTTAATCCTTTAGGCTGGACATATTTAACCTATCCTTTTACAGAAAATAATTGGATTCCACTGCTATTTGCCTTCATTTTTAGTATCATTATGATGGTGATTGCTTTTAGCCTTGAAGGAGCTCGTGATATGGGGGCTGGTTATCTTCCTGAAAGAGAAGGAAGAGATCGTGCAAAGAAATCCTTGCTGTCTATCCGTGGTTTATTTATCAAAATTAACAAAGGCGTGATGATCAGCTGGTTTATTGCTTTTGTTATTATGGGGGCTGCCTATGGTTCCATTTTTGGAGATATGCAGACCTTCCTTGCAAGTAATGACATAATGAAGGAAATGTTTACTCATTCAGGTGTTACCATTGAAGAATCATTTACAGGCACCATTATGATGGTCATGATAGGCTTGGTTTCAATTTTACCGATTGTCATTGTAAATAAACTTTTCTCTGAAGAAAACCAACAGCGCTTAAGTCAGATTTTTGCTACAAAAGTTACCCGCAGTCAACTTTATTGGATCAATTTGGGTTTAGCTATTTTTTCAGGTGTAGCAGGAACTTTATTAGCCGTAGTTGGCCTTGGGGGTACGGCTATTGCGTCCATGGGCGACCAATTAACAATGGATATCTTTGATTTTCTTGCTGCTGGTTTTAACTTGTTCCCATCCGTATTATTCTTTACTGGTTTGGCAGCTTTGGCACTTGGTTGGGCACCGAAACTGGGGAAAGTGGTGTATATATATCTAGCCTATTCCTTTCTATTAAACTACTTTGGTAATATATTAGACTTATCTGAATGGTTTTCCAAAACAGCCATTCAAAGCTGGTTCCCCCGAATTCCAATTGAAGATTTTGATGCAACAGTTTTCATAACCATAACGGTGATTAGCATCGTTTTCTTGATTATTGGTTATTTTGGTTATCATAGACGGGATATGCTTGAATAGGAGAGAAACAACCCCAAATGCAACTGCCAAAAATAAAAGTAACATATTAGAAGGAACAACGATGACGCTAATGATGTCCTTAGGATGTTATTAGCGTTTTTTATTTCTGATACTTTATTAAACATCTAGTTCCATAAAATCCACTTCATCGCTTTATCTATTACTCATTCTTGAATAAGCTTATCCGAATAATAGCGAACGAACAATATCGATTGGTAAGCACTACTCTCAGGGACAGAAGTTCAGCGATAAACTGACCTAAAACGATTGGTTAGTATTTACGGCGATAGAAAAATAAATAAATGAATTGAATGAATGGGACTCCTGCTACCATGATAGCTATAGCGTCTCTAAATTGATCATAGGTTAAGTGGTAGAAACTATTGATGAAATAAATAATTGTCCACCCAATCAAAACATATGTAAAAGTTCTTGAACGAGATTTGTAGAGAATCATCTTACCTCTTTCGTCATGGCCTTCCTTTAACATAAAGCGTTGTTCATATTGATAAAGTATCCACACTAATGTGACAACGGCCAACCATTTAATCATCTAAAAACTCCTCTTCTGAATGATATTGAAATACGTCATTAATATCTTTGTCAAATAAATGAGCAATCTGAAAGGCAAGCATTAAAGATGGACTGTATTTATTGGCTTCAATTGAAATTACTGTTTGTCTGCTAATTCCCAGTAGTGTAGCAACTTTCTTTTGAGACCAACCTTTTTCAGCACGAAGTACATTTAATCGGTTTGTTAAAGATCCTTTACGATTCATTCATATCACTCCAAAAACAGTGTAAAATAATTCTTACTAAATGTCAAAAAAACATTACATATATTGAAGAAGGTTTGAATCACGAATAAGGATTTGTGGCCTTTTTGCTAAAAAACTAATTAGAATGAGATTTTTATCGCAGTAATGGTTTGGGCAGTAATTATAAAGGTGGAAAACGAATGATAATGTTTAGAATTTGGTGTGGAGGTTAATTTTGCACTGATTAAAATTTGATTGTGCTAAAATGAGGAATAGTACTTTCGTAGAGGAGACATTGGAATGACTTGGAGAAATCTGAAAAACCGATATTTCATGGTTAATTGCTTCTTACTTTATTATTAGCGCAATTTTTACGCCATTAATTGGTAAATTGAGTGATATTTATGGGAGATTAAGAAAGAAAACTGGTCTTTTAGTTTAACGACTTATTTCGACATAAAACGGGTGGTGACAGGCACCTAAAAAAAGATGAAACTTTTATTCCATTAAACCGTAGATATTTATAGGTAAAAAGATAGGAGTCGATGATTTTTGTATAAATTTCTAACAATCGTCATTCGAATAGCTATTGCAATTCCGGCGATGATTACCGTATGGCTGATTAGCTATTTCTTATTCGATCTTTCCTTCCTGAGCTCATCAGGAGTATCATTGATCGGAGCGGCTTTGACATATGGGATTCTATCCGGCGCAATTTATTTCCGTTCGCTTAAAAAGAATCAGTTGACGATGAAAGAGTACCGATATATTCGTAAGCAGTTAACCGAAGCCAAACATAAAATCCGCCGAATGCATAAAACGCTGTTATCGATTCGCCAAATGTCCTTTTTTAAAGAGATGTTTGATTTATTACGATCCATTAGAAAAATCTATCAAGTGACGAAAAAGGAGCCCAGGCGGTTCTATCAGGGAAATCAGTTTTATTTTTCCCATTTGGATTCGGCCGTTGAACTAACAGAAAAATATGCATTTCTCTATTCGCAGCCTAAGAAGAGCAGTGAGATGGAGCAGGTGCTTGATGAAACCCGTGCGGCTATAAAAGACATAAAAACCGCCATCGAAAATGACCTGTATCATATTCTTTCAGATGATATTGAGGAGCTTAACTTTGAAGTAGACTACACGAAGTACACGACAAATCCAAAAAAAGAAAGGCTGGATTTTGATGGACAACAAAAATGAAACCATTCATAAAGATGATGGAATTTTAATGGACGAGCTGTTGGCCAATCCGTTTGGAGAGGATGAAGGGTCGGACACTGAAATAAAAGAAGAGGGAGAAGGGTCCAAGAAGCTTGTTGATGTACTGCCGGCAGAGGATAAAGAGAAGGCGCAAACCCTCGCGACGCAAATTGATGCCAAGGATCATGAGGCTATTATTTCCTATGGCACGCAGGCACAGTCGAAATTGCTGGATTTTTCCCATTCGATGCTTGAGCATGTCCAGAAGAAGGATATGGGTGAGGTTGGCCAGGTTATCAGTGATTTAATGAAGAAATTTAATGAGATGGACCCGGATGATTTAAGGCCGGAAAAGCAAAACGTGATCAAACGGATTTTCGGGAAGCTGCGCGGCTCAGTGCAGGAGATTGTATCGAAATACCAAAAAACCGGCGCACAGATTGACCGGATTAGTGTGAAACTGGAGAAAAATAAGGATGGGCTTTTATCCGATATCGCTATGCTGGAAAAGCTGTATGAACATAATAAGGAGTATTTTAAAGGGCTGAATGTCTATATCGCAGCAGGCGAACTCAAGCTTGAGGAAATCCGTGAAAAGGAAATTCCTGCTCTCAGAAAAGCAGCGGAATCTACTGATGATCAAATGAAGTATCAGGAAGTAAATGATCTTATACAATTTGCAGAGCGCCTGGAGAAGCGTATTCATGACTTGAAGTTAAGTCGGCAAATCACGATTCAGAGTGCACCGCAAATAAGATTGATCCAAAATACAAACCAGGTGTTAGTGGAAAAAATTCAATCCTCGATTTTAACGGCCATCCCATTATGGAAAAATCAAATCGCGATTGCACTTACGATGTTCCGGCAGAAAAATGCCGTTGAAGCTCAGAAGCAGGTGTCCAAAACAACGAATGATCTATTATTGAAAAATTCTGAGATGTTAAAGACCAACACGGTTGAGACAGCCAAGTTGAATGAGCAGGGGCTTGTCGACATTGATACGTTAAAGCAGACAAAGGATAATTTAGTTTCTACACTTGAAGAAGTATTAGAAATCCAGGACGATGGGCGCCGTAAACGACTGGAAGCAGAACAGGAAATTGGCACGATGGAACAGGAGCTGAAACAGAAGCTGTTGCACTTAAAAGATGGAGAGGAATAAGGCTTTTTCATGAAATAACAAGAAACAATATAAGAGCCTGTCTGTTTAAATGGCTGCCCTCCCATTTTATTGATTCTTGGAGTTAAAGGTTTGCGCGGAGTTTTAACAAAGTTTGATAAATTGGTAGGCATGGACATTAAAGCATTGTTTTTTTGGTGTTTTAACCTCTTATGTAGGTGAACCCCTGTTTGTCTGGGCAGGGTATTATATTTTAACTGGATGGCATTATTTATATTCTTTGCCGATTTATGCAATTATCTTTTTATTTGCAGACTGGCTGACGAAGAGGGAAGCATTTTCAGATGCAAGCGGTAAATAGGAAATTTATAAAAGACAAAATTATTTCAAACGGTATACCAATCAATATTTGATTTGGTATACTTTTTTAATGAGTTTGTAAAATTGCCTAAGTAAGCCGTGCACATCTCCGTTCATTCGACAAAATTCGGGTGGTGACAGGCACCATCCCAAAGAAGGTGCTTTGCAGTGAAATCAAATATTTTCGATAAGATTTATTATGGTTGGTTCATCGTTTTTATCGGTGCTTTAGGGGTCTTTTTCTCAGGACCCGGACAAACGTATTCAAATTCGGCCTTTATTGATCAGTACATAGTAGATTTTGGCTGGTCCCGTTCTGAGGTTTCAGGGATGTATTCGGCTGCAACTTTAGTGGCGGGGTTTATGATGATGTTTGTGGGTAAGTTTATTGACCGGCTTGGTCCACGTATTATGATGGTGACAATCGGTTCTCTTTTTTCATTGGCATTATTTTGGAATAGTATGGTTTCGAGTCTATGGATGCTTGTGATTGGCTTTTTCCTGATTCGTTTACTTGGTCAGGGAAGTATGACACTGATTCCGAACACACTTGTAGCCCAATGGTTTGTTCAGAGAAGGGGCTTTGCGTTTAGTATTATGACGCTCGGCAGTTTCATCAGTGCAACTGTGTTTCCAATCATAAATACCTGGCTAATTAATACATGGGATTGGCGTTTTGCCTGGCAGTTCTGGGGAATCTTGTTGCTCGTTGTTTTCGTGCCGTTTGCTTTATTTGGCGTACGGAACAAGCCTGAGGATATCGGCCTGGAACCAGATGGATTTGCAGGGAACAAGCGTAAAAAAACGAAACCTGTTCTTGGGGCCACAAATATAAATGCTGATACGGAAGACTGGACGTTAAAAGAAGCCCGAAAAACGAGAACATTTTGGGCCATTTTGATTTGTATTGGAATTCCAGCGATGGTGAATACAGGGATCACGTTCCATATTATTTCAATTTTTGGCTCCAACGATTTATCACCGACCCTGGCGGCAACAGTTCTCAGTTTAATGGCCGCAGTCGGCATTCCTATGTCATTTGTTTCAGGCTATATTACAGACAGGGTGCCAACGAATTACCTGCTTGTTGTTATTTTCATTGTTGAGATGGTCTTATTAACCATGCTCTTGTTTACGACGAATATCTTCCTGGCAATTCTATTCGGAGTGATATGGGGTATTGCCAATGGCCTTGAGCGAATCACCATTAAGGTTATCTGGCCAAACTTTTTTGGGCGGAAATATATTGGAAGTATCAGTGGGGTCGGGGTAACCATGACGGTAATTGGATCTTCACTCGGACCGCTTCCATTTGGCGTAGGTTATGATTTATTCCACAGTTATACGCCAGTGATTCTCGTGACGATGATATTCCCTGTAATCGGTATAATTTGCGGCTTGATTGCAAAGAAACCAAATAAGGCACAGATAGAGGTATAGAGATTAGATAGGTATTGTATGAGTGATGAAAGGCTTTTTTCTGAGTGTATGGACTGTTGTTCTGCATTTGGAAGGGAGTCTTTTTTATTTTTTCCTTAAGACAATGGGATTTATTCAATGAGCTAATGAAGGCCAATAATCCCCAATAACATATGAAAACAGTCCTTCATACCCCGCTAAACCACTAAAACCCAGGAGGAGACATCAACCCGAGATTTTTCGACAAAACTCGGGTGGTGACAGGCACCTTTGGAGGTGCGACACCTATCTGGTGATTCTCCGCATGCCCTCTGATATGAGGTCGACGAGCAGGACGAGAATGAGATAGCAGAATAGGAATAGGGTGACTTCGGTATAGTGGAACCAGCTCATGCTTAGCTTAAATTGATGGCCTAAGCCACCGGCACCTACGAATCCGACAACAACTGTGGTCCGAATGATAACCTCCCAGCGATAGACGATATACGTGATAAACTTGGAAAAGACGGTCGGAAAAAGTCCATATAAAAAAATTTGAGACTTTTTGGCCCCGGAAGATGCCAAGCTTCGTATAGGTCGTAAATCAATGTCTTCTATGGTTTCCGCACACAGCTTGCCAAGGATTCCAAAATTGTGTAAGGCAAGAGCAATCGCACCAGGCAGGATCCCCGGTTTGAAAATAAAGATAATCATCATCGCCCATATCAATTCGGGAATGGCTCTTGAGAAAATATAAAAAACGCGAATGATGCCATAAATGATCCAGCCATACCAGGTCTTCTTAAGGGTCAACGTTCCATTTGCGGCTGTTCTGGCTGCAGGAATCACAGTGAGAATCATCCCAATGGTTGCAAATCCAACGGCCATAATACTCATAACTAAAGTATCAAAGGATAGCTTAGCTGCCGTTTTCCAACTTTCCAAGCTTGTGAACGCAGGGGTTTCGGC
Organism: Salinibacillus aidingensis; assembly: GCF_039522525.1. Lineage (GTDB taxonomy): Bacteria > Bacillota > Bacilli > Bacillales > Alkalibacillaceae > Salinibacillus > Salinibacillus aidingensis. The sequence continues at coordinate 86,717 of NZ_BAAADO010000003.1, forward strand.
ATTCACACCCAACATATTTTGCAGAAACTCAAGAGTGTATTGTCGATTTTTTTCCGAAAAAAGTCCAAAGAAATCCGCGCCTTCAACGGTAAAAATAAAAGACCAGGAAGCAACCATAAGCAATAAAGCGACAAAAAAGGAGCCACGGACAAATCCTATTTTAAATTTTCTATGTTTCATGCGACCAGCCTCTTTCGTACCATCTGGCTCCAAACGTCAACAATAACGACAATTCCAATTAAAAAGAACAGAAACGTCCAGACTTCATCATATTTTAAATCCTGCAAAGACAGCTGAATTTGAAATCCAAGTCCGCCAAGACCAACAAAGCTCATGATGGCAGAGGAGCGGATGGCACATTCAAATCTGTAAAAAACATAGCTCATCAAATCAGGGGCTGCAAAAGGAATATATCCATAGATCAGTTGCTGCATTCTCGTTGCACCACTTGACCGTAACGCATTCAATGGCTGACTTGAAACTTCATTTAACATATCAGCAAAAATTCTTCCTAAAATTCCTCCATAGGGAATGGCAATGGCAAAAATAGCTGCAAAAGGAGTTAACCCGGATGCCGCAACAAAAAGCCAGGCCCAGACAAGTTCATGAATGGCGCGCATAAAGCCAAGTAAACCACGAAAAATACTTTTGGATAAAAAGCGGCCAATTCCTTTGTCAGACATTAAAATTCCTGAAGATAGCACACCTAAAACAACTCCCAGGATGAGAGCTAACGTCATCCCTGCCACTGCATATGCCAGTGTGCGCCAGGTTGAAACTAGAGCGAGCTGCAAAATCTCCGGAGATAAATCAGGCTGAAAAAGTCCCTGAATCATCTGTGCGAGTGTGGAAAGGCCTCCGGAGTGAAAGAGATTTTTACCCCAGTCAACGAAAAAAAGGCTCCCGATAAAAACCATGAGCATCACGAAGGTTAATATATTTTTTCTATGAAAGTGGAGGAGTTTTGTCTGCATGTTCGTTCAGCTCCGTTAATTGATAAAGATTCGTAAGGTCTGCATCTGACACTTCCGCCGCCCGCTGATCAAAATAGATTTTCCCTTCTCTAACTGCAATAATCCGGTCAAAATAGTTTCTCGCTAATTCAACAGAGTGAAGGCTTGTCACCAAGGTCTGTTTTTCTTCCTTTACGATTTGAATTAAAATATTAAGAACATCTTCAGCTCTGGCCGGATCCAGTGATGATACGGGTTCATCAGCTAAAATGATTTCAGGACGCTGAACGAGCAAGCGGGCCAAAGCAACACGCTGCTGTTCGCCTCCAGACAATTTGGAGGTTCGATCATACATTTTATCAGCTAATCCTACTCGTTGCAGTGCTTGAATGGCGATATCCTTCTCCTGTGGAAAGAAAAATGACCAAAATGACTTCCAAAATCCCCAGTCTGTGAAGCGACCCACAAGAACATTGTGTATGACAGGAAGGGAGCCCACTAAATCGAACTGCTGACGAATGATTCCTACTTTTTTGGCCAGCTCCTTGGGATTCCGGTATTCACTGGTTCTTTTTTCAGCGATTTTAATTGTTCCATTATCTGGTGTTTCAATGGTGGACAGCATATTAAGCAGTGTCGTTTTTCCAGCGCCACTTGGACCAATAATCGCCGTCACTTCTCCTTTTTTAATGCTTAAAGAAAGAGGAGATATGGCTTTCATCTCCCCGTAAGTCTTTTCTACGTTTTCCAATGTAAAAGCATCAGTTGATTCCATTTCTGTCACCTACTATTTAATAATCCCGAGACTTTTAGCAACGTCTTCAATGGCTTTATAGTTTTCGTTATTTGTTTCGATAAACTGATCGGTATGGAAAAGCTCCAGAATATCCTTTTGATCTTCTCCCATATTCAGCAGGGCATCCTGTACTTTCTGCTTCGTTCCCTCGCCAAAGTTGTCATTGACGTTGTTAATCGTCCAGTTATAGTCATAATAAGCGGGCGTGGTGTAAAATACGTCGACCTTATCTGTATCGACTTTTCCTTCTTCAACGGCACTCTGCCAAACGAGTTCATTTAATGCACCGGTTTCAAATGACCCTGCTTCCACGAGCTGGTATGTGGCATCGTGTGAACCGGAATAATTCGGCTCGCTCGCAAAATCTTTTTCAGGGTTGATTCCTGCCTCTGTCAGAAAATGCCGGGGCATTAAGTGACCGGATGTAGAGCTTTCACTTCCGAATGTAAAGCTTTTTCCCTTTAGTTCCTTCAGGCTTTCAACCTCCAGCCCTGCTTGTTTAATAAAAACAGAATGAAACTCTTTATCACTCGGCCTCTGTGCAATGGCTTCAGCACCTTCCACCTGACTTCTGGCCTGCACCCCTGTTAAACCGCCAAACCATCCGAGCTGAATTTCTCCGCGATTAAAGGCCGTAACAAGTGCCGCATAATCCTGTGAAGGAACATATTCCACATTTAATCCCGTTTGTTCACTTAAATAGGTAGCAAAATCATTAAAGCGTCGATTTAAATCTGAAACATCCTGGTCTGGAATCGCACCTATTTTAAATGTTTTGTCGTTGGTGTTGTCTCCATTTGAGGAATCTGCCTCGTTATCCGTATCCCCACAAGCTGATAATAAGACAGCAAACAGGGTGATTAACAATAGAATAATGACTTTACGCATGTAAAAATCCTCCTTATAAGAAAAACTTATATGATGTAAAAAAGTATCTTATGTACAGTAATTAACATTATAAAGTTTATTTTTAAATTCGTGAAGTCATTAATTCATATTCGAGTCATACAATTGCAGCCATATAAGTGTATAATATGGGAAGAGAATTTTTTAGAAATGGGGAAGAGTCAGGTGAATCTTAATCAACTTAAAGCATTTGTAAAAGTGGCTCAGGTTAAAAGTTATCAGGAAGCTGCAGAGCTCCTGGGGGTATCTCAACCGGCAATTACCCAGAGAATCAAGGTGCTGGAGCATTATTTTCAAACAAAACTGATAACAAGAAGTAATGAAGGCTTTTCTCTGACGCCACAAGGAGAGACGTTCTATCAGGCAAGCTTGGAAATCCTGGAGAAGTGGAGTCAGCTAGAGTACCACTTTCTGGGGAATCAGCCGACAGGGAATTTAGTGATTGGTGCAAGCACAATCCCCTCCGAATATCTGCTCCCGTCACTATTAAAACAATTTCGGATCAAATTCCCTGCTGTTCATTTTCGTATGCAAGTGTCCGGGTCCGCAGAGATTGAGAAATTGCTCATGAACAGAAGTGTGGACCTTATTGTGACAGGACAACCTGAACATGAGGAAGAAATTGAGTCCATACCTATTTTTGATGATGAATTAAAGGTCATTATGCAGCCAGGAGAAGAAAACAGTAAACTGGAAATGAATGATTTATTTCGTTTTGACTGGATTCTTCGTGAACCCCATTCCAATACAAGACAGGCTTTTGAAAAAGCACTATTGAAGCAAAATCATACCATTGAGGAGCTTCATGTTGTTGGGGAGATGGGGAGTACAGAAGCGGTGATTTCAGCTGTGGAAGCTGGACTTGGGATATCAGCCGTCTCTTCATTGGCGGCTAATCGCGCACAAAAATTCGGCAGAGTCGAGGCCATTTCAATTAAAGACCTTGATATTTCAAGAAAATTTTATGTGTCCTATTTAAAAGAGAATCAAAATGCCTTAACCATCGCTGCTTTTCTGGATTTTATCAGGCAATATCCGTTTGAATGAAGGCATTCGACAAAATTCGGGGCGTGACAGGCACCACCCAATAGAAAGGAGCTTCGATATGAAGGATCAATTGATGAAAATGCTGGAAGAACGGGAAGATAAGATGATTGAAATCCGCCGTTATTTACACGAGCATCCCGAGCTTTCTTTTGAAGAAGAGAAGACAGCAGAATACATTGCCGATTTTTATCAAGATAAGGATGTAGACATCGAAACGAACGCGGGAAATGGTCACGGCGTTATTGTCACGATTAATGGTGGATTGCCAGGCAAAACAGTCGGTCTTCGTGCTGATTTTGATGCACTGCCGATTAAAGAGGAGACAGATGTTCCGTTCAAATCAAAAAACGATGGTGTGATGCACGCATGTGGCCATGATGGTCATACTGCTTATTTGTTAATTCTCGCTGATTGTCTTATCCAATTAAAGGATCAAATCAAAGGCACGATCAAGATTATTCATCAGCATGCAGAGGAACAGCCTCCAGGTGGGGCAAAAAGCATTGTAGATTCAGGCAAGTTGGACGACCTGGACTCCATCTTTGGTATTCATCTTTTACCAATGGCCGAAGCAGGTACAGTAGGCTATCATAGTGGCTATTCCTTTAATGGACGTACTTATTTTAAATTGAAGATTCAGGCAAGTGGAGGGCATGGATCATCCCCGCATAAAGCGAATGATGCCATTGTCGCAGGTTCCCATTTTGTTACCGCCGCACAAACGATTGTCAGTCGCAGGGTAGACCCGCTTGCTGCTGGGGTCGTAACAATCGGCTCATTTGACGGGAAGGGCAGCTTTAACGTAATCAAAGACAGCGTAGAGCTTGAAGGCGATATCCGTTATTCCAATGATGAAACTCAGGAAGTTATTAATAAAGAATTTCAACGGATTGTGAACGGGCTGGAAGAACTATTTGGTGTTACATGCGAGCTTACTTATACACCGGATTATCCACCACTATACAACGATCCGGAATTAACCCAGTTTGTAGCTGATACTTTGAAAGAAGCTAATGATAGAAAAATTAAAGTAGTCAAGGAATTTCCAAAAATGTCACCATCCGATGACTTTGCCTATTATCTTGAAAAAATTCCTGGTTCATATTTCTATATTGGCTGCACGCCAAAAGGGGTTAAGGATCCTTACTTTAACCACCACCCTAAATTTGATATTGACGAGGACGCATTACTCGTTGCAGCAAAATCTGTTGGGCATGTGGCCTGCAGTTATTTGGATGTTGAATAAGAAACACTACCATGAAGAGACGCTTGGATTTTAAATCCAAGCGTCACTACTCTTTATATAACTTCAAACCTAATTTAAAAAGAAAAAGTACTAATACAATTGCAAAGAAATTTCCTATTGTATCCCAATTAATCTCTTTGTGGTGAACGATTTTCGCAAGCATAATTCCTATGAGTACACCTGTAATTCCATAAAAGAATGATGTTAAACTATTGGCCAAAAGATCCCTCCTTTAGCTTCAATAAAGATGACAATTACACCTGAAATTAACTCTGTGATTCAAAAGATAAATCGCTCATTCTATCTATGTTATTTTTTTGAAGTAGCCTTTACAATCAGGAAATGTGGATTCGTCATTAGATAGTGATAGGCTTTTTCTTTTATCTCTTTCATTTTTGTCTGCGGTTTAGGTTCTCTTAGTGTTTCCAGGTTGAAAAATTGAGTGGTATTGTTCACGATTGTTTGCAAAGGTCTTCGGTAAAAGCTGACATCAATTGTAAGGTTGGGTTTGTTCCAGGTTTCTGTTAAAAATTGGGTTTTAAAATAATCTTCACACTGATGTCTTGTAAAGTCCATAAATGGATGATGGACCGAAAATAAAATGGTTCCATCAGCTTTTAAAATTCTGTTAAATTCCTGGAATGTGTACGTCCAATCTTTTAGATAATGAAGCGTCAGAGAACTTATAATAACATGAAAAGTATCGTCCTCAAATGGCAAGGGCTCTCTAAGATCATGACAGAGAAATGTTGCTTTTTCTCCTAAACGATGCTTTGCTGCTTTTATCATTTCAGGACTTACATCTATACCTGTAACTTCTGCCCCTTGAGATAATAGCTGAGAGGAATACCAACCAGCAGCACAGCCAGCATCCAGTATCTTTTTCTCTGTTAATTGTGCGGGTAAGGCATTCAACATTGCAGGACGCTCATAATAAGCGTTATAAGGATTTTCTTCATCAATATCGTTTTGATAAACATTGGCTAGCTTGTTATACGTATTTTTGGCATAATCACCCATGTAAAACTCTCCCTGGAATATTAATAATCATCAAGTTTACGTGACATCTGAAATGGCGAACATCTCAATCAATAATAACATAAAATTCCAACTTATTAAGCCATTCGACAAAATTCGGGTGGTGACAGGCACCAGGATTATTTTTAAAGGAATTTTTTTACCTTTTATAGAAATACAATATCTAACAAATGATTTAGGTATTCTTCAAAAAGAATAATCACTGTTTTTTTATGAGGAGGGAATGATGCAATATTTCATTGGAATTGTACCTGCTGAAAATTTCAAAAAGAAAGTAACAGACTTCCGTGGTAAATGGAAAAATAATTTAATTAATGAGGTTGTAGAACCACATATTACTTTAAAAGCCCAGGGCGGTTTAACTCCGGATGAAAAATGGATCAGTAAAGTGAAACGTGTATGTGGAGAAACAAGACCATTTCATATAAAAATAGAAAAGCCGATGTTTTTTGGCGAAGAAATTTTATTTTTTAGCGCATCATCGGAACAATTGTATACTTTACACAAAGATATTGTTCACGCGGTCGAGCCTTCTAAAGAACAAATAGAGAGATATTTTAAACTGGAAAACTTTGTTCCACATATGACATTAGGAAAGACCACTTTGGGATTACCAAAACGGGATTTAAAAGATATGGCAACATTAGCACAAACAGAAATGCAACCTTACCCTACATTGAATGTGACTTTTGTAAGAGTTTATAAGGAAATAGAACCGAATCATTATGTAAAGCTGGAAGATATTCCTTTGGCCGAAAAATAATAAGCTGGTGATCTTAGTCAAATTACTTATAAACGAGGTGCATGATGGGGTTTCTGAAATCCAAAAAATTTCTAGTAATAGGAATCGTTTTATTTAGCTTAATCGGATTTATATTTTATTTCTTTTACGGAACACCCTGGGACTTGATTTCATATAAAGACAAGTTTGAGACCTATCTGGAAGAGAGATATCATCAGGATTTTGTCATTGATGAAATCTCCTATGATTTTCTGCATGGAGGAACCTATCATGCTTATGCATTTTCTGAAACGAACCCAGAGGTAACCTTTCATGTAGGTCAAAACTCCAAATCAGCTGAAATTGATGACGCATATCATTATGAATTGTGGAGATATCAGGCAAGAAATGAGGTAACACCTATAATAGAAAAGACATTTCCTGACAGGTTGAACCACGCAGTAGAGGTTAGGGATTCCTTATACCCGGATGCTACTCAAAAATCAGAAGTCCCCAATTATAAAAATATGGTTACTTTAGAAATCGGCATTGCAAAGGATCATACGAAAATTACTGAGAATAAAGAAGCAGAGCTGGAAAAAGCCTTTAAGTTAATTGAAGAATTAAATGAAAAAGATTTAAATATGGATCACTTTAGTATTAGCTATAAATCTAAGACACTGCAATTAAGCGGAACTGAAATGAAATCTATAAAAAAGCATAATGATTTTAGAAAAATGGTTAAAGGATTATAGGAAATAAATTTTTAGGAAGATTGTTCGTTTGTTTCTGAAGATGTGTTTTTTGTAAGGCATAGCCTCTTTTAGTAGGGAGGGATACTTTGGAATTTATTTTAAATCTCATCGAATATTTATTCTCCAGTAAGAAGACCTTGGTGTATACCGCCATGAGACAGCAGGATTATTATAAAGCCGTTTCAAAGCTGGAGGCGGATCTGATTAAATTTAGAGTGTCTGTGACAGGCAATGCCAATGCATCGCCTGGTACTCCATACAGTGATTTAGGGAGGATTTATAAAATATATGTGAGGAAAGAGGATGAAGGGAAAGCGTTAAGATCAATTCATACAAAAAGGTAAAAATATTGGGAGGAGATGTGAATGAAACGTATTCGCCGTTGGTTTGTTGCAGTAGTTCTTGTTCTTTTGACTGTTCTCTTTTTGAATAAAGGTTTGAACTTATGGTCTCTTGGATCAAATGTGGATGGACAAGGAATTGGTTTATCTTTATTAGGATTCGAAATTAATGATCGGGTACTTGAAGAAAGCATACCTTCCTATGCAACCGGATTTTTTATATTGGCTGGAATTGCATTCGTGATTTCCATGATACTAGTAGGAATGAACCTGAAGATAAAGTCACAAGAATAATGGAAGCTTAAATTAGGAGGAAGAAGGATGGACGTAAGAGATGTTTTACTGGCTCAGTTAAATGCCTGTCAGGAAAATACCTGGTTTGTCGCATTACGAAACGCCATTGAGGGTCTTACCGAGGAACAGGCAGACTGGAAGCCCTCTGAATCTGCAAACTCTATATTTGAAATGGTGAATCACTTAATTTTCTATAACCAACGATATTTGAATCGGTTTAAAGATCTCCCAAATGAGAAAAATTCAGATAGCAACACATTCAGTAATCGAGAAGATCTAAGTTGGCCAGACGCCGTTAAACGATTGAATGACTTGATGTCTGAATGGAGGAGCGTTGTGGAAGAAGCTGACGACCATAAGATTGATGAATGGTCAGCTGAACTGGCACACCTTACGATTCATATAACCTATCACACAGGACAGATCATTTATATTAGGAAGCTGCAAGGCTCGTGGAATCCGGAGAATGGTGTGAAGGGCTAAACATTGGTAAAGGTAAGGGTAAAGAAATAACACATCAGACTTTCTGTGTCAGCAGATGGGTTGAGGAAACATCGGATCATCAATAGGTGATGGTCTTTTTTTGTGTCTGGAAGGGCACGATCCACGAGGACTTAAATCAGCTTATAATGAATGACAAACCAATTTAGAAATGAAGAAGATATGTCCTTCATAAACGGCGGAGTAAGTGGAAATCCGGCAGCAGATATCGCAGGTCCGAGTGAAGCCAAGGATATTATACGAATGACCTTTTCCAATGCCGTTAATGCTTCCCTGCTAAGTTGTGTTGTTATAGCTGTTTTAGGTGCAGGAATAGCTTTGTTGTTCTTAGATAAAAGGAACTAGATTTCAACATAGGTTTAAGAAAGATATATAGAATTAGAGGACAGAAATTTTCTTATCCATAGAAAAAACACCTCCATTAAGTGCTAACTATTGAATGGAGGTGTTTATTTAAGAAAATCCGGTGCAGTTTCTATACCGATAATTCGACAAAATTCGGGTGGTGACAGGCACCTGCATTAAAAAATTTCCAAAAAGTCTCCGGCATTACGAATAATCATCTCTTCAATTTTATGGTCAACATTTAAATTGGCCTGACCCTTTAAATGTCCAACTTCTGATTGTTCGCTGCCATCTTTCTGGTACTCGACCTGAACAGTGAAATCATAAATGTCTTCTTCGGATTTTGTTTTTTCATATGTGGCCTTTTTAAGCTCCAGTCTGTAATCACTATGATGTGCTTCTAACAGAAATGTCATGCCATAAACCCCGGCGTATTCCAGGTAAGCATTTTCTGTAAAATAATCTTTAAATAGTTTCTCTGTGTATGGACCTATTGCTTTCATCTTTTCCTCTACGTCACTCTCCCATATTTGTTTCAACTCATCGTCAGGTCCTGTAAAAGTATTCTCTAAAACAGCTTCAATGGTTTGTATATTTTCATCCTGTGTTTTCGTTTTTTCTGTGTCTTCACTGCAGCCGGCAATATACAAGACTAGTAAAGCAAAGAACATAGTCACGAAAAATTTACCCGAACGTTTTTTCATAAAAAAACCTCCTTAAAATTGTCATACGTTTAAGGAGGCTTACAGGTTTCAAGTATAGGAGTGATCATTCCTTATCGGTAACAACGATACCCGCCTGCTCAAGCATCTCCCAGTTTACCACTTTGTCTTTGTCAACAATTACCTGTTCAAGAGATTTTGAGCTTTCAAATACCCGTAAATCCAGACCACTTCTTACTCCCGTTATTTCGATGACTTCTAAATCAGGCATTTTGGAAAGAATACCTAAATTTTTTCCGGAAGAGATAAGCTGTGTTGAACCATCAATGACGAGTTTTTTCAGGTTACTTAACTCGATCATGGTATCAATAGGAACCGCGATTCCCTTTAATTGTAAAGTTTCCAGGCGGGACATTTGCCGTATATAAGTAAAATCTTTTTGCAGTAATTCCCCGAACCTATCGGAGTTTGAGGGTTCAAGTGTTAAACTTTCAATGGCCTTAAGTTTTTGTTCATCAATTTTTTCCGGCTGAATCCCCATGGATCTTGCGATGGATTTTACAAGCAGACTGGATGCATCAAGCGGATACAAAGCGTTGCGAACAAACCTATCATTTTTATAGACCATTCCATTGGATTTATAAGTAATATTAGCGAGCTCTTTGTTCTGATCTAAATAGTGAATGGCCGCGTAATCGGCTTTATCCTGTTTCCAGGCAATCCTGAAATTCACACCTATATCCCCTGATAAAAAAGGGGCTTTCTTTACCTCCAATTGTCTATGCTTCGTTTTGTCTGTCCCAAGGAAGTGATATTCTGTTATTTCCTGACCGTTCGCTTTATCAGTATAAGAGATTCCTTCTCCAAAAACGTGTTCTGCTTCTGTTTTTGTCATGGAAAGGGAAAAATTGGCTTCTATTTCTGAAATCTTGCTGGACACTTCTTCAAATGGTACTCTTTCTCTAGCAGATTCGGTATCCATATCCGAGTCCGTCTGATTAAAGTCGATGAAACTGGAACCTGTCATTATTAAACCTAAAACTAGAAAAGCAGATGCCAATTTAGGGAAGAGATGCTTCTGCTTCTTTATTTTCTTTTTGTCACTTGCTCCTTCCATCCATTGATAGAACCGGTCCTTATTTTCCTGTGTCACTGTTTTGGAAGGACCAATATATTCCTCAAAACGTTGCTTTAATTTTTTATGATTCAAGGAAATCACCCCCAAGCTTGGATTTAAGCTTCTTTTTTCCCCTCATGAATCGGGTTTTCACCGTAGATTCATTGATATCCAGAAACTCACTGATCTCCTTTAAATGATAAGACTGGTAATATCGTAAAACAAAAATTTCTCTGTATTTAACCGGTAACGATAGAATAGCCTCAACTAGATTTGTTTCAGCTTCCCTATTTAACAACTGTTTTTCTGGAGTCTCGTTTATTTTTTCTGCAGGAGTTTGGTCATCAAAGGATGTGAATAGTCTATGGATGGGCGAACGTAAATAATCCTTGCATTTATTGATGGCGATTCGGTATAACCAGGTTTTCAGTTTCGATTTATGCTGGAAGCCATCTATATTTTTATATACACTAATCAGAAACTCCTGAAAAATATCATCGGTTTGGGCATCATTTTTGACATATGTATAAATGAGAGCTTTAATATTTTCACCGTAGTGATTGAAAATAAGTTCCATAAAATCTTCTTTGGTTTCAAATGTGATTTCTCTGTTATGGTCAGGAAAATCTTTGTGCAAGCTCATCACCTCGTCTCCCTTTTCCGTTATCCTCTTTATCCATTAGACGGTTGATTTCCTAAAAGGTCCCATTTTAAATGAATATTTTAGCATAAATAACCAATATATCTGATCAGTTATTAATCTTTAAATGCCTGAACACATACTGGTAATTAGAAGGACTTCACGAGCAAATGTTGAAGTTCTTAATTATACACATAAGTTTTTAAAAAGGAGCGGATGAGTATGCCTTTAACAGCTTCACAGTACATCGAAGTAGACCCTGGCGTTGAGCTTTTTGTTTATGATGTTGGAGAAGGGGACCCGATTGTTTTTGTGCCGGGATTTACCTTTACAGCGGATGTTTTTCATCATCAGGTGAAACACTTTTCAAAGACCAATAGAGTCATTGTTGTGGATCCAAGAAGTCATGGCCGTTCCACGATTACAGTCCATGGAAATGATTATGTCACCCATGGAACAGATTTAGGGAAGGTGCTGGAACAACTGGATATCAAGGATGTAACCCTTGTTGGCTGGTCCTTTGGCTGTTTTACGGTTTGGGAATATGGGAAGCAGTTTGGCTATGACGCGGTGAAAAAGATGGTACTGATTGATATGCCGCCCAAGTCTCTGTCGGTGAATGAAGAGGACTGGGTGGAAGGTCCCCTCGATGATATTGCCGGAATTTACACATCTTCACTGCGAAAACCTCAGGGACACAGAGCTTTTATTAAGGATTACATCACTCAGGTTATGGTTCAAAGAGAGTTGTCAGATGAGGAGCTGGCCTGGCTTGTAGGAGAGTCCTTAAAAACCCCTTATTACATTGCTGCAAACCTGTTTGCATCCGGCATGTTCTCTGATTACCGGGAGGAGGCGGCACAAGCCAGTCAGAATGTACCTACATTAACTGTACTGGCGGAGCATTGGGCGGATACTGCAAAGGCCACCATGAAAAAGGTGACACCGGAAAGTAAGTTTGAAGTCCTGGGTGGTCATATGATGTTCTGGGAGTACAGGGAGCGGTTTAATCAAATGCTGGAGGCGTTTTTGCAGGAGTAATGACAGGTTGGATGGATGAAAGGGGAATGACTAAGTTATGATGATGAAACTAAAAGTAGTCAAAATGATTCTTGCAGTGTTAGTTATTATTCTATCTGTCTATACGATATTCACAACCAACATCAAAGCTCTTTCATACGGAAATTTTTTCATAGGTATCTTACTGATGGTGATTGGGATTGAAGAATTTCAGAAAAAAAGAAAAGGACAAAGCTTTCTATCCATTGCAGCAGGTTTATTTGCCTTATTTGCTTCGTTTCAGATCTTTACTTCTTTGAGTTAAAATAGGGATTTAAAAAAAAGGGGGTTAATCATGCCAAGGCTCCACAAAATCGCTTTAACAGTCTCTATACTTCTATTACTCATCCTAAATAAAAAAGTCTATGAAAACAGGGTCACCGATTATCTCGTTGAAGAACAGGGGTATAAGAAGGAGGAAATAACATCCGTTGAGGGTGTCTGGGGATTTAAAATGCCCAAATTTTATACCACCGTTACTTTTGAAAATGAACCTTATGTTGAGTATACCTACTATGCTCACGATGGGGTCCGGCAATTTGACTATGAAATAATTGACGGTAAACAAAAGGAAATGTCCGTTGAGGATCTGAAAAATCATGAGTAGGATAAGACCCTTTTTACCTTCAGTTTTAGGGACTGCTGACATAGTTCGTAAAAAGAGTGTCATGATTTCATCAGAAAATCATGACACTCCTCAATATCTATTCTATTCTCCCAGGTATTCCAGGACATCTTTAATTGTTTCTTGTGAGGCAATCAAACCTCTGTTCGTCCAGTTACTTTGGTCGTTCAGTATATAGACATTTCCGTTTTCGGCAGCAGGGGTGCTCTGCCACACTGAACTGTTTTCCAGGGTAGTGATTCCCTGTTCACCTTCTTCAGCAAGGATAAAGACATGATCTGCTTTTAACTCTGACAGTTTTTCAAGAGAAATAGGATTCCATTTGGTCTGAGCATCACCTAGGTTTTTTACCAGTTCAGGTGGGGTAACGCCCAATTCAGAATACAGAACTTCAGCACTGTGGCGATTTTCTTCAAAAAGGAAGAATTGATTACCGGTTGCCCATATAACGGCAACGGTTTCATTTCCGACAGTTTGGGAAAGCTGCTCTTTTGCCTCTTTTACTTTATCATTATACTGGTTTAAGACCTTTGTTGCTTTGTCGTCTTTATTAAGAATTTCTCCAAATACTTCTAACTGTTTGCGCCAGCTATTGGTTGTTTCTTCTTTCATAACAAAAGTAGGAGCAATTTTTTTATAGTCTTCATAGGATCCTTCATAACTGTCAATCCCATGCTCCAAAATAATCAAATCTGGTTGATGCTTTAAAACCTGTTCTACAGGCATATTCCATTCAATTTTGGGTATATCCTTCAAATCCTGCTCCAAGTAATTTTGCAGTTGATTTCCAATCGCCCATTTTGCAACGGGAGTCACGCCCAATGCAAGAAGGGTGTCCTCATGGAAAGGCGCTATAATTTGCTCAGCATCACTGGGGAGCGTCACTTCTCCCATTTGGCTATCAACAGTGACTTCGTTATTTTGTTCACTTTCATCTTTCTTTTCTTCTGTGTTACTTTCGCTGCATCCAGCAACAATGAGAATCGAGGTTAACAAAATTGTACCCATCATCAAACGAATTTTGTTAAATTTATACATATGTATTCTCCTCTATGATATAATTCTATTCATGACAATGATAATCATTATCGATTAAAATGTCAATTGACACTGGATATCAATTGCAAAAATTTTAAAACTATTTTACGTTAGATTTATGACAAATAGCAGAAGTATAGGAGAATATGATGTTATCGATTATCCACCGTTCAGGTATTTTAAAAATTCTTATCAATATTGTGATTATCGTTGCTTTAATGTTTTCTATTGGCATGTCTGTAGCCTTAGGGGCTGTTGATATTCAATTGTCTACGGTCTGGGAGGCTCTATTTGATTTTGATAAAGATGTTACCGCCCACCAGGTCATCCAGGAGCTTCGACTTCCCCGGGTATTGGCTGCCGCGATGGTGGGGGCCTTCTTATCGGTCTCAGGTGCCATGATGCAGGGAATGACCAGAAATCCATTGGCATCCCCATCGGTTATGGGAGTCACTCATGGTGCATCCTTTGTCCTTGTGCTGATGCTGGCCTTTTTTCCAGCGGTCTCAAACCTTGGATTAACATTAGGATCATTTATAGGAGCTGGACTGGCTGTGACGCTCATATTTATGGCAGGTTCCTTATCAGCTGGGGGACTTACTCCTGTAAAACTGGCTTTAGCCGGGGTTGCCATTGGTACAATGCTGAGTTCCTTATCATCGGTAATCGCCCTGCATTTCCAGCTCGAAAAACAACTCGGCTTTTGGCTTGCCGGGGGATTGGCCGATGCGAATTGGACTTCTGTTAAAGTTTTAGTGCTTACCGGTCTTATAGGTATGCTTATTGCCTTGAGCATCTCCAAATCAATTACAGTCCTGAACCTGGGTGAAGATATTGCAACTGGTCTTGGGCAGAACCATTTTATAATCAAGGTTTTTGGGATTATAACGGTATTACTTTTAACGGGAGCAGCCGTATCTGTAGCAGGAGTGGTCGGTTTTGTCGGATTAATTGTTCCGCATATCACCCGGTTTATTATTGGTACGGATTATGGCTGGATTGTTCCGACATCAGCTTTATCGGGTGCACTGTTACTGGTTTTAGCGGATATTGGAGCCCGTTTAATTAATGCACCCTTTGAAACCCCGGTAGGAGCCCTGACATCTCTTATTGGAGTCCCTTTTTTCTTGTATCTTGCCCGTGGCAGTAGTGGGGAGGGAAAATCATGAATACAACCAATCAAAAGAAAAACAAACGCTTCCCCAGCTTAGTACTTTTACTTAGTTCACTTATTTTCATTATGTTTTTTGTAACTTTAAGTACAGGAGTCATCCCGATTGCACCAATGGAAGTCATTCAGACCCTGCTTCTTCAGGGGACCGATCAGCAGGAACTTGTACTATTTGACTTTCGATTACCGAGCATTGTGTTAGCCATCCTAATTGGAGCCGGGCTGTCCGTATCCGGGGTGATTCTCCAGGCTGTGACACATAATGAACTAGCTGAACCAGGTATTCTTGGTATTAATACGGGTGCAGGACTTGCTGTTGTGTTATTTATTTACTTTTTCCAGGATACAATGGGGGCAAATATGTCTACTTTTGTCATGCCACTATTTGCTTTGATTGGTGCATTATTTGCTGCACTACTAATCTATGTAATAGCCTGGAAAAATGGGGTCAGTCCGATCCGACTTGTTTTAGTAGGGATTGGCGTAAATGCTGGGTTCAGTGCTGCACTCATCATTTTCCAACTGCAAATGGATCCTCAGAATTTCAGGCAGGCAACGGTCTGGCTATCGGGGGATATATGGAATCCCGGCTGGATGTCTGTATTAGCCCTGCTTCCATGGATTTTGATCCTGAGTTCCTACGCCCTTTACAAAGCGAATGTTTTGAATGTATTACATATGGGGGATGATGTAGCTGCGGGGCTAGGTGCGAAGGTTGAAAAAGAAAGACGAATTCTGTTGATTATTGCGGTTGGGTTAGCAGGTGCCAGTGTAGCAGCTGGAGGAGCCATTGCTTTCCTTGGATTAATTGTTCCTCATATTGTACGAAAACTAATCGGTCCCCATCATCAATACATCATTCCTGTTTCCACTTTAATGGGGGCATTATTGTTAATGACAGCAGATGCCATCGGAAAAAATGTATTAACTCCGACTCAGGTCCCTGTAGGTATTGTTGTATCGATTTTAAGTGCGCCATATTTTGTTTATCTTTTAATGAAATCGAAGTAATAGAGGAGGATCATGTTGGGTAATCAGCCGAACGACCTACACGATGTAACCATTATAGGGGGAGGACCTGCAGGATTATTTTCTGCCTTCTACAGTGGCATGCGCGAAATGAAGACAAAAGTAATCGAGTACTTACCCTTTTTAGGAGGAAAGGTTCCCTATTTTTATCCTGAAAAGATCATTCGGGATATTGGCGGAATCCCTCAGATATCAGGTGAAAAATTAACAGAGCAATTGGTTGAACAAGCCATGACATTTCATCCTTCCGTTGTTTTACGAGAGCAATGTAATGAGCTCGAGCAGCTGGATGATGGAACGTTTGTGTTAACAAGCGATAACGGGAACAGGCATTTTACACGGACGGTAATTCTCGCAACAGGCTTTGGGACTCTGAAATCGGTGAAACTGGATTTATCAAATGCATATGAATTTGAAGGTAATAATCTACGCTATTCTCCTAAACGCTTACATCAGTACAAAGGCAAGCATGTGCTGATTTCTGGTGGAGGTAACTCTGCCGTTGACTGGGCGAATGAATTAGAAGCGATTGCTGAACAAGTAACGCTGGTTTATCGAAAAAACGATTTTTCCGGGATTGAGAGCAATGTATCTAAAATGAAGCATTCAACGGTTGAGGTGAAAACCCCTTATTTTATCAATGGTTTAGCAGGTGAAGGGGGACAAGTTACACAGGCTGAGCTGAAAAATGTGGAAACAGGGGAGACAGAGGTTTTATCTGTGGACGAGATCATCGTCAATCATGGCTTTGAAATTGATTTAGGGCACATTGGCCAATGGGGAATGAAGATGGAAAACGGTAGTATCCAAGTAAATGGTAAAATGGAAACCTCCATTCCAGGTGTTTTTGCAATAGGAGACATTGCAGACTACCAAAACAAACTGCCATTAATTGCAGGTGGATTTAATGAGGGTCCTATTGCAGTGAACAGTGCAAAGAAATACATTCACCCAGATAAAGAACTCAGTCATTTGTTTTCTACTCAGGTAGGTGCCTGTCACCACCCGAATTTTGTCGAATAATATTGAGGAGGTTGATTTCATGCAATCTTTAGAAGGGAAGAAAGCTTTAATTACTGGAGGAAGCAGGGGAATTGGACGTGCAACGGCATTAGAGCTTGCTAAGGAAGGTGTGAAGCTCGGTTTAATAGCGAGGTCTGAAGATAGCTTTACCCAGATACGAAGCGAGTTAAATGAAATGGGGGCGACCTATGTCACTGCAGCGGCAGATATTTCACAGGAGATTGAAGTTCAGCAGGCGGTCAAGGATATCACGGAGCAGCTTGGTACGATCGATATATTGATTAATAATGCAGGGGTTGGAGCCTATGGACCATTTATGGATATTCCGACTGAGACGTGGGAAAATCTGATGAACGTTAATGTGCTGGGGATGGTTCATGTGACAAAAGCGGTTCTGCCGGGCATGATTGATCAAAAGCAAGGGGATATTATTAACATTTCGTCCATGTCAGGACTTAAGGGTACGAAAGGTTCGAGTGCGTATAGTGCATCAAAATTTGCCGTGATTGGGATGAGTGAAGCGTTAATGCAGGAGGTCCGTCCGCATAACATTCGGGTAAACGTCTTTACACCAAGCCTTGTGGAAACCGATCTGACCAGAGAAGATGGGGAAAGAAATCCGGAAAAATTTACACAGCCTGAGGATTTGGCAGAATATATGACCAGCATTCTGAAGCTTGAGCAAAGATCGTTTATCAAAACATCTGCTATATGGGCAACAAATCCTTTTTAAAAAAAGTGCAAAAAACTTTCATCCAACCCTGAGTTCATTGGAAACTCAGGGTTTCATTTGTTTCCAGACATACCCCTATCTGATTTGGGTTAATACCATTTATATCCTGGATTTTTATACAGGAAGAATAAATCAGATCAATGGTTGTTGTTCAAGTATGCTGAACCCATAGTCCTGTTTCCAGGAACCGTCATGTAATTCATTAAAAACTTATATTAATATATTTTGCTTTTTCGAATAGGTTGATAAGGACAGGCACTATTTAAATAACTATCTAAAGGAAGGAGCATAGGAATGGAAGGCTTCTGGCTTATCGGCCGAATCATTTTTGGTATTTATTTCCTTATGACAGGTTTTAATCATCTTACCAATTATCAGGGGATGAAGCAGGCCACTCAGCAAAAAAATGTTCCTTTAGCAGGAGCAGCTGTATCAGGTTCCGGTCTGATTCTTATTTTCGGGGGGCTATCCATACTTACGGGTCTGTATGTTGGTATAGGCGTCCTGCTTCTCGTTGTATTCCTGATTCTTGCGGCAATCCTGTTTCACAACTTCTGGTCTTTTGAGGATCCCATGCAAAAAATGGGGGAGGAAAATCAATTTATGAAAAATATCGCACTGGCCGCAGCCCTGTTAATGATGCTGCAGATTCAGGACTGGACCTGGTCTTTATAAATAAAACCAGGGAAACAAAGGGAGGAGACACCCTCCCTTTTTGTTTACAGGAATTCAAATATGGGACATTTTACATAGCAGTAAAGTCTCTCTTCATAAAAGTGTTATTCATTCCAAACTTTTTCAAGAGCTTTTTCAAAGGTCTCCAGGGGTTGTGCACCTGAGAGGGAGTACTTCTGATTGATGACAAAAAACGGTACCCCATTGGCTCCGATTTGTCGGGCCATTTGTTCATCCGCTCTAACATCATCGGCATAGGCCGTTTCGTCATTCAGTACTTCTAATGTCTTTTCCCGATCCATCCCTGTTTTTTCAGCGATATCTGCAATGGTGTCGATATCCCCTACATTTTTATTTTCTGTAAAATAACTGTACAGAAGGTTTTCCGTTAGTTCTTTCTCTTTACCTTGTGTCTGTGCATATTTAGCCAGACGATGGGCATCAAAAGTATTCGTTGGCTTCATATTGTCATAGTTATATTCAAGCCCGATATCAGCGGCCTGTTCGATAATCCCCTTGTTCATTTCCTTAACCTGCTCAATGCTGGAACCAAATTTTGCAGCCAGGGATTCATAAATACTTTCATCGGTATAGGCTGGTGCATTTGGATCGAGTTCAAAGCTCTTAAACTCCACTTCCACCTCATCTTTATGGGGGAATTGTTCCAGTGCCATTTCCAAACGTCTTTTTCCGATATAGCAAAATGGGCAGACAAAATCAGACCATACTTCAATTTTCATAAATAACACCTCAATTATTAATGTTTTGCCCCATTGTAGCATAGGTATGTCCGGTCGCTAAACGTACTTGCCTGTTGTATGGAAAAGGGGAAGTATAACTTATTTTGAGTGATTCGGATGAATGAATTGTCATTTCCGAAGAATATAGAGGATATCTTTGGATACCTTAAAAGAGACTCTAATAAAGGTTAAGGTGAAAAAGCTATGTTATCCAAAAGACATTTACTATTTAATCTGGCTATAATCATCTTTCCCTGGCTGTCACTACTACTTTTAGGGAAGCGCAATGTGAAGCGGTTTTCAATAGCCGGGATTGTCATTGTGATTATCGAGTTTATTAATCATAAGACTGGTCAGAAACGACAATGGTGGGCGTTTTACGATAAGAAAAAATCTTTTATAACCAATGAGCTTCCTTTTAGCATCGGTCCCTATATGCCGATTGCTATGTGGATTCTAAGATTTTCGTACGGGGACTTTAAAAAGTTTTTACTGACAAATGCAGTATCTGACGGCATTTTTGCTTTTGTATTAATGGATCTTCTCAGGAAAATAAAGATCGTCAGACTAAACCGCTTAAATCATGTTCAATTCTTTTTTTATTTGTATTATAAGGCGTTTATCCTTTATGGTGTTCAGTATTGGGTTGAAAACAGGAGAAGAAAGGAAGAGAATAGCTAACACATAACTTTTATGAGGGACATTTATTCAACGGTGTTTCCGAGTGGTTTTGTCCTTCAATACCTTTTTTTAAAAGAATGGTTTCCCACCCGAAATTATCATTTAATAAACGATTTGGTACAGCATTTCCAATAATAGTAAGATGCTTGGATCTGTAAGAAGCAGTTTTTTTGCTTATCATGGGTTTTAAAGATAGAATTTCCATAACTTCTTTCTTGGCATTGTATCCCACATAATGGAAATGTATGACGTAACCAAAGGAGAGAAAGTGAATGGAAATGATAACTGTAAATGAAAAGCAGCAGCTCGTGGAAGCCACCCCGCTAACACTGGTGATTGGCAATTTTGATGGTGTACATAAAGGTCATCAGGTAATCCTTCAAAAAGCAAGAGAACAGATGAAGGACGGAGAAATCTTAGCTGTAATGGGTTTTGCAGATCACCCGCTTTGGGTGTTAAAAAATGATCAGGATTTTGATAAGAAAATTACCCCGGAACAGGATAAGCTTCATTTGCTTGAACGATTGGGGGTAGATAGATATTATCATTTAAAAATTACGAAGGATGACATTAAAACAACCTTCTGGGAATTTGTTTTTGAGCAATTATCAAATTTAAAGGTTAATCGAATTGTCATGGGTGAGGGTGCTGATTATGATGAGGCTTCCCATACAGAGTTCCTGAACCTTTGTGATTGGCAGGGAATTGAAGTAACTGTGGTCCCAAAAGTGAAAGTGAATGGGACAAAAATCAGCAGCAGAACGATTCGGGATTATATTAAAGAAGGACTGATGGATCCTGTTCATGCCTTGCTGGGACGTCCATTCACGGTAACAGGTACAGTTGTTCATGGGGAAAAGATGGGACGAAAACTTGGCTTTCCTACCCTTAATCTTGGCGAGGTCGATTCTTATGTTGTTCCAAAGCCCGGCGTTTATTTAGGGATTGTCGGTATTCATGAGGATGGGGTTATTTCGGAGTACTGGAATACACTCATTAGTGCGGGATATCGCCCTGCCGTAAATGGACACAGATATCTGATTGAAGCCCACCTGCTCAATTTCTCTGGTGATTTATACGACAAAACCGTCTCCGTCTCATTTTTACGTTTCATGAGAGAAGAATTGAATTTTGATAATCTGGATGACTTGGTAGAGCAAATGGAGAAGGACAAGATAGAAGGAGAAAAATTAATGGGACAAAATTGGTGAAGAAATCCCTTAGGAGGATTTTATTATGGATGTATTAGAGTAGGAGAGGGGGAGGGCCCTCGTTTTTCTTGTTTCAAATTCCTTTTATTGGTAACATCAGGACATGAGGGATAAGGTTTCTTGTCCCAGTGATGAAGGAAACGACTAGGAAAGGTGGAAATGAAGATGAAACATGTTCAGCTCAAAAATGATCAAATCCCCCCAATTGCCTTGGGGACCTGGTCCTGGGGAAGTGGGGCAAATAGCGGAGAAGACATTTTTGGTAACAATCTTACAAAAGAAGATTTAAAGCCAATTTATGATGCTGCGATGAATGCTGGATTTAACTTGTGGGATACAGCTGCTGTTTATGGAATGGGCGCTTCTGAAACGATTTTAGGAAGCTTTACTAAAGATTCGAACAATGCGGTTATATCAACTAAATTTACTCCAGGTGCTCAGGAGGAAATGGAAGAGTCCCTTTCTGAAAGCTTAAATCGCTTAGGTGTTGATCATGCGGACATCTATTGGATACACAACCCTAATGATGTTGAAAAATGGACAGCTGAGCTAATTCCTTTAATGAAGAGTGGAAAAGTCAGACATGCGGGTGTTTCCAATCACAATCTTGAGGAAATTAAGCTAGCTGCTTCTATTCTGGAAGAGGAAGGCTTAGAATTATCTGCCGTACAGAACCACTATAGTTTATTATATCGCTCTTCAGAAGATGCAGGAATTATTGACTGGTGCAATCAAAACAATGTTGTTTTCTTCTCATATATGGTACTAGAGCAGGGCGCATTAACCGGAAAATATACACCTCAAAATCCTTTTAATCCTGAAACGAGGAGAGGAAAAGCGTTTACTGTTGACGTCTTGGAAAAATTGAATCCATTATTGGAAAAAATGAAGAGCATGGGAGAAGAACAAGGTGTGGAACCTACTCAGATTGCAGTTGCCTGGGCAATGGCAAAGGGAACCGTACCGATAATAGGTGTAACAAAATCCAGACATGTTGATGGTGCAGTTTCCGCTGCAAATGTGGAGTTAACCGATCAGCAAATAAAAGACTTAGAAGAAACCGCAAAGGCAACAGGAGTGGAAATCAAAGGTGAATGGGAAAAGGAAATGAAATAGTGCTTTCTTTTCGGGTGCCTGTCACCACCCGAAATTTGTCGAATGAAAGGCAGGTTCATAATCCCTTTTACATCTGGGATAATGAACCTGCCTCTTTCCATTCTGCCCCCATTTCACTGGACTGCATTTCCTGTTTGTACTCTTCTGATTTAAAGTATCGATCATCGAATTGGTTCATGAGTAATAATAAGCCAAATATTAGAGTGAATGCGAGAGCGAATAGCGAAATCGTCCCGGCTATTGCGGCTAACACAAGCTTTTTCCATCCGAGCCTTCTAAGCCTCTCTAACACTTGCTACAACCCCCCAATTAGCAAGGAAAAAGTTCTAATTTACCTCCTTAATATTATAACAAAATCCAGTTAAAAATGAATAGATACAGGACACGATGAACAGGACTATGGTTCCGGGATTATTCGACAAGAAACGGGCGGTGACAGGCACCACCCCAACGAATAACCAGCCCCAAAACCGTGCAAGATATGTATAAGATTATTCGACAAAAACCGGGTGGTGACAGGCACCAGCCACACCACCCCAGGGAGGAATGTGTTATGCCTATTCAAAATGATCATGAGATTCAACAGTTGCATGAGATATCTGAGGAATTGGAGCAGGCCGCTCGTCAGGCGATTAATGATGCTGATCCTGAAGCAATGAAAAAAATCCAAAAACAGCTTCGGGGGGTTCAGGACCAGATTCAGGAAGCGCGCGGAAAGGCGATAAATGGAAGTGGCGGTTCTGGTGAGCCTTTATTTGATGCACAAATGCGTGTGGAGGAAACTCAGCATCAAATGGAACGAGCCATTAACAATATTAGTGCTCAGCAAGATGATGTACAACCATAATCTGAAGGGGACCCAATTGGCATCTGTATGGAAGTGGTAAACCCCTCCGTATGAACAAACAAGCTGCCAACATACAGAAAAAGCAGGTCTATTCCGTTACTGAAAGGAAAAACTTATTGATAAGCAATTTTGGAGGTTTAATTACCTCCATTTTTTTATGTTACTGGCTGCCATTTCGTAATTGTGTATGGCTGTACTTAAATCTAAGTAACAATAATTACATAACTATAACCAACAAAAATTTATTGTAAAACAATAAATTTTATATTAAAATTAAGCTGATCAAAAATTAGTGAGGTGCTTTTTATGAAACGTGGATCAACTCTCTTTTTAAAGATAGCCGTGATTCTTATTGGAATTCCGATTCTTGCCTTATGTATATTGCTGCTGCCTCAGATAGCCAATGAAGCTATTGAGCATGCAACACGGGGAGCAGAGTTGGGTTATATTGTACTTGGCCTATTAGCGGTAATGTATCTTTCGGCTATACCGTTTTATATTGCGTTGTATCAGGCCTTTAAACTTTTAAATTATATTGACAGGAACCAGGCCTTTTCGGAATTATCGGTTAGAGCTCTAAAGAATATAAAATACTGCGCCATTATCATTAGTGGCTTGTATGTGGTGGTCCTTCCGTTCGTCTATATTATAGCGGAGTGGGATGATGCACCAGGTCTTATTTTAATCGGAATGGTTATTGCTGGGGCGTCCTTGGTTATCGCAGTCTTTGCTGCTGTTCTCCAAAGACTTTTACAGGAAGCCATTCATATAAAATCGGAAAATGATTTAACGGTCTGAGGTGAATAAAATGGCAATTATAATTAATATTGACGTAATGCTTGCGAAAAGAAAAATGAGTGTAACAGAGCTTTCGGAAAGAGTCGGGATCACAATGGCAAACCTTTCTATACTAAAAAACGGGAAGGCAAAAGCTATTAGGTTTTCCACTTTAGAGGCAATTTGTAAAGCATTAGATTGCCAGCCCGGAGATATTTTAGAGTACAAAAAAGAAGATGATACTTAAAAGATAAACAATCGAATCTTAAGGGGGACCAAACCATTCTAAAAGAAGGAGAATGGTCCTTTTTATTGAAGTAAAAAGACTAAAATTTATGGCAAATATCAATTAAGTCATAAAACAAATGAATATCTGCCCATTAGCGTCGTGTTCCATCCTAATCATACCTGGCGTATTGAAAAGCTGGAGCAATAGTGAGGACGGGACAGTTCCTATCTCCCTCTGCGAATGAGCTTATTCCGTAACGATACGGGATAGGCTTTTTTTGTATTATGGGAATTTGGAAATAAAGTATTTTGCAATTGAATGAGAAAATAAATCTGTTCCAGCTGTCATGCTTTCTAGTAATCTACCCTAGTTAAAGCGATTTATACTTATCATATAAGTGGATTTATTTCTAATTAAATCAGATGCCCTTACAAGAAAGGGGGGTTCGCATATAGTAAAGTGAAATCTATTATAGAAAGGAATGATGAAATTGCCTCTAAATAATAGACAAAGAGCTCTATTACGTATGCTTAATCAGGTAATGTTAAGAAATCTTGTAGTAGCGAATAATAGTACCAGAGAGACGGAAAATAATTTAATTGATTTACCTGATTTTAATTTTAACTTCGATTTAGATGGTGATGGTGACGACGAGACGGATAATGGAAATGGTACTTCAACAACACTAAGAGATGTACTATCAGATTTGACTAATGAGCAAGTTGAGGTCACGACTTCTTTTGGTCCCGTGACAGGAACATTAATTGCTGTACAGAGTAACTATGTGGTCATTTTGGAAACTACTGGTGACACAGTATTAGTGCCATTTGAACAAATTCAGTTTGTAAGTGAATTATAAAAAGGAGGGTATACGGAATGTTTCAAGATACGTTTGCAGAGGAACTTGCCAGACGTGTAGGTTCTATGGTTGAAGTTGCCACAGATGATAACCTGATAGAAGGGGTTTTATCAACCGTAACCGATGAATTGATTCTGGTTATCAATATTACCAGTGGTTACGGACAAAATACGAATATTTATATTTCCTTAGATGCCATCAGCTTTGTTCGTTTCCCAGTGGCGGCAGCATAGGAATAGATAAAAAAAGAATATAGTTAAAAAGGCGACTCGATTTGGAGTCGCCTTTTTAATTGATGAATGATCTTTAGTTTTATTCAGGATACTCCATTATATTTGGAAGAAGGGATTTGATGGTATGATTCTAAAATAACAGCATACGATATTTAGTGAATGATCTGGAATTGGAAATTTTGTTAATGATGATAAATCGCATTGCTGATTTCTTTGCTCATTTGTAAAGCGTTAATCCCATCGTCTCCTGAAACAGAAGGGGTCCTTTGAGACTCAATACAATCAATAAAGTCTATTAACTGAAGCTGCAGTGGCTGAATATCGTTATCAACTGTGATTGTTTTAGTGTTCGTATCACTGGACACTTTCATTCTTCCTGCTAAAATGTCAGCTTCCACTAAAGCACCCTCTGTCAATACCTTTATCGTTCGTATCTTTCTTTTAGATTTAAAGCTTGCTGTAAATTGAGAAATTACTCCTTTAGAGGATTTGGCTATTACAGTTGCATGCTTTGGGGTGTTTTCAATAATGGTTCCAAGGGTATAAAAGTCTGTCACGTTGTCTTTCAGAAGCTTACGCAAAATATAAAGATCATGAATCATTAAATCCTCTACGACATCAATATTTTTCATTTTATTATCATAGGGATTCATTCTATGAAAGTCGAATCCAATTATTTTTTCGTTTTCCAGTTCTTTTGAAAGCATATTAATCAGTGGATTAAAGAGTTCAATGTGTCCGACTTGGAGTTTGACCCCTGCCTGAGAAGCCTTTTGGATTAAATCCTCTGCTTTTTCACCGGTATCCGTAATTGGCTTTTCCATTAACATGTGTACCTTGTGTTCGGTGCAAAGTAAGCCAATATCATAATGGAATTCCGTTGGTACAGCAATACTAACTGCATCAACAGATTCAAGAAGTCTCTTTAATGACTGAAACTGCTTCACTTTATACTTCTCGGCAATACTTCGTCCTTTTTCCTCATCATTATCGTAAATTCCGATAAACTCGCAATACTCTTTCATAGATAAATACGTTTTGACATGATTTTCCCCCATATTTCCAGTTCCTATTACACCGACTCTCATAAAAGATTCTCCTTACTATTCATGATTGCACAAGATATTCTATGCATGAGCAAGTAATTGGAATAGATTATTTATAATGAATAAATCAAATTTGGCAATGGTCCTGACAAGAATTAATAGATTTTAAGCGGAAAGGAGCTATATATCCATTGTTGAACCTTTTGTTTATTACCGAAAATACGTCAGGCCTGTTAAATAAGCATTATTTTTACTTAGAGCAGGAACTTTCGAAGACTGCGCATGTGAGGGTGTGGAGAAAACCGGGTCATATAAGCTATATTTTAAACCAAATAGAGCAGAGGCCGGATTTTATTCTGCTATTAAACGATATAGATCGACGCATGTACCCGACGATTAAAGGGCTGGCGAATATTGATATTCCCACTGGCCTGTTTGTGAATGATGTTCATCGTTTTACCAGACTTAGAAAAAATTATATTGATCAAAATCAAATTGCGTATCTTTTTTCTGTTGTCCGGGATCCATTCCTTGAAATCTATCCAGAGTACCAAAATAAAATGAAATGGCTTCCCCATGCTGTCCATTTAGATATTTTTAAGGATTATGAGTTGGAAAAGGATATCCCTTTATTAATGATGGGGGCAGTCAGTGATTATTATCCTTTAAGGCAAAGGATATTGGAGGTATATGAAGGTCAGGCGAATTTTGTTTACCACCGGCATCCAGGATACAGACATTATAGTAAGAAAGAAGAACAACAGCATATCATTGGTAATCGGTACGCCAGGGAATTAAACCGGGCACAGATTACGTTCACTTCACCGTCCGTATTCCATTATCCGGTTTTAAAATATTTTGAAGCGCTAGCCTGTAAGACATTACTCCTCGCTCCAACCTTTAATGAATTAGAGGATTTAGGATTTATTCCAGGGTCTCATTTTGTTTCGATTAATGAACATAATTTTAAGGAAAAGGCAGCCTATTTTCTCGAACATGAAACTGAGCGAAACAGGATTGCAGAACAGGGATACCACTTCATACGAAAAAAACATTCCACAAAACTACGAGCACAACAACTTGTTGAAATAATAGAATATATTTTAAGTAACAAATAATAAAGGAGTTAGATATCATGTCGATTCCGGAAAGTGTTCAATTAGGCCGTAACACAGTTATTGAGAAAGATGTTGTGATTGGTGAGAATGTTGTCGTTGGTCATAATACGGTTATCCTGGAAGGGACTCATATTGGGGATGACGTTACGATTGGCAGTAACTGTGTGCTTGGGATTAAGCCAGGTGGAAGCCAGCGTATGAGAAAGAGTACCGAAAAGAAAAGTCAGCTTGTAATAGAATCAGGTACGCGAATGGGGCATTTGGTTTCAATCTATTCTGGGACACATATTTCTCAAAACGTGTTTATTGGTGATCAGGCGAGTATTAGGGAAAAAGTGGCTGTTGGTGAGGAGTCAGTCATAGGCCGATCTGCGGTAGTTGAATTAAATTCAACGATTGGTAAGGCTTGTACGATACAAACCCTGGCTTATATAACAGGTGATACTACCTTAGAGGACCATGTATTTATTGGACCGTGTGTATCTATGTCCAATGATAAGTATATGGGGGCAAAAGACTATAATTTACAAGGAGCCTATATGAAAGAAGGAGCTAAGATTGGGAATAATGCGTCGATACTACCTGGGGTAAACATCGGCAGGGATTCGATAGTAGGAGCAGGTTCCGTCGTGACGAAGGATACAGATGATTATACAGTGGTTGTCGGCGTTCCTGCCAAGGAAAAATAGATCTTAAAACTACCTTTCTATTGATCCACATGAATACGAATGAAATAGAGGTGAGTCGATTGGAATCAGACCAAATGAAGAATATTACAGTTGTGCTGCATGATCGTTTTACGGGAGTTGGGAAAAAAGTAGGCAATGAATTATATGTACCGGTATCCTTAATCGAACAAGGCTATGATGCGGAAAAAGTATGGAACGCGGATAGTAATCAATTAAACATCCATGTCACGAAGGCACGCGCAACAAAAATAAAAGACTATCAATCCCAGGGCAACTATTTACATTTTGATAAAAATAGAGTGGAAAACTGGAATGTGGAATTTGATGATTCTGATATTCCCAAAACGGTTTATTCGTTTGGGAAGTATTATAATCCGGCTACCATTGCTCAATATGGACTCGAGCACTATAGTCTTTATCTGAACAATAAAGATGAACAAAGCAAACGGAAATTTTTAATAGTAGCGGATTGGTTTTTAAAAAATCAGGATAGACAGGGAGGCTGGCCTTATCCATTTGATTTTGCCTATTTCCCCGGACGGAATTTGAATGTGAAAGCTCCGTGGTACTCATCAATCGGATTAGGAATGGCGATGTCAGTTTTATCCCGTGCAGCCTTTCTTACAAAGGATAGGACCTTTAGTAATGCTGCTTTAAGGGCAAAATTCCTTTTTAAAACACCTGTGCCCAGGGGAGTAGTAGCTAAATTCGAGGGCAAGTATTTATTTTATGAGGAATGTCCAACTAATCCTCCATCTTATATCCTAAATGGTTTTATGTATTCCTTAATTGGATTATATGATTTATACAAAGCAACGGGAAACCAGGAATGTAAACGACTATATGATCAAGGCATTGTGACTCTGAAAAGAATGCTTCCTTTGTATGATTTAGGAAACCGTACCGCATATGACTTAACTCATTATACAACAGATGCAGGCTATCCAAACGTAGCAAAATGGGGCTATCATGTTACCCATATCCATTTGTTAGCTGCATTACAATCGATTGAAAAGAACCCGAAAATGGGAAAGATCCTTTTAAGGTGGGAGAACTATTTAAAAGGAATAACTGCAGAAAAAAGCCAACAGAAGTAAGGAACCTTACTTCTGTTGGCAGACCTGCCCATCAAGTTAATTTATTCTGCTGTTAATACGTTTAGAATTTCCTGAGCCGTTTTTCCTGTACCAAAAATCTGTGGAAAATCACTTGGAAAGTGGAGGGTCTGAATACTTTTCAGGATTTTTTCTTTATTTGCGCCAACTAATCGATTTCCACCTGATTGTAAGGTTTCCACCCACTCTGTTTCATCTCTTAATGTAAGACAAGGTACTTGAAGCATATAGGCTTCCTTTTGCAATCCTCCTGAGTCTGTAAGAATCATGCTTGCTTCAGAGGTGATGGTTAACATATCAAAGTAGTCCAGAGGTTCCACAATTTTAATAGTGGATGATGCTAGCAGATTGGATAATTGAAACTGTTCAATCTTATTTTTTGTCCTCGGGTGGAGAGGGATCACAACGGTTTTTTCTAATTGTTGAAATGCCTCCAGGATCGCGGCTAATCGTTCAGGCTGATCTGTGTTTTCAGCGCGGTGAACTGTTGCTAAATAATAGTCTTTTGGTGAAAGGGCGAGGTTTTGTAAAATAGAAGATTGCTGTAGGGCTACGTCTTTAAAATAAAGAACAGAATCATACATAATATCACCTGTGATGTGGACACCCTTTGTGATTCCCTCTTTTTTTAAATTTTCAGCTGCAGATGAAGTGGGACAAAACAGCCAGTCAGAGAGATGATCAGTCACTTTCCGGTTAATTTCCTCGGGCATTTTTCTATTATAGCTTCTAAGTCCTGCTTCTACATGGGCGATGGGAATGTGAAGCTTTGATGCAGCCAAACTGCCCGCCAGTGTAGAATTGGTATCTCCATATACAAGCACCACATCTGGTTTAACGGTTCGCATAATGGATTCTAATTTTTCCAGCATGTCAGCTGTTTGTCTTCCGTGAAATCCTGACCCTGCCCCTAAATGATAATCGGGCTTTGGCAGCTTTAATTGGTCGAAAAATACCTTGGACATATTGTCATCATAATGCTGCCCGGTATGAACGATAATTTCCTTTATCTCCTTGAAAGGCTGAACAGCTTTCGACAGCATACTGGATTTAATAAATTGAGGCCTGGCCCCGACAACGGTTAAGATTTTCATTTTATTCTCCTTTCAAACCAATGTTTTCACCTTTCTGCCATCCACTTAATGCGAAATGAACTCCAAATGATACAACATTTATATATAAAATAAATATAATGAAGAGTGTTATTGGATAAAGAAAAAGAAAGGAGCTCATAAATATGGCCAAAAAGGTATGTATGCTTGTTGCTGATCATCCTTTTTTAGATTCGAGAATCTTTAAACGGGAAGCTCGGAGTTTAAAAAAATTGGGCTATGATGTAACTATGATTGTTCCAAGAAAAAAGGGTTATCTCTATGATATTGATGGAACACCAATTAAGGATCATTTTTTGCAGCAAACCTTCACCTATGAAGGAATCAACTTCGTAACGTACAGTTATGAAGAAAGTCGAACCCCGCTAGGTAAGGTATTATCCCCTGAATCACAGTGGGAACAGGGGTTTTCCAATCCCCTGACAAAATTAGGAGTAGAGCAGGAGGCAGACATTTACCATGTACATGAATATTTATCCCTCTTTGCAGGTGTTGGTGTAAAAAGAATCTTACAGAAAAGAAATAAGAACGTTAGACTTGTGTATGATAGCCATGAATTGACACCTGACCCCTTTGATTCAAACAGTCCTAAACATTTAAGAACGAATTTAAAAGAAAAACTTTTATTAATGTTAAAGGAAGTAGATTATGTAATTACAATTTCTCATTCGATTAAATCCTGGTTTATATCCCAAATTCCCAGCCTTCCTGTAGAAGTCATTTACAATTCCCCTCCACTTGCAAAAGACTACTCACCAAAAAAATATAATCATAACCGTATGGTTGCCTGCTATGAAGGAAATATCGATAACAATCGCGGAGATAAAGATAAAATGATGCAAATAACGGAGATTTGTACGCAATCTATTAATTTTCATTTTAAGATTATCGGTGGTACGAGATTTGGTGAGTCCTTTAAACTTCCTGCTCATTTAAGAGATAAAATGGAACAAACTGGCTGGGTAGATTATTATTCGATTTCAAAACATATGAAAGATGTGGATATTGGCTGGATAGATTATAAGGATCTGGGTGACTCTCTTAACCGGTCCTATGCCTTACCCAATAAGTTTTTTAGTTATTTGAATAATGGTGTCCCAATTCTGGTTAATCGTTGCCATGAGATGGAAGCTTTTATACGTGCACATCGATGTGGACTGGTGATTGATAAAAAGGATGCCACAGCGAAGGATTACGCTGAGGCTATCCTTTATCTCTCTAAAAACAAAACCCTTTTAAAGGAAATGAGTGTAAATGGAAGAAATGTAATGGAAAAAAATTATAGCTGGGAAAGGATGGAGAAGCGTCTTCATAATGTTTATCGTACGTTATCAGGCCAACAGGACATCTTTTATACGTAACCGGTTATTTAGGTGACATGTTTTTTGACCCAATTTACAGTAGCAGAAATTCCTTCTTTAAATGGAGTAGGATTATACGTACCTACCATTTTTTCTAATTTGCAGGTTGATCCCCTGTGGCTTTTCACATCAGCTTTGCGACCTGGTTTTTTCATAATTGTGCCTTGATATTCCATGACATCAACGATAGTTTCTACGACATACTGAATGGATATTTGCTGATCAGTGGAAATATTTACGACATCACCGGGGGAAATGAGCGGAAAGGCTTTTAAAACAAGGTCAACTGTATCCTCTACGAAAATATAGTCTCTCGTTTGTTGGCCTGATCCATGAATTTCCGGAGCTTCCCCCTTTAATATTTTTTTAATGGTAACGGGTACTACGCCAGCAAGTGGTCCTTCAAAGTTTTGCCTGGGTCCATAGTTGTTAAAAGGGCGGAAAATAAAGGCGTCTAAATCAAACATGTTTACATAGGATTGCAGCATTAAATCCGCTGAAGCCTTTCCTGCAGCATAAGTGGTTTCAGGAATAAGCGGATGCTGTTCATCAATGGGTTTATATTGGGCTGACCCATAGGCTTCTGAAGAGGAAAAATGACACAATGTTTGAAATGCCTTTTTTCGTTGTAGTTCCAACAGGTTTTTTAAGACGATTACATTGGTTAGGAAGGCATGAGAGGGATTGATAAATGAATAATTTAAGGCTTTAGTTGCACAATTAAACACAATGTCAATATTGTGTTTCTCTATAAGATAGGAGAGAATTTCCTGATTTTCTGCATCATCAATATGAAAGACGGCTCCGTTGTCTAAGGCGTGGGTTATATTCTCTTTTTTCCCAATAAAAAGGTTATCAATAATGATAATTTTTCTAACCTTCTCGGCTATTAGTTTATCGACTAAATGACTTCCGATAAAACCAGCTCCTCCAATAACGAGCACATTCCTGTTAGTCAGAGAACGTCTATTCAAATCCAACACTTCCTTTCATCATAATAAAATTAAAAATTTAATCGTGATTGGCCACCATCAACTGTGACAGTGGTTCCCACAATCCAGGATGCTTTGTCTGAGGCTAAAAAAACGGCAACATTGGCTATCTCATCTGTTGTTCCAAGTCGTCCGGCAGGAATTTTATCCTCTGCGTATTTTTTCAGGTACTTTGGATCTTTCTTTAAACGGTTTTGCCAGATCCGATTGGGATGATAGATGGCCCCTGGTGCTATCCCAACGACACGTACATGGTCTTTGATTAGCTCTGAACTAAGTGATTTTGTAATGCTTATCAGCGCGGCCTTTGAAGCATTATAAGAAGGAGCTCCACCAGCTTCTTTACCAAAAATAGAGGAGATATTGATGATTACACCATTCTGATTTTTTATCATCGATGTGCTGGCTAATTGACTTAGATGAACAGCTGAGATGAAATTGACCTCCATTGCCTGTTCAAAGACATTTACGGGTGTTTGTAATACACCTTGTCCATGACTGGCACCTACATTATTGACAAGTACATCAATCGAGCCAAAATGGTCGACAAATTCTTCAATTAATTGCTCTCTTTGTTCCGGGATTGCCAGATCCTTTTGATAGATTTCTACACCTGATTCCTCTTTCGTTTTTGCCAGTTCATTCATACTTCTGGCTGCAATGCCGACGTGTGCACCCTCATGGAGAAACGCATTGGCAATTGCCTTTCCAATTCCTATTGTTCCACCAGTTACCAATACGTTCTTTCCCTTTAAATGTAATTCCATTCTCTTTTGCTCCTTTCTGTGTAGTCCATTTGTTCAAATATGAAAAAATAAGCTTAAAGCTGTTACGAGTAAAAAGGTATTCTGCATATAAATCACTAGAAACACATTTAATTAATTCTATGAATGATGGATTAGGGGTGTTCATACTTCTTAGCATTTTAAAAAGACAGGAGGCTAAATTGTGGGAAAAAGGGTTTGTATGCTATTAAGCTATCTGCCTTTCTTAGATGCACGAATTTTTGAATTAGAGGCTAAAAGTCTGGCAAAGCATGGATATGAGGTAACAATTATTGCTCCCCGTCAAAATGGATTTTTGCAGGATATAGATGGAAAACCTTTTACCAGACAATTTCGGAATAAATCGTTTAAATACCAGGGAATAAAAATAATTACGTATGATTGTAAAAGGAAATCGAATCATCCAAGAACGCATCCGTTGTTTCAACTAGGATTACGGGAACGTGCAGATATTTATCATGCCCATGAACTGAGTTCGTTCTATTACGGAAAGGAAATCAAACTTGCCCTCAAAAAACAAAACGTGAAAAATGTGAAATTAATTTACGACAGCAGACAGGTAACTCCAGATCCGTTTTCCCAATCCATGAAAGAAATAGAAAAGCGACAATCGAAAAAGATTCTTCTCGATAGTTTAAAAGAGGCCGATTATACCATAACCGTTTCGGATTCGATAAAGGCATGGTATTTGTCAATGGATCCTTTACTTCCTGTTGAGGTAATTTATAATGCTCCACCCCTTTCTTCCGATTTTAAGGTTAAAGGAGGAAATCCAAACAGGCTTGTTGCAGCTCATGAGGGAAACGTATCAGATAAGAACCTACACACCATCTATACAATCACTGATTCATGCAGAAAAGTAATGGACTTTCACTTTAAATTAATTGGAGGGCCACGATATGGGGAGAAGATTTCTGTCCCCGATCATTTACAAAGCCGTATCATCCAAT
The DNA here is from genome assembly GCF_039522525.1 of Salinibacillus aidingensis. Lineage (GTDB taxonomy): Bacteria > Bacillota > Bacilli > Bacillales > Alkalibacillaceae > Salinibacillus > Salinibacillus aidingensis. The sequence goes on from NZ_BAAADO010000003.1 coordinate 121,293, forward strand.
CTGGCTGGATTCAGTATGAGTCCTTGTCTTCACTATATTCAGATGTCGATATCGGCTTAATTGAATTAGACCCCACGAGCTCACTAAATCATGCTTTTGCCATGCCTGGAAAACTATTTAATTATCTGAATAATGGAGTTCCTGTTATCGTAAGCAAGTGCAGCGACATGGAAAAGTTCGTGAATACCTATCAATGTGGAATAGTGATCAATCGTTTAAATCCAACTGCTGCTGATTATGTTAAAGGAATGGTCTATCTCAACAAGAATAGGTCAATGCTCAGACGAATGAGTATAAATGCGCGGAAAGCGATGGAGGAGGTCTATAGCTGGGAGCATATGGAGAAACGGTTAATTAACTTGTACAAATCCCTGGATACTGATCAAAGACCTTATCTTTTATCTTAAACTTGTGGAGAGGGGGAAAACGAGATGGGGAAGCAGATCTGTTTTTTAGTAACCGAACACCCCTTTTTAGATGCACGTATTTTTAAAAAAGAAGCGAAAAGTCTGGTAAAACAGGGGTATAGCGTTACGATGATCGTTCCTCGCAGAAAAGGTCATCTTTTTGATGTAGATGGCACTTTTTTTACCAATCGCTTTCAGTCACGTACTTTTGTATATGAGGGGATTAAAATCATTACGTATGAACAAATCGATTTTGAGAAAAAAACGAAACAATTACTTCACAATCTTCTAACCGGAACCCACCACCGTTTTACGGATTCTTTAACACAAATTGGGATTGAGGTTGAGGCTGATATTTATCATGCTCATGAATTTTTTTCACTTTACTCTGGAATTGGAATCAAGCGGGCTTTAGCATCCAGAGGGAAAGCGTGCCGATTAATCTATGACAGTCACGAACTGGAACCAGACCCATTAATTATGGAATCTAAAAAAATAAAAAAAGTGAAGCGTCAAATGCTAGAAGCCATGTTTAATGAATTAGATCAAGTCATTACAGTGTCAGAATCGATTAAAGCGTGGTATCACTCCATCCAGCCCTCCCTCCCGATTGAAGTGGTCTATAATTCTCCACCTTTAGCACCTGAATATGATCGAAACAAGGAAACGGCTGATTTAGTAATTGCTTTTGAAGGAATCTTGGGAAGTAAAAGAGGGAGCTTTCAGAAGTTGTTGCGAGTATTGGAATTGGCTAATGAAAAAATTTCTGTAACAGCCAAAATTATTGGTGGCTGGAAAGAACAGGATCAGAAACCCTCTATACCACCTCATTTAAAGAGTAAAGTTTTGTTTAAAGGCTGGTTGGATTATGAAGCGATTCCCATGGTCATACAGGGGGATGCTGATATAGGTTGGGTCGATCTGGATGCTTCCCATTCTTTAAACAATCGATATGCCATGCCCAATAAATTCTTCAGTTATTTAAATAATGGTCTTCCCGTTTTAGTTAACCAATGTGAGGATATGAACAGATTTATTGAACGTTATCAATGTGGATATATCATCGATAAACCTCAGGCCAACGCTGAGGACTATGCACAAGCTTTACAACAGATATACTTCAATAAGGCACAATTAAAGGAAATGAGTTTAAATGCACGAAAAATAATGGAAACTGCCTATAGCTGGGAGCACATGGAAGAAAGGCTTTTCTCGATCTATGCCCGGTTCGTTCAGGATGATAAAAGTCAACGGAAGATGAAAAAAGACAAAGGAGAGGATGGATAGCTTGAAGGCTTTACACATTCCTTATGGATCACCGATGATAGAACTATGTAAAGCGTTGCAAAAGAAAGGAATTGATGCTACCTCCTGCCACTTTTATGATAATAAGTTTAAATTTAAACCAGATGTATCTCTGCATCTAAACCGGAAAAACAACAAGGAAAGAGAGATTGTATTAGAGCGTTTCTTTCAGGAAGCAATGAAAAATTATGATATTTTTCACTTTCATTTTGGAGAAACCTTTTTTTCCGATAAAAGGGATTTGCCAATCCTAAAACAGGCTGGAAAGAAACTGGTTGTACACCATCATGGATCAGATATTCGAATGTATTCACTAGCGAAAAAAAACAATCCTTACGTTCGAGTGAAACCAGAATGGACCGAGGAAAAAATAACCGAAAACGTGCGGACCCTGTCTCATTATATCGATCATGCGATTGTGCAAGATCCGGAATTAGAGGAATATATAAAGCACACTTATAAGCACACCCACATTATTCCCCACACAGTTGATACTTCAAAATTTATACCTGAATATCCAGAAGGCAAAAAGGTCCCACTCATCGTTCACGCTCCCACAATGCGTGATCTTAAAGGAACAGAATTCATCCTGCATGCGGTTAGAGAGTTAAAACGAATGGGGCTAATCTTTCAATTTCAATTAATTGAAAATAAAACGTATGATCAAACGAAAAGGCTACTGTCCCAGGCTGATATTGTGATTGATCAGTTAAGAATTGGAGCCAGCGGTTTTATTAGCTCTGAAGCAATGGCTCATGGAAAACCGGTTATTTGTTTTATCAGGGATGACCTGGTATCCAAGTACCCGTCTGACTTACCGATTGTTAACGCCAACCCATCTAACCTCATCTATGAATTAAAAAGATTACTGGATAATCCTCAAATATGGAGTGAACTTGGTAAACAAGGCAGAAGCTATATAGAAAAACACCACTCTGCATCAGTAGTAGCTGACAGGTACATCAATATATATAAGCAATTATAATTCTATTATTTAGACATCATAATCTTTGTAAATAATGAAAAGAATCCAGTCAGGCTTTTCATAATCACATAGAATACAATAGATTTGATTACTAGCAGGAGGGGTTGAACAAAATGATAGATAATAGCCCTATATTACCCGAAGTCGCCGTTATCGGGCTTGGGAAAATTGGACTTACGTTAGCAGCTGTTTTTGCCAATAATGGTTATAAGGTTTATGGAGCGGATAAAAACAAAGATGTTGTCAATCAGGTAAATGCAGGAAAGTCTCATATAACTAATGAACCCGGGTTAAATCAATTGGTATTACAAGCTCATGATAACCAAATGCTTTTTGCTACAGATTCAAACATTGAAGCTGTTTCAAAAGCAAAAATCATTGTGGTTATTGTTCCGGTATTTGTTGATGAAAACCATGCCATTGATTACCAATTTATTGATGCTGCCGTTCAGGACATAGGTAAAGGAATCCAAAAGGACTCATTAGTCATATTTGAAACAACGTTACCCCCGGGGGATACAAAAGAGAGGTTCGGCAAAGAAATTGAAAGGCAATCAGGTCTGGGAATGGGCGAAGACTTTTACCTTGCTTATAGTCCCGAGAGAGTTTATTCAAATCGAATTATAGAAGATCTGAAAAATTACCCTAAGGTTATTGGAGGAGTGAATGAAAAAAGCCTGGAACTCGCCTCCGACTTTTATAAGCAGGCTCTTAATTGTGAATTAATGAAAGTAAGCTCATTGGAAACTGCTGAATTTTCCAAAGTGGCCGAATGTGTATATCGTGATGTCAACATTGCGTTAGCTAATGAACTTGCTCAATTTGCAGAGCAAAAAGATATTCATATATCAGAAGTCATCTCAGCAAGTAACAGTCAGCCCTATTCCCATATACATGCTCCTGGTATTGGTGTAGGTGGACATTGCATTCCAATTTATCCTTATTTTTTCATTAACAGAGGATTAAATGAGGGGTTAACCCCTTTATCAAGAAAAATCAATGACAGTATGGCTGATTATGCCCTATCAAAAATAGAGAATAGAATTGATACCCTGAGGAACAAAAATGTTCTGATTTTAGGATTATCTTATAGGGGAAATGTAAAAGAACCAACCCAATCAACAACTTTATTGCTGATCGATCAACTTAGAGATAAACAGGCGAATGTGTTTGTCAATGATCCTCATTTTTCGAATAGTGAAATCATTCAGTTTGGAGCATTGCCCTTATCCTTGAATAATAAATTTATTTCAGAAGTAGACGCTATCATCCTGCAAGCCTTTCACAAAGAGTACGAAAGTTTAACTTTTAAAGACTTTAAGAAATGCAAGCTTGTTTTCGATGGAAGAAATAAATGGAAGGAGGAGGAAATCACTAAATTAGGGATTCAATATGAAGGGATTGGTTAGGGAATCCACTTTAAGGAGGTTTTTTTATGCCTGAAAACGAGTTTCGCCAAGTTCCTCTGCTTGATTTAAAAGAGGAATGGAAGCTAATGAGAACCTCTGGAATTGAAAAGATTGTAGAGGTACTGGATAGCGGACAATATATTTTGGGAGAAAAAGGAAGGGAATTGGAAATAAGGACAGCAGACTATCTCAATGTTCCTTATAGTCTGGGGGTAGCAAGTGGGACAGATGCTTTACAGTTAGCACTTAAGGCGCTGGATATCGGACCTGGTGATGAAGTCATTACCTCCCCATTTACATTTTTTGCGACGGGAGAAGTGATTGTACAGGAAGGGGCAAAGCCAGTATTTGTCGATATTGATCCAGTAACTTATAATCTGAATCCTGCAAAAATAGAGGAAGCCATAACCCAAAATACCAAAGCAATCATGGTTGTTCACTTGTATGGCCAGGTTGCGAACATGGGCGAAATTATGGACATTGCCCAAAAACACAATTTGAAAGTGATAGAAGATGCCTGCCAGGCTATGGGTGCGGAGTATGAAGGGAAAAAAGCGGGGACGATTGGAGATATTGGCTGCTTCTCTTTTTTCCCAACGAAAAACCTGGGTGCATTCGGGGATGCGGGTCTGGTTGTAACCAGTCAGCAGGAATTATATGAAAAGGTTCACTCGCTTCGAAATCATGGCAGCCAAAAGAACTATCAGCATTCGCTAATCGGTATGAACAGTAGACTTGATGAGCTGCAGGCAGCCATTTTACTCATTAAAATCGATTATTTAGAAGGTTTTTTAACAAGAAGAAACGAAATAGCCCGACGATATACGGAGAAGTTTAAAAATAAAGTTAAAACCCCACCAATTGTGAGGAATCGCGAGCACACTTTTCATCAGTATTGTATTGAACTAGACAATAGAAATGAGCTCGCTAAAGAACTGAAAAATAACGGCATCGACTCCGCCATTTATTATTTGATTCCGTTGCATTTACAGGAAGCCTTCCATTATTTGGGCTATAAAGAGGGGGACTTTCCAAATGCTGAACACACAGCCAAACGAATATTAGCACTCCCTATTAATCCCACCCTGTCTGTTGAAAAGCAAAATTATGTGATCAAAAGTGTTCTTCACTTCTTAGACTACAATGGATAAAGAATTCTTGTTTTTTTCAGGTTTATCGCAAGTAAACGGATACCCCACTTCAATACTTTAGGTTCAACCTAAAAGGATGAGTGGGGATAAACTGCCATCAATTATAAGTGTTTTAGAAATTCGTTCCATTTTGGTTCGTATTGTTTCGTAATGCTCTTCTGATGTTCCCGAACGTTATAAACGGTGAAATTTTGATAACGAATCGGTGATATCGATAGTAATCGCAATAAAACACTTACGTCTTCATATAGTCTTCCGTCTTCGAATTCAATGACTGGAAAACCCTCTGCCCGCTTTAAAATGGTGGTACGGTATATTCTTGGGCCCAGAGGAAAGCGATAAGACAGTAAATCCTTTCTCCCGCTAACAGGAGTCCCCTTTGCAACCCCCTTAAATAGGACATCTTCGGTTAATTGCTTCCATTTTCTAAGATTACCATAAAGAACGGCTACCTCACTGGAAACCTCTGATAGATAGTTTTTTATAATCGTGACGGCGTCCGGGTCAAGCCAGTCATCTGCGTCGAGTTCCAGTACATATTCAGACTGAACATAAGATAATAAATCGTTTAAGGCTCTTGCTTTTCCTCCATTTTTCTTATGAAATAGTCTAACGTTTTCGATATTCTCCCATCGAAGAAGCTGTTGATAAGAGTTATCTGTGGATCCATCATCCATGATGAGGATCTGGTCAAAAGGTTCACTTTGTAATAGGCACGAAACAAGAGCTGCTTCCACGTATTTTTCAGAATTGTAATTTGTCATCATGACAGAAAGCGATGGGGCTTTCGACACGGACTTCGTATGCTGATATTTCTGGATTATTTTTTCTTTTTCCAAAACAATTGAAGAGTGATTTTTTCTGGACTGCTTAACTAACCCTTCTTTAAATAGCTGTATGGATGGTGATATTTTAGAAAGCCATGCGGGTAAAAGGGCTTCTTTAAAAGGTAAATGTTTGATGGGCGGGAGTCTGTTCTTTTTAAGGAAAGGGGTGGAAATAAGTAATGGGCGCTGAATTATAATGCTTTGATTATGGTAATAGGTTCCTAAAACTTGTTTTGACTCAGGAAGGTTTAAAGCATCGTTATCGATGTTTGGGGAAAGATAATCTGTACCTTGAAGAATGAGTATGTAAGGGGTTGTTATCCTGTCAATCGTGTGATTAAGAAGTTGTCCTAAATCGTCACTTTTACCGCTTATAAATTCAACTTTATTATTCAAACCATACTCCAGCTTTGCCTTTGAAGAAGTATCAGGATTATGGGGAATGATTAGCGACTTTAACCTGGTTTGAATGTATTTTAGTGAAGTGACAGCCTTCTGTAAAACCATCTGATTAGAATCATTGATGAGAATGGCAGTGATGTCCTTCATTTTCTCCCTCCTTAAAAACACTTCATACCTAACTCTTATGTATAATAGTTTCGGGATATGAGGTACAACAGTCAAACGGACATCCATCTATAAAAGTTTCGTCAGGGCATTGATCAGGATCCGTATGACCCTCATTTTTATATTTGTATTCCGATTACAAAAAATAATTGGTCATACATAAATATGGATTAGCAGAAAGCTTATGAATAGAAAAACCCTGCTGCCTCTCGTTTTCAAATGGTTAACTAGGACCTAATTCAAAATTCCTAAAATTCCCACATTTGGAATGGATACCACCATGTAAGGACATCTATTTTCCTGTGTAAATCGATGTGTTTTTAGAAGATTGATTTTTTTTAGAGGAATTTGTCATTCCATTAAAAAACAATAACTGTAATCGCTAATTCAGGATTAACAAAAATTTATGTAAAAAATGGGGGAGGAATTGAATGCTAGTCCGAAAAACTATGAAAGATAAGCTGACTATTTTATTTGCAATCCTTATAGCACTTTTTGTATACCAGCAGGAAAGCTTTGCGGCTGGGGAGGAAAGTGTATCCGTTCAATCACCAGATGGAAGCGTAGAGGTAGACCTTAGCCTATCAGAAAATGGTACGCCTCATTATAAGGTTGTCTTTAATGGCGAGACGATTGTGAAGCCTTCATCACTTGGCTTTGAATTTAAGAATCAGGAATCATTAGGCAACCATTTAAAAATTGTAAAAACTGATATAAAGGAATTCAACAAGACATGGGAGCCGGTATGGGGAGAAAAGTCAAAGATTAAAAACCATTACAAGCAACAGACTGTTTATTTAAAGGAAACGAAAGCACCTTATCGTAAAATGAATCTGGTTTTTCGTGTTTATAATGATGGAATCGGCTTTCGTTATGTGATTCCTGAACAGGAAAATGTAAATCCTGATCTGCAAATCACATCAGAGAATACCGAATTTCACTTTGCAAATGATAACACGTCCTGGTGGATTCCCAATGATTGGGACAGCTATGAATATAACTATAATCAAACACTACTAAGTGAAGTAGAGGAAGTGAGCACTCCCTTTACAATGAAAACACCTCAAGGAATTCATCTATCCGTACACGAAGCAGCCCTAATTGATTATTCCGGAATGGCACTGAAAAAAGCGGAGGGTGAATCCACAAAACTGGTAAGCCATCTGGCACCATGGCCAGACAGTAATGTAAAGGTTAAGAAGGATTCGCTTCCCGTTGAAACACCGTGGAGAACCATCCAAATTGGAGAAGATGCCGGAGACCTCGTAGAATCCGATTTAATTTTAAATTTAAATGAACCGAACACTATTGATAATACTGAGTGGATTGAGCCGATGAAATATGTAGGGGTCTGGTGGGAAATGATCAGTGGTAAATCAACATGGGCATCAGGGCCGGACCATGGAGCTACGACTGAAAATGCAAAACGTTATATCGATTTTGCTTCAGAGTACTTAGACACTGAAAATCAAAATATAGGCTTACTTGTTGAAGGATGGAATAAAGGTTGGGATGGAAACTGGATGGAAAATGGGGATCTTTTCAGTTTTACGGAATCCTACCCTGATTATGATCTGGAAGAAGTTGTTCAGTATGCCCAGGAGCGTGGAGTTTCTTATATTATGCATAACGAAACCTCCGGAGATATTTTAAACTATGAAAGTCAAATGGACGAAGCTTACGATTATTATCAACAACAGGGAATTCATGCTATTAAAAGTGGGTATGTAGCCGATTACGGCATTCATAATCCACCTGGACAGCACCATCACGGTCAATATATGGTGAATCATTATTTGGACACTATTAAGAAAGCAGCTGAGCACGAAATTATGATTAATTCCCATGAACCGATTAAAGGAACAGGACTGTACCGTACCTATCCTAACTGGGTAAGTCGTGAAGGGGTCAGCGGGATGGAATATAGTGCGTTTAGTGATGATACCAACCCTCCGGAACATGAAACGATTTTACCGTTTACGAGAATGATGTCAGGACCAGTGGACTTTACACCAGGTATTTTTGATGTAAATATCTCACATGCCGATACACGTGTACACTCTACTCGTGCAAAGCAATTAGCACTTTATGTCGTTCTTACAAGTGGTACACAGATGGTTGCAGACTTCCCGGAAAATTATAAGGACGAAAATGGTGAAATTTTACCTGAATTTAAATTTATGCGGGATGTGCCAGTTACCTGGGACGACATCATGGTTCCACATGCCGAAATTGGAGATTATGCCTCAATTGTCCGCCGTAGTGGAGAAGAATGGTATATTGGCAGTGTAACGGATGAAAAGGATAGAGATTTGGAAATTGAATTGGACTTTTTAGAAAAAGGGACAAAATATGTGGCAGAAATTTATTCGGATGGTACAGATGCCAATCTTGAAACAAACCCAACTTCTGTATCGATTAAAAAGGTCATTGTTAAGGAAAATGATACTTTAATAGCGTCGCTTGAAGGAGGCGGTGGACAGGCTGTACGTCTTTATCCGGCCTCAAAGGAAGAAATCGCAAAGCTGTCTAATTATAAAGAAGGGAAAATGAAGGTTTCTTACGTTGACATACCAAAGTCTATCCAGTCCAACGATGACCTGGCCGTTAAAGTTAATGTTGAAAACAGAGGTAGTGTAATAAGCGGAAAAACTCTAAACCTTCAAATAGAGGGAGAAACGGTAGCTGAGAAGCATGTACGAGTGGCCCCGGGAGAACAAAAGGAAGTTGTCTTAACCTATGATAAGCTGTTTGATCCCCGTACTTATCGTATTCACGTAAGCGATCTTCCTGCTAAAAAGATTATTGTAACAGAAAAGGAGCCAACCTTTGAATATAGTAATCTGGAAGCTTCTGTTGACCAAGGTGAGATTCATGCTACAGCGAGTGTGACGAACTACGGAAGCTATGCCGGAGAAGTCGAAGTTCCGTTAACCATTGATGGAGAGGTAGTGGATACGAAACGGATTGAGGTATCTGCAGAAGCAGGTGGAGCGACCGAGGAGATCGGTTTCACCTATGATCCGAAAGCAGAGACAGGCCTGTATAAGGTCTCGATAGGTGATTTAAAACCAAAAGCAGTTGCTCTTCCACAGATAGAACTCGCTGGTGAATGGTTGTTTAAACAAGGAGATGATTTAGCCTGGAAAGAACCAGACTTGGATGACAGCAGCTGGCAGGCTGTTCAATTGCCCTCAAAATGGGAGGATCATTCCAACTTATATGAGGACTATGTTTATGGATGGTACAGAAAATCCATTTATATACCAGAAGAGTGGGAAGGGTACTCATTAAAAATGAAACTGGGCCGAATCGATGATGTCGATGCTACGTACTTCAATGGAGAAAAAATCGGCCAATCAGGAACCTTTCCTACCGGAGAGGGTGAAGAAGGGATGATTTCTGCGTGGGATTGGGACCGTGAATATGTCATTCCTTCAGAAAAAATCAATTATGGAGCGGAGAACGTCATCAGTATTCGTGTGTTTGACGCACGCTGGGACGGGGGCTTATATACGGGTCCTTTGGGTCCGCTTGAACTGGTGGAGGAATAGAAAGAATAAAAGGTAAGCGTCTATATCAGAGACGCTTACCTTTTTAGTCTGATTACAATGGCGGCACATGCTATTAATGAACCGCTGCAGGGCTGGTCCGCCAACCTTCGCATCCTGGCTGGTCATCCGATTTGAGAGGCTGTATTTTGTCATTATATCAGGCAGTTTTATACCAATAATCCAGCTTCATTACCGAATGAGGTGCTTCTCCCGGAAGTTGTATATACGAATGGGCTGAACATTCCTATTAAAATGGTTCAGCCACAGCGAGGAAGAATGAAACAATTGGTACAGCTGGCATGTAAAAATGCATATATGAAGTTGCAATGGAATTTATCATTAATGGAATTGGGCAAATAGGTTTGATGCGGTGAAAGGAAGCAGAAATTATCGGAATTACTATGGCAAAGCTACTTATAGATTGTGGCAGGGGATGAATAGCCGAATAATGATGGGAATTGTATACATTTTATTTTTTGTATAAATATGAGCTTATTCCAGACAAATAATCTGGAATTGGCTTATTTTTTAGCATAAGGATGGTACGATCTACTTGTTAATATTCCAAAAAAGCCTCCCATATTTTCAGTCCTTTCGGGGTAATATAGGGGCAGAATGAGACCTTGTCCTGCAGTAATAAATTGAGTATCCCTATAACAAGGAGTGACTCCATGTATTTTTACAGCTATGAATTGAAACCTGAAGAAAATGGTTATGAGGTTATTCTGTACATCAAGCCCCAGCATTCATTAGTAGAGTTTGCGAACGAATTTGGTATAACAGAAAATACGGAAAAGGATCTGAACCGGCTGGCGATTAGCTATGTCAAAAGAAAATTCCCCAATCTACGGGTGAAAGCTATTAAAGTTATTCTGGGGGGAGTACTGGTCACATCGATTATGCTTGGCGGAACCATGTCACCGGCATTTGCTGCAGAAAGTGAGGAGGCCGGGCAGGAAACAGAGACTGCAGATCCAACTGAGAATGTTGAATTTCCGCCCGAAAGTGATGAAGCTTCTGATTATACTCCTACAGATGAGGACCAACCTGCAGAAGTTCCGTCCTCAGAAACGATTCCTGAAGAGGCGGGGGAAACGGATGAGGGTACCACAGAGGATATCTCCATGGATGATCCCGGACTTGTTCCAGGTGATTTTTTTTACTTCGTGGAAGCCATAGCAGAGAAGGTACAGTTGGCGTTAACGTTTGACGATACAGCTAAAGCAGAGTTAATTTCGCAATTTGCCAATGAACGAATTGCGGAGGCGAATGCTTTATTTGATGCCGGTGATACGGATGGAGCCATTCAATTGTTGAACCAGGCATTGGAGAATCAGGAACTTGCCTTAGATTATGTAGCAGATGATGAGCTGGCTGACGGCACTGCACAAGAAGAGGAGGCTCCAACTGACGGAACGAATACCGGTATTATGCCTTCTAAGGATGAGGAACAACCAGAGGATGAAACAGTACATGAGGAAACCGAAACAGAAGACCCAGCTGCTGAATTACGGGATGAGCTGGAATCTCATTTCAGCAGGAACATGACAGCATTGTTACTCGCCATGGAAAAGGTTGAGAACCCAACCGCTAAAGCTGCTCTTGCCAAAAATGTGGAAAAGACTTTTGCACGAATGGAAAAGAGAGCAGGTAAAGCAAGGGCAATAGAAAATGGTATCGCTAATAAAGTTCCTGTGAATGAAGCTTTAGAAATTTTACGGGATGATATTCAAAAGGATGAGAAGGCTCTTAACCGTGACCTGGAAAAGGTGGAAAAGCAAGCAAGGGAGGAACCAGTGAAACCGGCAGCTAAAACACCATCTTTAAAAGAAAAAGCTCCGGAAAAAGCAGGAAAGGGGATAGAAAAGGGGCAGCAGCCGGAAGATAAGGTGAAGAAAGGACAGGCAAAAGTGGAACGGGTTAAAAAAGAAAGAGGGAATAAACAGCAAGAACCTGCTTCCATTTCTCCTGGTCCTGCTTCCGCTCCAGAAGAATTTCGGGGAAATGAAATAGCAAACCCGAATTCCCATCCAAAGCAAAATCGGGAAGTAAACCATATCCCGAATCCGGAAAATGAAACAAAAACTGATTCAGGAAAGAGCGTGAGAAGTGATATAAACACTGATTTTCATCCTTCTGTCCATCCAAAAAGTAATAAAGAAAAAGGAAATCAGGGAAAAGGCTCTGGAAAGCATCCATAGTCCCCCGGGACAGGATAGATATTGACGTATAGGACTTGCTGATATCTATCCTTTTTTATATCAATCAATCCCACATCGTAAACGTCTTCACTTCAAGGGATTTTTTGTTACATTCAGGACAGGCCATTTCTGAAAACTCCAGGTCATCCACGATTTCAGCCTTTCCTTTACAGCGGCTGCAATGTTGATTTGTATTGAACACTTGCTGATGACCATAGCAGATTTTCATGAGGGGACGCACGTAAAGATGATGGCACTGCTGACAATGAAGGAGACGACGGTCAAAATCCACATGATGAATGGGAAGATCCCCAATGGCCTTTTTTACCTGATCTTTCGTTTTTGGATGAAGAATTTCAAACTGGTTCTCGCCAGCATAATATTCATCACCGCCTACCCCCAGCATAAACTCCTTGCTGAAGCCACAGGATCTGCAAACAATTCCATATCCAACTCCCATTAAAATTATCCTCCTTTTTATAGTTTGATGGCCGGGTAGATGCAGTGGACGCTGCGACCGATGGATTCATAGCCGAACATATGTCTATATCTATTTTAACGGATAAATTTGTGTAATAGACAGATAAACCTTCTCTTTTGACTGATTCAGAGTGTCTTAACGGATAAAATTCTAAACAGATTGATATTAGATAAAATTTAACTTAAATGTGGATGTGAGAAACGTATACCCGACGCAAACCGATTGATAAAATGATTAATCAGCCTGATACTTGATGATGGTAATACTTCTCATTTGACATCATACCATGTGGGGTATAAGATAATTCCAGTATATTAAATCTAATAGGAGAGAATCATGAGCATTGCCATCCTAGTTATCATCATATCATGGTTTTTCTATCGCAGGCATGTTCCTGTCCGAGGGGTCGGGAAGCTTCAACTTGATTCCTGTAAACAGGAGGGTGTTGCGATTGTAGATACCCGTGACTACCAAATATCATCAAGGGACAGGATTGATGAAGCCTGCTGTGTACCAGTGGCATATTTGAAACGGCATTATCAGGAAATTCCGAAACAAAGCGTTATTATTGTCGCATCAGATAGAATCGAAAAAAACTTAAGTGCCCGTATACTGAGAAAAAAAGGAATGCGGGTTATTGGATATTCATTAGTAAATAATGAGTAATAGACGGCAGGAGGACAGGCTGTCTTGCTGCAGGAAAAAAGATACGGAAGGAGGGGACGCCCATGGCAAAACAGGTTACCCCTGAAGAATTAGACAGACGCATCAAAAAAGGTGAAGAGGTCTATGTCATTGATGTCCGTGAAAACAATGAAGCAGCAACAGGAAAAATTCCAGGGGCCAAAAATATTCCTCTGGGTCAGTTAGCGGTACGTAAAACAGAATTAGACTCAGAGAAGGAATACGTGGTCGTGTGCCAGTCTGGAAATCGCAGTAAAGCCGCCTGTGGAATTTTGGGCGCATTAGGCTATAAAGTTGAGGATATGACAGGTGGTATGAACAACTGGCAAGGAGACACTGAATAAAGCCTTTTATTTTTCCGTTAATCATAGTTGAGAAAAGGAGTCATATCAATATGAAGCAATTATGGAGAAGCCTTTGACCATCGCAAAAACTCATGTTCCTGGCAGGAATAGTGTTTATCGTTGTATCCTTGATTACCAGAGTTACAGACTAACCTGAAGAATGTAAAGGATTAAGTGGGTGAAACATATACTTGAGGAAGAAAAAATTGGTGTTTTTTTGTCAGTTGATCATTAAGTTTTATCAGCCTAAAAGGAGGATGTTCATGTTTCATTATACGGTTGAAACGGACAGAACGATGGATGATGCCATTGCCGTATTGGAGGAAACATTGAAAGAAGAGAAATTTGGTGTGCTCTGGCAATTTGATATTAGAGAAAAGCTTCAGGCAAAAGGACTGGATTACAATCAGCCGTACAAGGTGTTGGAAGTATGTAACCCTTTTGAAGCTGAACGAGTTTTGACACAGAATCAAATGGTGGGCTATTTTCTCCCATGTAAGATTGTTGTGTATGAGGATGAGGGAAGAACAAACATCGGCCTGCCCAAACCAACTTCACTTATACAATTGGCCAATGATGATTCCCTTAAAGAGCTGGCTGGAGATATAGAAAGACGGTTAATCAGCTGCATCGATAAGAGTCTGGAATCTTCCTCATAATTTAAAAGAACGAAGAGGATCTGTGATAAATCCTTTTCGTTCTTTTTTGTCTTATAGATAAGGAGGGACCAGAAGAAGTTCAGCGTTTTTCCGGGCACTTTCATTAAATTTTCACAAACTTTTTTTATGATTCCTTTAATTGCATACATAAAACGGAGCGATAAAATGAAGAAGGGGATTATTGTTGTAGTACTGGTTGGAATGTTTGTCGGGCTGTTTATGATTTTACGAATTCAGCAGAAAATGCAAATCAGCCAACTGATGAAGCGACTTCAGAAAATGAAGGTAATGAAAAGGGTGGTTATAAAATTGTAAGTCAACCTGATTCTTCAGCAAAACAAGCTGATGCCCCAAAGCAGACAGGTAAAACAGGCTTAAATGTAGGGAATTTAGCACCTGATTTTGAACTGAAGACGTTGGATGGAGAAACTGTACAGTTATCTAATCTTCGTGGACAGCGGGTGATGCTGAATTTCTGGGCTTCCTGGTGTCCGCCATGGAGTGCGGAAATGCCGGATATGGAAAAGTTTTATCAGAATAAGGATGTAAAAATTTTAGCTGTGAACTTAACCCAGACAGAAAGTGGAATTCAGGATGTTAGAGATTTTGTGAAAGAATTTGATTTATCCTTTCCAATTCTGCTCGATCAGGAAAGCAATGTCGCTAACACCTATCAGATTCAGCCCATTCCAACTTCCTATATGATTGATTCTGAAGGTGTGATATCGTTTAAAACGTTAGGTGCCTTAAATTATGATCTTATGGTTCAGGAATTTGAAAAAATGCAATAAGGCCAGGTGCTTGTACCGCGTGTGAGGTGATTTATAGTGAAGCAAACCATTCTGGTAATTGAAGACGATTACATGATAAGAGAATTGATTTCAATATATTTAAAGAAAGCAGGGTATGAGGTTGTAGAAGCAGCAGATGGGGAAGAAGCAAAGGAAGCCTTTCTTACTCATCATCCCTGTTTACTGATTCTTGACTTAATGCTTCCGAAAATAAGCGGGGAAGAGCTGTGTACATGGGTAAGAGAGCAGGAACGCAATGAAGTTTCGATCATTATGCTGTCTGCTAAAGCCAGAATAAACGATAAGATTAAAGGTTTGAAGCTTGGTGCAGATGACTATTTGACAAAGCCTTTTGATCCAGACGAGTTAGTCGCACACGTGGAGGCCGTTTTACGAAGGACCGGTCAGTTCTGTCAAAAAATCACCTATGGCGGCTTGTGTATTAAACCTAGAAAGGGCGAAGTGATGCTGTATGATGAGTCGCTTAAGCTGACGAAGCATGAATTTCAACTACTCTATCATTTTATGGAGAATCCGAATGTTGTTCTGACAAGAGAAAACCTGATTCAGCAATTATATCCGCATGCTGATAAAACCGTGATGGACCGGACGGTTGATGCTCATATTAAAAAATTAAGGGAAAAAATCGAGGAAGATCCTTCTTCACCAAAACGGATTTGTACGGTAAGAGGAATGGGGTATAAATTTGTTCATGAATAAGTGGAAAAAAGTCAGGCTTCCAAGATGTTTATTAGGACGACTGACGCTAATAAATATTACCGTGGTTACAGCTTTCATTCTCCTGACCACCTGGGGAATTTATAATACCTCCTGTTTCCTTGTTGATGGTATCGGCACAATGAACCAAATGACACAGAAGCAATTTGAGTCTGCTCTTTTACAGTATCTCTGGATTTTCACCTTTACGACGATTGTCACCGGGAGCATGATTCATTTTTTTCTGACAAAAAAATTGACAGGTCCCCTAAGAAATTTAATAGATTCAACGAAAACTATGAAAGAAGGTCGATATCCGAGTCCTATTCAAAGGAGGTCAGAGGATGAAACAGGACAGCTTATTGACCACTTTAATGATATGGTTGAGCAATTAAAGAAAAATGAGCAACAACGAAAAAAATGGTCTCTGATATATCCCATGAACTAAGAACGCCATTAGCCAATTTAAACGGGTATTTAAATCCCCTGCATAATGGTATGATTGAAGGCCGTCCAAAGCTGTATAAAGCCCTCTATGAAGAGTCTGAACGTCTTAGTGGAATGCTGGAGCAGCTGGATAGGTTAAAGGAATGGGATGATATCAGTGGACAAACCTTTTCTGAACAGGAAAAAGTTAATATGAAAAGCATCATTGAACAAACGGTAGAGATGTTTCGCTGGGCGGCCAAAAAAGAGGGAATTCCAGTCGAACTTCAACTGGAGTCTCGTATGGTTCAGGTTCATCAGGAGGGCGTTGCACAGGTTTTAAATAATTTGCTGGACAATGCCATTCGCTACCATAAGGGTGGCGGCTCCATTATGGTTCAGGGAAAATGATCTGAATGTAAATACTATGATTCCTTTACGGGTCCGGGAGAAATCATTCCGGAACGAGAGCAGTCCCTCATTTTTGAACGGTTTTACCGTATTGATCCTTCCAGATCACGGGAATCAGGTGGGACAGGCCTTGGTCTAGCTATTTCAAAGGAAATCATAGAGCATCATCGTGGTCAAATAGGCGTTCATTCAGAAGGAAATATTCACACATTTTGGTTCACACTTCCACTCGAGAAGGGGTCATGAAATTTTATAAGTAATAGAAAAATATAATAAAATATGTCGAATTTTTTTGAAAATAGGCCTATTGGATGATGTCACGTTTGACGATCAGAGGTATATTACAGGGTGAATGGATGAATGGAGTAGTGTCTGTACAATTCATTTATCATGAAAGGGCAAATCTATCTGAAAAGAAGGGGCGCAAAGTTACAGGCCTAAGGTGTACAAACTATGGTGGCTGGACTGCTGATGATACAAGCACGACTGACAAGCCGTGCTAAGTTTCTTCAAAAATGATAAGGAGGATTTATAATGAATAATCAGTTATTTCTAAACGGGAAATCTCGTAACTTATTAGTAGCGTTGCTTATGGCGGCTGTATTTGTTTTTGCATTCGGACTCAGTGCTGCACAAGCTGAGGAAGGAGAAGAAACAGATACAACAGAGACGGAAACAACAGCGGATACAGAAGAGACCGGGGAAGCACCGTCCTCAGAAGAAAATACTTCCACAGATGAAGAGAAGTCTGAAGAAGAGGGTTCTGAGACAAGTGAGGAGACGGACACAAATACAGAGGAGGATTCCTCGTTACTGCCTGGCGATCTCTTCTATTTCACGAAGAAAATGATGGAAAACATTCGTCTTGCATTAACATTTGATGATACAGAAAAAGCGGAATTATTGGCAACATATGCGGAAGAGCGTATTAAAGAAGCAGAAGCTCTTTTTGCGAACGGCGAAAAAGAAATGGCTGAAAAGACCCTTGAAGAAGCATTAGCTAAGCAGGAAAAGGCTATGGCTAAATATGAGGAAAGTCAGTCAGAAGAAGAGAATAATACAGATGAAAATGTAGAAGAAGTGGATGATGAAGCAGAAGAAGAAGGCAGTGAAACCGAAGAAGGTACAAAAGAGGAAACGACTGAAGAAAATGGCGAGGAAACAACAGGGGATTCAGTAGATTCCATTCGTTCAGAGCTTGAAGAGAAGTTTTCTGCAAATATTGAAGCTTTAACTGCTGCACTAGAAAAAGTAAGCAATCCGCGAGCGAAAGCAGCTTTACAAAAAAATATTGCCAAAGCACAGAAAAAGCTTGAGTGGAAAGTGGACAAAGAGCTGGCTAAATTGGGCTTAGACAGTGAGGACGAGGAAACTGAATCTGAAGAAGGAACTACATCTGATGAAGAATCAGAAGGAACCGACTCTGAGGAAAATACTGAAGAAGCTGGTAAAGAAGAAGTTGAACAGGTAGCCTTGAAATCAAAAGACACTGAGGAAGCTGAAGAGGATGAGGCTGCAGAAGAAGAGCAGGAAGAAACAGAAGATAAAAACGAAGCAGCTAAAGAAAAGAAAGAAAGAGCTCAAGATAAAGCTGAGGAAAAGCGTGAACGAGCTCAGGAAAAAGCTGAAGAGAAGCGTGAGAAAGCCAAAGAACGCGCTGAAAAGAAAAATAATGGAAAAGGAAATCATCCTGGAAAGGGTAATAATGGAAAGCATAACTAATCCAGGTAAAGCGGCCAAATCACTATGGTGGTTTGGCTTTTTTTATGGTGATCATTCAAAGCCTGCCTTTACTCGAATTGAGCTATGTGTATTAGATGAATGAGCCGAGACTGGTGAAGGTTATTGATTAATAAGGGAAAGTGACTGATGTTGATACAGAACTGGCTGATAAATGAACGAAATGGACTGATAAACTCGTGCACCAGATTGATAAATCCATAAAATCTCAACTCCGGAAAAATGTCGGTCTGCCCCTCTAACCCCTGATCCTCCCCAAGAAACGCCGGGAAACCCAGATTAAATCATTTAATCGGTACTTATCGAAAAATTCAGGTGATTTTATGACGAAATGGACGTTGCTTAAATCGTCATACTCCCCTAAGGTTAATAAAGTATTTGAAATCGAACAGCTTCAAATACATACTATATAACGACTAAGGAGTATCAAAAAACATGTGTGGAATTTTTGCTATGACAGGAGGAATGGCTGAATCTTTAATGACTGAAGTGTTAAACAGTATGCGTCATCGTGGACCTGATGAAGGGAGCGATGTAAAACTGGAGAATTTTCACTTAGGTCATCAGCGCCTGTCTATTATTGGTTTAGAAGATGGAATTCAGCCTATTAAAAATGAAAATGGATCGAAATGGATTGTATGTAACGGGGAGATCTATAATTATCTTCAGCTTAAAGAAGAGCTTAAAGAGAAAGCTACCTTTTTAACGAAATCCGACAGTGAAGTTGTGCTAAAAATGTATGAGCAGGAAGGTGCCAAAGGGGTCGAGAAGCTGGACGGGATGTTTGCCTTTTTTATAGCAGATGAGGCGAATGACACCTTCCTGGCAGCCCGTGACACCCTTGGGATTAAGCCTCTGTATTATGGAAAAGACGACAAGGGCCAATTCGTGTTTTCCTCTGAACTGAAAACCTTATATCTTGTCACGGATGAAGTACGTGAATTTCCAGCCGGGCATTATTATACCCCGGAAACAGGTTTTGTCTGTTATCGTAAAATAGCAGAGCCGAAGCAGAGCGAAATGCTTTCGGATCAATCGTTGGAGGTCATGACAAACAAGATTAAAGATCAGCTTACGAATGCCGTGAAAAAGCGTCTCCTGGCAGATGTTGAGGTAGGTGTACTATTAAGTGGAGGACTGGACAGCAGCCTGATTTCCGCGATTGCCACAAAGCTTCATCAAGGGGAGAAGCCTGTGAAATCCTTCTGTGTGGGTTCTGAAAATAGTGAGGATTTAATGCGTGCCCGTGAAGTAGCAGAAGCGATTGGAACCGAGCATTATGAGTATGTATACACGAAAGAAGAATTAATTGAGGTACTGCCAAAAGTAATCTATCATTTGGAATCTTTTGAGCCATCCCTTGTTCGCAGTGCTTTGCCTAACTACTTTGTATCCCAGCTCGCCGCAGAGCATGTAAAAGTAATTCTGTCCGGAGAAGGGGCGGATGAACTTTTCGCCGGTTATGACTACCTGAAGGATTTTCAGGATGATCAAGGTTTAAATCAAGAGATTATCCGAATTATAAATTCCCTCCACAATATAAATTTACAGAGGGCAGATCGTATGAGTATGGCTCATTCCCTTGAACTTAGGGTGCCATTCTTAGACTTGGATTTAATAAAGGATGCTTTATTCATACCGGCTCAATCAAAGCTTCATACAGACGAGCATATGGAAAAATGGATCCTTAGAAAGTCCTTTGATGGTCTGCTTCCAGAATCGATTTTATGGCGGAAGAAAGAGGAGTTTTCAGCAGGAAGCGGGGCTTTGGATATTTTAGAGGAGCATGCTAATAAAGTGATTTCAGACCATGAATTTCATGCATTGAATGCTGAAGCACCTGTTAAACTGCGCAGTAAACAGGAATGCCTTTGCTTCAAAATTTATAAGGAAATCTTCCCGGAAAAATCAGCATTGGAAGTTATGGGACGCTGGGCAACAGCTTAAGGAACTTTTCCAAAAAGTGCAGGAGCTCCTGCACTTTTTTAATAGGTAAAAAGATGCATTTTTCATACTTTCGTTGGAATAAACAGGAATAAAATCATGTTGTTATTTTTTTCTATCATGATATAACATAGTTGGAAGGTTATATGAAAATGTTGGAGGAAGAGGGGTTTTATGGTTGGTTATGACAAACAAATTTGGGGTTTTGTGTTTATCTCTTTTTATGGTCATGTTTTTAATGGCCTGTGGCAATCATTCTGAAGAAGATGCCAGTGCCAGTGAAGATGAAAAGAAACAGTCGGAGGAGCAGGATACTGAAAAGAATGAGGAACAGAAAAAGGATGAAGACAAAGAGGAAAAGTCTGAAGAGGATGAGGAATCCGGGGATGTATCCTTTGAAGTTCAGCAATCAGCTCCAGAGGACCAAGGGGAAATGGAAGTATGGCTTGAGGGTGACTTCACCATTAAGAATAAGGTAGTCACAGTCAATGGAACGACAAATTTATTGCCGGAATCTGAGCTTTACCTTGATTTTGACTGGCAAGATGGCTCTATTATCGGTGGATATACCCGGACACGAGTAAACGGTAATGGCGTTTTTAAACTTGAGAAGGAACTCCCCAATGATGTAGAAGGAATCATTCACACCGAATTAAGCTTTGATATGTCCAAACAGGATGAAGAAATTCAGGAGCACTATGGCGATAAACTCGCCGGGCACTTTTTGCGGTATGAGACAGGAACAGAAGAAGAAACCTACAGAAAAGCTTCTTTCCAGAAAACGATTGAATTGGATGATAAAGAGCAGTCTTTCTCTATCGAGGAGCCAAGATGGAAGATCCCTGAAAATTCCGGAAATCCTGAGGTTGAGCTCGAACCTTCTATCGAAAAGAAAGGAAAATATGTGGTGGTGACCCTGGAAAGCAATTTGATTGGCGGTGCCTATGTTCGTGCCGATACAGAAATTCCAAACTACATTACATCAGGATACTACGATGATGGCTATACCAATCCGGATGGTTCCGCTACGTTTTACATCCGGGATCCTGAGCGGGAAATGGATGATATCAGTGAGTATGAAATTATGATCAGTATGGACCCGACACATCATAATAATGGTGCTCATGTAAAGGATGCCTATGGCAAGAATGGTGAAAAGCTAAGCGGTGAGTACCTTCGCAAAGATCATGAGGATAAACAGACCATTGAACAAACGTTAACCGTCACAGCAGAATAAGAGATAAAAAAAGGACAGATGGATATCCGATTTTGGATTCCCTCTCTGTCCTTTTTGTATCGAACTCAAAACATATTCTCAGCTTTTTATTCGTTTTCTATAATATTTCCAGTACCATTTTTCAAACTCCTGTGCTGGCAGTGCACGACTGTAAAAAAAGCCTTGGCCATATATTCCTCTACTCATCAGCAATTCAAGCTGCTCGGCTGTTTCCACACCTTCGACAACCACTTTTGCTTTTAATACCTTTCCAATTTTAATGATGGTTTTCAGCAATGAATGAACACGCTTGCTTTCTAAAGCATCATTTAAAAAACGCTGATCAATTTTTAATTCATCCATTTCAATGTCTTTAATCATACTTAATGAAGAGTAGCCGACACCAAAATCATCAATCGAAATGCCAATACCAAGCTGTCGCAGTTCATCAATATTTTCCTTCGCGTCCTCATAGAATAATAGCGCTGACTCGGTAATTTCCAGAGTTAAAAGTTCCGGGGTCATCTGTTCATCCAATAAAATTTCTTTTAGACGGGGAATAAAGCTTGGATTCATGATTTGCTTTGTCGAAATGTTAACGGATATCGGGAATGGCTCCAGGCCATGAGCGCGAAATTCTTTAGAATGTCTGCAGGCTTGCCGAATGACCCATTCCCCAATAGGGATGATAAGTCCAGTTTCCTCTGCAATGGGAATAAATTCACCGGGACTGATATAACCAAGGTCATTTTCCCATCGCAGCAGTGCCTCAGCCCCTGCCAGAGCACTGGTGGATAAATCAATCTGGGGCTGGTAATGGACAGCTAGTTCACCGTTCTCAATGGCTTTGTGCAGGCGGGTTTCCACCATGATTTTCCGTTTCATTTTCTGGTTTAATTCATCATCGTAAAATTTATAATTGTTTTTTCCGCTTTCCTTTGCCAGGTACATAGCGAAATCAGCTTTTTCAATTAACGATTCTGCCTTTTCTTCTGCCACCGGACACATGGTGATGCCAATACTCGGGGTGGAGAAGATTTCATTTCCGTCGACAATAAAAGGGTGATTCATCTGATTAATAATACGTTCTGCAATTTCCTTCACTTCCTGCTCATCTGCGTCCTCAATGAGAACTAAAAATTCATCCCCGCCCTGCCTTGAGACTATATCGTTTTTTCGGATGCAAGACTGCAATCGATCTGACATTTGAATGAGGAGTCGATCTCCTACGCGATGTCCCAGAGTGTCATTGACCCGTTTGAAATTATCAAAGTCAATAAACATAATACCTATTGAAATATTATTTTTTCTTGATGATACAAGAGTTGCTTCCAAATAGTTCTGGAACCAGTTTCGATTCGGCAGACCTGTTAACGAATCGTTATAGGCCATTTTGTTCATGACTTCCTCGGTTTCCTTTTCGCTCGTCACATCAAATACGACTCCGTCTACTCTTACGACCTCTCCGGCATGATTGAAGACAGGTGTTCCACGATCTTCAATCCAGCGTGTCTGCTTGTCAGGACGGATAATTCGGTAGACGACCTTTGTTTTTCTGCCTCTCTTCTGCTTTTGCAGGGCGTCTGTTAAGATTTCGTAATCATCAGGATGGATAGATTCGAACAAGATATGTGGATTTTGTTCAAATTCTTTACGTGTAACTCCATAAATATTGGCATTTCCCTCAGATACAGTTATTTCACCCGTTTTAAGATTCCTCGTCCATAACGTAATATCATTATTATCAAAAATCTCCCGGATATTTTTCTCATTTTTCTTCATCTTCCCCGCCAGATAACCAATCAAAATGGAAGTCACAAAGGCCATTGAGTTAATAAATAAGGCTCTGATCAATTGGTTTGGAGTAAGGGAACTGAACGTCTGAAAATCAACGCTAATCCGTAGCGTCAGTATGATAAGAAGAGAGAAGATGCCACCGAATAACCCTAAGTGATAGGAAAACAAGGATACAGATATCAGGTTCATTAACCAGAAAATCCCTGTATTTAAATGGGGAGAATAAAATTCAATTCCAAGCGCCAACAGGAAAATAATCGTACTAATCATCCATACATAATATAGAATTTGCTTAAGGTTGTATCTGCTCATTGAAGTCACCTGCTACTACGTATGTATTCTTTAATCTTTTCTGAATAGTAATCCGATACTATTAAACCATTTTTGCACCTAAATAAAAAGTCCTAATCGGTATTGGGAAAAAATCCTATATTATATAAAGTTCGGTGCCCCCTTACCATTTACCAGTAAATACCTGACTGAGCCCCATCTTATATGAGGCTTTTTTCATGTATAATAGAAAAATAGACATCGCGAAAAAAGGGGAGAGGATTTTGAAAAAGAGACGCTGGATAAAAATAGGGATAAGTCTGCTTATTACGCTGTTAATCATAAATATTATTGCCAGTATTTATTTTTATAATCTGGCCATTGATCGTGACTTCCCCAAAGATTTTCTAAATGGAAATGATGATTTAGAGGTGTCCGGGGAAGCGATGGAGGTTATGCTTGATGGAGGCTGGCGCGATTGGGTAGCCGATCAGAATTTTGACAGCTGGAAAATGGAATCCTTTGATGGGCTCAAGTTGCAGGGCTATTTTCTGGAGGCCGAGGAACCTTCAGATAAAACCGTCGTATTTGCCCATGGTTATTTGGGAAATGGGAGCCAGATGGGATTGTTTGGCCAGTATTACTATGAGGAATTAGGGTATAATATGTTTACCGCTGACATGCGTGGTCACGGAAACAGTGAGGGAGATTACATAGGCTTTGGCTGGCATGACCGGCTGGACTATGTCGACTGGGTTCATAGAGTCATAGAGGAATTAGGCCCGGATACAGAAATTGTATTGCAT
This sequence comes from Salinibacillus aidingensis, assembly GCF_039522525.1. GTDB lineage: Bacteria > Bacillota > Bacilli > Bacillales > Alkalibacillaceae > Salinibacillus > Salinibacillus aidingensis. Next base: position 145,985 of record NZ_BAAADO010000003.1, read on the forward strand.
GGTGTATCGATGGGAGCTGCAGCTGTGTTAATGGCAAGTGGTGAAGAATTGCCGGATAATGTAAAGGCTATTGTAGCTGATAGTCCTTACACAAGTGTGTATGGTTTATTTGATTATCAGATGGAGCGCATGTTTCATCTTCCGGACATTCCTGTCTTGCCAAGCACAAGCCTTGTCACAAATATACGGGCTGATTATTCATTAAAGGAAGCTTCTGCATTAAAACAGGTTCAGAAAGCAGATGTGCCGATTTTATACATCCATGGTAATGACGATGCCTTCGTTCCAACCCGAATGTCCAGAAAGCTGTATGAGAATACAAAGAGTAAGGCGGAGTTCGTCACATTTGACGGATCAAGTCATGGAGAGGCTTTTGTTATTCATAAAGAGGAATACGTTGCTGAGTTAAACGATTTTCTGAATATGTATGTAGATGGCTAAGTCTATTTTACCAGAAGAATCTATGTTAAAATTTATATAAAAAATGTGATATCATTTGTCAAATAAGACATATCATGATAGTTTTTAAGTACATATGTGTTTTTTGCATAGTACTGTCAAGTTTTATACAGAAGAAAGCGTTTGTGAAAGACGCCTTAGAATGAAAATGATGAAAAATGGAGGGAATTTTTCGTGAATATTATTGTAGCTGGCGGAGATGGCTTCTGTGGGTGGCCAACTGCCCTTTACTTATCAAAACAGGGACATGATGTATCCATTTTAGACAACGAAGTAAGAAGAAAAATTGATGATGAACTTCATTCCAACTCTGTCACACCCATCTCTTCCCTGGAAGAAAGAGTGGACAAGTGGAAGGAGTTAACCGGTAAAGAAATTCGTACATATATCGGTGACCTTAACCATTATGATTTTCTCCGGGAAGTATTGAAAAAAGAACAGCCGGATGCATTCGTTCATTTTGCTGAACAGCGCTCTGCTCCTTATTCCATGATTGACCGCGAACATGCGGTTTATACACAGACAAACAATGTTGTAGGTAACTTAAATGTATTATATGGAATTCGTGAAATTGTACCTGATTGTCACCTGATTAAATTAGGGACCATGGGTGAATACGGTACACCGAACATTCCTATTGAAGAAGGTTTCATTGAAATTGAACATAAAGGTCGCAAGGATGTTCTTCCATATCCAAAACAGCCAGGTTCCTTCTACCACCTTTCAAAGGTACATGACAGTCATAACATTATGTTTGCCTGCAAAATCTGGGGAATTCGCGCGACTGATTTGAACCAGGGAATTGTGTACGGCCTTGAGACGGATGAAACAAAAATGGATCCGCTACTAACTAATCGTCTGGATTACGATGATGTATATGGTACAGCCTTAAATCGCTTTATTATTCAGTCTACAATTGGTCACGACTTAACCGTTTATGGCCAGGGTGGACAAACCCGCGGATTCCTGAATATTAAGGATACTGTACGCTGCATTGAAATTGCTGCGGAAAATCCGGCCGATAAAGGGGAATTCCGTGTATTTAACCAGTTTACTGAGGAATTTTCTGTATTGGATCTTGCCAAACTAGTACAAAAGGTAGCGAAAGAAGAAGGATTCGGCACAGATATCGCTCATCTGGAAAATCCACGTGTAGAACTGGAAGACCATTTCTTCCAGGCTGAAAATACGAAGCTGAAGGATCTTGGGTTAGAGCCACATTTACTGACAGAAGACGTTGTGCGTGACATCCTGAAGGCAGTTGTGGATCACAAGGATCGTGTGATCAAAGAGAATGTGCTTCCTCAAGTATCCTGGACTTAAAAACAAGGAAGTGTCTTTCATGAAAATTGCCATTGTAACGGAGACGTTTCTCCCTTCTACAGATGGAATTGTAACGAGACTGACTGCCTGTATTCGTTACTTCTTGCAGGAAGGACATGATGTACGCATTATTGCACCCGATCTTGGTGTATATGAGTTTGAAGGAGCAAAAGTTGAAGGGGTTCCAGCGCGGACCCTTCCTTTTTATCGTTCCAAGAAGTTTTCCCTGCCTACCCGAAAGGTTAAGAAGCTTTTGGCAGATTATGATCCTGATGTTGTCCATGTAGTGAATCCGGCATTGGTCGGTTATTCAGGAATTAAGTATGCAAGGCAGCTGGGATACCCACTGGTTGCTTCCTACCATACCAATATCGCCCAATATCTGGATTATTACAGGCTTTCTCCATTTAAAGGCCTTATCTGGTGGTATTTCCGCAAGCTTCATAACCAGGCAGACTTAAATCTCTGTACATCCAAAACCGTTCAGGATGAGCTGATTGACCTCGATTTTTACAATGTTCATGTATGGAAACGCGGGGTCGATACGGAAATGTTTCAGCCTAAACGTTATGATGAAGAGATGCGTGAGCGTTTAACAAATGGACAAAAGGATAAAATATTATTACTGTTTGTTGGCAGACTTGCTGCTGAAAAAGAAATTGAAAAGATAAAAACCGTTTTAGATGAATCTGATGACTTTGTTTTGGCAGTGGTAGGGGATGGTCCGCATCGCGATACACTGGAAAACCATTTTGAGGGAACAAACACAGTTTTTACCGGATTTTTACACGGAGAAGAACTGGCGAAAGCATTTGCTTCTTCAGATGTATTTGTCTTTCCTTCCACAACTGAGACACTTGGGCTTGTCATTATGGAAGCCATGGCATCAGGACTGCCGCTTGTTGCTGCCAAAAGTGGACCGACATGTGAGCAAATTGAGGATGGCAAAACAGGTTTATTATATGAACCGGAGAAGTCCATGAACTTTAAAGAGACCGTTTTACAGTTCAAGGATGAAACGCTGCGAAAACGCCTGGCTGTATCTGCCCATGAGGAAATTAAGGAACTTGGATGGACAGGTGCTGCCGATCAAGTGTTACAATTTTATAAGGAAGTAGCAGGAGTCGATGAGAAGCTGAATCAGGAGCAATCATAAAATAAGTCATTGAACATCTGATAGAGGGATTCCATGGGAAATCATAAAAAGAAAAAAGGCCCTTTTCAATTTATGCAATTTAGTGTTATTGGGGTTGCAAATGCAGCTATTGACATAGGAGTATTAAATCTCTTACTGTTATTTTTTCATACAGATAATCAGGGACTGTTATTGTTTTATAATACCATAGCTTATACACTGGCTGTAGCTAACAGTTATTTTTGGAATGCCAGCTTTACCTTTCGACGTTCAGCGGAAGGGAGCAACTGGCAGCGCCTGACCTTTATTGGACAGGGGATCGTGAGTTTAGGTGTAAATAACTTTGTCTTTTATATCGGCAATTTACTATTGGGATTTATTGGTATACCAAATTGGCTGCGCTATAATATTGCAAAGGGATTAGCCATGTTTCTCTCATTCCTCGCAAGCTTTTTTATGATAAAATATTTGGTGTTTAGAGATTTTGGAGCAAAGAAAGTGAAAGAATAATATCATTTTTAACAGGGAAGCTCAAATCACAGATGGTGTGATTTGGGCTTTTTTCGATATATCGGGATTCTTCATCCAGTTGCAGTGCACAGCTGGACCCTTTTAGAACCAAATCGACGACCCCCACAATCCAAATTAAATTATATAAAGACTTGAAAAGAAAGGATGTGACCTGCGTCAATTTTTATCAAATTATTTGATTTCCTGGGAGAAAGAAAGAATTTCGGCAACACCTTGTTCATTATTTCACAAAATAGACAAAGGTTTGTTACAGAAATGTGAAATAGTGAACAAAGTCATTTGCAAATCTAAAATTCATGTTAAGATATAAGTGTAATAAGGAAACAGCAAATGCGGTAAGGCCATGGCACCGCTTCTGTTACCTTATAATACGACAATATGTGAAATACTGAACAAATTTTAAGGGGTGGATTTATATGTTTAATCATTTTCTTCGTAATAACAAATATGTTGCAGGTGTGTTAGCTTTTCTTAGGATATATATTGGATATCATTTTCTTACAGCTGGCTTTGGAAAAATAACTGGCGGTGGATTTGATGCAAGTGGATTTATAAAAGGTGCAATTGCAAGCGCTGGTGGGGAGCATCCAGCTGTTCAGGGCTGGTGGGCAGCATTCCTGGAAAACGTTGCGTTACCAAATGCTGAAGTATTTACGTTCTTAGTTATGTGGGGAGAGCTTTTAGTAGGTCTGGCCCTTATCCTGGGGATTTTCACAAACTTTGCAGGGCTAATGGGGCTGACAATGAATTTTGCGTTCCTATTCAGTGGTACAGTTAGCACAAACGCCCAAATGGTATTAATAACGGTATTCATCGTTGTGGCAGGCTACAATGCAGGACGTTTCGGTCTGGATCGCTGGGTAATGCCTTTCTTAAACAATCACAACTTAACATTCAAGAGCCGTAAGAAACATAAAGAAGAAGTAGCGGTTGCATAACTGAATATTTATCATCCGGACAAGAGAAAACCTTAAAAGACGCGACCACAGCCGCGTCTTTTAAGGTTTAAGGGAAGATAAACAAGTTTATGACATATTATATCCATGATTAATCACAATGGATGAATACTAAGAAGAAGAGCATGGCTATTTCAGGGGTGAAATGGACATGCTTTTATATTTATCGGCTAGAAAGAGATATGAACCAAAAAGTTCCTTGCAACAGTTTGAATCTTCAGAAATGTATGATATAGTGTTTATAAGTGGAAATTTGAGGGGTAACAGTTAAACATACTGACTGGTTAGTATACTATATTGTAATTCAGCTTTTTTATTTCACACTTATGAAAGCGTTATCAAAGGGGAGGAGATCTTTTGAGTTTAATTCAGGATTTATTTCAATTGGACGGAAAGGTTGCCATTGTTACAGGCGGGGGTCGTGGCCTTGGGAGACAGATTGCTTTGGCCTATGTCGATGCCGGAGCTAAAGTTGTGATCTGTTCCCGAAAGCTTGAAAATTGCGAGACCACAGCTAAAGAAATTGAGGAAAAGGGCGGAGAGGTTTTAGCGCTGCAGTGTGATGTTCGAGAGCCTGATCAGGTTCAATATGTCGTAGATCAGACGATTGAGAAGTTTGGTAAAATCGATATCCTCGTAAACAATAGCGGGGCTTCGTGGGGAGCGCCCGTATTAGAAATGCCGCTGGATGCCTGGTACAAGGTCATGAATGTAAATGTGACAGGTACCTTCCTGATGTCACAGGCGGTTGGAAAGCATATGGTGGAACAGGAAAGCGGAAAAATTATTAATCTATCATCGATTGCAGGTTTAAGAGGGGTGGATCCACGTGTGATGGATGCTGTGGGCTATAACGCCAGTAAGGGTGCCATTATTACAATGACAAAGGATTTAGCTGCAAAGTGGGGCCCTCATAATATTCATGTAAATTGTATTGCACCAGGATTTATTCCGACGAAAATGTCTAAAGGAGTACTTGAGCATGGGGGAGGAGTTGTTTCAGAATTAACGCCTTTACGTCGCTTAGGAGAGGAGGAAGAAATTCAGGGGATTGCTCTATTCCTGGCTTCAAAAGCATCCAGTTATATTACTGGGGAGACCATTTCCGTTGATGGCGGGATGAGTGCTACTTAAAAGTTGTGAGGAGGAATGAATATGGAAAAAGTCTGGCAAAACCATTATCCGGATCATTTGAACAGTGAGCTTGTGATTCCCAATATTACAGCCGTGGATATGCTACACCAGACGGTTAAAAAATACGGGGATTATAAGGCCATGCATTTTTACGGAAGAGAGTTTACTTACAAAGAGCTTGGACAGCAGGCAGGAGCATTTGCGTCCAAGCTTCAGGATGAGGGTCTCAATAAAGGAGACAGGGCGGCGATTATGCTCCCGAACTGCCCGCACTATGTAATAAGCTACTATGGCATTTTGCAGGCAGGTGGTACGGTTACCCAGGTAAATCCAATGCTGGCGGGGCCTGAACTTGAGCATATACTAAAGGATTCCGGTGCTGAGACGATTGTCATTTATAAGCCACTTCTACCCGTTCTCAATCAGATTATTGATCAGACAAACGTAAAGAAGGTTATTCAGGTTACGCTTGGTGAAGAGAGCTCGGATGATGATCTGGCTGTAGAATTTACCGATTATTTAAAGCAGGCAACCCACCCGCCAAAGGCTGTTGAATTCGATCCGAAAGAAGATATTGCGATTCTGCAATATACTGGTGGTACCACAGGTCGATCGAAAGGAGCCATGCTTACTCACCGAAACATTGTCACCAACACGCTTCAAGCCTATGAGTTTTTTAAGGATGAAATCGAATTCGGCAAAGAACGCTATCTTACGGTCATCCCTCTGTTCCATGTTTTTGGCATGACATCATGTATGAACCTCTCCATTTATACAGCTGCAATGAATATTTTACTTCCTAAGTTTGATTTAGAAGAAGTCCTGCAAACAATCAAAGACCTCAAACCGACATCATTTCCAGGTGTACCAACCATGTATGTAGCCATCAACAGCCACCCAAAAGCAGAGGAGTATGGGATTGACAGTATAAAAATCTGTAATAGTGGAAGTGCTCCGATGCCAGGGGAGCTCATGCGTTCCTTTGAGAAAAAGACCGGTGCGAAAATTCTGGAAGGCTATGGCCTGTCTGAAGCATCCCCAATCACCCATTGTAACCCGATGTTTTCGGATAGAAAGCCGGGAAGTATCGGTATTGGGGTACCATCCACGGAATATAAAATAGTGGATTTAAGCGATGGTACAAAAGAAGTTCCATATGGGGAAACAGGGGAGCTGATTATTAAAGGACCTCAGGTGATGAAGGGATATTGGAATATGCCGGAGGAGACAGCAGAAACGTTGCGTGATGGCTGGCTGTATACGGGAGATATCGCTCGAATGGATCAAGATGGATACACTTATATAGTAGATCGGAAGAAGGATATGATTATTGCGAGTGGATACAATGTCTATCCTCGGGATGTTGAAGAAGTATTGTATGAGCATCCAGCTGTTCAGGAAGCTGTGGTTGTAGGTGTTCCGGATGAATATCGCGGAGAAACCGTTAAGGCTGTTGTTGTCCTGAACGAAGGGGAGAACAGTTCAGAGGAAGACTTAATCAGATTTTGCAGGGAAAACCTGGCAGCCTATAAAATTCCGCGTATGATTGATTTCAGAGATGAACTGCCAAAAACCAATGTCGGAAAAATCCTCCGTCGAAAAGTTCGTGAAGAGCTGGTGTAACCCTCTTTAAAATGGAAGCGCTTTAATTTTGGGAGGGTTGAAAATGAAGAATCAAATCATTCAAGCCTGTGTAGAAGCTTTTGAGAAAAAGGGATTCAGTGAAACCTCTATTCAGGAGATTGTTGACCGCTTAGGGGTAACTAAGGGAACCTTTTATTATTATTTTGCCAGCAAGGAACAGGTTTTAATGACGATTCATCGCAGGTACATTGATGAATTACTCATACAGCAAAAAGAGTTGGTAAGGCGTGCAGATGTAAGCTATACAGAAAAGCTTTACGGTCTCATTCGGGTGCTTATTTCCAATATTACTCCGTTAGGAAACAGCGCCCGAGTTTTTCATCGTGAATATCGTCATCTGAATGAAACTCACATGAAGGAAGTACGGGAAAAACGAAACCAGGTACGCTTGATTGTGGAAGAAGTTATTCGGGATGGAATCAAGGCTAAGGAATTTCGACAGGATCTGAAGGCAGATATTGTAACCCTTGGCATTCTGGGTATATGTAACTGGAGCTATCAGTGGTTTCAGTCGGACGGAATGTTCACCGACTTGGAAGTGGCAGACATTTTTATCGATATGATTAGCAGGGGAATTGAATACAGTTAGCTTTTCTGCTCAATGGAATGGATTACATTAAGCTTAGCCGGCAAATGGATGGAAAGGGAGGGTGAACAGTTTGAAGCATGAATGCAGAGTGAAAGCGAGGGCATTTGAAACAGATGCCTTAGGTCACGTCAGTAACATTAGCTATTTTATTTATCTGGAAGAGGCGCGGATTGAAATGTTCAGAGATTTAGGTGAGCCTATGAAAATGGATTCATGGCCCTTTATTTTAGCATCAACGAGTTGTGATTTTAAGCAGCAGGCCTATTTTGATGAGGTTATGACCATTCAAACCACTGTCAGTAAAATGGGCAACTCCAGCTTTCATTTAAAACACGAGTTTGTGAATAACAGGGGGTTGATCGCAGAGGGAAAGGCCATCATGGTGTATTTTGATTTCCATCAGCAAAAGACAGTGCCCATTCCTGATTCTGTAAGACAGAAGCTCATGCCTTACGTGGAAGAGAATGCAGTTGAGGGGAAGAAGGGATAAATTCAGCCACGGTGAAAGCTTGTATTGTACAGGGAAGAGTTATGGTTATACGGATAAGATTAAAAGGATCGTCTTTGGAAAGGAGACGATCCTTTTTAAATATTGTTCAGCAATTACAGAAAGCGGATTTGTGTCTTTTCAGAAGTATCCCCTTTAGTGATAGATTCCGGTCTCTCTCAATTTAGAGGAGGAGTTTGGAAGCATTGATAGAAGAGGTCACTGTAAATTTTGTTATCCATGATACAATAGATGAAAAGTTTAAATATGGAGAGGATATTATGCTGACTGATTATCATGTACATATGGCGGAAACCGGAGAATTTACAACCGATTACTTGAAGGAGTATTTACAGAAAGCAAAGGAGAAGGGAATTGAAGAATTAGGGATATCTGAACATGCTTATTTTTTTCATGAGACGAGTGATATTATTTCCAACCCCTGGATTGACAACCGTCGAGGGTTAAATTTTAAAGATTATCAGCAGTTCTTTGATCAGGCCAGGGCTGAAGGGCTGAACATAAAAATGGGGATTGAAATGGATTATAGACCCGGAAAGGAAAAAGAGATGGAGGCCTTTATTAATGCCCGTCCCTTTGACTATGTGATCGGCTCAGTTCACTGGATTGGCGACTGGGGAATTGACCTTGCGATTCATCGGGAAGAATATGAAAAACGGGATATTAATAAAGCTTATGAGCAGTATTTTGATCAAATCGTTACATTAGCCGAATCTGAGCTATTTGACTTTGTTGGACATATCGATTTAATTAAAATTTTCTCTTATAAGCCAGACGATCAGAATTTTGTTGAAAAGCAGTATGACCGGGCTGTGGAGGCTTTAGCCAAATCAGGCACATGTATTGAAATCAGTACAGCCGGGCTTCGTAAGCCTGTAGGAGAAATCTACCCGGACCCTATTTTGCTGCAAAAGTGCTATGAAGCCGGTGTTGGCATTGTGACATGCTCCGACGCACATGCACCAAAGCATGTGGGTTATGCCTTTGATCAGTCCCTTGAATTGGCCCGATCGATCGGGTATAAGGAAATTCAGGTGTTTAACCAGCGGAGGAGAGAGACGTATCCTTTAGGTTAATTGACCGGTAGACAAAAATCTGGTCATAAGAAAAGTCATACACCATGAGTATGACTTTTCTTTATAGATCCAGGTTTTTGGAATGCAGCCTGGTAATTGTGATTTAGTTGTACATCCTAAATATCATGCCATCCTACAAATCAATTGGCTTTACCTGGTGAATATCGGATACTTCCTGTAATTTTTGGAGGACATCTTCATCTATTTGTCGATCAACGGTTAGCATCATAATAGCATCTCCACCTACGTCGGAACGTCCGACCTGCATGGTTGCAATGTTGACGTCAAACTTTGCGAGCAGGCTTCCGACACGTCCGATGGCACCTGGCTGGTCTGTGTGACGGATGAGCAAAAGGTGACCTTGTGGAACGACGTCTACGCTGTAGGCATCTACTTTAACGATTCGTGTGCCAAGGCCGTTCAATAAGGTTCCTGCCACTTTGGAAGCGCCGGATTTTGTACGGGTTTCAACGGTAAGCAGATTGGTAAACCCTTTGGTGGATGTGGTCTTCTGTTCATTGATGGTAATCCCTTTTTTCTCTGCAAAATAAGGGGCATTCACATCATTTACGTGATCACCAAGGTGGCGTTTTAAAATGCCTTTTACGGTGTTGCGGGTTAATGGTGTCACATCCAGATCTGCTAAATCGCCGGAATAGTAGATACTGACTTCTTCAATCGGCTCCTGGGCAAGATGAGCGCTGAAGGTTCCCAGTTTCTCAGACAGATTAAAGTATGGTTCAATTCGTTTCATGACCTCAGCAGGTAAGGATGGCAGATTAACAGGGTTTTTGGCTGCACCGCCGTTTAGAATCTGAATAACATCACGGCTGACATCGATGGCTACGTTTTCCTGGGCTTCCACCGTACTTGCCCCTAGATGCGGGGTAGCCACTACTTCAGGGAGCTCAACTAATTTATAATTCTGAATAGGTTCTTCCTCGAAAACATCAAGGGCAGCTCCAGCAACTTTTTTCTCTAAAATAGCTTCGTACAGAGCATCCTCGTCAATGATACCTCCTCGGGCGCAGTTAATGATTCGTACACCTGGTTTCATTTGGTTAAAGGCATCCCGACTAATTAAATGCTTGGTTGCCGGCATTAAAGGTGTGTGTACCGTAATGAAGTCGGCCTGCTGAATCACTTCTTCCAACGTTCCACACTGTATGCCCATTTTTTCTGCCTTTTCTTCTGTTAAATAAGGATCATAGGCAATGACATTTAACCGCTGTCCTTTGGCCCGATAGGCAACCTCGGCTCCTATTCGTCCAAAACCTACAACGCCCAGGGTTTTTCCTTTTAGCTCCACACCTACGTATGCTTTGCGGTTCCATTCATGCTGTTTTAAAGAATGATAGGCCTGAGGAATTCTTCGTGCCAGCGACATGAGCATGGCCATGGTATGTTCAGCGGCAGAATTTGTATTCCCATCTGGTGCGTTTACTACGATTACCCCATGCTCAGTAGCGGCGTCCAGGTCGATGTTGTCAACTCCGACACCAGCACGGCCAATCGCCTTCAGATTTTTTGCTCTTTCTATTATGTCTTTGGTTACCTTCGTCTGGCTTCGTACAAGTAATGCATCATATTTTTCAATGGTCTCCAGAAGCTCTTCATGAGACAGACCGGTATGAACGTCAATTTTCAGATGTTCTTCCTGCTTAAGAGGCTGAATTCCTTCTTCACTTAACGGATCACTGACTAAAATATGGAACGTCATTTTAATTCCTCCTGTTTTCATGTTCTGTATAAACCGTTTGGGCCGCGGCTACACCTTTTCCAAGCTCGATTTGTTTTCCGGTTTTATATAAGCCGAGTTCTAATAAGCTAATGGTTTGTAAAACATCGGCAGGAGAGGAATACCCCATATGACCGATACGAAAAATTTTTCCTTTCAGATGCTGTTGCCCTCCCGCAATGGATAATCCGAATTCCGTTTTTAAAATACTCCGGAGCTTTTCCGGGTCAAAATCATCAGGCTGTATGGCTGTCACTGTTGGTGATGCATCCTGGTCCAGAGTTAGTAGAGGTAAACCAAGCGCACGACAGGCAGCCCGTGTCATACTCTTCATGGTTTCATGTCGTTTTACAACGTTGTCAATGCCTTCTTCTTCCATAAGATTCAGTACCTGATTCAGTCCAAATAATAAGGATAAAGCCGGAGTAAAAGGAGTTGAATCCGCGAGTAATTTATCATGATAGGTTGTTAAATCTAAATAGAAACGGGGCTGCGGATTTTCCTTCATTGTCCTCAGTGCTCTTTCACTGACTGCAATCAAGGTCAGTCCTGCCGGCAGCATCATTGCCTTTTGAGAACCTGTAACGAGAACATCTATCCCCCAGTCATCCATTTTACTTTCGACACCGCCAATACAGGATACGCCGTCGACAACAAACAGCGCATTTGACGTTCTGTGTACGATTTCCCCGATCTGTCTGACAGGATTTAATACGCCTGTTGAAGTTTCGCAAAAGGTGGAAAACACAACTTTTATATTTGGATGCTGCCTCAGATATTCCTCAATTTCCGCCGGATCTGCGGCACTTCCCCAGGATACTTCGATGACATGGGTTTGATAATCATAGCTGTTGCATATTTTTTTGAATCGGTGCCCAAACGCGCCTGTAGCAATGACGAGGACTTCATCACCGGGCTTAGCACTGTTTACAACCGCAGCCTCAAGGCCGGCAGTACCGCTTCCGGCAACAATCATAATCTCCTGTTCGGTTCCAAAGACGGGCTTCAGCCTTGGGCGCAGTTTCTGAATTAATTCCTTTGCTTCACGTCCACGGTGACCAATCATCGGCTGAGTCATTGCATGCTGCACACTAGGTGGAATTGGTGTTGGTCCGGGGATTCGTAAAAATGCTTGATCCTGTAGCATGTGTAAACACTCCTTTATGGGATTGTTTTTTTTTCATATAAAAAACCTTTCACCCCTTAATTAAGAAGGGGCGAAAGGTTATTCTTCCGCGGTACCACCCTTATTCACTGCTTCCAAACACTCCTGAAGCAGTCTTCATTGGTCCTCATGCGTAACGTGCATGTACCGGGCAGACCTACTGGCGATTCAACCTGCCAACTCCGAAGGGCTATCCATCACTCTCACCACTGGTTTACACCACCCACCAGCTCTCTGACGTATGAGCAATCATGGACTTGTCTTCTTCACCGTATTAACGTATAACCGTATTAAATGAATTTTAATCTATCATAGCAGACTTATAACGAATGTCAACCTGCAAATTTGCTTTAGCGCTTTAAAGCGTGTGGGGACAGTCCCGAAAATTTTGTAACAAAATGATAGGCTGATTCGTAGTCAGGTTGAAGGGGGAGAGAGGATGTCGCATAAAAATCTTGATGATATTTACCGTTCACATATGCCTGAAATATTTCGCTATTTGCTCTCTCTTACCCGTGATGGTTATTGGGCAGAGGACCTGGTACAGGAGACTTTTGTCAGGGCTTACCTACATATTGAAGAGCTTGATCCTCCCAGAATAAAACCTTGGTTATTTAAGGTTGCTTATCACGTATTTATTGATGCTGTACGGAAAAATAAGCGTCAGATTGTGAAAGATCAGCCGTTTTTCCAGCAAATAAAAGGAAATGCATCCACCGAAGAAGAGGCTATTACCCGGAATCAACTCCAGGAGCTGGAAGAAGTGCTTAAAACCTTACCAGAAAAGCAAAAGCACGCAGTTTTATTAGCTGATTTCCATGATCTATCTTATAAAGAATCAGCGAGTATCATGGAGGTTTCCATTTCGTATTTTAAAGTATTGTTATTTCGAGGCCGTCAAACTCTTCGTCGTTTAAAAGAAAGGAGTGATTCAGCGGATGAGAGATGATTTCAAGGAAAAGCTTAAGGCTTATTCAGAAGGGAAGCTATCAGAAGAAGAAACGCTGGAGGTAGAAAAAGAATTAGAAAAGATGGAAGTCTACCAATCCTATTTAGATGAGCAGCTGGATGACGAAACAGAAAATCGATTCCAGCCAAATGATCAAAAAATCATTCGAAAAGGAAAATGGAAGGCAAGAATCAGCAATGCTGTAACGGCAATTTCTATACTTATACTTATTGCATTTTGCAGCAGTCTGGTAAACAGTATTTTTTATTCCTGGGGTGAACCAGATCGTATTGAAGTATATAACGACGTAATTGAATCTGCTATTGCTGTAACCAATCCCAATATTGAGGTTGGCAGTAGAGGCTCAAATACAGGCTTTTTCTTTTTTAATAATAAAAGTGATCTCAAAAAAAGAATAGGGAATAAGAATGAAAAGGTGGGAAGCTTTGAAATGAATTTCTTTTATGGATTCCCTTTCTCTCCAACTATTGAAAAAGATATCGAGCAAAATTCAATGTTCATTTATCCTGTGGCTGAAAACAAGAATATTTCTGATGATCATGAATGGGAGCGACTCAATCATTTACCAGAGGGAACAGTAGCAGAAGCTTATATCTCTCTGGACCAGCTCTATTCAACAAAAAAACTTTTATCATTGCTTGAAAATTACCAGACCGTAAAGCCTGCTTGGTTCGCCGTTGATACCGGAATTGAGAAAGAGGAAGCAAAACAGAGAGGACCAACTCCCACCGATTCTATTGGTTTTCCAAGTTTGCCGATTTGGCATCCTGAAGATTTAGAAATCACTTCAAGGGAAACCGAGGATAAAGGCTTTTACAGTAATGTGACGATTGAGGAGGGGACGTACCCTAATGTTTCAGATTATGGAAGTGCAGAGCTGCGAAATGAAAATTTTATTCGCACACTGGAGATTATGAATGAGCATAAGCGGATTTCGAACCGAGTCGCCCAATCTTCAGACCTTAGACTAAATAAACGGATGGATTATGTAAAAAATCATGGGGTCCACATTTATGGAGTTGTGATAACAGGGCCTTCCAAAGAAATTTTAGCATTAAGGGGTGAAGATTGGATTTCCAGTCTTTCTATTGGAGAAGTAAGATTGTGGAATTAAAGAGAAGTTCAAGATTTATAAATTTATGTAAAATGTATCTTTTGCATTTTCTAAATTATGTTAAAATAACAAGAGTTGGATAACATATATTTCCTATTGGAGGTAAACATGGAATCAAGTTCAGTACTAGAACTAAGAAATGTAACAAAAAAGCTTGGAAACAAAAATGTAGTTGATGATTTATCTTTTTCCATCCAATCAGGCGAAGTGTTTGGATTGCTTGGTCCGAATGGGGCGGGAAAAACGACAACCATTCGGATGATTGCCGGGTTAATTTCGAAATCAAATGGAAAAGTATTCATTAATGGGGTAGACGCTGATGAGAATTTCAAACAGGTCATGTCTGAAATGGGCGCGATTGTCGAAAATCCGGAAATGTATAAGTTTTTAACGGGTTATCAGAATCTGCTTCATTTTGCCAGAATGGCCCAGGTTTCAATTACAAAAGAACGTATCAAAGAGGTTATTAAGTTAGTAGATTTAGAGAAAAACATTCATCGGAAGGTCAAAACTTACTCGCTCGGAATGAGGCAGAGGCTTGGGGTTGCTCAGGCGATTCTGCATAAGCCTTCCCTGCTCATTTTTGACGAGCCTACAAATGGATTGGATCCACAAGGAATTTATGAATTTCGTACTTATTTAAAAAAGCTGACGGAACAAGGAGTTGCCGTGATGGTATCAAGCCATTTGTTAGCTGAAATGCAGCAGATGTGCGATCGTGTCGCCATTATTCAGGAAGGCAAGCTTATTGACATCAGTTCTGTTCATGAGTTAAGGGAGGACCATGGTGCAGACACACTGGTCCAATTTGAAGTCGATCAGCCAGAACTGGCAAAGGAAAAACTAACGGATTTTGAATTTGAAATTGTTGACGGATATCTGCAATGCCCCGCAAAACGCAGTGATATACCGTCTATTAATAAAAAATTGGTACAAGCCAATATTCAGGTTTTTGGAATTTCCAGCAAAAACCCATCACTTGAGGAGAAGTTTTTAGCCATAACGAAGGGAGGAGAGGAAGTATGATGAAATTGTTCTCCCTTGTTTATAATGAAAATATAAAAGTGTTTAAACGCATTCGTACGTGGATTATGTTTGGTATTATGGCTTTCGCTGTTCTTCTTATGGCTTTCTTAATGCACCAGGGCGGACAGAACCAGGATTGGGAGCAGCGTGCGCAGGATGAAATTCAAAGGTATGAAGATCAGATTGAGGCAATAAATGAATCCATGCAGCAGGCTGAAAATCAGGAGAATTCCGAACAGGCACAGCAGGTCATGCCCAACGCCGAGGAGGAAATTTCCAGTATTCAGGGTCAAATTGACAGACTTGAGTCCCATCTGGAGGAAGGAAAAAACCCTTATGAACGGAATGTATGGACTTTTATGTCTGATTCGACAGGCTTAATTGCCCTTATATCCTTATTTGTGGTGATTGTCGCAGCAGATATTGTCGCAAGTGAATTTTCCTGGGGAACTATAAAAATGCTGATGATTCGTCCTTTTACCCGGGGAGAAATTTTATTATCCAAATTTACCACAGTGGTTCTTTTTCAAATCATTATTCTGGCGCTTCTGTTAATGACTTCCTGGCTTATCGGGGGAATGTATTTCGGCTTTGCACCACTTGATTATGAAAGTATAACTTTTACAAATTCAGGGCAGATGGAAGCGGAAACGGTTAGTATTGAAGTATTGAAAATTTACGGAGTGGAATTTATCAGGTTATTAGTGATTGCATCGCTGGCCTTTATGATCTCCACTATTATGAGAAGTAACACATTTGCGATTGGAATTGGCGTTTTTATTTTGCTGTCTGGAAATATTATAACCGGTTTGTTAAGGCAGTACGAATGGGGGAAATATGTGCTGTTTCCGAACTTGAATTTGACTCAATATATCCATAATTTGTCCCCGCCATTTGAAGGAATGACTCTTCCTTTTTCCATAGGGGTAAATGCAGTTTATTTTGTCATTTTCATGGGACTCACCTGGTATATATTTAAAAAACGGGATATTGCCGGGTAAAAAGTGTGGAAGAGCCAGGTTCCGAATGGAAGCCTGGCTTTTTAGTTTGTGACTGAGGCCTGCAAAAATGTTTAGAGAGGTTCGAATGTTTTACAATCTGTTTCTTTCTGATGATTGGCTTCTTTCCCGCTGTGGCTTACGACGTAAATTGCCTCGGCTGTACATTTATTGCCTACTGCCCAATATTTACAGTTTTTCACTTCGCAAATACGTCCTGAGCCAAGCTTTCCACCCCCTGTTTTTATAAGGATACCTCTCGTTTGAAAAAATCATTCAGATTCAGAAAGGATGATTTTGACCAGGTTGGAGAGGGTCATTTAGTTACCGGGATGTGTTTGTCAACGCAGAGGATTTAGCTGGAAACGAAATGATAAGGCCAAAACTAAAAAATCACGAACTTGTTTATCATAAAATCATAAAATGTGAATAAAATTTTTAAAAACTGTTGAACCATTGTCCATTCCCTGTTATAATTTCAAATATCAGTTCAACAACGAATGTTTTCGACAAAATTTGCGGGTGTAGTTTAGTGGTAAAACCTCAGCCTTCCAAGCTGATGTCGTGGGTTCGATTCCCATCACCCGCTCCAGCAATTATAATACATGTTACCAACGCAGTGTTTCGTTTGGCTCGCCACGAAGCATTGCGTTTTTTAATGGAATCATATATTTTAATCCTTCTGGTTAGTATGGAAACGGGATTGCGTCTTCATTTATGCTGATTTGCTGTTTTTTTAAAGTGAATCAGTCACGTTTTTGCTTTTATCTGTCGTTTTTCTGATTTTATCCGTCGCTAGGAGCGAAAACCAAGTCAGTATCGACGCTCAATCGATCGGCTGAGTTTTACATCGATTGGTTCTGACGGGGAATCGGTCACATAAGGACGTTTATCAACCGAATCTGGAGTTTTATCAGTCACCTCGAGCAAAAATCAAATCAGTTTCGGCCGTCAATCCTTCAGTTGATTTTTTATCGACCAAAGTGGGCTGGGAATCAGTAGAATATCCCGGTTTATCAATCGAATTCCTGGTTTTTTCAGTCTGAATTCTTGTTTTTAAGTCTGCCAGTTCGTCCCCCGTTAAACCATCCCTGTCTGACTTGAATTTCCGCCACTTGCCTTGTATCCTTGGATTGTTAAGCAAAAAGTTCGATTCTTAGTAGATGAGGTGTTTGGATTTTATGCAAAAGTTGCGATCTCAACTGCGAAATATTGATGGAAAAAGCTATAAAGGTTATAAATCCTTGCAGGGAAGCTATCAATTTCAGCAATATAAACTTGCAATTGACTATGTTCAGGGGGATCCGTTTGCTTCCCCGTCAAAAATCAGACTGATTATTCCTGATAAGGATTTTCCAATTAAAAAAGAGTGGATTCAGGGAAAACAGCGGAAAATATACACTGAGGATGTGATTGCCCGCCATGTTGCCCGGGCGATTCGGAAAAATCAGGCCACTGTACGGGGTTCCGGAAAAAGTGGACTTTTAAGCATTGATGTGCCCGGACAGGAAATTCTGGAGCGGACGGCTGTAACCACAGATGGGTCTCACACAACCATTTGTCTTTCAGTAGGTTTGCCTGCAAATGGCCGTCGTATTAATGGTCGGGAAGCCGAGAAATTATTTTTTCAAATCATTCCGGACATTTTAAAGCAATCGGTATTTTCGATTAAAGATCACGATATTGAGGCTGTTGTCCAATTGGCGGATCAGCAGGAAGCGATTCGTAAAAAGATGAAAGAGAATAATTGGATTGCCTTTGTTGCGGATGGGGCGATTTTGCCTCGTGAAAGCGGCATTAGCAATCGTCCGTTGAAAAAGGCTGTACCTTTTCAGAGTCCAGAGGAAAATCGGGTTTCCATCGAATTGCCGCATCGTGATGAACCTTTAACAGGAATGGCCCTGAAGCAGGGAATTACGGTCATTGTTGGTGGTGGCTATCACGGAAAAAGTACGCTGCTTACGGCCATTGAACGTGGCGTTTATCACCATATTAAGGAAGATGGGCGTGAATATGTTCTTACCGACCCAAATGCAG
Organism: Salinibacillus aidingensis; assembly: GCF_039522525.1. Lineage (GTDB taxonomy): Bacteria > Bacillota > Bacilli > Bacillales > Alkalibacillaceae > Salinibacillus > Salinibacillus aidingensis. Next base: position 164,388 of record NZ_BAAADO010000003.1, read on the forward strand.
TGAAGGTTAGAGCTGAGGATGGTCGTAAGGTAACCAATGTGAACATCTCTCCTTTTATTAACAATCTCCCACATGGGGAAGATACTGGAGAATTCAGCACGGAAAATGCCAGTGGAAGTACATCACAGGCGACAAATGTGATGGAGGCTCTTGAAGCAGGGGCTTCCACCTTATTAATTGATGAGGATACGAGTGCAACCAATTTCATGATTCGTGATCAGCGGATGCAGGAACTGGTTGTGAAGGAAAAAGAGCCGATTACACCGTTTATTGATAAAATCAGTCAGCTGCGGGATGAGCTTAACGTTTCCACGGTGCTCGTGATGGGTGGATCCGGTGACTATTTTGATGCTGCGGATCAGGTGATTATGCTTGATGAGTATATTCCGCATAATGTGACACAAAAAGCGAAGGACATTGCGAGTCAGTTTCCAAGTGAACGAAAGCATGGAGATGAGTCATTTGGGACGATTTCAGACCGGATCTTTTTACCTGAAAGTTTAGATAGTCGTAAAGGGAAAAAGTCCAAAGTACAGGCAAAAGGTCTTGATAAAATTTTGATGGGCAAAGTGGATATTGATCTCCAGCAGGTTGAACAGCTGGTAGACGTTTCCCAGACCCGTATGATTGCACAGATTCTGCATCATTTAGAGCAAAAAGGCTGGCTGAAACAGAAAAAATCTTTGAGTGAGCTGTTGGATGAAATTGAAAAACAAATGGACACAAGAGGACTTCCTTCATTTACCCCAAGACCACATGAACATCCAGGGGAACTCGCAAGACCAAGAAGATTCGAAATAGCCGCCACACTTAATCGATTACGTACAGCCAAGGGACTGTCCCCACATGCTTTAAAGCGCTAAAGGGAAAGGAGGGGAATGGTTTGTTTGATGAATTGAAACAGGATGTGATTGAACAGAGCAGGGTGATAGGGATTGATAAAATAGGCTTTGCTTCAGTTGATGTATTTTCCACCCTTAAGGAACGTCTGAAGCAACAGCAGGAAAATCAATACCAGTCCGGCTTTGAAAAGGGTACCATTGAGGAGAGAACCACCCCTCGTAAATTAATGCCTGAAGCCCAGTCGATCATTTCGATTGCGCTAGCCTATCCATCCAAACTGGAGAACGCTCCCCGCAGCACGAAAGGAGACCGGCGCGGACAGTTTTGCCGGGCCTCATGGGGAACGGACTATCACGATATTTTACGGGACCGGCTTGAACAGCTGGGGCAGTTTTTAAAAGAAAAACATCCGGATGCCCAATATAAAATTATGGTGGATACCGGAGAATTGGCCGATAAAGAGGTTGCTGTACGCGCAGGACTCGGATTCACCGGGAAAAATACAGTTCTGATTACCCCTGAATTTGGCTCCTATGTTTATATAGGTGAAATGATAACGAACATCCCGTTTGAGCCGGATCAACCCCTGGAAGAGGACTGTGGGGATTGCAACCTTTGTGTAGATACCTGTCCGACAGGTGCCTTGATTCAGGGTGGACAGCTGAATGCTCAGAAATGTATCGCCTTTTTAACACAGACTAAGGACTATCTCCCTGATGAATATCGGGCTAAAATTGGTAACCGCCTATATGGATGTGATACGTGCCAGGTGGTTTGTCCGAAAAATAAGGGGAAGAACTTCCACTTCCATGAAGAAATGGAACCGGACCCTGACGTGGTCAAACCTCGTCTTAAGCCACTATTACGTATTTCAAATCGAGAATTTAAAGAAACATTCGGACCGATGGCAGGCTCATGGCGGGGGAAAAAGCCCATTCAACGTAACGCCATTATCGCTCTTGCGAATTATAAGGATCAGACAGCCGTTGATGAACTCATTCATGGCATGAAGCATGATCCACGGCCAATGATACGTGGTACCGCGGCCTGGGCTTTAGGAAAAATAGGCTCTGAGGCTGGAAAGGTAGCCATTCAGGAAGCGCAGGAAAAAGAATCCGATGAATCTGCATTAGCAGAAATGGAAAAAGGGCTGAACTATTTCAGAGCCCCGCAAAGCTGAGAATGAATGATGGCCGCATGTGCACATGCGGCCATTTTTAAAATTTTCTTAAATGAGAATAGAAGCTGTTTGTCGAAATCCTTAAATGATATTCATTTTTTCCATTAAGCACTTACAAATTTAAAGGGGGATATGATGAACAATCAATTGCTGTATTATGATGAAATGATGACGAATCTTGGTCCTGTCACATTGATGATGAAGGATGAGGCATTGCTGGCGATACAGTACGGAAAGCTCAATCAGTTGAGGGCATCTTTTCAGAAGTGGCTCGGCAGGCATTTTGAACAGCCTGTTTTTGAACGTAACCCAACGAAGCTTTTGAAGGTAACGCAGCAGCTTGAAGAGTACTTCAATGGAACACGCACAAAATTTGATCTTTCCTATGAAATATACGGTACTCCATTCCAGAAACAGATCTGGAAGGCTTTGAGTGAAATTCCGTATGGAGAAGTTCGTACATATAAGGAAATAGCTCAGCTCGTTCAGTCGCCTAAAGCGCAGCGGGCGGTAGGCGGTGCCGTTAATCGGAATCCTCTGCCCATTTTACTTCCCTGTCATAGAGTCGTGGGCAGTAATGGGGCCATGACGGGATATGCCGGCGGGATCGGAAAAAAGGAATTTTTGCTTAGTTTGGAAGGGTATTCAGTCGTCACACAATAGTCTTATTCAGGTTTCATGCTTCTCCCTTTCGTTACATACATTGAAACGGAAGGGAGGCTTTTTTATGGACGATTCTTTTCTTCAAAATGAGTGGGAACATATTATTCGGGAAAACACGGATTTTGAATGGTGGAGGAAAAAAATAGAGGCTTTCAGGGGAAGGGGAGTTCAGGTGCTGCAGGTTACAGGTGAGGGACGTCCCTATCATCAGATGAACCGGAATCATCGCCGTGAAATTCAATATCATCTTCATTTGTGTTATTTACTTAAACAAAATGGCAAAACATATCTGGAGGAAGAAATCATACCTGGAAGTCTCCTTTTTGATGGTGAAGCCTTAGCCCGACACGAAATTAGTCCGGCCCCAACGGACAATCATACTGAGCCAATCGTTCCTTCTTTTGAATCTGATACGAGATCAGAACAGCGATCCTTTTCCTATGACCGCAGAGCAGCTGTCCGCTATGCGGAGCGCTGGTGGAATGACTATAATCCGGACTATCAAAAGTTTGAGGTGGATTGTACGAATTACATTTCCCAGTGTCTGCGTGCTGGAGGAGCACCGATGTGGGGATCACCCAATCGTTCGAGGGGCTGGTGGTACTCAGGGAACAACTGGAGCTACAGCTGGTCGGTTGCCCATGCTTTTCGCTGGTATTTAAGTGGATCAGATCAGGGATTAACGGCAAAAGAGATGGAAAATGCAACGGATCTTATGCCTGGCGATGTCATTTGCTACGATTTTGAGGGGGATGGCAAATGGAACCACACAACCATCGTCGTAGCTAAAGATGGCAATGGAGAGCCCCTCGTTAATGCCCATACAGCTAATAGCCGTAATCGGTACTGGCGTTATGAAGACTCGCCCGCCTGGACGCCGAAATGTCAGTACAAGTTTTTCCGTATAGGGGAGTAACCTATGATATAATAACTACTGTATGAAGCAATAACAGAGGTGATAAATGTTGGGAATACATGTCGTCTTATATCAACCAGAAATCCCAGCCAATACAGGGAATATTTCACGTACCTGCCTCGGCACGAATACCACTTTGCATCTGATTCGACCTCTCGGGTTTTCGACAGATGATAAAATGGTACGTCGTGCAGGGCTGGACTATTGGTACAATGTTGATATCAAATACCATGATTCCATTGATGAGCTATATAACAAGTATCCGAATGGAACCTATTATTATATAGAAAACTTTGGAACTAAATATTATACTGATTTTGATTACAGCAATCGGGATGAGGACATCCTTTTTGTTTTTGGAAAAGAATCTTCCGGGATTCCAAAGGATTTGCTTGAGGGAAAAGAGGATCACTGTCTTCGCATTCATATGAATGATCAGATACGCTCCCTCAATCTATCAAATACAGCAGCCATTATTATTTTTGAAGCTCTCCGTCAGCAGGGATTTCCCAATATGAACTAAAAAAGCCGCCATCCAATAAGGTGGATGGCGACTGACAATCCTTTTAATTTTTGGAATTATAGCCGGCAGTGAAAATGGAAGTAAGGAAAGCAACTGTGACTCCTAAGATAAGTATAATCTTCATGAAAATTCCTCCTTTTTTAGCATCAGCATCTCGTATGTAAATGTAAGCTATTTCTTATTATACCAAATTATACGTGTTTTTAAATATCCTTTCTTAACTTGCACAGATAATTCATGATTTGACAACAAATTTCCCTTTCTTTTCAAAACCAAAAACGTGCACCATGTTTAACAATTTACATAGATTTTATAGTGGAGGTGTTCATAATGAATGTTGTCGTGATTGGAGCAGGAGCAGTCGGGGGTTATTTTGGCGGAAAGCTTGCCAAAAACGGGGAATCTGTTTATTTTTTAGTCCGATCCCAAAGGTATGAACAGCTGAAACAGCGGGGGATGAACATTAAAAGTATCCATGGTGACTTTTCCTTTGAGCCCAATCTCATCAGGGAACCAGAGGAAATAGCAAACCCTGATTTAGTCATTATCGGGTTAAAAAATTATCATCTTGAAGGCGCAATGCCGCAAATTGAAAAGCTTGTTGTGCAGGGGGCTAAACTACTGCCGTTATTAAATGGAGTGGAGCATCTGGACGTACTTATTGAAAAGTTCGGCAGAGAAAAGGTCCTGGGTGGACTTTGTTACATAGAATCAACTTTAAATGACAAAGGGGATATTATTCAGAAAAGTCCCATTCAGGAAATTATTTTTGGCCCTTTAACAGCACAGGATTCTGCTTTCCTCAAGAAAATTGAGAAGATGCTGATGGATGCTGAGTTACAAGTTACGTATACGGATGATATTTTGGAAGAAGTGTGGAAAAAGTTTATTTTCATCACCTCTTTAAGCGGGATTACATCAGCTGTTCGGGCACCAATTGGAGTAGCCCTTGATGATGAGGTGACACAGAAATTTTTACGAAGTCTTATAACTGAAGTTTATGAAATTTCCCGAGCAAGAAAAATTGGATTACCAGACGATACCGTTGATGCTGTATTGGAAAAGTTAAAAATGATCTCGCCAGAATTAACCTCTTCTATGCACAGGGATTTGCAAAAAGGACTGCCGATGGAATTAGACAGTATGCATGGGTATCTGTTAGAGCAGGGTGAAAAGTATCAAATTAATCTCCCTTGTTTAAGGGCAGTTTATGCGTTACTACATCCCTATAAAAACGGTCAGAATTGAGTTGCTGCGGCAGCTCAATTTTTTGTTATACAGGTACAACCCCCTGACCAACCACTCCCCGCTATTCTATTATGGCCAAAAAGCGGACCAATTCACGTATTTTGCTTATGCGTCGGAGGTTAACGATCCCTTCTGCTTTTCCATATCTCTTGACATTCTTTTCTGCAGGTTTTATACTTTAGTTCGAATTAAAGATAAATGAATTAATAACAATTGAATGTGAGACATGGATATAAGCTGTGATATAAATAGATTTTTAATAAATGGAAATAATAGTTTGGAATTCATTATGGAATGGAGCGGGCGTTATGGCAAAGGCTACAAAGGGAGTTCATCATATTACGGCAATTGCCGGTGATCCTCAGGAAAATATGGATTTTTATGCGGGAATATTAGGCTTGAGATTTGTAAAAAAGACGGTTAATTTCGATGATCCTGGAACCTATCACTTTTATTTTGGTGATGAAAATGGATCACCCGGAACGATTATGACGTTTTTTCCGGTACAGGATGCTCTTAAAGGCAGAGTAGGCAGTGGCCAGGTGGGAGTGACTTCATTCGTAGTGCCACCTGATTCTCTGTCTTTTTGGGAAAAACGGTTAGCTAAATTTGATATCCATACAAAGAAAACAGATCGGTTTGGAGAGCGTTCATTGGAATTTGAAGATGTTCACGGCCTTCGTTTAGAACTTGTAGAGCGTGAGGAAGGCCCATTGAACGATTGGAGTTTTGGCGAAGTGACTCCGGATGTTGCCATTAAGGGATTTGGAGGGGCCACACTTTATTCCCGCCAGCCTGGGAAAACGGCAGAACTGTTAACCGAATTAATGGGGCTGGAAAAGACAGGCGAGGAAGAAGATATCATTCGCCTACAAGCTGATGGTGATATAGGGAATGTGATTGATATAAAACAATCAGCGGTTATTAGAGGTCTGCAAGGAGCAGGGACCATACATCATATTGCTTTTCGGGCGGATGATGACGATGACCAGCTGGAATGGCAGTCCCTTTTGCAGGAAAATGGCTATCAGGTAACCCCTGTCCAGGATCGTAATTATTTTAATTCTGTGTATTTTCGTGAGCATGGTCATATTTTATTTGAAATAGCCACTGATTCTCCTGGTTTCATGATTGATGAGAAGAAGGATCAGTTAGGGGAATCTCTGCACCTGCCTGAATGGTATGAACCTCATCGGGAACGTATTGAGAATATTTTATTACCAGTAGAAGTCCGAAAGCTGGATTAATTGAAGAGGAGGAACACTTTTGAAGCATATTTTTAATAAAGGATCAAATCCAGAGAAACCAACATTTTTACTACTTCACGGAACCGGTGGAACAGAGCAGGACTTATTACCGCTGGCCGGTATGATTGACGATGATGCCTCTGTTCTGAGTGTACGGGGGAATGTTTCCGAGAATGGAATGCCAAGATTTTTCCGTCGATTAGCTGAAGGTGTATTTGATGAGGAGGATCTTATCAATCGTACAAAAGAGCTGCATGAGTTTTTAGATGAAGCCGCTGAAAAATATGAGTTTGATCGAAATAACGTTGTAGCTATAGGCTATTCAAATGGTGCGAATATTGCCGGCAGCCTATTATTCCATTATCGACATTCGTTAAGAGGAGCTATGCTGCATCATCCGATGGTGCCGAGAAGAGGTATTGAGCTGCCGGATTTAACCGAAGTTCCGGTGTTTATTGGTGCCGGGAGTAATGATCCCATTTGCTCTCCCGAAGAATCCAATGAGCTTCAATCCCTTTTAGAAAAGGCAGGAGCTGATGTGGAACTGCACTGGGAAAATTATGGACACCAGTTAACCAGAGGTGAAGTGGAAAAGGCAGCAGAGTGGTATAGGAAACACTTTAGTTAAGACAATAATAAATGATTTTGGTCTAATTTAAGGAGGTGGTTCCGGAAATTAGATTAAATGTGAAAGAAAGGTGTTTAAATGATGGGACTTTTTAGCAGACTATTTAATAAATCAGAACAAAAGGAGTCGAGTCAAATGGCAGATGTAAATTTAGCAGTTATTTATTACAGTTCAACCGGAATTAATTATCAGATGGCTAAATGGGCTGAAGAAGCAGGAAAAGAGGCAGGTGCAAACGTAAAAGTTGTCAAAGTTCCTGAGCTTGCTCCTGAGGAAGCGATTGCGTCCAACCCGGCCTGGAAAGAGCACTATGAAGCTACAAAAGACGTTCCAGAAGCAACTTCAGATGATATCGAGTGGGCAGATGCTATGCTATTCAGTATGCCTACACGTTTTGGTAACCTTCCTGCTCAAATGAAGCAATTCCTTGATACTCAAGGGGGTCTTTGGGCAAATGGTAAAACAGTTAATAAGGTTGTAAGCGGGATGACTTCCGCACAAAATCCACATGGCGGTCAGGAAGCAACTGTCCAGTCCCTTTATACATCCATGGCACACTGGGGAGCGATCATTGTCCCTCCAGGATATACAGATCAATCCATTTTTGCAGGTGGCGGAAATCCTTATGGTACAAGCGCTACTCAAGGTGAAGATGGGAAAATTGCCGGAGACGGAGTAGAAGGCGCCGTTAAGCATCAGACGAAGCGACTTGTAGATGTGGCTACCCGGGTGAAAAACGGCCAGTAATATATGTACTTAATGAAGGGAAAGAGCTGACCTGTTGGGTTGGCTCTTTTTTATCACGCATTAACTGGCCGTAACCCCCCTACTTGTTTTGAAGGTAACTTAACAAGATTAAGTGGGGGAAAAGGCCAGTAAATCCCTGATAAGTTCAACTAACCATCAGTGGAGGTGAAGAACCCCCCCACTGATGGAAGTTTCACTTTATAATTCATGATTAGCTCGTCCTCGACATATATTTGTAAAAATCGTACAAAACATCGTAAATGGACTTCACTAAATAGGAGGGCGATGCATGAGCATCTTAAACAAAATTGAGGAGCATCGGAGAGAAGAGGAAGAACTCCGATGGGAAGGTACGTTTAGGGAATACCTGGAACTTTTAAAAGAAAAGCCTTATTTAGCACAGTCTGCACATTCAAGAATTTATCAAATGATTAAAGAAGCAGGCATTGAAGAAAAGGATGGGCATAACGAATACAAGTTTTTTAGTGATGAGCTTTTTGGTCTGGAGGAAGCGCTGGAAAAACTGGTCGAGGAATACTTCCATCCGGCAGCAGAACGGCTGGATGTCCGTAAGCGGATTTTATTATTAATGGGACCGGTAAGCGGCGGAAAGTCAACCATCGTTTCATTGCTTAAGAGAGGCCTGGAGCGTTTTTCCTATACGGATTATGGTGCGGTATATGCGATTAAAGGCTGTCCCATGCATGAGGATCCTCTGCACCTGATTCCGCAGCATTTACGTGATGATTTCTATGAGGAATACGGCATACGAATTGAGGGCAATCTATCCCCGCTTAACATGATGCGGCTTGAAGAGGAATATGGAGGCAGGATTGAGGATGTGAAGGTAGAGCGGGTCTTTTTATCCGAAAATAAACGTCGGGGTATTGGTACCTTTAGCCCATCGGATCCGAAATCACAGGATATTGCTGACTTAACGGGTTCCATTGATTTTTCGACCATCGCAGAGTATGGGTCTGAATCAGATCCCCGTGCCTACCGTTTCGATGGGGAGTTAAATGTGGCCAACCGCGGTTTAATGGAATTTCAGGAAATCTTAAAGTGTGATGAGAAGTTTTTATGGCACCTTTTATCTCTTACTCAGGAAGGTAACTTTAAGGCCGGACGCTTTGCTTTGATCAGTGCTGATGAGCTGATTGTTGCCCATACGAATGAAGCGGAGTACCGTTCATTTATTGCCAACAAAAAGAATGAAGCCTTACACTCCCGGATGATTGTCATGCCGGTCCCTTATAACCTAAAAGTCAGTGATGAAGAACGGATTTATCAGAAAATGGTGAAGGAAAGTGATATGAAGAATGTCCATATTGCGCCACATACCTTAAAAATAACAGCCATTTTCACCATCCTGACGCGGTTAAAGGAGTCAAATCGGCAGGATATTGATCTCTTAAAGAAGCTCTATTTATATGATGGGCAAAATGTAGAAGGATTCAGTGAAGTGGATATTGATGAGTTCAAAAAGGAATTTCCGGATGAAGGAATGGAAGGCATTGATCCCCGTTTTATTATGAATCGGATTTCTTCTGCCATCATCAGAAAGGATACCAACTCCATTAATGCCCTTGATGTGCTGCGTTCTCTAAAAGAGGGATTAGACGATCATCCTTCGATTACGAAAGAAGACAAAGAGCGTTATTTATCCTTCATTTCCGTTGCCCGAAAGGAATACGATGAGATTGCGAAAAATGAAGTGCAAAAGGCGTTCGTCTACTCATATGAAGAATCTGCGAAAACGCTGATGGATAATTATCTTGATAATGTTGAGGCCTACTGTAATAAAACGAAAATTAAAGATCCTCTAACTGGCGAAGAAATGCCGCCGGATGAAAAGCTGATGCGTTCTATTGAGGAGCAGATTGGAGTATCGGAAAATGCCAAGCGCGGTTTCCGTGAAGAGATTTTAATCCGTATTTCGGCTTATGCCCGTAAAGGTAAACGTTTTGATTATCAGTCCCATGAAAGGCTGCGTGAAGCCATCCAGAAGAAGCTGTTTGCTGATTTAAAGGATGTCGTCAAGATTACCACTTCGACCAAAACCCCTGATGAGCAGCAGTTGAAGAAAATCAATGAGGTGATTGCCACCCTCATTGATGAATATGGATATGATTCAACGTCGGCCAATGAATTGCTGCGCTATGTCGGCAGTCTTTTAAACCGCTAAGAAAAGCCGTTTCAATGGTGAGTCCATTGGAACGGCTTTTTTTATCTCTGTATGGCTGATAAAACTGCAGATTTTCTGGAATCAGTTTTTAATAGCGGGAATAAAACCCAAGAAATAACCATAAGTATGTACAAACATTAAAGGTTCCGGAGTTTACATGTTCTAAGGATTTATTTTATGTTGCATTCCTTTTGTCTTAAGACGAAACAAGCCTATATATAATTTTCAGGGGCCTTCTGAAAAACAGTGTTTACAAAATATTAAGGGGGAGAATTTGAAATGAAAAAAATTGCTGTTTTTTTAGTGGTATTGCTATCACTGGCAATGCTGGCAGCTTGTGGTACCGGTAATTCATCAGGCAACGGAGATGGTGGTGATACAGATAGTGGTTCAAATGGTGATTCAGAAGTTTATCAGGTTGCAACAGATGCCAACTTCCAGCCATTTGAATATAAGAATCCTGAGACAGGGGATATGGAAGGGTTCGATATTGATTTACTCAATGCGATCGCAGAGGAAGCTGGATTTGAAGTGAATTATAATACCATGGAGTTCGATGGATTACTGGGTTCCATGCGTACTGGCAAGCATGACATTGGGATTGCCGGCATCTCCATTACTGAAGATCGCAAAGAGGAAATAGATTTCTCGGATAAATACTATGACTCTGGTTTAATTTTGGCTGTTCCCAAGGATTCGGAACTGGAATCCATAGAGGATATTGACGGACACACAGTAGGGGCACGTCAGGGATCCACAAGTGAAGACTATCTTAAAGAGAATACGAATGCCGATGTGAATTCGTTCCCTGAGATTGTAACAGCCTATCAGGATTTGCAGGCTGGTCGTCTGGATGCGGTGCTTTATGATTTACCAAACGTTCAATATTACATCAATCAAAATGCATCCGATGAACTGAAAACAGTAGGAGATGTTCTGCAGGGGCAGCCATATGGCATAGCGTTTCCAAAAGGATCTGATCTGGTTGAGCCTGTAAACGAAGCATTAGCGACGATTAAGGAAAACGGGACCTATGCAGAAATCTATAAGAAATGGTTTGGTACGGAGCCGCCACAGGAATAAACATCTTTAATAAACCATATTGTATAGAGCAATCAAGCGTAACAAGCAAAGCTTGTTACGCTGTTTTTTAAATTAAGGGGGAGATTTTTAGAATGATAGATGCTATTATGGATACACCGTATATAAAATCCTTACCCTTTCTCTGGGAAGGATTGCAATTAACTGTAGCCATTACCCTTATCGGGCTTTTTCTGGGTATGATATTAGGAGCTTTGGCCGGACTGGGGAAGCTATCAAAAATAAAGTTTATTCGGGGTTTCTGGACTGTTTATATTGAAATGATCCGGGGCACGCCGATTATGGCACAGGCTTTATTTATCTATTTTGGTCTGGCAGAATTACAGTTGAATTCCTTTGCTACAGGTGTTATTGCTATTGCATTAAACGCGGGTGCCTACATTGGTGAGATTGTCCGCGGTGCAGTATATTCCATTGATAGTGGACAGACAGAGGCAGGGCGGTCTTTAGGGTTAACAGAGAGACAGACGATGCGTTATATTGTCTGGCCACAGGCGTTTAAGCGTATGATTCCTCCATTGGGAAATCAGTTTGTTATCAGCTTAAAGGATACATCGGTATTTTCCGTTATCGCTGTTCCTGATTTAATTTATCAGGCTCGACAGTACTATAACGCTACCTTTGAGCAGTTTGAAACGCTTGTCATGGTCTGTATATTTTATCTTATTATAACGATTCCTGCTGCTCTTTATTTACGAAGAATAGAAAGGAAGATGGATGTCTAAATGATAACAGTAAAAGATTTGCATAAATCGTTCGGTGATTTGGAAGTTTTAAAGGGAATTGATGCCCAGGTTGAAGAGAGTGAAGTGGTCTGTGTGATTGGCCCTTCAGGATCCGGGAAAAGTACCTTCTTGCGTTGTCTCAACCTGCTGGAGGATATCACCTCAGGTACAGTAACGATTGACGGAGATGAACTAACTGCTGCTGGTACCGATATAAATGCCCTTCGAACAAAAGTGGGGATGGTTTTCCAACATTTCAATCTGTTTCCGCATAAAACAGTGCTGGAAAATGTGACGCTGGGCCCCATTAAAGTAAAAGGATTATCTGAAAAAGAGGCAGAAGAAACCGGACGGGCCCTGCTTGAAAAAGTTGGATTATCTGACAAAGCCCATGATTATCCGGACAGTCTTTCAGGCGGTCAAAAACAGCGTGTAGCCATCGCCCGTGCTCTTGCCATGGAGCCAAAAGTGATGCTTTTTGATGAGCCTACATCTGCCCTTGATCCTGAGCTGGTAGGGGATGTCCTGCAGGTTATGAAGGATTTGGCAAAGGAAGGTATGACTATGGTCGTCGTTACCCATGAGATGGGCTTTGCCCGTGAGGTTGGAGATCGGGTCATCTTTATGGATGAAGGCATCATCCAGGAGGAAGGAAATCCGGAAGATATTTTTGATAACCCGCAAAACCCTCGTACACAGTCTTTCTTGAGTAAAATTTTATAATCACATAATGAAAAAGATTTTATATAATATTGTAAGCGGAGTGTATTCTATAAATATAAGGAGTACATTTCGCTTTTTCTTTATTAATATATGTATGTTTGTTAATATGAACATATGATCATATATCAAGAGGTGAAAACAATGGGGCACAATCATAATCATGATCACGGACATAGCCATGGACATGGTCATCACCATAATGCAAATAAAAAAGCGTTACTGATCAGCTTTTGTCTGATTGCCGCTTTTATGGTTGTGGAAGTCATAGGCGGGTTTTTGACAAATAGTTTAGCGCTTATATCTGATGCAGGGCATATGTTAAGCGATGCCGCATCCCTTGGATTGAGTCTTGTCGCTTTTAAGATGGGAGAAAAAGCTGCTAATGCCAGTAAAACGTATGGATATAAACGTTTTGAAATTTTAGCCGCTTTTATTAACGGTATTACCTTGCTGGCTATTTCCCTATATATATTCTGGGAAGCGTATCACCGTTTTCTGAACCCCCCTAATGTAGGATCGGGTATGCTGATTATTGCTTCTATTGGCCTGGTTGTTAATGTTGTAGTTGCCTGGATTCTTATGAGGGGAGATACAGAAGAAAACCTGAATTTACGCAGTGCTTTTTTACACGTACTAGGTGATTTGCTTGGTTCTGCTGGAGCCATGGTTGCCGGTCTATTGATTATTTTCTTTAACTGGAATATAGCAGACCCTATCGCCAGTGTGATAGTGGCTATACTGGTTCTTATCAGCGGTTGGAGAGTGACCAGGGATTCTGTTCATGTGTTGATGGAGGGAAAACCATCTCATATTGAAATGGATGTTGTTGAGGAAACATTGTGCAATATATCAGGAGTTAAGGAAGTTCATGATTTGCACGTTTGGGCTATCACTTCAGATTTTCCAACTTTAACCTGTCATTTGATTGTTAAGGATGACGTAAACCGTGACTCGATTTTAGAAAAAGCATCAAATCTTTTACATGACAAGTTCGAACTGCATCATACGACGATACAGATAGAAGGAGCCAATGCCAAATTCCATAAAAAAGAAGATAATTGTAATTAAAGAGGCGATAAATATGGAAAAAAATAAAAATGAGGGTTATAAAGAACTGGATGAGGATACACTCTTTATTGTTTCTCAAACATTTAAAGCATTATCCGATCCAACAAGACTACGGATTTTATACTTGTTATTTCAAAACGAATATTCTGTTAATCAGATTGCAGACACGCTCCAGCTAAAGCAATCCAATGTTTCACATCAGCTTCGGTATTTGAAAGGACTGCGATTAGTAAAGTTTCGCAGAGAGGGAACGACCATTTATTATTCTCATGATGATCAGCATGTGATGAAGATGCTCGACCAGACAATCCATCATGCTTTACACCAATAAATGATGTCTTAGACTTAAAAATGCTCACTCATTCCATAAACTTTCGAAAAACTTGAAATTTCTTTACTCACAGACTTTTCTGTACAGGATTTTTTTTATATACTAAATGAGTATGGTACATGATTAGGACCTTGCACCTGGCTCAACAAATTCATGGAATATAAATGAATGAGTTGAGTCAGAAGCGGTGTAATCCTATAATAAAAAGAGTAATGTATACGTTTACGAAATTCTAATGGGGGTAGTGAAAAGTGTCAAACAAAGGGTCAGAAAGTATTTGGGATCAGTTTCACGGCCCAAACATGGGTTACGTTGAAGAGCAATATGAACAATTTTTGGAAGACCCTGATTTGGTAGATCCGTCATTAAAGGATATCTTTCGTGAATATGGAGCACCTGAATGGATATCCCCTGGCGGAACCACACAACCAGGAGAAGCACAGGAATTATCAGATGGTGACGTACAAAAAATCTCTGCGACTATGAAGCTAGTAGAGGCCATTCGTCGCCATGGACATTTAGAAGCGAATATTTATCCAGTAGGCAGGAAAAAAGATCGCTATTCTCCACTTGTTGATCCAAAGACTTATGGTTTGTCGGATGAGGATTTGCGTTCGATTCCGGCAAGATGGGTATGGAAAAACGCACCATCCAATGTGAACAATGCTTTGGATGTTGTTAAAACGCTAAAATTGCGGTATGCCGGTAAAATCTCTTTCGAATTTTACCATGTACATGATGATCAGGAACGAGAGTGGCTTCAGCAAAATGTTGAAACCGGTAATTTCAATGTCACTCTTAATCCTGACGAAAAAAAGGAATTGCTGCAAAACATAGCTGAAGTAGAAGGGTTTGAGCAATTTCTCGGAAAAACATTTGTAGGGCAAAAGCGCTTTTCTATAGAAGGTTTGGATGTTATGGTTCCAATGCTTAATCGTCTCGTTCATGAAGCAAACAATGATTCAGTTGAGCATGTACTTATGGGAATGGCTCACCGCGGTCGTCTTAATGTATTAGCCCATGTTCTTGGGAAGCCATACGATTTAATTTTTTCCGAATTCCATTCCTCACCTGATAAAGAGCTGATTCCATCTGAAGGTTCAACCGGAATCAACTATGGATGGACAGGTGACGTAAAATACCATTTTGGTGCTGATCGTGATATTAAAGGAAAGGATGAGAAAAGCACACATGTAACGCTTGCACATAACCCATCTCATCTGGAATTTGTAAACCCTATTGTGGAAGGGTATACACGTGCAGCACAGGACGACCGCACACATAGTGGCTATGCTGAGCCTGATCTTAATAAGGCGTTTACCATTTCCATACATGGAGATGCAGCCTTTATCGGTGAAGGTGTGGTTGCTGAAACATTAAATCTTTCCCGTTTAAGGGGCTATCACACAGGTGGAACGATTCATATTATTGCTAATAATCTCGTCGGCTTTACGACAAACAATACTGATGGTCGCTCCACAACCTATGCAAGTGATTTGGCAAAAGGATTTGAAATCCCGGTTGTTCATGTTAATGCGGACGATCCTGAAGCTTGTTTAACAGCTGTTAATCTCGTCTACGAATATCGTAAAAAGTTTCATAAAGATATTTTAATTGACTTAGTTGGCTATCGTCGCTATGGACATAACGAAATGGATGAACCAAGATCCACTCAGCCATTTTTATATCAGAATATTGATGAGCATGACTCAGCACTTCACGTTTATGCCCAAAGTCTGGTGGAAGAAGGTGTGATTTCAGAAGAAGAGTTTAATCAGTTGAAGAAGGATGTTTCGAAAAAGTTCAAGTCCATTTATGAAAGTATGAAGGAGGACGAACAGGATGAACCTGAAGAGGCTGAGGTACCTGAGGCTCTGACAAATGGACTCGAAGAAATTGAAACAGCTGTACCTTTGGAAACCCTAGAAGAACTTAATGAGAACTTGCTTAAACGTCCTGAAGGATTTAACGTCTTTAAAAAGTTAGAGCGAATTCTTAAGAAGCGCGCAAAAGGATTTGAGGAAGGGAAAATTGACTGGTCATTAGGGGAAGCCTTGGCCTTTGCCACTATTTTAAAGGACGGAACCCCGATTCGTATCACTGGTCAGGATACAGAACGCGGAACATTTGCACATCGTCACGCGGTTCTGCATGATGTTGAAACAGAAGATACGTACAGTCCATTTCATGATTTAGCAGGTGTTCATGCATCCTTTGATGTTTATAACAGCCCTCTATCCGAAGTGGGGGTGCTTGGATTTGAGTACGGATATAGTGTTCAATCCCCGGAAACTTTAGTGTTCTGGGAAGCACAGTTTGGCGATTTTGCCAATACCGGTCAGGTGATTCTTGATCAATTTATTGCTGCCGGACGTGCCAAATGGGGACAAAAATCAAATATGGTGCTACTCCTTCCGCATGGCTATGAAGGACAGGGACCAGAGCATTCCAGTGCACGCTTGGAACGCTTCTTACAGTTATCTGCTGAAAATAACTTTACGGTTGCGAATGTAACGTCATCAGCACAATTTTTCCACTTGCTGCGTAGGCAGGCTGCAATTGGCGGCAAAGATTCGGCACGTCCATTGGTTGTCATGACACCTAAGAGTCTTTTAAGAAATCCAAGAGTCGCTGCTGCACCAAGTGAGTTTACGGAAGGGAAGTTCAACCCGGTTGTTGAACAGAAAAACCTCGGGACGAAGAAAACAAAAGTGAAACGTGTCGTTCTGGGCAGTGGGAAGATTATGGTCGACTTGGATGAAGCACTTGATGAAAGAAAAGGGGAAGATTTCGATTGGCTTCATGTATTACGTGTTGAACAAATCTATCCATTCCCTGCGGAACAAATCAAGGATATTTTAGCTCGTTATAAAAATGCAGAGGAAATTGTATGGGTTCAGGAAGAGCCTAGAAATGCCGGCAGCTGGGACTTCGTTAAGGAGGAGCTGCAGACATTAGTGAAGGACAGTCAGACGGTGAAGTATATTGGCCGTCCTAGACGTTCAGCGCCTTCCGTAGGTGAACCTAATATTCATAAAGCAGAACAAAGTAAGATTATAAACCAGACGCTTAAGCTTTCTAAAGGAGGAGATTCCCAGTGAAAGAGATAACAATTCCTGAACTAGCTGAATCCATCACAGAAGGTACGATTTCAGAATGGCTTGTTAAAGAAGGGGACAAAGTCGAAAAGGGTGATCCAGTTGTAGAACTGGAAACGGATAAAGTAAATGTTGAAGTGAACACGGAATTTGAGGGTGTTTTAACAGAAATCGTTGCCGGTGAAGGAGAAGATGTTGAAATCGGCGATGTGATTGCCAAAGTAGACGAAAATGGAACAGCAGGTGGTGGAGTGTCAGCTGGGGAAACGAAGCCGGAAGAAAAAGAAACAGAAGCACCTGCAGAAGAGAAAAAAGCAGAGTCAGAACCAGCTCCTGCTGCTAAAGAAGAGCCGGCAGCAGCCAGTGATGAACAGGATCCAAACACGGCACCTGTGGCTTCACCAGCAACAAGAAAGCGTGCTCGTGAGCTTGGTATTGATTTAAATGAGCTGTATCCTAAAGATCCATTAGGCCGTGTACGTGTAGAAGACGTAGAACAGGCTGCAAGAGAAAAAGTGGAAAGCAGTAAAAAAGCAAAGGATTCCGGTAAGTCTTCCAAAGACGCGGAGAAAACAGAATTTGATAAACCTGTTGAGCGTGTCCGGATGTCCCGTCGTCGTCAAACCATTGCCAAGCGTCTTGTAGATGTTCAGCATACGGCTGCTATGCTCACAACCTTTAATGAAGTTGATATGACCGCCGTGATGAACCTTCGTAAAGAACGCAAGGAAACATTCCAGGAAAAGCATGGGGTGAAGCTGGGATTCATGTCCTTCTTTACAAAAGCAGTCGTTGGTGCACTTAAAGAATTCCCGCTTCTGAATGCAGAAATTCAGGGAGACGAAATTGTTAAGAAGAATTTCTATGATATTGGCATGGCCGTATCTACAGAAGATGGTCTTGTGGTACCGGTTGTAAGAGATGCCGATCGTCTGGACTTTGCCGGTATTGAGAATAAAGTTGGCGAGTTGGCGAAAAAAGCCCGGGATAAAAAGCTTGCCGTGGATGACATGCAAGGTGGAACCTTTACGATTACAAATGGAGGTACATTTGGATCCTTACTATCCACGCCAATCCTGAACTCACCACAGGTTGGTATTCTCGGTATGCACAAAATTCAAAAACGTCCAATGGTTATGCCTGACGACAGCATCGAGGTTCGTCCTATGATGTATCTTGCCCTTTCCTACGATCACCGTATTGTAGATGGTCGTGAAGCCGTTCAATTCCTTGTAAGAATAAAAGAGATGCTGGAAGATCCGTATAGTCTCTTGCTGGAAGGATAATAGAATAAGATTATAAAAAAGGCACTCAATTCATGACTTGGGTGCCTTTTTGAATTTAGATGGATTTGGCTTTAGTCTAGTGAAGGCCATAACCAGCTCGTGAGTTTTTTATAATGGTCTTCATCTTAATAAAGTAATGTAAAGACAATGGAATCTCATCAACTGCACTATATTTTCAAAAAATTCAATTTTTAGTGAAGAGAAGTCCAATTTCTGCATAAGATAACATTAATAAATCTTATGGGGGGAAATTCATGAGTGATGATAAGAGAAGCTTTGTGATATCAGAAGAAGATTGGTCTCTCCATAAAAAAGGATATGATGATCAGCAAAGGCACCAGGAGAAAGTCAGAGAAGCCATAAAAAACCGGTTGCCTGATTTGGTGACAGAAGAAAGTGTGATTATGTCAAAAGGAAAAGATGTCGTGAAAATCCCTGTTCGTTCTTTAAATGAATATAAAATCAGGTATAACTTTGATAAAAATAAACATGCCGGCCAGGGGCAGGGAGACAGCAAAGTAGGAGATGTTGTAGCTAAGGACGGCAAGCCTGAGCAAGGGCAGGCAGGTAATGGTCAACAGCCAGGGGATCAGCCCGGTGAGGATTATTATGAAACCGAAGTATCCTTTGAAGAACTGGAAGAGGCTTTCTTTCAGCATCTGGAGTTGCCTAATCTGGAAGAAAAAGAGAAGGATGACATTGTAACCACAGATACTGAATTTAGAGATCTTCGTAAAACAGGTCTCACCGGAAATATTGATAAGAAGAGAAGTCTAAAAGAGGCGCTGAAGCGAAATGCCCAGGAAGGAGAGGCATCTTTTTCACCCATTTACCCCGACGATCTTCGCTTTAAAACCTGGGAGGACATCGAAAAGCCAGATTCGAAAGCTGTTATCATAGCCCTGATGGATACCTCAGGAAGCATGGGAATGTGGGAGAAATATATGGCCAGGAGTTTTTTCTTCTGGACGACGCGTTTTCTTCGCAGAAATTATGATACGGTTGATATTGAATTTATTGCCCATCATACAGAAGCTAAAGTAGTTTCAGAGGATGAATTTTTTTCAAAAGGTGAAAGCGGGGGAACCATTTGTTCATCAGCCTATCGCAAAGCTTTGGAGGTTATAGAAGATCGATATAGCCCATCACGTTATAATATTTATCCTATTCATTTTTCTGATGGAGACAACTTAACTTCTGATAATCGAAACTGTGTGAGCCTTGTTGAACAGTTGATGGAGAAGTCCAGCATGTTCTGTTATGGAGAGGTGAATCAGTATAACCGGCATTCCACATTGATGTCTGCTTATCACAAGTTTGAGGATCCGAAGTTTAAACACTATGTTTTGAAGCGAAGAGCAGATGTTTTCCATGCCATGAAGGAGTTTTTCAGAAAAGAAGACACAGAAGCAGGCTAGGGGATGGGAGGCTTTCCCGTCCTCTTTTTTGTATAAAATGGCGATTTCCTTTGTTAAAGAAGGTGCTTTAGAAGAAGCCCGCTTGAATGATATGTTAAAATGACAGTAAATGAACGGGAAAGGAGTCTGAATGTGAAAAAGGGATTAATGGTAACCCTCATTTTCTTTATGACTACTCTGCTGACAGGCTGTAATTTGTTTAATGAAGTGAATGACTCCCTGGATTATGCTAGTGAAGCGACAGAATATATTCATACACTAAGTGAGTTTAATTCCGATCTGCCGCAGCTTATGGAAGAGGCAGCAAATAATCCTGAAGTTGAGCAGCAGCTGAATGAACGCTTGAATAATATAGAAGAGCAGATTAATGAATTTACACAGCTTGAACCACCAGCTGTAGCTGAAGATCTTCATCAGCAATTCATTAAGCATAGTGAAAACTTAAATCAAACCATCCAGCAGGTCACCGAACAAGGGGATGTTGCGATTGAACAGCTGCAAAATTCCGAGATTGTGGATACCATTCGTGATATCACGAGTTTATTAAACCAGCTTGAAAACTTAGGCTTATGAAAGTTGCCGTAGCTTTTCAGTATTAGAAAACTCATGTATAATACATTTAGACTTACGCATATATTATAAAAGACCGTTGGCGATTCACCAACGGCCGTACAATAGCCCAATTGGGGGCGACTCACACGTTAGAGCGTCAAAATGGTAACTACCCTAACTTGCTTGCCAGGCTTACAGGGTGGTTACTTTTTTATTTCAGACAGTATCGTCGCGACGAATGTTCCAAAAGAAATCATTAACATCAGCGATTCGAATACTGTTATAAGCATCACCCCCTTTCATAAAGGGAGTGAGCCACCACCCAAACCAGCCTTATTGTACAAGAGTATTGTAACAAAAAATTGGAATCATAAGAAAAGGTTGAAACGTTTTCGTTCTTTTTTCGTATATAGAGATAGGAAAGGAGAACTATCCATGAAGAAAATTGCATCTATATGTATGATTCTTGTTCTTATAGTATTATTTCCGATACAGGTCTTTGCTGTTGATTTTACCATCGAAAAGACTAGAATTGATGCGTACTTACAGCAAGATGGAACTGTAGAAGTTACGGAATCCCATACGTATCAATTTGATGATGATTTTAATGGGATTACCCGGACGATTATTCCTAAAGAAGGTTCAACCGTTGAAAAGTTTTCAGCATCTGAGAATGGTTCTTCACTGGAATTTGAACTTGAGGATGGAAATACATACAAGGTATATCGTGAAGGCGATTCCGGAGAAACGATTACATTTGATCTTACTTATACCATTCAGGATGGGATGGAAATATACAATGATGTAGCCCAATTTTACTGGCCATTTTTTGATAAAAGTAACGAATCTGATTATGAGGAGCTCGATGTATTTATTCATCCGCCTCAAACCACATCAAATGTGATTGCTCTTGGTTATGACGAGGCACAGCAGACTGCTGAAACAGCAAATGATGGAGTTGTTCATTTTGATATGGGCAGAGTTAAGAGTGACAGAAATGGAGATATTCGTGTTGCTTATCCTCAGGAGCTTTTTCCGGCAGCATCGTTAACAGACAATCAATCCGTGCGAGAGGATATTTTAGCCGAACAGCAGAGACTGAAAGATGAACGAGCAGCTTTTCAAGATAGACAGGAAAAGATATCAGATTTTGCTCCTTACATTCTTGGGGCTTTTGCCATCCTGTTTCTGGTACTCATCTGGTCAGCCTGGCGTAGTCATCAGGTCAAAAAGATAGAAGCAGAGCGTATGTATCCTGAACACACATTGGTTCCAAAAGAAGTGATGAGTACACCTGCTACGATACTTTATATGCAATCCATGCCACAGAATGCCTATTTGGTTACGGCAGCACTACTGGATCTTGTTCGTAAAAAGTATGTAAAGCAGGAAGATCAAAATACTTTCACGGTTCAGCAACGAAACACAGAACATTCCCATGAGGCATTTTTAATCAGCTGGCTGTTTGATAAAATCGGGAAAAATGGAACCTTCCACACAGAGGATTTAGAAGCCTATACAAATGAAAAGTCGAATCATAAAATCTTCCATGAAGATATGCAAACCTGGTCAGGAATGGTTGCCAATGAGATGGAAGGCCATAATTTGAAGGAGAAAAAGACAAAGCAGAAATGGGCGACAGGATTAGTCGCTCTGTTAATGATTCCGTTTGCCATTATTTCAGGTATCCACCAGCTGTTT
This sequence comes from Salinibacillus aidingensis, assembly GCF_039522525.1. Lineage (GTDB taxonomy): Bacteria > Bacillota > Bacilli > Bacillales > Alkalibacillaceae > Salinibacillus > Salinibacillus aidingensis. The sequence continues at coordinate 186,571 of NZ_BAAADO010000003.1, forward strand.
GTATGGATGTTTGCAGCGATTACCTTATTCATTTCCCTCGAAGCATTCGCTTTGTTTTATTCACCAAAAACAGTGAAAGGGATTGCTATTCAAAATAAGTGGAAGGCCTTTCAAAGAAACTATCCTGACACCGATGTTAGTAAGGTAAAGAAATGGAAGGATAACGATCAGTTAAGAGCTATCATTTACGCAATTGGATTAAATGATAAGAAAATGAATAAGAAAAGTGAACAAATGATCAATCATTTGCCTGCAGCACAGGATTCCAGCCATAATATATCGGGTCTTCTTGTACTATCGGCTTCTGTTCAGCAAAGTTTCAGCCAAGCTGAACAAACGGTCTCTGCTACTACAGGAAGTGCCGGTACTGGAGCAGGAGCAGGCGGTGGCGGTGGTGGATCTGGAGCTTTTTAAGTAAATATAAATACCTTTGGGAATCCCCTGGATATCGATGTGGAATATCCAGTTTTTTTGTGCATTAAGCGTGTAATCATGGGTGACAATCAAATTCAACTTTCAACCACTTTTTTGTTTAATTTACAAAAATCGGCATAAACTAAGGGTGATCTTTAAGAAAGGAGTGTTACCTGTGAATGTAAAAAGGGTTCTCGTCGCTTTTGGCATTATGCTACTTTTATTCACAGTGCAAAACGTGAATGTTTCAGCACAGACGGATACATACACGGTTCAACCGGGAGATACCTTATGGAAAATATCAGTAAGGTATGAAGTCGGGCTCTCAGAAATTATTAATGCCAACCCCCAATTCAGTAACCCTGATTTAATTTATCCAGGAGATAAAGTTTCTATCCCGCTTGGAGAAGGTACTCAATCGGTTGAAGAGGAAGTAGCCAGAATTACAAATGATTATCGTTCCCAAAATGGGCTAAGTCCTCTGAAGTTTGATTGGGAACTGGCAAGGGTTGCCCGATATAAGTCAGAAGATATGAGGGATAAGGGATATTTTTCCCATACTTCTCCAACCTATGGCTCTCCATTTACGATGATGCAGAATTTCGGAATCTCCTACACCAGGGCAGCAGAAAATATTGCAGCCGGACAGCGAACCGCGCAAGAAGTAGTGCGTTCCTGGATGAACAGTCCCGGCCATCGGAAAAATATACTGGATCCCAATGTAACCCATATAGGGGTAGGTTATGCCAAAGGCGGGAGCTATGGACATTACTGGACTCAGATGTTTATAAAGAAATAATACTTAATAAGAAAAAAGTCCCTGTTATAAAACGGGGACTTTTTTCTTATTTTATACAAACTAAAATTGCTTTATTGGTTCGTAATGACGATGATTTCAGCAAAGGGGCATTGCAGTTGCACTTATTCTCCTTTAAAAAAATTGTGGAAACATGTATGGGCTTTCCGTTATAATGTTTAAATGTGTGAAGATTTTCGGTAAATCGCTTTCAATCGTTAGAATTTCAAGACAGTATTCAATCATCATAATAGGATATTTCGACAAGAAAGTCTTACTGTATGAAAGTCTTCCTGTATTCAAACAATAAAACCAGCAGGAACAAGGAGGTATAAATTGTGGATGTTGTAGGAATCTTATTTGGAATTTTAGCTATTTTAATAGTCATAGGAATCGCCTTTTTAATGTCTAATGAACGGACAAGTATTAATTTTAAAGGTATTCTGGTTATGATTTTGTCACAGCTGATCATTACCTACTTTTTATTTAAGACCGATATTGGTCAGGATATCATTTTAGCTATATCCAATGGCTTCAACAAGCTGATTGAATTTGGTATGGCAGGTGTTAACTTTATTGCTGGAGGATTAGGCGGGTTTGAAAATGCATTTTTCTTTAATGTTCTGTTGATTATTGTCTTTTTCTCTACGTTATTAGCGGTATTAACCCACCTGAAAATCCTGCCGTTAATCATTAAGTATCTTGGCTGGGGGATTTCGAAAATCACTGGTCTGCCAAAAGTTGAGTCTTTTAACGCTGTAAACAGTATCTTTTTTGGACAGTCAGAGGCATTGCTGGCCATTAAATCACAGTTTCATCATTTAGATAGCAATCGTTTATATATTGTAAGTGCATCAGCCATGGGATCTGTTTCGGCTTCCATTGTAGGAGCCTATATGCAGATGATTCCAGCAGAATATGTGTTAGTGGCTCTTCCTTTGAATATGTTCAGTGCCCTAATTGTTTCTTCTATCATCGCGCCTGTTGAGGTAAAGGATGAGGACGATGAGGTAGATATTAAAGATGTATCAGAAGCCAAAAGCTTTTTCGAAGCGATGGGGAATGGTGCATTAGATGGTGGACGTATTGCTCTGATTGTTGCAGCAATGTTAATTGCCTTTATTGCTGCTCTGGAATTCGTGAACTGGATTATTCAATTTGCCTTTGCAGGTGTAACTCTGCAGCAAATCCTTGGCTATATTATAGCTCCTCTTGGAATTCTGATGGGTATTGCGCCAAGTGAGGTTATAGAAGCAGGAAGTATAATGGGTACAAAAATTGTCACCAATGAATTTGTTGCGATGGAGCAATTTACCAATATCATGGGTGGCATGAGTGAGAAAACTGTCGGAATTGTATCTGTATTCCTGACCAGCTTTGCGAACTTCTCATCCATCGGCATTATCGCAGGTACTGTTCAGGGAATTGATCCTGAAAAAGGAAAAACAGTTTCCAAATATGGAATGAAGCTATTGATTGGTGCAACTCTTGCTTCAATTTTATCTGCAACCATTGCCGGACTAATTATTTCTCTTCCATTCTAAAGAGAAAGCTCTGAATGGGTCTATAATTGGAATCTTAAGGATTGCGACTTTTACAAATGTAAGTTTATGTGAATATGGTAAGAGGTTTTAATACCCCCCCAATCCCTGCATGGAAAGCGCCTGGGATTGGGGGGGTGTTATTTATTAGGGGAATCTTGAAATGGATAATTTCAGGATAGGTCTTTCTTTTATCACGCATTAACTGACCGTAAAACCCCCACTTATGGAAGTTTCACTTTATCACGCATTAACTGGCCGTAATACCCCCCTTCAAGTTTTGAGGGTACACCCACAAGGCTAAGTGGGGATAAACGGCCAGTAAATTCCTGATAAGTTCAACTAACCATCAGTGGGGGATGGAAAACCCCCCACTGATGGAAGTTTCACTTTATAAGAGATTTCTTTTACGATAGAATAAGTGATAAGAATGGTTTACAATCGTTTGAATTGTACATATAGAAAGGACGACAGCATCAAATGAAAAATCAATCAATTGTTTTTACCGGGGGCGGAACAGCTGGTCATGTAGTCGTCAATTTAGCACTGATTCCGGAGTTTATAAATGATGGCTGGGATGTTCACTACATCGGTTCGCATCAGGGAATTGAACGGGAGCTTATCAGTGGTATGGACGGAATTACGTACCACGCTATTTCTACGGGAAAACTCCGTCGATACCTTGATAAGGAAAATTTTAAAGATCCATTTCGGGTTTTAAAAGGAACCTGGCAATCGTTACGAATTTTATCGAAAGTGAAACCACATGCGGTTTTTTCAAAGGGTGGGTTTGTTTCGGTTCCGGTTGTAACCGCCGCCAAACTAAAAGGGGTGCCTGCGATTATCCACGAATCGGATTACACCCCGGGACTTGCGAATAAGCTTGCTTTCCCATTTGCCAGAAAAGTGCTGGCTACGTTTCCGGAAACGATGAAATATTTACCGGAAAAGAAAGCAGAATGGGTCGGAGCGATTATTCGTGAGGAACTGTTTGAGGGAGATGAAACAAAGGGTCTGAGGCAATGTGATTTCGTTAAGGATAAACCGGTTATTCTCATCATGGGTGGAAGTTCTGGATCACAGAAATTAAACGACATTATCCGGAATCATCTGGATACGTTATTGGACAGATTTCAAATCATTCACATCTGCGGGAAAGGAAAAGTGGATTCTTCCATTCATCGATTTGGGTATGAGCAGTTTGAGTATGTACAGGATGAGTTGAAAGACCTGATGGCTGCAGCTGATTTAGTGGTCTCTAGAGCTGGCTCCAATTCTATTTATGAATTTTTGGCTCTTAAAAAGCCGATGCTTCTAATTCCCTTATCCCGGCAGGCAAGCAGAGGGGATCAGATTTTAAATGCGAATTCCTTTAGAAAACAAGGGTTTGCCCGCGTCATTGAGGAAGAGGAATTACACGAAGAACGGTTCCTGAATGAGCTTGAACAATTGTGGGCAGAAAAGGAAACTATTATCGACAAAATGAAGGCCTATAAAAGTGAGAAAACGAAGGAACAGGTTATACAAATGCTTAAGCACATCAAGTGAACAGTTTTTCAGGGAGGAGATAAAATGACAGCTATCCATTGCCATTACTGCAGCAGAAAGATTCGTGACCGGGATGAGCTGGTTACGGCATCAAAGTGGTTTCGGTTGAAGGCTTTTCATTACCAATGTTATCAGGACTTAGAGCAGGAAGCAGTATTGGTTAGCAATGTCTGGGTTCCTGTAAACGGAATGTCAGGTAATATCTCCTCTGGTTTGATGCTGCTATTATCGATTTCGATGCTGACGGCAAATACATGGGGATTTATAGGGGATGCTATAGGTGTTATTGCCCTATATCAGGTGATTTTACGAATTCTCTCCTTATTGATTATTGAAATTCGGCTGCCTAACTATGTTGAAAATAAAAAACCTCTGGATAGAGGATAATAGAAGTCCTTGAGTTTGCGTTTCTTTTCTGAAAAAATTATGATCAAATTAGAAGCTAAGAAAGGAGATGTTGGCATGAGCCTAACCAGTACTTCAACATTAAATAATGGTGTTAAAATTCCGTGGGTAGGTTTAGGTGTTTATAAAGTTGATAAGGGTGAAGTTGCTCTGGACACCGTGAAATCTGCTCTTGATCTTGGTTACCGCAGTATTGATACAGCATCTTTTTATGAAAATGAAAAAGAGGTAGGCCAGGCGATTCGTAATAGTGGATTGAGTCGGGAAGATATCTTTGTTACGAGTAAAGTGTGGAACACAGAACAGGGATATGAAGAAACATTAAAAGCCTTTGATGATAGTCTGAATAAGCTTGGGCTGGACTATCTGGATCTGTATTTAATTCATTGGCCTGTACCAGGTAAATTTAAGGATACATGGCGAGCGCTTGAAGAGGTTTATGAGCAGGGTAAAGTGCGCGCGATTGGTGTGAGTAACTTCCAGATTCATCATTTAGAAGACTTAATGAAGGATGCCAAAATTAAACCTATGGTCGATCAGGTCGAATTTCACCCGCAGCTTTATCAAAAGGATTTATTAGATTTCTGCAAGGAAAATGAAATTCAGCTTGAGGCTTGGGGACCTTTAGGCAGAAGTCGTTACCTGGATGATCCTGTCTTAAATGAGCTTGCAGATAAATACGGGAAAAGTCCCGCACAAGTGATGCTTCGCTGGCATCATCAGCATGAGATTGTCATTATACCAAAGTCGACAAAGCCTCATCGCCAAAAAGAAAATGCGGACATATTTGAATTTGAGCTATCGGAAGAAGATATGAGAAAAATTGATGAGTTAAATCAGGATAAGCGAACAGGCAAGCATCCTGATGAATTTCCTTATTAAGATCAAAGACATCAGCTCCAATTAAGGGCTGATGTCTTTTTATGTAGAAATTTCCCGGGAAATATACAAGACTTAGTAGCCGTTGACAACAAGATCCAGTTTTCCGGTATGAGGATCAATGACCAATCCATGCACAGGTATCGTTTCCGGAATCAGTGGATGATTGTTTAGAATATCGACACTATTTTTTACATTATCCTCTACATTTGTAAAGCCTTTTAAGAATTCCTTTGCATCTGTATTTTGATTATTTTCAAATGCTTCAATCTGCTCCCTGGATATTCCTCTGGTCTCCAGTTTTTTAACTAAATCATCCGGGTTTACCTTTCCCATGCCGCAATCATGATGACCAATCACCATTACTTCATCGGCATTTAAGGCATGAATACCGACTAAAATACTTTTTACCGCACCGTCTGTAGGGGATGAAACCATAGCTCCGGCATTTTTTACTAACTTCACATCTCCATTTTTGATATTAAGTGCCTGGGGTAGAAGCTCGACCAGTCTGGTATCCATGCAACTTAAAATCACAACTTTTTTATCAGGCAAACCATCCGTTTCATAAGGCTCATATTGCTTGTCCTGCACAAAACGATTATTAAATTCAAGAATTTCATCTAATAACATAGTAAATCCTCCTTATCGTTTTCATACTTATTAAGGTACTATGAAAAACCATTGCTTTAAAGTCTTATTCTTAAAATACCCCCAAAGGACTCATTGAAAACCCTGATTATACTTTTACATACAGAAAAAGCAGGAGTAACATCGGCTCATGTGATCAATAAGTTTTACTAAATATGAAATGCTGGAAAGGGAAATGGGAATAGTAAGGAAGAGTATAAAGAAAAAAGGAAGCATATATACGATGAAAATGCAGCTGATTGAGGCTTATATCCCTAAAAAGCATTATGAAGAGACCAATCGTGCTTTACAGGAGTTTCCCCATCTTTCTTACAGGACATTTAAAGAAGATGCGGACATGATGCTCGTCCGTATCATCACGGAAAGCGGCCATGTTGAAGATATTTTAAACTATCTGGAAAATGAAACAAATGTGGATGAAGGCTTTGAAACGATATTACTACCGGTTCAAACCTATATCTCGAAGCAAACGTTAGAAGATAAGAATAACGAAAAAGAAAATGAGGAAGATTCAAAGCTGGTGAGAGCAAGTCGTCAGGAATTGCTTCAAACGATTGAAAAGAACAGTTCGGTTACTCTGAACTATACATTGCTCATTATTCTATCAGCCATTGTGGCCACAGTGGGATTTATTAAAGATAGTGAAGCTGTTGTTATTGGAGCGATGGTGATTGCACCGATGATTGGTCCGATAATTTCTGTAGCATTTTCTGCTATACTTGGGGATTACCCAAGGGTAGGGCGTGCATCTCTGACCTTTATACTTGGTTTTGCAATTGTTATTGGCATTTCGATAGGGTTTAGTTATCTGTTTGAAATGGGTACAGAAAACAATCAATACATTGCCCGAACGGAGGTAACCCTGTCTGATTTTTTTCTTGCGCTTGCTTCTGGTGCAGCAGGTGCATTATCCATTTTAAACCGTCTTTCTGGTAATCTTGTGGGTGTGATGGTTGCAGTTGCTCTGCTTCCACCTACGATTGCTATTGGCATATCAATCGGACAGGCACTGTGGATGGATACACTCGGTGCGTTATTGCTCGTGACCGTAAACACAACTTGTATCCTGCTGTCAGCGATTACCATTTTTTCAATCAGCGGGATCCGTCCTGTCCGATGGCGTGAGGTACAAAAGGCTAATGTGTCCAGAACATTTTCATTTATTTTTGTCGGAACTATTGTAGGAATTCTCGTTCTGGTTATCCTGGTTGGTCAGGGGATAAAATTTGAATAATCCCCTGCTCTCAGGAGATGCGGCAGAAAGGATTTTCTAACAATAAGATGAACTGGTTATTGAGGAAGGTCAAAGTCTGTTACAATAAAGGAATCAAGATACTTATTACAAAAGAGGTGTAGCTGCATGACATTAAAGATTACGAAAGAAGCTGCTAATTGGTACATAGATGAAATGGATCTGGAACAAGGAGATTATCTTCAATTTTTTGTTAAGCTTTATGGGGGAATTCCTACCATATTTCCAAGTTACTTTTTAGGTGTAGCTGAAGGCATAGACGGAGAAATAGCCATTCAGGAAGATATGGAAGGCATTCATTTTTACATCAACAATCAGGATAAATGGTTACTGGACAATCATGATTTAACGATAGAACTGGATGATGATGAACCTAAATTTATATTTGAGGAGCGGTAATCATACACCTTTCAAACTCTTGTTTGAAAGGTGTTTTTTTAGTGACCTGGGAAAATATGAATTATTAGCGAAACTTTCTTCAACTCCGTCTTTCTTCCTATTTTTATTTTTAATGGAAATTTCTTTCTTTTTTACTGTTGACTTAACTTTTTGAAAACTATATAATTTATTAGCAATTAAAATTTTTAGGAAAAGGAGGTCACGAGAGATGATTAGGAAAATGAAAATGGATGTCTGTCATTTAAGTATGCGACAACAGCGTTATGATTTCAGTACTTTACGAACTCAATATAACCGTAAAACCGTGACCTCTTTATTATCGTGTATAAAGGGATAGGATATTTTTTGTCTTTTTTGGATGTACAGGATGGGTAAATAATATCAGGTCACGGAAGGTCCGTGATTTTTTTATGCAGCTTATTTTAAAGTGAGCAGAAACACAAATGTTCAGATGATGTCAGGATTCTGAATATTTGTCTGCGCATACGTCACGGCGTATGCGCATTTTTCATTTTAAATACCTGTTTCATTTATCACGATAATGGGTTTTATGCAGGAAGGAAGTGGAGAAATGATTAAGTTTCGATTACAGCTATTTATGAAACGAGAAGGAGGCAGACTGATGATTCAATTGTCCTTTCAATTGTTAGGCAAGGAACGAAAGAGGATAGAAAGTGGATAGCGGAAATGGCTAAACTCTTTAGTAAACAACAATGAAGGGATGAGTGAAATGTTTAGTGTATTTAAGAAATTATCCTGGTATTTTAAAGAGCAGTGGCTCCGGTACACAGTTGCTATTATTGCGCTAATGATGGTGAATCTGCTTGAACTATTGCCGCCTAAGATTATTGGGCTGGCCATTGATGAAATTCAGTATCAGACCTTAACCAATGGCCGTTTAGCTGAGTTAATCCTATGGTTAATGGGAGTTATTCTAATGAGTTATCTGCTATCATTTTTTTGGGATTATACGTTATTCGGCCGTTCCATATTGCTGGAAAGAAGGCTGCGGTCCAATCTAATGGGTCATTTCCTGAGAATGACCCCACGATTTTTTGGTCATTATCGCACCGGAGATCTGATGGCCAGGTCAACCAATGATTTGAAGGCGATTATGATGACCGCAGGCTACGGCATTTTAACGTTGGTGGATTCAACCGTTTTTATGAGTTTTATTATTGTGATGATGTTTTTTACAATCAGTGCCAAGCTTACCTTGGCTGCTCTGATTCCTTTGCCAATTATGGCGTACATCATCCATAAATATGGAAGACGAATTCATACCCGATTCAGAAAGGCTCAGCAATCCTTTAGTGATTTGAATAATTATACGCTGGAATCCGTAAAAGGGGTTCGTGTGACAAGGGCCTTTGTACAGGAACGGGAGGATGAAAAGCGATTTGCCGACATGACTGAGGATGTTTATCAGAAAAATGCGGATGTAGCCAAAGTGGATGCATTTTTTGAACCAACCATTAATGTACTTGTAGGGCTGTCCTACACGATTGGAATTGGTTATGGAGCTGTTATGGTGTTTAATCAGCAAATTTCCTTTGGTGATCTGGTCAGTTTTAACGTGTATTTAGGGATGCTGATTTGGCCTATGATTGCAGTGGGTGATTTGATTAATGTTATGCAGAGAGGAAATGCTTCCATTGATCGTGTGGAAAATATCCTGGACCAGGAGCCCGATGTCCATGATCCTCCGAAGCCAAAGGTTATCGATGTACCTGAAAAAATTGAATTCAAAGATGTTTCATTTCAATATCCGGATACAGAAAGTCACCAAATCCGTAATATGAACCTGACAATCAATCGTGGACAGACCATTGGTATTGTTGGAAAAACAGGCTCAGGAAAAACTACCTTAATGAAACAGCTCCTCCGTCAATATGAGCCGCCAGAGGGACAGGTGCTGATTAATGGAATCGACATACAGGACTTCAGCCTGGACCAGACAAGGGCATGGATAGGCTACGTGCCACAGGATCATATGTTATTTTCTAAAACGATCAGAGAGAACCTGTTGTTTGGCAGTGAGCCAAAAACAGATGACGAAATTTATCAAATGCTGGAGCAGGTAGACTTGAAGGAGGACTTAAACCAATTCCCTCAGGGGCTGGATACCCTTGTAGGGGAAAGCGGGGTCACATTATCAGGTGGCCAAAAGCAACGGGTTTCGTTAGCACGGGCCTTACTTATGGACCCGGAAATTTTAATTCTGGATGATACGCTATCTGCTGTTGATGGGAAAACAGAAGCTACGATTATTTCACATTTAAAAGACGAACGTAAGGGAAAAACAACCATCATATCAGCTCACCGCTTATCCGCGGTTAAGCATGCTGAAGAGATCATTGTACTGGATCAGGGAAGGATTATAGAACGAGGGACCCATGAAGATCTTATCAAGCAAAACGGCTGGTATAAAACTCAATATGAGATTCAGCAGATGGGGGAGGTGTAAGGAATGAAAGGTTCTACGGAAAAACGACTCTTTCAATATGCAATGACAAGTAAGAAGACGATTACCATTGGGATCATCTGTTTAATCATTTCAGTAGGTTTGGAGCTTACAGGGCCATTTATAGCAAAAATCGTTATTGATGAACATATTGTAGGCATTTCAAATCCAGACATGGAGCCCGTCATTAAATGGCTGAGTCTGTATATGGGGCTTCTTCTCTTTGCTGCTTTTTTTCAATACTTTAAAACGTACTTATTACAGATCTCAGCTAACAAAATTATTCAGAGAATGCGTAATGACGTGTTTGGTCATATCCAGGAATTGCAAATGGACTACTATGTTAATCGACCAGCAGGAAAAACGGTAGCCAGAGTGACAAACGATACAGAAGCGATAAAAGAACTTTATATGAAGGTTCTTGAAACCTTTGTAGATGGTTTTGTCTATATGGCGGGAATATATGTCGCTTTATTCCTGCTAGATGTCCGATTGGCTGCCATCTGCCTAATTCTCATTCCGCTTATTTATATATGGATGCGTCTCTTTAAGGTTTACGCCGGAAAGTATAACCGGGTGATCCGCTCAACCGTCAGTGAAATTAATGCCAATATTAATGAACTGATTCAGGGAATGCCTGTTATACAGGCCTTTCGTCGTACAAAAACTGCAAAGAATGAATTTGAAGAGTTAAATGAGCGAAATTACCGTTATCAAATAAAAATGAATACATTGACGGCTCTGACATCATTTAACCTCGTTAAAATTTTACGGGGTGTCGCTTTTATGAGTATTATATGGTACTTCGGCAGTCACTCCATGTCAGGAACAGCAATGGTTTCAGCTGGGGTTCTATATGCATTCGTTGATTATATTACAAGGCTGTTCGAACCTGTAAACCAGATTGTCAGCCAACTGCCGCAACTGGAGCATTCTCGTGTAGCGGGGGCAAGAGTATTTGAATTAATAGATATACCGGGAGAAAAAGTTGAGGATAAGCCGATGCCGCCACATTCGGGGGATGTGAGATTTCGCGATGTATCTTTTGCTTATAAAGATGATGAATATGTTTTAAGGAATATTGATTTTTATGTGAAGGCGGGTCAGACTGCTGCATTTGTCGGGCATACCGGTTCAGGGAAAAGTTCGATTATGAATTTATTATTCCGATTCTATGACCCTCAGTATGGAAGGATTGAAATTGATGGCAATGATACAACGTCATTTTCACGGCAGCAAGTCCGTCGTTCAATAGGAATTGTGCTGCAGGATCCGTTCATATTTACCGGTACGATTCTTTCCAATGTAACCTTGAATGATCCTTCCATTAGCAGGCATAGAGCAATTGAGGCTTTAAAAGCTGTTGGGGCTGATACATTTATTGAGAAGCTCCCTAATCAGTATGATGAACCTGTCCGGGAGAATGGAAGTGAATTTTCAACTGGACAGAGGCAGCTGCTTTCCTTTGCGAGAGCATTGGCATTCGATCCGGCTATTTTAATTTTGGATGAAGCAACAGCAAATGTTGATACAGAAACGGAAGGCCTGATTCAGGAGGCCATGAAGGTGGTACAAAAAGGGCGAACAACGTTAATTATTGCCCATCGTTTATCCACCATTCAGCATGCAGACCAAATTTTTGCTCTGGAACGTGGTAAAATAGTAGAGAAGGGAACTCATGAAGAACTGATTCAGCACCGTGGGAAATATTATGAAATGTACCAGATGCAGCATGGAAATCAAATGTTACCATCGATATCCTAAGTCAAATTTGTCATGCAAAGGGGCATTCGCATGGATGATGAGAAACAGAAGCCTGAGACGTTAGATGAGAAGGATTTATACGAAGAGCTTGAACCTGAAGAGGTTTATGAGATTTTACAGGAAGAACGCAAAAAAGCCTATCAAAGGGAAAAGCAGGAGGAAAAGCCAAAACGTCCATTTCCGAAATGGGCGTTTTGGATCATTGCTGTTTTCATGCTGATAAGTGCTTTGCAATTTTTACCAAAGACTTTTTCCTTATCCATTATTGACTTTCTTCAGACATCTGCTAAATTATCTACAATGGATGAAATAGATACGTACCAGGAATCCGTGGTTGTTGTAGAAACCGGAGAAAGCAAAGGTACAGGATTCTCTGTTTCACCAGACGGCTACATCTTAACCAATCATCATGTCATTGATGAAGGCCCTCACTTAAATGTTGGATTTCCCAATGCAGGAGTATTTGAGGCGGATATTGTAAAAGCCTATCCTGAAATTGATCTGGCCCTATTAAAAGTGGATGGGGAAAACCTCCCTTATTTGGAGTTAGCGCCATCCGCATCATGGAAAGCCCAGGATCATATTTATTTTATAGGAAACCCTCTTAATTTTAATGGGATTGCGAATGAAGGAAAGATACTTGGACGAACGTCATCATCCAGTATTGAGGGTGATGCTATAATGCTGCAGGCCCCTGTATACAATGGGAATAGCGGAAGTCCTGTCATTTCAATGGACGGGAAGGTGATTGGAGTCGTTTATGCAACTACAAATAATACCAATTATGGTAAAGTAGGACTGGCGATACCGATCGAAAAGTTTTATCAGCAGAAAGAAGCACAATACTTTCTTAAATAAATAAAAGATTACGGTCATTTAGTAACGGTGTTTATCGAATATTTTATTAGGTCTGGAGGTGATAAAGGTTGATCGAACGCGTATTCAACAGGAAAAGAAACATCTCCTTGGAAGACCAGGTACTATCTGCTCAAAAAGGAGATGAACAAACACGAAATGACCTTCTTAAAAAGTATCAACCTTTTATCGCCAAGACGGTTTCCCAAGTTTGTAAAAAATATATCGACCCTAAGTCAGATGATGAGTTCAGCATCGGTCTAATTGCCTTTGATCAGGCCATACAGACCTACTCCACTGACAAAGGAAGTTCCTTTCTCTCCTTTGCCAAGGTTGTTGTGAAAAGAAAGGTAATTGACTATTTACGCAGTGAACAACGAAAGCAGACGGATTTGTCCATTGATCAGGACTATGAAGATGAAGAACAAATGGAAAATCAACTGGAAGTTCAGGTTGCCACGAATGAATACATTCAGCAATCAGAAGCATGGCAAAGACGTGAAGAAATTTTGGAATTCCAGAATCAGTTAAGGGAGTATAAGATTTCGTTTGATGAATTAACCAACCACTCACCCAAACATGCAGATGCCCGACAGTCAGCGATTGAAGTTGCTAAGATTATTTTTTCTGAAGAACCTTTAAGGAACTATGTTTTTGAAAAGAAACGGTTACCGATGAAGGATCTGGTCGATTATGTTGAAGTAAGTCGAAAAACCCTTGAGCGAAACCGGAAGTATATTCTGGCTATGTTTATCATCCTGTCCGGTGATTACATTTACTTAAAAGATTATTTAAAGGGGGTGGATCTATGAAAAAGGGCCTGATTGTACAAAGAAAACGCAGACATGTCATTGTAATGGGGGCTGATGGCAGCTTTCATAAAACACGTACTAAGGAACATTATGAAATTGGAGAAGAAATTGAGTTTAACGATCGCTCTATTCCTTTTTTGGATTCGATCCAAGCACTCGTTAACATCCGTCGTGTGTCGGCGGCAGCTATCATTTTATTGCTAATTTTTGTGCCTGTCATGATGATGAATCAGCCCCAGGAAGCCTATGCCTATGTTAATGTAGATATTAACCCGAGCATTGAGCTGTCCGTTAATGAAGATCTTGAAGTAACGGATTTGACCCCAATTAATCAGGAAGCCAGGCAGGTTTTGGATCAGTTAAAGGGTTGGAAAGGTCAGTCTGTAGAATTGGTTACTCACATGATTATTAACCAGACTCGGACAATGGGATATCTGAGTACTAATCACGATATCTTTATTGGAATCAGTTATCTGAAAGACCATAAAAAGGAAAATCGGGATATCTCTGCAATGATTCGTTCCTATGTCAGTGATCAAAAGGACGATGAGGTAACATTAAATACATTTGAGGTTCCGGAGCAGATCCATCAGAAAGCTCAGAAAGAAGAGGTATCGATGAATGAACTCTATGCACAGGAAATTGCCAAAAAGCAGAGTGAAACCTCGAACACATCAGACAGTGAAAATGAGCAAAGCGATCCAATGGAATCAGCAAATACCAGTGATCATGAAGAAAATAAGAGAGACGATCAGCAGAATAACCGAGAATCTCAAAGCAATAAAGTCCATCAAAAATTAATTGAAAGGTTTATTGAGGAAAAAGACTTCATTCCTCCTGGTCTTAAGAAGAAGATGGACGACGAATCCACGGATAAAGGAACAGATAAGGAATCAAGAGCTTCTGATTCAGAAAACCACAAGGAAAAGGATTCAGATTCCAAGCCAAAGGACCACGGGGAAATCGATTCAGAGGAAAATGAAGATTTCATACCACCAGGCCTTAGAAAAAATGATAAAAAGGTCCCACCTGGTCATCAAAAAAATCCTCCTGGTTTAGAAAAAAAAGAGGAGAAGAATCATCGTGGTCCCCCACATCAGCATAACAATGAGGAGGATCAGGAATGGACTCCCCCTGGATTAAGATAACGGAATATAGGTATAAAGTCCTATTATTTTCATCCGACATCCTTACTACATTTTAGTAGGGATGTTTTTTTATTTTTATTTTTATAATATTTATCTTCCACTAGTATTATTTGCGTTATATAATAATGGGGAATTTAAAAAAAGGGGAGTGCGAGATGGAACAAACACAATCAAGCAAAAAGAGGGTTATTCTTATTACCTCTATTGTACTCGTTGTAGTGATTGGCGCTATAGTGGCTTTTGCTTACAATAAAGTTACGCAAAACCCGCTGGTTCAGTATGCCAATGCAGAGAAGAAAACCTTTAATGAGGTGTGGGACTACTATGAAGAGTATTATGGAGATTCACAGAAATTAAGTGAACGATTACTTGAAGAAGCCTATGAGTCTTCATCTGAATTTACTGCCAGTGTCGAAGTGCCTGCTCAACTGACAATGGTTCAGCCGCAACTGGCTATGGTTCAGCAGCTGATCGATTCAGCAGCTCTATCTACGGATGTTAAGGTGAATCCGGATTCCAATGAAACCTATGCTGGTCTGGATGTTACGATGCAGGGTGAAAGTTTATTGAATGGTCATTTATATCAGAACGAAGAGAATACTTCCCTTCAGGTACCGGA
Source organism: Salinibacillus aidingensis (assembly GCF_039522525.1). GTDB lineage: Bacteria > Bacillota > Bacilli > Bacillales > Alkalibacillaceae > Salinibacillus > Salinibacillus aidingensis. The sequence continues at coordinate 202,118 of NZ_BAAADO010000003.1, forward strand.
TTTGTATGATCAATATTTTTCCGTAAACAACAAATCATTAGGAGAGGAACTCGAAAAGCAGGGGATTCAGGACTTCCCTTATGACGAGGTACCTAACTTTACAGAAATTATGAAAAATTCGATGACACCTGAAGAAGTCAAGGAAATGGCAAAGGAATATTTGGGATTAGTCACTGATCAGCTCTCTGAAGAAAAGGTCAATGTAACGGAGAACGAAGAGTACAAGGATTCTACTTACACAAAGCTTGCGGTTCATTTCACAGAGGATGAAGTTCGTCAGATTTTAACGGATATCCTGACCAAAATGAAGGATGACGAACGCTTCAAATACCAGTTTGGTTCGACAGAGCTTCAAAAGGAAGAAGTTGACCGTCTGATAGGAGAAGTAGAGAATTTAAGTCTGCCTGATGGATTGGATTATGAAGCTTATATGTCAGGAGATACGGTGGCTTACCGTAATCTTTCCTTTAATGCTGCCGATCAGGCTGAAGTAACCATCAATATGGATACAATTGTGAAGGATAACAATGAATATGAATTTAACATTGGTGTTGAAGGTGTTCCGGATAATGGAGAAGGAGAATTCCTCGTTCAGTATACAGAGGATGGAAAACCTGATGGGGATGCCTATAATGTACACCATGTCTTTAATATTACGGCATCTGATGCTATGCAGGATATAGATGCTTCGATTGAGGCTGATTCTGTACTCAAAGAAAATACATGGGAGAGTCAATTTCACTTAGTTGTTAATCAGCCGCAAATGACCCAGATTCCTGATATCAGCGGTCATATCAATACTAGCAGTACGAACGAAGAAAACGGTGGAAACAGCGATTTTGAATTTGGGCTTGATTTCTCTATGGAGGATCCAAATGCCGGAAACATCACAGGTGGAGTAACGATTAACGGAGAAACAGAATATTCCTTTACGGATGATTTGGAATTTCCAACCGTTGATGAAAATAATTCGGTTAATGTTGTAGAACTGTCCGATTCAGAGTGGCAGCAAATCGGTATGGAAATACAGCAAAATGCAATGGAGCATTATCAATCCCTATTAGGTGGTGGATTTGGCAGCGGAATGATGCCTGGTAATTTCTAAAAATTTGGATTAAAATTAGAATATTGAATTAGTATCTAAAGGAGCGGGTTGTATTGATCTGGACATTGTTTCGATATAAATGGAAAAGGATCATGAAGCAACCTGCTCTTTTTTTATCTATTATGTTTTTTCCTTTTTTATTTATCGGCTTCTTTTTATTTTTCATTGCTCAAACCATAGATGAAAGTACAGATAAAATTCACGTTGCTATTGTTGATGAAGATCAGACATTCGAAACGAAAACGTTAGCGAATCAGTTACAGGCGGAGGATGCTCTGTCTGAGGTGCTGCGGATGAAATCATTAGATGAGGAACAGGCCAAACAGGAACTTGCTGCCAATAAAATAACAGCTGTCATCTATATACCTGAGGGATTCACTGCTGACCTCAGAACAGGAATAAATACACCTATTCAAGTGACGACGAATAACCAGAATCTATTCTCATCCAGTATGGTCAGACTGCTTTTAAATAGTGGAGCACAATATATATCAGCGGCTCAGAGTGGTATAAATACACTGTATGATTTATATATACAGGATTTGCCGCCGGAAGAAGACCCGCAGAGTATGCTGCAGCAGATGATTGTGAACTATACACTGTTTGCGCTTAATCGCAATGACTTATTTGAAACTGAACAAGTGGAGTCAGGGGCACATATAGGATGGGAGAATCATGGTGTTATTGCTTTTTTATTAACCAGTATACTTATTTCTGCACTATTTCTTCAGATTTTTACACACAGAGAAAGTAGTCAGGGATTGGAAGACCGTATGCGAACGCTTGGATCAACTTCCTTCACTTTTATGTGGAGTCAGTATATGTATTATGCCGGGTTTCTATTTGTAAATGTGAGTATACTCAATGGTGTCGTTTTTGTTCTGACCGATCTCGACTGGCTTCTTCATGGCTTAACCCTTATCACATGGCTGATTGTCAGTCTTATTACAGCTCTTTTCCTCTGTTTCCTGGAATGGTACCTGGCCAACCAGACTACCCGGACCAATATTTTTTTATTGCTGGTTTCTGCCGGACTCCTAATAAGTGGTGTCTGGATTCCCGTTATCTATTTGCCTGACTGGATTGAGCAAATTCTTTCCATCTCACCATTTCATCATATATACCAGGCATTTGCAGGAATGATCAATTTTGGGGAAAATCCCTTTGACCACTGGGGTTATCTGCTTGCAGGGTGGCTCGTTTTTACAGTTGTACTTATGACTGGAATATGGAGAAGGGAGCAGAAAAATGGGTACATATCTTTTCCTTTTAAATAAGCTAATTCATCAGAATAAATGGCGATTCTTTTTTATTATCTGTTTTCCCTTCTTTTTATGGTTTATTGTGCTTCCCTTCGTAACAGATACACTGGATGAAAGTGATATTCCCATCGGCTGGGTGACGAAAGAGGATTCGGAAACCTTAACAACCATTGCTGAAAGAATCCAGGAACACCCCAGAATAACCATTATTCAAATGACGGAAGAGGAAGCCTATCGGGGTGTGAAGCGTAAAGATATTGAGGCAGCATTTATTCTCAGTGACAATTTTCAGGAACAGATTAAGGCTGGTAAAGTAGATGAGTTAATCACCTGGATTCGTTCAGAAGAGTCTTTTTTTGATTCTTTTGTTAAAGAAAAAGTCGCATCGGAGGTTATGCGATTCGCCTTAAGCAGCAAAGCAGCCAATGATGTGATGATGTATAAAGGATTAACAGACAAGCAGCATTGGCAAACGGCTTATCAGCATGCAGAGCAGTATTGGGAACCGGAACCCTTGTTTCAAATGAAATTCACGCCATACTCATCTGAAGAAGCTGCTTCCGGGAATGAAAGTTCTGTTCTGCCAAAAGGATATGCGGCTCTTTTTGGCTTCTGGATGTGGTATGCATGGATGATTTTTGCTGTTTTACTGCTCTCATTATATAAGTGGAAGAAACAGGGAATTTTAGCCAGACTTCGCATACACCATGGGAGTCTCGTTCCTTTTTATACGCGTTTTTATTTTCTCACTGGCGGATTTGTTCTATTTCTCTTTTTGGCGTTAAGTTATCTTTCAAGTCGGTCACTGGAGGCATACGGTTATTCCTATACAGACTTATTATTCCCTTCTGTTATAATTCTGGCTCTCATTTTGATTTTAACCATTAGTATTACATATATAGTAAGGAAACCGTCTGTATTTTTGCTGATTTGTATGTTGTTTTCCATGATGTCTTTATTCTTTTCATTTCTGACATTTGTCTCAAATGAACCAAATACCTGGAGGATTATTTTTCCTCATACATGGCTTTATCAATTAATGTCTCAATAAAGTTGCTCTGGTAACGATTATGAAAAGGTGCGGATGTAATGTGATTGAAATAGAGCAAGTGGATTATTCTATAAAGAAAGAGGTCATTCTAAAGGATGTGTCGGCAACCATCCAGCAGGGAGAATCCATTGGTGTTATAGGTCCCAATGGTGCCGGAAAATCAACCTTTTTGAAAATTATCGCCTCCATTGTAAAACCTTCCAGTGGTAAGATTTATTATCAAGTAAATGCTTATGAGGAAAAAATAAAAGAACTAAGGAAAAATATAGGGTATATTCCACAGGATATTGCTTTATTTGAAGATTTAACTGTATATGAACAAATTACATTTTGGCAAAAGGCTGCGAGGCAAAAGGTTTCGCGAAACAATGTGAGCCAGGTGGTGGAGGCTCTTCACTTGAATGAAGTAAAGGATCAAAAAATAAAAGCATTATCCGGTGGATGGAAGCGAAAGATAAATGTAGGAATTGGGCTCCTGCACCAACCTGAATTTATCTTATTGGATGAACCAACGGCAGGTGTCGATCTTGCTGCAAAGGACGATTTGATTCAGTGGCTAAAGCTGTTACATAATGAAAGGAAAACCTTGTTAATCATTAGCCATGACTGGGATGTTTTAAATCGTCTGTGTGATAAGTTGATGATTTTTCAGCAGGGACGATTGTTATTTTTTGATGAAGTTTCAAGACTGAATGAATTTGAACAGCAGGCTATAAGGAATGGATCCTCTGAAGAATTGAGGAAAATATTAAGGCTAAGATAGTTGAGACAATAGGAGTGTTTGAACATGGAAGGACAAGTGGCTATTGTTACTGGTGCATCCAGAGGAATTGGAAAGGAAATCGCAAGGCAACTCGCTGAACGGGGAGTTAAACTGTCTATTTTGGGCAGTTCAGAACAAATTCATAAAACCCGAAAAGAGTTAACCGATCAGGAGCTGGAAAATATTCTCTCTTTTAAGGCAGATGTTGCAAAAGAATATGAAGTTGAACACGTAGTTGAAGCAACGAAAAACGCTTATGGAAGAGTCGATATGTTAGTCAACAATGCGGGAGTAGGACTGTTTAAACAAGTCGAGGATGTAACCCTTGAAGAGTGGAAAAAGACCTTTGAAGTTAATGTGCAGGGTGTGTTTCTGTGCACAAAAGCAGTACTTCCTTCTATGAAAAGACAGCATTCAGGAACGATTATCACAGTTTCATCAGATGTTGCAAGATATACAATTCCAAACGGCTCACTCTATACGGCCACAAAATATGCCGTTCAGGGCTTCATGGGTTCTATTTCCCAGGAAGTACGGGAGCACAGGATTCGTGTGGGAACCGTGAATCCCGGAATGGTGGATACATATTTTGCCGATAGCAGACAGGGTGACCCATCCAAAGAAGACTGGCTCAAAGTTCAGGATATTGCTCAGGCGGTTCTTTACATGGCCGAGGCACCCGACCATATGATGATTGATGAATTGCACCTTCATCCATTTGCGCAGGATTATCCACGTTCGTAATTTTAGAGCAGGTGTCTGAAGTGAAAAATGTAAAATAAAGAGAGGGGATATCCCCTCTCTTTATACATAATAAACAGGTGTATCCTGTGTGATGGCGTGTTCTAAATAATGAATCAGATTCTGATGGGAGCCAACAATCGTTGTTTCATCATACCCATAATGATAGGCATGTAAGAACGTTTCAATTTTTTTCGATAAAAAGTCGTCATCGGTTCTTACCATTAAGACGAGCAGGTCATCCCATTGCCCCCACAAAGTAAAATACATCGCTTTATCGTAATCGACCATATTCATCACAAATTCCCCCCGTAAAAAAGGGTTCGGTTTTAGTGTGACACAATAACCACCTTCACTTACATGGCCTTTTTTGGATATAGAACCAATTATGGTTTTGGAAAATCCTGAATCACATAAACTCCGGAAGTGCACAAATAATAAGTTTGTACCATCCAAAAAAGGAGGCCATTCCATTGAATAAAATAAAGTTAATGGGAGCAACTTTGCTGACAGCTGTAACCATTACCGGATGTCAGGGTGGCGATGAAACCGGTCTTGGCAATAATGGAGATAATGGACTTCAGCCAGTAAGATATAACAACACAACAGATATCGCTCCTAACCGAGAGCGTATCAATATGGATGGTCGTGATTTAGGTCCCCAATACAACAATGATAATAATGAGAACATTGATAACGGAAATCAGGACAATATTAATGGTCAGTTTAATAATAACGACAATAACGACACAGCCCGTAATATGAATAACACTAATGATAATAACAATGGCAACAACAATAATACAAACGATCATGACCAATTCGATGTAGCGGACCGGGCAGCAGACAGAATTACTGATGAAATTCAGGAAGTGGACCAGGCATACGTTTTTGCCGGTAATGAAAATGCTTATGTAGCGGTAGCCTTAGAAGGAAACCAGAACGAACAGGTTTCTGATCAGCTGAAACGCCGCGTATCCAAGGTTGTAAAAGCAACAGATGAGGATATTAACGATGTATTTGTTTCCGCAAACCCTGAATTCTTTAACCAGGCAGGAGATTATGCTGACCAGATCGAAAATGGGGACCCAATTGAAGGACTATTTAAAGAAATGGGAGATATGTTCCAACGTATTTTCCCAACAGATAATGATCAATAATGATAAAGCGAAGGGCTATACGCCCTTCGCTTTTTCTTACCCAAATTTCGCCAATTTCATAAAAAACTTCGAAAGCTAAGACTCCCTTCTTCATATACTGTAGCAATCATCGATTAAGGGAGAGGTTTCATGTTGAAGACGGAATATACAAGTTTAGAGAGGGCAATCGATGAAATTACAGAGATAGCGGAAGGGTTTGGCCTGGATTTTTATCCGATGCGGTATGAAATTTGTCCAACAGATATTATTTATACGTTTGGTGCTTACGGTATGCCCACGCGTTTCTCACATTGGAGCTTTGGAAAACAGTTCCATAAAATGAAGCTGCAGGAGGAACTGGGCTTAAGCAAAATTTATGAATTAGTCATTAATTCCAATCCATGCTATGCATTTTTATTAAATTCGAATAGTTTAATTCAAAACAAGCTGATTGTTGCTCATGTTTTAGGGCATAGTGATTTTTTTAAAAATAACTTACGGTACCAAAATACTGGGGAAGATATGGTGGAAAGTATGGCGGCAACTGCTGATCGTATACAGGCGTATGAAAAGCAATATGGGAAGAAGGATGTGGAAGCTTTTTTGGATGCGGTATTAGCGATTAATGAGCATATTGACCCGTCCTTACTTAGATCAGAAGGTGAAACAGACGAATCTCCGGAGCATGTTTTCCAGCCTAGACAAAGAATAGAAAATGACTATGATGATTTGTTTGGGATTGATCCCAATGAAGAGTCTTTTAAAGAAGAAGCAGAAAGTCGTTATAAGAAAATCCCGGAGAAACCGGAAAAGGACCTGCTATTATTTATTGAAGGTCACAGCAGGGAGCTTGACGATTGGCAGCGTGATATTCTAACCATGATGCGTGAAGAAATGAAATATTTCTGGCCCCAGCTGGAAACGAAAATCATGAACGAAGGCTGGGCTTCCTACTGGCACTCCCGAATTTTACGTGAATTAGATTTGTCCAGTGATGAAACCGTTGAATTTGCCAAACTTCATTCAGGGGTTACGGCACCCTCTAGTACATCTATAAATCCTTATCGCTTAGGGATCAAAATATTCGAGGATATTGAACAGAGATATAATCATCCAACCGAAGAAATGAAACATCGGGGCGTTAAGCCAGGTTCAGGCCGGGATAAACTATTTGAAGTCCGGGAGATTGAGTCGGATATTTCCTTTATTCGTAACTATTTAACAAAAGAAATTGTGGAAGAGGAGGATTTATACCTTTTCCAAAAGCAAGGAAGAGAGTATAAAGTCGTGGATAAGGACTGGACAGAGGTCAGGGATCAGCTGATTGCTATGCGGGTAAACGGAGGCTTTCCTTATATTACCGTAGAAGATGGGGACTATTTACGTAATGGTGAGCTTTACCTCCTTCATCATTATGAAGGAGTCGAATTGGATCTTAATTACCTGGAAAAAACGATGCCTTATATTTATCAGCTATGGGGCCGTACCATACACATGGAAACCATCGTAGACGATCGCATCACTGTATTCAGCTGTGAAGGCGAAAAAGTCAAGAAGCGCTATATATGAAGAAAAGCGGAAGCGCCCGTTTGCCCAGTTCCAGGGCCTTCCGCTTTTCTGTGTCCAGCTGCGGCTCCCAGGCCCAAGCGGTCATAAGCAGAATACCCTGCATGGCCAAAAAGCGGCCACTCCGGATATTCTGCTTATGCCGTCGGACCTAAACAGTCGCCTCCGCTTTTCCTGGCACCTAACTTGATTTTCTCCAGTTTTCTTCCTGATCTTTTGTGGTTTTTCTGATATTTGTGATCCACGCTTTATCCTCATCCATCATTTTCTTGGCTGCATAGATTGTAAAAAACTGAACGATAATAATTGGAATTCCCATCAAGCCGGACAGAACTTCCAACGGTGGTAATCCACCAATACGCATTAATACCAGGGCAAAAATAGTAACCACGGCGGCAACGATGAGACGTAAATATTTTGATGGCTCAGACTTACTCATATTCCGCAGACCTGTGTATGATGCAATGGTATAGGTTGTTGAATCAAGGGTTGTGGTCATAAATATGATAGCCACAATCATGAATACGGTTATAGTTACGGTTGATAATGGCAAGGAGGATAAAATGGCCGGTATGGCTGCCATTGCATCCTCTGTCACAATGTCCAGCACGGCAACTTCACCGGTTAAATACCGATGTACACCCAGTCCGCCCAGTACACCAGTAGCGACCCAGGAAATAAGCATAGGTGCAAAGAAATATGTCAAAATCATCTCTTTAATCGTTCGGCCCCGGGAAATTTTTGCGGCAAACACACTGTGCAGCATCGCCCATGTAGCACTGTATGCAAACCAGAATACGACATTACTTTCAATATACGTCGTTCCTTCTAAATCCAATGCATTTGTGTAGAAGGACAAGTCTATATAATGAGAGAGTAAAAACCCGACACTTTCCGTGAAATAATTCAGGATAAAAACTCCCGGACCTATCATCATAATAAACAGGGCAAGCGCACCCGCAAGATAGATATTTAATGTACTTAACCGTTTAATTCCTTTTTCAATTCCCAGATAAGCACTTAAGGAAAACAAGACGACCCATACAATGGTTACCGTTAATGTAAGGCCGTATGACTGTTCAATATTCAATAATGCAGCTAAATTGTATGTGATAATCGGGGCCCCAAGCCCAAGGGTTACAGCAGCTCCGGCCAAAATACTTACGAGAAAGATGATATCCAGAATTTTTCCGCCAAGCCCATCGGTAAACTTATCTCCAAAAATACTCCGGCAGGCCTCTGAAATCCTCATTAACGGTTTTTTTCTTACGTGAATGATGTATCCAATTGCAGGTGCTGCCATTACGAAAATCGCAAATACCTGTATGCTCCACATGAACATACTGTAAGCATTTCCCCACAATAAGGCTTCTGAAGAACGAGGATCAACACCACTCGGTGGATCGATTGCAACCTGTGTCCATTCAATCATTCCGGTACGCATAATCGTCGAACCAAGCCCCATAGCAATCAGAATTGAGGCATATTCAAATAAAGAAAAACGGGGCTTTTCCATCGGATCTCCTAGCACTACATTTCCATACTTGGAAAAAGCAAAATAGAAACCAGCAGCGGCCAGGATGATGGCATACCAGATGTAGCCCGATTTAAACACACGGACAACCTGATCAAAAATCTGATTTAATAGTTTAAGAGATTCGTCTTCATATAAAGCAAAGGGAATAGAAATCAAAACCATAATAACGATTGATGGAATAAAAATTCGATGATCAATGAGCTTAAGGTTTTTGGTCTTTTTATTTTCCATATCCATACCCCCATTACTGTGTTGAATGATTATACAAACAAACTCGTATGGGCGTACATATAAAAAATATTAGACAGACGAATCTCTCATTAAAGAGAGGGAAAAATTCACTTATTTTCCTTAGGGCCGTTTGGGGTAGCTTCCTAATTTGACTAACAGCACCACCCCTCATATAAATATGCACGCCCATCATACAAGTCAAAATTTTCCCGCAATTGATATTTTAACATATATTTAAAAAGAACTGCCTGTAATCTGCAGTTAAAGCCACCACAGATGATTCTGGAAATACATACCAATTATGTGAGGTGCTTTCATTACGTTACACATGTTTACATTCTGCTAACATTTCAATTACTTATGGTGAAGCGTCCTGTTTTACTGGTATAATGATTTTTGTCACTGTTTAAATTACGCTAAAGTAGGTGTTCCTATGGCAAAAATCATCGTATTCATCACCACCTTTGTGACCATGAATACCCTTTTTCTTTTACCTGTTTTTGCTCAGACGAGTCCTTCTGCTCCAGTTGTCTCCAGTCAGTCAGCAGTTATGATTGACGCTGATAATGGAAGCATTCTGTATGAAAAAAATAGTACGACTCCTATGTATCCGGCAAGCCTGACCAAAATTGCAACAGCTATTTATGCGATAGAAAACGGGGACCTGGAAGACAGGGTAACCGTTAGTGAAAATGCCGTTGATATAGAAGGAACGACCGTTTTTCTGGAAGCAGGGGAGCAGTTGACTTTAAAAAAGCTGATTCAGGGACTCTTAATTAATTCCGGAAATGATGCGGGCATTGCCATTGCCGAGCATTTAAGCGGAAGCGTTGATCAATTCGCAGAGGATATGAACAACTATCTGAAAAATAAAATAGGAGTGGAACAGACCCACTTTAAGAATCCTCATGGACTCTTTCACCCTGATCACACGACAACAGCTAAGGATCTCTCCATGATAACAAAGTATGCCTTGAAAAATCGTGAGTTTCGTGACATTTTTGGAACCGTAGAAATGGAATGGCATGGAAAGTCATGGGACACGACGCTTATTTCCCATCACAAAATGCTTAAAGGGGAAATTCCTTTTGAGGGTGTGGCTGGCGGAAAGACAGGCTATGTTGATCAGTCCGGACATACGCTGGCTACGCTAGCCAAACGGGAACATCTTAATCTGATTGTCATTACAATGCAAAGTCAATATAAACGAGATGCCTATCAGGATACCGCCAGTCTATTAAACTATGGCTTTGATCATTTTGAAACTTCCTCAATTAAAGGTCGTTCCAAGGTTGAGTTCAAAAACAAGGAGTTTATCATTCCGGAAAACCTTACCTATACACACCTGAAGAATCAGGACAAGGTTACGAAACAAATGACAAAACAAGGAAAGCTCGAACTTTATAATCAAAACGGAGAACGAATGAATTCCTATCAGTTAGTGGAGGCAGGTTCAGATCACGGTGATAAAAAGAAAGAGCCTGTAAAAAAAGAGGAAACATCAAAATCTGGCATATACGTCACCAGTTTAATGGCTGGGGTAATCATTGCTGGGTTTATCGGTTTCGTGTATCGTAAAAAACAAATCCAAAAAAAATCATATAAATCATTTATGTAAGAAGATGAACAGGGAAGAGCCATGGTTTTTAGGCTCTTCCCTGTTGAATTCCTGTAAGGAGTTTTATCACGCATGAACTGACCGTAAATACCCCACTGATGGAAGTTTCGCTTTATTTTACAATTAATACCGGACAATTGGCACGCTTAGCCACTTTATGACTGACACTGCCCAGCACCATTTCCTGAAATGCATTCAGTCCGCGGCTGCCTACAATCACGACATCAAATTCATTTTCATTCGCATAGTCAACAATTACCGGTCCAGGTTCACCGTATAGGACTGTTGTTTTATAGGAAATTCCTGCTTCCTGTAAATCTTGTTCAATACCTGTTACTTTATCCTCCTGAACGTTTGTAACCCCAACTTTATTCCAATTGTGAAGGGTATCCGACTTGACCTGATGACTTTCTTTTACGTAGACAACATCCACCAGCGAATCAGAGGAGAGCTTCGCCAAACTTATCGCGTGATTAATGGTACGCAATGCGTGTTCGGATCCGTCTGTGGCTAATAGTATTTTTTTGTACAAGACTTTTCATCCTTTCTAATGGGAACTCAATTTGCGGCTTAATTTCGCCCTGAGCTCAGAACTTAATTGATTTAATCCAATGACATAGACATTTATTTTTTGGTGCTCTAAGCTGGCTACAATTTTATCCAAAGCTGCGATGGCTGAATCATCCCATAACCGAGCTTTTGTTAAGTCAAAAATAGCCTCCTGTGCTCCTTCCATATCATAGTCAAACTCGTCGACCAGTTCTGAGACTGACGCAAAGAAAATTTCTCCCTGGAACGTGTAATACATACGGTTATGTTTGAGTTCCTTTGTCACCTTGACTTTCGAAATCTTCGCTACAAAGAAAATAGCACTCAATAATACACCTGTTAAGACGCCGATAGCTAAATTATGAGTCATCACAACCGTTAAGACTGTGACAATCATCACCAGATTATCGGTAAACGGTACGATTTTCAACGTTTTAATGGATCCCCAGTCAAAGGTGCCAATGGAGACCATAATCATTACCCCTACCAGTGCAGCCACAGGAATTTGCGCCACAATATCTCCCATAAATACAATAAGAAAAATTAAGACGAGCCCGGCAGTCAGGGCTGAAAGTCTCCCTCTGCCACCTGAGCTGACATTAATCACGGACTGTCCAATCATGGCACAACCGGCCATACCGCCAAAGAATCCTGTCACAATATTGGCGATCCCCTGACCATTCGATTCTCTGTTTTTATCACTGGACGTTCCTGTATATTCATCCACAATACTTGCTGTTAACAGGGACTCCACCAGACCAACGATAGCCAGAGCAAGGGAATAAGGCAAAATAATCATCAATGTTTCCAGACTGAAAGGAACATTGGGAAAGAAAAAGGTCGGAAATGCTTTTGTGATTTCCCCCATATCTCCTACAGTGGCAACACTTAAATTTGTTGTCATTACGATGGCCGTGATGACAATGATGGCGATTAAAGGAGAAGGGACAGCCTTTGTCAGCATAGGAAATAGATAAATAATACCAAGGGCTCCCAGAACCAGGGCATACATCACCCAGGTTGCCCCTTCAAAGTGCTCTAACTGTGCAGTGAAAATTAAAATGGCCAGAGCATTTACAAACCCGACCATGACCGATCTTGGGATGAATTTCATCAGTCTGGCTAATTTAGTTAATCCAAATATAATCTGAATGATACCGGTAAGAATAGTAGCGGCCAAAAGGTAATCCAGTCCCCATTCTGCAACTAAATCCACCATAAGTAGAGCCATTGCACCAGTGGCACCGGAAATCATTCCCGGACGTCCTCCTGTAAAAGCAATAACTACAGCGATCATGAAGGAGGCGTATAAACCAACCATCGGATCAACCCCCGCAATAATAGCAAAGGCAATGGCTTCAGGAATCAAGGCAAGAGCAACAACAATACCGGAGATGACATCTCCTTTGATGTTGCCAAACCAGGCTTCTCGTGTTGTTAAAGTTTTTTGCATTATTGAATTTCTCCTTTAGTCATTTTCTATGTTTATTTTTGTCAATCCTGCTTTAATCATGTGAGGTTTTTGATTAAATGAGATTATCGAATTGTAATTCCTTTCCATCTATAATTTTGAAATGTTTGTAAACCATAATAAAAAACATTCAAAAAGGAGTTTTGGTACATGATGAAAAAAAGGATATATATCATTAGTTTTATCAGCATCCTGTTTCTCCTGTTAGCTGCTTGTAATACAGAGGATAATGCTTTAAACAATGGAAATAATGATGACAATATTTCAAGTATTGCAACAGACTCATCCAGTAAGGATTACCCTCATACAACGCCTATCCGTATTCAGGATGCGAAGTACGAATTTAAACGTGTAGAAATGAGGCAGCAGCACGGTGATGGTCAGCAGCAAAGGAAGGACAATCAGCAGACAGAACAAAACCGACAGCAACAGGACAATCAACAGGCGCAACAACAGAATCAAAATATACCACAGCAGAATCAGAACAATCAACAGCAAAATCAAAAGAATCAGGGAAATGAACAAAATAATACGAATCAGGCCCAGCAGTCCGGAGATATCAAGGAATTTGAATCCCGTGTAATCGAACTGACCAATCAGGAAAGAAGAAATCAAGGATTACCTGAATTAAAGGCTGATGCAAACTTAAGTCAGGTAGCGCGGAAGAAATCGGCTGATATGCAGTCAAAAGGGTATTTCTCTCATACCAGTCCTACTTATGGTTCCCCTTTTGACATGATGAGGGACTTTGGCATTGATTACCAGACAGCAGGTGAAAACATCGCAAAGGGACAGTCAAGCCCTGAGCAGGTGGTAGAATCCTGGATGAACAGTCAAGGTCATCGGGAAAATATTTTAAGCAATAAATTCACACACATTGGTGTAGGCTATATCGAAAACGGTCATTACTGGACACAGATGTTTATAAGTAAATAACACATTAGAGAGCGCTGAGTCTGCCAGTGCTCTCTTTTTTTAAGGCGGAGATTGATCTGATTTGCGGGAATAATGGCTTGAATGGTCCTTAATTCATATACACGGCAAAATCGTTATTTAAAAAATGTCATAATTTTTATTAGATTTAAGCAGAATTATCATGGTAAACTCATAGTATAGAGATAATCATAATCATTAGAGGGGAGCAATGCCTTAAATGGAAGAGGAAGAAAAAAGGGTTTCGAAATTGTATCGAAGGATCTTGACTTCCGATGAAACACAAGGCCTGATTACTTTTCAACGCTTAGACAGAAATACTCAGGAAAAAGTAAAGAGAAAAATGGTACAAAATGGTTCCAACTCTGCTTATAAAGTATTAAGAAGAATAAATAACTTACAGGAGATTGATTAAGTTCAATCTCTTTTTCATTGTATGACAAACATACTACAAGTGTTTTATGAAATAATAAATCATAGCCACTAATTTCTGAAACTTTGGAGGACCCATTATGCTTATAGCTATTATCCTTCTGATTCTGACGTCACTATTTCTCTCGGGAAGTGAAACAGCATTAACTGCCGTAAACAAAATGAAAGTAAAGTCCCGGGCAGAAAATGATGACGTGAAATCAAAAAAACTATACAAGCTTATTTCCCATCCTGATGAACTTCTGACCGGTATTTTAATTGGGAATAATATTGCGAACATAGCTCTTCCAACCCTTGTAACAATGCTGGCACTGGATATTGGAATTAATGTTGGACTTGCCACTGGAATTTTAACGGTTGTTATTATTATTTTCGCAGAAGTCATTCCCAAGTCTATTGCGGCCACATTTTCTGATAAAATTGCATATATGGTGGCGCCGGTTATTGCCTTAATATTAACCATTCTAAAACCATTCACATTTGTATTATCTAAATTAACAGGTTTGTTGATTAAAATCCTGTCCAGAGGAGAAAAGCAGGAAGCAAGCTTCTCAAGGGAGGAATTTAAAACGATGATGGATATCGCCTCTAACGAAGGAACGCTGGAGAACGAAGAGTCCTACCGTATTAAAGGTGTTATAGACTTTTATAGCAAGGATGTTCGTGATGCCTTAAAGACACCAAGAATGGAAATTGTGGGAATTTCATCTGACAGTACCTTTGAGGAAACCAGAGATATTCTTTTGAATCACAATCATACTCGTTATCCAGTATATCAGGATACAATGGATAATATTGTGGGGGTTTTTCACTCCAAGCAGTTTTTAGGCTGGGCTCTGTCCGAACAAAATCAGACGCTTGCAGACTTTACGGATAATCAGCCCCTTTTTGTTGCGGAAACAACTTCGATTGAAAAAGTTTTTAAAATGATGCAAAAGAAAAAGCGGCACCTGGCGATTGTCATTGATGAGTACGGAGGTACAACCGGAATTATTACCCATGAGGATATCATTGAAGCAATGCTTGGACAGGAAATAGAGGACGAAACCGATGATGATGAAGAAATTTTAATTGATGAGTTAACCGATTCACATATGATATGCAGTGGTAAATTAGTCATTTCCAGACTGAATGATGTATTTCAGACTCGGATTCCGGAAGAGGAAGATATTCTGGCTGGTTTTCTCTATAAAGAGTTTGGTCATATCCCGTCGGAGGGTGAGGTGCTTGAATTTCAGCATCTCGAGTTTGAGGTATTAGAAATGGAAGATAATAAAATTCATAAGGTGAAAATAAGTAAAAATATCGTTTAATGGAAATGTAGGGTGAGGAGCGATTGATTTGTATTTTACTTATATACTCAGATGCGGGGATAATTCCCTTTATACAGGATATACAAGCCGGTTAAAGCATCGTTTAAAAATGCATCAGGAAGGGAAGGGGGCAAAATACACCCGGGGAAGAGGGCCTTTAAGCCTTGTGTATGCAGAGCCTCATCAGCAGAAATCAGCTGCCATGAAACGTGAATATCAGATCAAACAGATGAAAAAGGAGGATAAGGAAAGACTGATTCAAAGTCAATGTATAATTGTCAGTGTCCCAAGTAGCAACCAGGAGCTTGTTCCAAATGAAAAGGGCACATTCATAGAAAAATAAAACGAGTGCTAACAACCCATTCCGTGACCAATCGTTACGGAATGGTTTTTTTATCACGCATGAACTGGCCGTAAAACCCACACTTCAAGTCTGGAGGGTAACCCAACTAGACGAAGTGTGGGGTAAACGGCCAGTAAATTCCTGATAAGTTCAACTAACCATCAGTGGGGCATGGAGACTCCCCGCTGATGGAAGTTTCACTTTATGGTTTTAGGTCAAGGTTATCCTTTCATAACTTATAGTGATAGACCACTATATACAGAACTGTGAGGGAAGGATATGAAATCAGGAAAAGTTCTCACACTTGTTTTACAATGTTTTATTACAGTTATGCAGGCTTTACTGGGATTAAGAATCTTATTTAAACTGGTGAGTGCTTCCGAGGGATCGTTCGTACAATGGGTATATTTGTTAAGTGACCCTTTAGTCATCCCTTTTTCCGGTAGCTTTCCTCCTACAATGGTATCCGCAATGTTTTATGTTGATGTAGCAGCCATATTAGCTATGATTTTGTACACACTCGTTGGTTATCTGTTACTAAGGATAGTGGCCGGATCCCGAAAAAAGGATAGGAGTAAGTATTTATCCTGAATGAATGAAGCCTGCCATTGAACGGCCACTCGAGCAGTAGAATTATTTTTACATTCCGTAAAAAAGATGTATAATAAATTATCAAAACAAGTATTACTAAATAACTTTTCTATAAATGGGGGATAAATATGACACTACCAAAAGCACTAACGATTGCCGGTTCTGATAGTAGTGGCGGAGCAGGAATTCAGGCAGATTTAAAAACATTTCAGGAGCATGGCGTGTATGGAATGTCTGCATTGACGGTTATTGTGGCTATGAATCCACATAATCACTGGTCTCATGATACGTATCCAATCAATGCGGATACAGTACGTGCGCAGCTTTCGACCATTTTAGAAGGGGTAGGCGTCGATGTTATGAAGACAGGAATGCTCCCTACAGTGGAAATTATTGAAATAGCGGCTAAGGCTATTAAGGAGCACAACCTCAATCAGGCTGTCATCGATCCCGTTATGGTGTGCAAAGGGGCAGATGAAGTCATTTATCCTGAGCTTGCCGAGGCCCTTAGAGATGTTTTAACCCCTGTAGCGAAGATTGTGACCCCTAACCTATGGGAGGCCGGTCAGTTAAGCGGAATGGGGGCATTAACGACCGTAGAACAAATGAAGGAAGCAGCGGCAAAAATCCATGACTTAGGTGCAGAAAATGTATTGATTAAAGGTGGAAATAAACTGGAACATGAGAAGGCGCTTGATGTTTTCTTTGATGGTAAGGACCATGAAATTTTAGAAAGCGAAAAAATTGACACACCATATACACATGGAGCAGGATGTACGTATTCCTCCGCTATTACGGCTCAGCTGGCAAAGGGAGCAAGTGTGAAAGAAGCTGTCTATGGAGCAAAAAGGTTTATTACAGCAGCGATTCGCCACTCCTTTAAGTTAAATCAGTATGTGGGCCCTGTGAATCACGGTGCTCAGCGCTTCCATGGTGAATAGAAACATAGCAGCCCTGCTCTTAATCGAGCAGGGCTGTTTTTTTTGATTGTCTAGAAATTTATAAAATACAGACTATGTGGATAAGAAATCATGAGAGGTCACGTCCGGTTCCAGCGCCCAGCGACTTGCGTGACTTCCTTCACCTCCGTACGATAAGTCAACATCGACTCACAAGGTTCGTCGTGTTTCCTTTTCCGCGTGTTACCCCTGTAAGAAATAAGTGGGGGATGAACCCTCACTAATTGAAGTTTCACTTTATCTCCTCCGGCTCAGTCCAGTCCGTACGTCGCTAATAAGAAAAGCGGAGGCGACTGTTCAGGTCATGCGGGATAAGACGAAGACATGTAGTGGCATGGGTTTGGCCACGGAATGGCTTTGGCTTATATCCGCCTTTGTTCTAAAAACAGCGGTTTCATAGTTTCAATGGAACGGTTATAATTGGGATAAGGGGTGAAGGAAAATGAAACAATATGAGCTATGCCCTAAATTTGAAAAAGCGATGAATTTACTAAATAAACGGTGGACAGGTCTCATTATTTATCAGCTTTTATTTGGGTCTCAGCGATTTTCTGAAATAGAATCAGCGCTTCCTGTAAGTGGCAGACTTCTATCTGAAAGATTAAAAGAACTGGAAGAAGAGGGAATTGTGACCCGAAAGGCCTATGCAGAAGTCCCTGTTCGCGTGGAATATACGTTAACGGCAAAGGGGCGGGAACTGGAACCAGTCATCAAAGCCATTCAAGATTGGTCTGGTAAGTGGATAAGCCATATTGATACAAAAGAAGCGAATTATAATTAAAAAGGGTCCAATTTTATGGATCTTTTTTATTTTTGATAAACCATAATTTTCTAGTTTTGGCTTTATAGAAATGGTAAAATAAAGAAAGAAATTCATCAAATAGTTGGGGGAGTAGGAAGCCGTGAAACCTAAGTCACATTTGCCTTTCCGGCTTAATATTTTATTTTTTGCGATATTTTTGCTGTTTTCCTTTTTAATTGTACAATTGGGAATTGTGCAGATTCTCACGGGGGAAGAGGCGCAGGAGGTTCTTGATGAAACAGAGAACACGGTCACCAATATTCCTGTTCCCAGAGGAAAATTGTATGATCGGGATGGGAATATATTAGTAGATAATAAATCCCGGTATGCCATCACGTACACACCACCTAAAAATGTTCAGCCGGAGAAGAAGTTGGAGATTGCTCAAACCCTCTCGAATTATATCGAGATGGAGGAGCGTCAAATCACGGAGAGAGATATGAAGGATTATTGGATTCTGACCCATCGTGAGGAGGCCTATGCCCGTTTATCCAAAACTGAAAAGCAGCGTATGGATGATGAAGAGCAGTACCAGACCGTTTTAGACCGAATTACCAAATATAATTTGGAAAGCTTATCCGAAAAAGAATTAGAAGTTGCTGCGATTAAACGTGAGCTTGATGAAGCCATCGAGCTGACCCCTCATATTGTTAAAAATAAGGGTGTTACCAAAGAGGAATATGCTACGGTAGCTGAGCACATCAATGAAATGCCTGGCATAAATGTTTCTACGGACTGGGCTCGGACATTTCCTCAAGGAGAAACATTTGTAAATTTTATCGGAGGAATTTCAGATCATGAAGACGGGATTCCCAGAGATAATGTAGATTATTATCTGACCAGAAATTATAACCGTAATGAGCGTGTCGGCGAAAGCTTTCTGGAACAGCAGTATGAGGAGTTCCTTGCTGGACAGAAGGAGCAGTACCGTCATGTTACAGACCAAAATAATAATGTGATTCGGTCGGAATTAATCCAGAAAGGAAAACAAGGGAAGGACCTCGTTTTATCTGTGGATATGGAACTGCAAAAAAAAGTAGATCAAATTGTTAAAGAAGAGCTTGAAAAGATTATTCATAAACCAGCCAATCGTCACTTAAATAAAGGTCTTGTGGTTATGATGAAACCTAAAACAGGTGAAATTCTTACGATGACAGGCATTCGTTATCATCGGGCTACAGAAGATAAACCTGCTTTTTTTGCGGATGAGTCCTATCGTACGGTATATGATGCACATTTACCAGGTTCTGCAGTGAAGGGAGCTTCAGTGTTAGCCGGCTTTCAATCAGGGGTGATTACGAAAAATACGGTTTTTGTCGACCGACCTATTAAAATTGCCAGTACGGATACGAAACGTTCCTGGACGGATTTAGGTCCGGTTAACTATTTAACAGCACTTGAGCGATCATCAAACGTTTTTATGTTCTTTATTGCTATGCGCATGGGAGGAGATTATTCCTACGTACCGAACGATAATCTTAACTTTAATACCGAGGCATTTACGGAAATGCGAAATTATTTTAAACAATTTGGATTAGGGGTTGAAACCGGGATTGACCTCCCATATGAAGCAACAGGTCTTGAAGGAGATAAAGAAACTGGTGGTCTCCTCATGGACTATGCGATTGGACAATATGAGCCTTTTACTACATTGCAATTAGCGCAATATGTTTCTACGATTGCAAACGATGGATACCGTGTTAAGCCGCATTTAGTCAATGAAATCCGTTATCCAGGTACTGAGGAACAGTTAGGACCGATTTATAAGACCATAGGCCCTGAAATTATAAATAAAATTGAAATGGATGATGAGTATATACAGGCCGTCCAAAACGGTTTTTACCGGGTATTCAATGGTAGTAATGGTACGGCTGCAGGCACCTTCAGAAATCTTCCTTATGTAGCCGCCGGAAAAACAGGAACAGCAGAGAAGCCCCTTTTTGATGAAGATGGGAATCGGGTGGCTAATACAGAAAACTTAACATTGGTAGGATATGCACCATATGATGATCCTGAAGTTGCTTTTGCCATTGTTGTTCCTCAGGTTGGCAGAAGTGCCGGGGAAGGGATTAACAGGAATATAGGAAAAAGGATATTAGATGCCTACTTTCAACAACAAGAAAATGAAGAGTAACAAGAATGGTATCTGATTAAACAGGTGCCTTTTTCCATTTATCACAATTTGTCAAAAAATTTCTAAAAATGATGTTGAAACGGAGATATAAGTTATTGTAAGATAAAATTAATATCAGATTAGGTGATTTTTTGGCTTTTGATGTAAAAAAAATACAAATAGAAGGAATAAAGAATCATGTAAGTGATTTATTCAAAAAAGAGGTGTTCGTATGTTTAAACATCTGTCCGATCAGGCTCTTGAAGAGGCTCATAAAAATGCAGTAGGGTTGAAACTGGATAAGGATTTCATAGCGATTCTTGAAAGAGAAATGAAAAACCGCGGTTTATCCTATGAAATAACTTCAGGTAAGACGACATATTTTAAGCAACCATTGATCCCTTAAAATCCCCGCACACTGCTTCTGAAAAAACGATCTCTACGCCTATGAACGAATATTCCATTACATTATATTGGTATTATAATCGTCTGAAGATGAATCAGCAGTTGTGTAGGACTGTTGATCCATCTTTTTTGTGGCTAAGAAATCATGAGAGGCGACATCCGGCTCCAGCGCTCAGCCGTTTAACATGACTTCCTTCATATAAACTGCATAATTTCCTCCATGTTTGAAAATAGTAAAAGTGGAGGTGAAATTGTGAGACACTTAATGGCGCTTGGAATTAAGTTTGTCGTTATTTGTACAGTAATATTATCGCTTTACACTGTTTTCCAGAATACAGGCTTGCTTAGTTTGTTTGGAATCAGTGTGTTACTAGTCGGTCTGGGGTATTTGCTGGGCGATTTATTAATCCTGAGAAGATTTGGAAACCTGACAGCAACTTTATCTGACTTTGCATTATCTTTTCTAGTCTTATTTTTCTATGGTATGATTAATGATATTCCGACATGGGAATCAGGTAATATGGCTTTATTCAGCGCTTTTTTTATTACAATGTCGGAAGGATTATTCCATTTTTATATGCAAAACCATGTTTTTGGTGAAGCGGAGTATACGGATGTCAGCCGAACGACAAGACGAATAAATTCCCGTCAAATGCAGACCGAAACCTCAGATGAAGTGTTCCCTTACGATGTGAGGAGAAAAAAACGTCGGAAAAAACGACAATAACAAGAGACCAGGATTGTTGAAGGCAGAATCATAAGAGAATAAATCTCTAAAACTCCTTCAAACATCCTGGTCTTTTCGGTTTAATTTTGTTTTGCAAGCTCTCTGCGTTGTTTCAGATCAGGTAAAATCTTATAAATAATCATCATGCCCAGTAATCCGCAGGCCAATATTAGAAACGACATTATTTCTTTAGTAAAAATGGCACCGAGCGAAACAAATACAGAACTAAGCATCATGGATCCGTTAAAGACCATACCGTAAACAGCCATATAGGAGCTTCGTTTTTCATCACTTGGAATGCTGGCCATGTAATCCGACTGTATAGGGACCCGCATTAATTCTCCAATTGTAGCGACAATCATAAATATAAACAACATCCATATATTGTTGACGTAGCTGATCCCGACATATCCAACGGTAAAGATAAGAATGGATGAAAGAAAAGCTCTGTCTTCTTTTAGAGTTGTCACCCATTTCGTAATAAATACTGTAAGCAACACAACAATAATAGTATTTTCAGACTTTAGAAATCCAACCATTTCCACACCTGTCACATCCATAAAAAGCAAAGATTGCTCAGGCATATCCTCATTTAATCGAACCCCAATGTAGTTTTCCATTTGATTTTCGATGGACTGAATAAAAAGCCCCGCCAGGACAAAATAAAGAAACACCTTATCAAAAGCCACTTCTTTGTAGCTTTTGGCAATATTTCTTAAAACGCGTTTTTCTCTCGTTTGCTCCTGTCCCTCCATGGTCTCTTTAATGAAAAAGATGACTAAGATATTGGATATAATTCCCGTAACCGAAAGAATAATCAACAGTTCATATAAATAATGATCAAACATGAGTGCTCCGATAATACCACCAATAGCAAATGCAAGGTTAAAGCTCCAGTATAATAATGCGTAAACCCCTTTACGCTGATCAGGCTTGGTAATATCAATAATCATCGCATCTGCTGCCGGACCATCCAGCCCAAAGGAGGCCATAATCAAGAGAGTCATTATAAATGTTATCTCGGGCGAAACAAGTACAGGAGAATTTGCTATGGCCATGACAATAAAAGCAAACATACGTATGATTCCTGCAACAACCATTAATTTTTTTCTGCCCATCCGATCTGAGTAGTAGCCGCCATATAAGCCTGTTATGAGTCCGATGAATACATTAAGTAATAGAAGGATACCGGTTATTTTTGCGCCAAAGTGCTCGGCAAAATAGATAGCCATAAATGGAAAAATAGCGCCGGACACGATATCCGTGAAAAATATCTGGATAATTCGAACTTTTATATTAGAATGATAGTCTCTGAATCTGGTCATAGGTTCCCTCCGTTCCTGGTGATTGTTATATAATAGTGATATAGCTGTCAGGCTTTCCTAATCATATACGAAACCGATAAAAATGAACACGGTCTCCAGGATGAAATTTTTTGTTTATCCCTCCGATTAGAGGTGGATATGGATTCATACCCTGGACTTGTTTCCCGAAATATTAAGATTATGTAAAGATTTTAAGTCGAAATTGAAAGGTTCATAGACGATTCGGTAAGATTAAGGCAGTAAAAATATACGAAGCAGACTGTTTTTCAAGGGCTGCTGATTGCTCGTGTCTGCAGTAATTCAAAGAAACAGATACAGAAATAGATTAAGGAGGAGCATAAGTGAATGTAGGCAGATATCTGGAGATACTCGCAGTTTCGTTTAGATTGGGGCTTACCTCTTTTGGAGGACCGGTCGCTCACCTTGGTTATTTTCAGGATGAATATGTGAAACGCAGGAAATGGCTGGATGACCGTACATATGCGGATTTAATTGCCCTTTGTCAGTTTCTTCCCGGCCCTGCCAGCAGTCAGGTGGGAATTTCAATTGGAATGGTCCGGGGAGGGGTGCTTGGTGGCCTATTAGCCTGGATTGGATTTACCCTTCCTTCTGTAGTCGCACTTATAGTATTTGCATTATATGTTCAGCAGGTAGATACAGGTGGTTCCGTTTGGATTGAAGGATTAAAGCTGGTTGCGGTTGCTGTTGTTGCTCATGCCATTTTAAATATGGGAAAAAAACTTACCCCTGACCGGCCAAAAATTGCAATTGCGGTTATAGCGGCGATTGCGGTGCTCTTTTATCAAACGGCTTTCGCACAAATTGCTGTTATTGTGTTAGCAGGAATTGTGGGGTATCTATCGTTTAAGCATTCAGACCTTCCTGAAGGTGCTGATATTCAGTTAAATTTAAGGAAAAGCTTTGGAATCATAAGTCTGATTCTTTTCTTTGGCTTATTAATCTTTTTACCTGTCATGTCAGGTTTCTTTTCTAATATATATGTTCAGCTCGTTGATATCTTTTATCGCATAGGCTCGATTGTCTTTGGAGGGGGGCATGTTGTTTTACCTCTATTAGAAAGAGAGGTTGTACCCCCGGGATTGATTTCAGAGGAAGTATTTTTAGCGGGCTACGGTGCAGCGCAGGCTGTTCCAGGACCTTTATTTACCTTTTCGAGTTTTATAGGGACCAGTATTGAAGGCATATCAGGCGGTCTTGTGGCTGTACTTGCCATGTTCTTTCCTTCCTTTTTGCTTCTCATTGGTGTTTTGCCATTTTGGAATACCATCAGGAAAAAGAAATCTATTCGTGCAGCCCTGCTGGGAGTGAATGCTGCCGTTGTAGGAATATTAATTGCAGCGCTGTATGATCCGATTTGGACCAGTGCTGTTGATCAAACGAAGGACTTTGCCGTGGTTTTAGCTTCTTTTGCCTTCCTTTATTTTTGGAAGGTACCTGCGTGGCTAATTGTTATATTTACAGTTCTCTTTAACGTTTTGTTATCTGGATTACTATAGGGGTGATGTTATGAGAGTAAAGGGGTTTAATCATATTACAATCAACATTTCAGATCTGCAGCGTTCACTGCAGTTTTATCAAAATGTATTAGGTATGGATTTGGTTCATAGAGGCCGCACAGATGCTTATTTAGAGTGGGGAGACGCGTGGGTATGTCTTCTGGAGAATAAAAAATTACATCGATCAGAAAAAAAGAAACTCGGGGTCGATCATTTTGCATTTTCCATTGATGACGAGGATTTTTTTGCTGCGGTTCATCAATTAGAACATTATCACGTAAATATAGTAAGAGGTCCGGTTAAGCGAGGAAAAGGGTGGACCATTAATTTTCTGGATCCGGATGGAATTGAAATGGAACTGCATACATCTGATTTACAGGAACGGATGACGGTTTGGGAGTAAGGAGGAAAAAGATGCGACTGGTTTCCATTTGTCCAAGTAATACAGAAATTGTAGAGTATTTAGGCCTTACTGACCATCTGGCAGGAGTGGATGATTTCTCGGACTGGCCGGAAGTGGTTCAGCGATTACCGAAGCTCGGACCTGATTTAGACATTGACATGGATAAGGTTGAAGCATTAAAACCTGACTTAGTACTGGCATCCTTAAGTGTTCCGGGTATGGAAAAAAATGTGGAGGAGCTGAAGCGAAGAAATCTTCCACACATTGTTTTAGATCCCGACTCATTGGAAGAGATTGGAGAGAATTTACTATTTGCCGGCCGTTACTTAGGTGTTTCATCTAAGGCGAAGGAAATCTATCAATTTTACAAAAACCGAATAGAGGAATATCGTTCTTTAGCTAATCAAATCACAAATAAAAAAAGAGTTTACTGGGAATGGTGGCCAAAGCCTGTTTTTACCCCCGGAAGGATGAACTGGCTCACGGAAATCAGCCAACTGGCAGGAGCCTGCAATGTTTTTGCTTCGGAAGATCAGGCGAGTGTACAAACGGATTGGGAGAAGGTCAGACAACAGAATCCTGATACGATTATAATGGTCTGGGTAGGTGTCATAACGGAGAAGATGAACCCTGAACTTGTTCGCCGGCGGCCTGGATGGGAGCAAATGAAGGCTGTAAAACATAACGAAATTCTAGTGTTAGATGAAAGTCTATTTTGCAGGCCATCCCCGCGTTTGATAGAAGGACTGGAAAAGCTCGCTTCCCAGTTACATCCGGAAATTTTCCCGGCATATACCGGGAAAGATCCTCTGCTAAAATCATGAATAATTCCAGGGATACTCTTCTCAAATATTTATAAATCATTTATAATAGATACAATTTTCAAATAACCGTTATGGTTGGGGGAATTTTACATATGCAGGCAAACTCTGCTGAGAATACGACTAAACTGTCTTCCGAATTAAGTGCTGCTATTAAATCAGGTCTTGCAAAAGGATTTCCCATCTGCTTAGGGTATATTCCAATTGCCATTGCCTATGGTGTGCTTGCTGCCCAATCGATGACCCTTTTTCAACTGACAGCTATGAGTGTCCTTGTCTTTGCAGGAGCTTCACAGTTTATGGGGGCCAAGATGATTGGGGCGGGAAATGGTCTTGTAGAAATCGTTGTGGCCACTTTTGTTTTGAACTTCCGGCATTTTGTCATGAGTTTATCCTTTATGAATAAAGCCCGGCCTGTCCCTTTTAGCTGGAAGGTACCATTGTCACTTGGGTTAACAGATGAAACATTTGCGGTTTCCTCTTTACACGGAGAGGAAGCCAAAAAGCCATATGGCAAGGTGTTCTTTGCCACATTAATGCTTTTGGCTTATTCTGCATGGGTTGGAGGTTCATTCGTAGGAGGTTTGTTAGGGGAACTCATTCCTGAGCAATTAAGTCAGAGCATGAATATCGCCCTTTATGCGATGTTTATTGGCTTGCTGGTCCCTTCTGTGAAAAAGGAATGGAGAGTAGGACTGATTGCTATTATAAGCATGATTATCAATTATGCTCTCATTACTTTGAATATGGCAGAAGGGTGGGCGATTGTACTGTCGACGATTATTGGCGGTTCACTCGGGATTTTTCTGCTTAAAGGAGATGACGATAAGTGATCTGGGCCATTATTATCGGAATGTCAATCGTAACTATTGTACCAAGAATAATACCTGTATTTTTAGTGGATAAAGCCTCTTATCCGAGTTGGATTAATCGCTGGCTTGATGCTATTCCGTATGCCGCTTTAGGCGCACTTATTTTCCCGGGTATTATGACTGTAATTCCGGACCAGCCTGTTATCGGCCTTATCGGTGGAGTTATGGCCATTGTTATTGCATTTTTTGAAGTAAATGTGATTTTTGCGGTTATTGGCGCAATTGTAACAGTGTACTTACTAACAATGTGATCCCTCCGCTTATCTATTTGTTTGGCACATTCATTTTTGGTATGAGAGTCATTTTGGTTAATGCATTTCTTCTGTTTGGTCTTCATTCCTATTATGAAGGCCATTTCAACCCATTTTTTCTGGAGAGGCCAGGACAAAATTTTTTATCTAAAGGTAAATCCGAATTGTGATAGACAAAACTAATTCGCATGGTCATAAAACGAATAAAAGGATACCTTAGCGGAGGAAATATACGTAGACTCCTGCGGGAGGAAGGCCTAGGTGAGACCCCGCAGTGCGATAGCGCGAGGAGGCTCACCAGCCGCCCGCGGCAAAGAAGACACTACGATAACGACCTTTAGAGAGTTTGAGTAGATGTCGCATTTGTGCCCTTGGGTGAAAGCGAAGTATATTTCCGGAGCGGTGGTTCCTGCACCTTGGCTTCGCTTAAACCACCAGAACTGATTATAGTCGCCTCCGCTTTTCTTAATCACATTCTTTCTGTTCCTTTCATAGTTTATAGGGACACTTCACTATAGAGGGGAATGGATTGTATGTACAGACAAAATGATAATGGATTTAGCCAATTTGATGGATTTTTTGATATGTTTCAGCAGCAGTCCCCGGGTCAGGGACCACCATTTGGTCAAGGCCCTTTTCAGGGACCTGGTCAAGGGCCACCGTTTGGACAGGGGCCGGGCCAGGGAGCAGGACCACCGTTTGGTCAGGGCCAGGGCCAATTGCCTCAGGTACCTCCTTCTCTGCCAGATTTGTCTCAGGAAGGATTTTCCGGTCAGTTTGGCTCAGGTTATCAAGGACAGTTTGGAGACGGCCCCTCAGTTCAAGCCGTTGACCCTGGCTCTTTTCAGGGATGTTTAAGAAGATTGACATTGGTGCGCATGACAAATGGCCGAAGATTCTGGTTTTATCCAACCTATATCGGAAGAACGTCGGTAGCTGGTTACAGGTGGTTCCCGCGTCGAAATCAGTGGGCTTACACAGGATTTGATACAGATCGTGTTGAATCCTTTCAATGCTATTAACAGTAATCCAGCTGTAGATTTGTTCTACAGCTGGATTCGTTTAAATGGGGGATTGAAATGTATACTGTGCGAAAGGCTTCCTTTCATGATGCAGCTGGTATTGCTCATGTTCATGTAGATAGCTGGAGAAGTACATATAAAGATCTGGTCCGCAAACAGGACTTGGATCAGGAAACATCTTATGAAAATCGAAAAGCATTTTGGGAAACGATTTTGAAAAAGCATTATAAAAATCAGATTCTTTACGTTGGGGTTAATGAACAGAATCAGGTGATTGGTTTTATTTCAGGTGGTGCTGAACGATCAAAGAAGTTTGACTATGATGGGGAGATTTATGCCGTCTATATTCTGGAGCAATATCAGGGCTTCGGACTTGGGAAAGCATTGTTGAATGCCTTTATGAAGGAAGCCCTGCAGCTTGGCTATCAATCAGTATTAGTATGGGTATTAACAGCTAACCCATCCGGTAAATTTTATGAATATTTTGGGGCTAAGCCTATTGAAGCTGAAGAAATAACGATTGGTGAAGGTACATATGAGGAAACAGCTTTTGGCTGGCCGCAGATTAATAAAAATCCATCTGCCTAGTGGGACTGGGTCTGAAAAGTTGAAACCCATAGCATGGTCTATCTCATGCTATGGGTTATTTATCACGTATTAACTGGCCGTAATACCCCCACTGATGGAGTTTCACTTTGTGTTGGTATAGGAAAATTTGTGGAATAAGGAGAGGTGACGTTTGGCTCCAGCGCCCAGCCGCCTAATCAGATTTCCCTCACTTATAAGGTTCAATATGAATATGGGTATGGTGAATATGAAAGGCCTCGGCTAAATATTCTTCAACCTGATCTGTTATTTGGTGACTTTCTTCGACTGTTAATTCAGGGTGAACTAAAATCGTCGCATCAACCAGAATCTGGTTTCCATGTAACCGTGCTTTGATATCCTTCACTTCCTGAACTCCTTCAACTTTAGCCATACCTTTTTTAATTTGTTTAATTTCCTTACTGTCAAAACCATCTGTAAGCGTAAGGGATGCATCTTTAAAAATGTCAAAGGCCGTTTTACAGATGATAAGACCAACAATAATACCAGCTATAGGGTCCATCCAGGATAAACCGAAGTGACTTCCGATAATCCCTCCGAAGGCACCAATACTGACCAGGGCGTCTGATAGGTTGTCCTGTGACTGTGCATACAAGGAGCTGCTTTTAATCTTTTTAGCCAAAAATAAATTATACCGATAGACACCAAACATAATAGTCGCACTAAATAACGCTGTATAACCAGCAAGCATATTGGGGGTTTCCAGCTCATGTTCTGAGAGTTTTGTAAATGAATTGAAAACAACTTCGATGCCGACTGTGATCATCACAAAAGCAGCGACTAACGACGCAATAGATTCAGCGCGGAAATGTCCATAGTGGTGATCCTGGTCCGGGGGCTTTCTGGATATTTTCAGACCTATTAATACAGCGATGGAGGCGACCACGTCTGTAGCATTATTCAGTCCATCAGCCCTTAAAGCCTGGGATCCGGCAATATAAGCAATGATGAGTTTAAGAGAGGATAAAAATAAATAAGATGAAATGCTGAGCCAGGCACCTTTCTCTCCCCGTTTTAAATCGTAATATTCCTGCATGATTCTTTCCTCCGATTAGGGTGCATTCGTAATATATAGCGTAACAGACCAAATAGTAAAGGTCTAGAATGAATTGCCTGCATCCGTATGTACGCCTATATTTTGTTCGAAATTCGTTGAGTTAAACGGTATATTCAGATAGGTATGAGAAGAAATTGATTTTCACTAAATTTCAGAAGTTTATGACATCCGTTTAAAAGGGAAAAGACTTTTAAACATATTCTATACAATAAGCAAGCATTTACCTTTATAACTTTCTTAATGAAAATAAGATTTATGGAATAAAAATTCATTTTAGATTATTGAAAATTTTCCGAATTTCTTAGATAATAGTAAAAAGGGAACAAGGGGGGATGTTCCGTGAAAAAGCAGAAGCAGTCCTATATCTTAGTGAAATATGAAAATTGTTCACCACAGCCGTTTAAGGCAAAAAAAGAAATCTCCTATGAAATTAAATTGGCATCACGATTAATCCTGGATGAATTAACGTTTAGTCATAATAAAGCCGTTATTGAAAAGCAGATCAATTCGGCGATTGATTCAGACAATCGCAGCGAATTTTATGAATTAAGCAAAAAGTACCAGCCGTTTATAAAAGAATAAGAGAACAGGGTATTTTGTTAAATCCTTTGTCATTTTGTATGACAAAGGATTTTTTAAAGGAGTTTGTCAAAGATTGGCGAATCTAAAGAGTAATAGGAAAGAGATGGAGGGTGAAAATGGAAGGGAAAACGTTTAATCATAGCTATTTTCAGCGAAAGCAAAACCGGATATTACTGCAAATACTCACATTTGGAGTTGTTTTAGGCTTAGGTGCTGAAATTGCCGTTGGGGCTCCGTTGCCGAACATGATTGCACTTGGAGGAATAGGGGGACTTATTGTTGCACTCATTTTAATATTACATATTAGGCATTGGCTCCCTCATGCTATTCCTTATTTATCCATTACGGGGATTTCCATTGTTTCAATGGTCATTATACATAGTTCGGATTATGTGACCAATATGCTGTTTGTGTTTTTCTTACTTGCGGTCGCTGCTATCGCCCTGTCACTAAGAGTTTTAACAACAGGAGCCATCATGGGACTTGGAGTGATGGTTTATTTTATTATCCTGAAGGGCGATGTTGTAGGCTTTGATGGTCGGGCGATTGTTATGACATTAGTGTTCTATACTTTAGTCTTTACACTGCTCTATATTCAGGTTCTTATTGCAAAAGAACTATTGAAGGGTGTACAGGATTCCCTGGATCAATCCAATAAGTTGCTGGCCGACCGTGAACAGCAAAACAACCAAATTAAAAAAACAGCTAAAACCGTACACCAATCGATTCGGAATATTAATGAAAGCAGCCAAAAACAGTCGCAGGCCATGCGTGAAATGAATCAGTCCTTTAAGGAAGTTGGAGGAGCCTCAGAATCACAGGTTGAGTCTGTGTCCAATATTACAGCTTTGACAAGCGAATCAAATAATAAGGTATCTCAAATGATGAAGTCTTTTGAATATCTTGGTCAGACTGGTGAAGAGGTTTTGTCCTCATCAAATACTGGTGAAGCATCTCTTAAAAAGCTGGGCGAAACGATGGAAGGATTCCAGCAATCATTTCAGACGATGCAGCAGAATATGAATGTCCTGACGGAAAAAATAAGGGAAGCGACAGGATTTACCGGTCAGATACAGGATATAGCAGAACAGACGAATCTGTTAGCCCTTAATGCGAGCATTGAAGCGGCTAGGGCCGGAGATGCAGGCAAAGGTTTTGCAGTGGTTGCAGAAGAAATCCGTAAACTTGCGGAAGTGTCCAATACGACAGCTAAGCAAATTGACGAAACATTAAAAGCTGTGGAAGAAGACGCCAGCCAGACCCATCATCATGTAAAACTAAATGATGACAAGTTAATGGAAAGTCTCTCCATAACAAGGGATGTGACAGATTCATTAATTGAAATCGGTAAAAATATTCATATATTTATTGATCAGTTGCGTGAGTTTGGACAGGAAGCAAAAATTATCCAGGACTCCTCAGATGGGATCGATCAATCGGTCAATGAATTAGCTTCGTTAATAGAAGAATCAACAGCGACGATGGAACAGATGCAGACGACCGTCCAGGAGCATTTAGAACGCCAGGAACATCTATTGAAAGCTGTGGAACAGACAAGCCGTGCGATGTCCAAGCTGGAGGAGCACCAGCAGAGTTAATCTAATCATCAATCAAATTCATGCTATACGACTCTATATCAAAATGTTATATTTGAAATAAATCGACAACATTTTGGTTAGAGGGGAAATAAGATGAAAATTAAGTATTCAGCAGCCGTTATTATGCTGGTTGTGATGACTCTTACTGCCTGCCAGAACCAGGAAGTGAGTCAGGATCAGGAAAAACAGTCAGCAAATACAGAACAGAATCAGCAGGAGAATCAAAATGAAGAGAAGAGTTCTGAGAACGAACAAGATCAAGATACAGAAACGAATAAAGGGGAGTCCGGTGAACAAACTTCAGAGGACTCTGAGATGAATGAAGGTAGTAAAGGATCAGATCAGGAAACAGAGGATAAAAAGAACGCCAATGATAAAAATGAAAAGCCGGATGAAAATGGGATTGTTACCCTCTCGGATCCAACGGCAATTGACCTGGTAGTCAATAAACAAAGGAAGTTACCGGACGGTTTCGTGCCACCAGACCTGGTTGAACCGGATGTTCGTTTTTCATTTGACGAATGGAGAGAGAAAAGACAGATGCGGCAAGTGGCAGCAGGGCCATTAGAAAAATTGTTTAAAGGTGCCAAGCAGGCAGGCATAAACCTGTTCGCCGTTTCTGGTTATCGTTCCTATCAGCGGCAGGAAACGATTTATAATTATAATGTGGAAACAAAGGGATTAGAGCATGCCAATAAATATTCTGCTAAGCCAGGCCATAGTGAACACCAGACGGGATTAACGATGGATGTTTCCTCTCCGGCAGTGTCTTATGATTTAGTGGAAGGGTTCAGAGATACAGCTGCAGGAGAATGGCTTGCCAAACATGCTCACGAATACGGCTTTATTATTCGATATCCAAAAGGTAAAGCGGACATTACCGGTTACAGCTACGAACCTTGGCATATACGTTATGTTGGAAAGGAACTTGCTAAAGATATTTACGAGCAGCAAGTTACGCTGGAGGAGTTCTTTGGATTACAGCCTGGAGCAGGGACCGATGAAAAGTAAAGATATCAATTATAAATCCAAATCTAAAGCTGCAGATTTGGATTTTTTTATTAATTTTCTGTAAAAATTAAAAATTCAGGATACTTATATAAAACTTTCTGCTATGCTTAGGAAAACAGTAATGGGGGTGTAAAGCGTGAAAAAGAAAAAGGTCATTCGAAGCTGGATGCTCTATGATTGGGCAAACTCAGCTTTTGCGACAACGATGATGGCTGCGGTTTTGCCTGTATTTTATTCTGACTACTATGCATCGAACCTGTCGGATCAGACGGCTACAAGCTACTGGGCGTATACACAGTCTATTGCTGTTCTGATTGTTGCTATCCTGGCCCCTGTTTTAGGAGCTATTAGTGATTACTCACAGGCAAAGAAGAAGTTTTTACGCTTTTTTGCTTATATGGGAATCCTTGCAAGTATCTTGTTTGCAGTTGTAGGTGAAGGACAGTACTTATTTGCTTCCATATTAATGGTTATTGCCTCTGTAGGGTTCTCAGGGGGAAATGTGTTTTATGACGCATTTTTGCCGGAAATTGCTGACAAAGAACAGATTGATAAGGTCTCCACATCAGGGTTTGCTTTTGGTTACATAGGTGGGGGAGTTTTACTTGCGATCAATATCCTAATGATTCAAAAATATGAATGGTTTGGGTTTCCGGATATAGCTGCTGCAACAAAAACAGCCTTAATATCCGTGGGAATCTGGTGGTTTGTCTTTTCACTCCCCCTGTTTAAAAACCTGAAGGAGGAGAAGAGACAAAAACGAAAAAGGGATGAGTCTTTTATTGTAATAGGCTTTCGTCGTGTCGGGCATACATTTCGTTCTCTGCGTCATTTTAAGCAATTATTTATATTTCTAATCGCTTTTTGGCTGTTCAATGATGGGATATCGACCATCATCCGAATGGCGACCATTTATGGCAGAGAGATCGGAATTGGACAAAGTGATTTAATTATTGCTCTGTTAATGACTCAATTTGTCGGCATTCCCTGTACCTTTCTTTTTGGCTGGTTTTCGAAAAAAATTCATCCTAAACAGGCACTGACCCTTGCCTTGCTGGTTTATGTAGCGATTGTTATACTGGGCTATTTTATGACCTCTGCTCTGCATTTCTATCTGCTGGCCATTTGCGTCGGGTTCGTTCAGGGTGGTGCGCAGGCTCTTAGCCGCTCCATATTTGGAAGAATGGTCCCCCGGCAAAAGGAAGCCGAATTTTATGGGTTTTATGGGATTTCCTCCAAATTTGCAGCCATTGTAGGCCCCTTTGTATTTGGGCTCGTAGGACAACTGACAGGATCCAGTCGGCTCGGTATTTTGGCTTTGTTAGTATTCTTTATTGTCGGCATTCTTTTACTGCAAATGGTTAATATCGAAAAAGGAGAGCGGGAGGCTGAGGAAGCATCTTTATAACAAGAAAGCCGCGACACTAATCGGTCGCGGCTTTTGCTCTTATAAAATCGGACGGCTATAGCGGTTTTCCAACTGTTGATTTACCGGCTTCCCTGTATCGTAGGATATATTATCAATAAGTTCAGCTACTGTTTGTTTATTTTGAGATGTAGGGTGTTCCCAGTACTTAATAATGGCAAACAAGGTTTCCAGTCCTTCCTTTTTCCCTTTATTATATAAGTCGATAAAGCTTTCAGTACTAGGTTCGTTTGTTGCCGGATGGTACCATGTGGAATGGTCCTCATTGAGGTAATCCCTATCTTTCTTGATTGGCTGATGAGAAAAGGGAGAAATCATGGAACCCAGAATCCTGTTTTTCCAGCTGTATGGATCAAACAGTACTTTTAATGCGCGTTTCATATCCCGGTAGGCAAGCTGAATAAAATCATCCGGGAGTTTATCTGTGTGCTCGGAAAAATGGTGCATGATGGTGTTCTGTAAAAGTCTGCTTACTTCCTTATCAAGGGTTGGACCTACATCTATTTCTTTATAAACGGGAACCTTCCATGTATCAAGATTTCGGTATTTTCGCATCATCAATGTATCAATAATCACTTCAAGCTCCTGATGCTTATTCTTTTCATAGCCTGCACGATAATGTATATAAGGGTGTGTATTCCGGTCTAATATATGGTGTGAAACAAATCCCAGAATGTAGGCTTTGGTTGAATTTGATTTAGAAATACCTGACTGAAGAATATCCATAAGAAATGGACCGCATTTTTCAGTATGCAAAAGCTTCCCCATATCATTTATTTCCCCATTATGTTTCCATGGCCAAAAATTGTGATAGAAAAATGGATCTGGCCCCTGGGCACCTAAGTTCATATAGCCCTGTACGTCTTGAAGATGGACTGGATCATTCAAGGAAACCATAATATCCTCACAAAACATAATATGCGTCCATATGTTAGGCATAAGATGACCCGCCTTTCTATCTGTATTTCCCAGCTTCCTTTACCTCTGATTTGGAAGCGAGTAAATGTAATGTTCCAAGAATAAAAACTTACTATCTGACAGTGCTGGTATTTACATGTATATTATAAAGGACATATCGCAAAAAAAGAGAGGTTTATCTGACATTTTTTTGTCTACAAGTAGGCAATTTTCAAAACATTTGGTATGGTAAAAGAGTAAACGAGTTAATAAAGGGGTATAAGGAGGAGAACTATATGGACTATCGCATTGAAAAAGATACCATAGGAGAAATGAAGGTTCCAGCAGACAAGTATTGGGGTGCCCAGACACAGCGAAGTAAACAGAACTTTCCAATTGGCGGCGAAAAAATGCCAAAGGAAATTGTAAGTGCTTTCGCCATTTTGAAGAAAAGCGCAGCGAAGGCAAACGAAGAGCTTGGCCTTTTAGAGAAGGAAAAAGCAGACGCGATTACATATGCTGCAGATAAAGTGATTGAAGGAGAACTGGAGGAACATTTCCCACTTGTCGTATGGCAAACAGGAAGTGGCACACAGTCGAATATGAATACCAATGAAGTAATTGCCTATGTAGGAAATCAGTGGCTGGAAGAGCAGGGAAGTGAATGGAGGCTTCACCCGAATGATGATGTGAACAAATCCCAAAGTTCAAATGATACGTTCCCAACAGCCATGCATATTGCTGCCGTTTTAAAATTAGAGGATCTGGTACTGCCAGCTCTGAAAAAATTAAAACGCACACTTGCAGATAAATCAAAGGCTTATGAGGACCTTGTCAAAATTGGTCGTACTCATTTACAGGATGCTACCCCATTGACCTTAGGACAGGAAATCAGTGGCTGGCATCGAATGCTGGAAAAAACCGAGGATATGATTCATAACAGTTTATCATCCATCTATGAGCTGGCAATTGGTGGCACAGCAGTAGGTACCGGCTTAAACGCTCATCCGGATTTTTCCGAAAAGGTATGTGGATATATCAATCAGTTTACCAACAAGACATTCATTTCTGCTCCTAATAAATTCCATGCTTTAACGAGTCATGATGAATTGGTATATGCTCATGGTGCATTAAAGGCATTAGCGGCTGATTTAATGAAAATTGCCAATGATGTGCGCTGGCTGGCAAGCGGTCCTCGTTGTGGAATTGGTGAAATTACGATTCCTGCCAATGAACCAGGAAGCTCCATTATGCCAGGAAAGGTTAACCCAACACAGAGTGAGGCTGTAACGATGGTAGCCACGCAAGTGATGGGAAATGATGCAACCATTGGATTTGCTGCCAGTCAGGGGAATTTCGAACTGAACGTATTCAAACCGGTTATTGCCCATAACTTCCTGCAATCCAGTCAATTACTGGCAGACAGCATGGTATCCTTTAATGACCGTTGTGTAGCTGGCCTGGAGCCAAATGAAGAGAAAATTAATGAGTATTTAAAGGATTCTCTCATGCTCGTAACTGCATTAAATCCTCATATCGGCTATGAAAATGCAGCTAAAATAGCCAAAAATGCATTTGAGAAAAACCTGACTCTTAAAGAATCAGCACTGGAATTAGAACTGTTAACCGAAGAACAATTCGATGAATACGTAGACCCCAAACAAATGACAAAACCAAATGCATAGAAAAGCGGAGGCGACCGGTTAGGTCCGACGGCATAAGCAGAATATCCGGAGTGGCCGCTTTTGGGCCATGGAGGGTATTCTGCTTATGACCGCTTGGACCTGGGAGCCGCAGCTGGACAAAAGAAAAGCGGAGGCGACCGGTTAGGTCCGACGGCATAAGCAGAATATCCGGAGTGGCCGCTTTTGGGCAGCCATGGAGGGTATTATGCTTATGACTGCTTTAGCCTGGGAGCCGTAGCTTGACAATAGAAAAGTGAAAACGGCCATTTAGCCTGGCAGCTATTTTGGAAATTACCCGTCAATACGTAAAAAAATTACCAATCAAAAATACTCATATGTTTATCACCTCCTGTTCACAATAATAAGCACAGGAGGTGATAAACAATGGCAAACAACAACAGCAACAATTCTAACCAATTAGTAGTACCTGGAGCTGATCAGGCAATTAACCAGATGAAAACTGAGATTGCTTCAGAATTTGGTGTAAACCTTGGTGCTGATACTACCTCTCGTGCAAACGGTTCTGTTGGTGGTGAAATCACTAAGCGCCTTGTAACGTTTGCTCAACAACAAATGGGTGGCCAATCTGGACAACAATAAATAAGGATGGAATAAACAGAGGAGGGATCCCTGATCTCTCCTCTATACATACAAAGAAAATTCTTTAACGGATTCCAATTTTTATACCTTTTGGCCTCTTGTTAACTATGTAAAATGGGGTGAGGCATCGTGTACGTTTGTCCAGTCTGTAATGGTCTCTCAAAAATGGAGAAAACCTGTGAAGTTTGCCGGGGACCTATGTTGGACCGGGGACGAATTGTTGATTATTATGATGATTACAGTCCGTATTGGGAGGAAGAAGATGCCAAAATGGTTGACGGCGTGTTAGAATCGAAGGCCAACCATTTATGCGTTCATGTTTACCATTGTTTATCATGTGATTCGGAAGTTGAAGTTTCGGTAAAAGAGGTCAAAAGATAAAGAACAAAGGTCGGAACCACGATTGTTCCGACACTTTTTTTGATATTAGCCTTCTTTATGATCCGAGGGTGTGGAGTCCGGAAAATCCTCATCATTTTCAGGTAATTTGCGGGCCGCTTCAATTTGAATACGGTTATGGGTCCGGTTTACCCGGCCGCCCGCCATCCCCTCATTAATCATTCGATCAACATCCACATCATATTCTTCCCGGCTATCCTTGAACTGTTCATGACCATTTGGATCAGGCATCATTATTCCCCTTTCCTTCATCCTAAGCTTGTTATGAACCATTAGTTGCGTACGCTTACTTTTTGTTTTTATGGTAAGCTGTATACTCGGTATTTTTTACATCAACGTTGATAAACATGAATGCTTTACAGGAAATTTGTTTATACATGAAGAGGAGGTGTATTATACTTTACGTACAGTCAGTATTCAAAAGTAGGAGAGAGATAGCTACATGAATATATGGATAACTTTTTTATTTATGATTATTGTTGGTGCTGTTATTGGTGGAATGACAAATTCCCTGGCAATCAGAATGCTTTTTCGACCTTATAAGCCTAAATATATTGGCTCTGTAAAAATTCCTTTTACTCCAGGTCTGATTCCGAAACGACAGTCTGAATTGGCCAGACAAATGGGAAATACGGTAGTTAAACATTTATTAACACCAGAAGGCATGAAAAGGAAAATCCAAAATCCACAGTTTTATCAGCAGGTGGTCAGCTGGATTAAGCAGGAAATTGAACGTTTGGGAATGAGTGATAAGACAGTTCAGGACCTTCTTCAACAGCTTAATTTAGGACTATCAGATAAGGAATTAAGAAAGTCCTCGACATCATTTATCAAAAAACAGATAAATCAATGGCTCAGAGCAAATGAACATCAGACATTTCGCGCCCTTCTGCCTGCAGAAGTTCTGAAAAAGAGTGAAAAATATATCCCGGAATTCAGCACTTACTTAATAGAAAAAGTGGATCAGTATATCAGCAGTGAGCAGGGCAGACAAAAAATCGGACGTATGGCTGAGGGTTATCTTGGAGGTTCCGGTTTTTTCGGGCATATGGTATCTTCTTTTCTTGGAGAAGAAGGCCTGGCCGACCGCATTCAGCCAGCCATTTCCCAATATTTAAAATCTGAGGACGCCCATCAGATGGTAAGAGGTTTAATTAAGCAGGAATGGGAAAAACTGCAGGATAAGGAAGTTCGTGAAATGGAATCGCATTTTATTACGGATCGGTTGAAATCGGACATAGCTGACAAGCTGGCAGGGATGATTCCTCTGAATGAACTGTTACATACACGGGTGAAAACGATTGTGACTCAATATCAGGATGTTATCGAAAATCGGCTTATCCCACATCTTGTTACAATGCTGCAGAACTATTTGGAAAAGAATATTGAATGGCTTATGAGCAGGCTTCATTTACAGGAACTGGTCAAGGATGAGGTGGAAAACTTTGAGGTCCATCGACTGGAGTCCATGGTTTTAGGAATTTCCAGACGGGAATTAAAGATGATTACTTATTTAGGAGCAGTCCTGGGAGGCGTTATCGGCTTCATACAGGCCATAATTGTCATCGTACTTACATAGTTCATGCTATACATGAGGATGAATGTTTGTTAAAGTTAAAAAGTATAAGATTTTTAGGAGGTTAATAATGGCGAATTTATATGATGTAGCCTATGATTTAGAAAATACTTTAAGGTCCAGTGATGAATTTCAGGGACTGAAACAAGCTTATGAGGCTGTAATGAGTGATGAGTCTTCTAAAAGAATGTTCGAGGACTTTAGAAATACACAAATGGAACTTCAGCAAAAGCAAATGCAGGGTGAAGATATTACAGATGAAGAAGTAGAAAAAGCAAGAAAAACTGTTGAACTCGTTCAGCAGGACAATAAAATTTCTTCTTTAATGGAAAAGGAACAGCATCTGAATAATGTCATCAATGATATCAGTCAGATTATCACCAAGCCATTGGAAGAATTATATGGACAGGACGATCAGTAATAAAACAAAAAGCCATCCCGGAGTCTGAGCTCTGGGATGGCTTTTGTTTGTAGAGTAAATTAAAAAATTGAGATCGGTTGCTAAAAATGCTGGAATGGCGCCGTCCAGCTCCAGCTGGACAAACGGGCGCTTCCGCTTTTGTTCTTAGCGATGAAATAGGACAAGGTGGCCGTTTGGTGATACACAACGGTGGGTATGCTCCTGATAGTCCTTTTCCTCTAATATCTGATGTCCAATTCGCTTGGCTTCTTTATCATCCTGTGCTTCCAAAGTTTCATCAAGTAAATTACTTCCATCTTTTTTAAATACGGTTAAATAATAAGTCCCCATCGTTTTTCCCTCCTCATATGTCCGCTTTCATGAATGACGATTCAGTAATATATATTCTTAAGAAAATGTAAAAATCCTGCTTCTATCCAATATTATATTGTAAATATTTGAAACCTTATCTATAATAATGTCGTACTACATGACTAAGTGTATGTAAAGAGAGGAGAACGTTCATGACATTGGAATTAAAGGGAGTGACCAGAAAATTTGGCTCTTTTACTGCAGTTGATGATTTATCCCTTGAAATCCCCGAGAGTCAGATTTTTGGGTTTTTAGGAGCAAACGGTGCGGGAAAAACCACTACTTTCCGTATGATATTGGGGCTGTTGCAGCAAACAGAAGGGTCTATCAAATGGAATGGAGATTCTATTCATTATAATAAAAGTCATTTAATTGGTTATTTACCAGAGGAGCGAGGATTATATCCTAAGCAGAAGGTAGAAACACAGCTTGTCTATTTAGGCCGGCTGCGGGGGATGGATAAATCCGAGGCTTTGAGACAGCTGGATTACTGGCTGGAACGTTTTAAGGTACCTGAATACAGAGGGAAAAAGGTTGAGGAGCTATCGAAAGGAAATCAGCAAAAAATCCAATTTATCAGTGCAGTCATACATAATCCAAAACTGCTGATACTAGATGAACCCTTTTCAGGCCTTGACCCTGTAAATGTTGAACTCCTGAAACAGGCTGTCATTGATCTTAAGAAGCAGGGGACTTCGATTGTTTTTTCATCTCATCGAATGGAGCATGTAGAAGAACTCTGTGAACACCTTTGTATTATGCATCACGGACGTCCAGTTGTTCACGGGGACTTACGTCAGATTAAACGGGATTTCGGCAGGAAAAACGTTAGGGTTCGTGCAGATTTTGATGTATCCTTCATTCAGGATATCCCGGGTGTCGTACGTTTCAGGAATCTTACAGAGGGCTGTGAGGTTCAGGTTGAAAATGAAAGTGTGTCCCAGAGAATATTTGAATCGATTCAGGATAAAGGGTTTGTACGCACGTTTGATATAGAAGAGCCCTCTTTAAATGATATTTTTATTGAGAAAGTGGGTGCTTCCTATGAGTAAGTTCTGGACAATTTTAAGCTACACATATACCAGCCATTTAAAAAGCAAGTCTTTTATCATTATCACACTCATATCGCTGCTTCTGATTGCAGGATTGACGAATTTTCAGAGGATTGTTGATTTGTTTGATGATGGAGAAGAAGGAAGTACCGAGAAAATAGCCGTAATCGATGAAACAAATCAGATATACAGTCAGCTTGAGTCCTCGATAACGAATATAGATGACGGAATTGAAGTTACAGCTTTCTCAGGAACAGAAAAAGAGGCTAAAGAAGCTGTGAGAGACCATGAGTTTCTAGGCTATGCCCATGTGTCTTTAAATGATCAGGACCTTCCTGCTGCCTCCTTTTATGCGATGAGTGTAGCGGATACAAGCCATGCTGTGGATGCATTACAACAGGCTCTGAGTCAGGTGAAAACGGGAATCATTACCCAACAGGCAGGGATTGATCAATCAACCGTACAGCAAATCTTTGCCCCCGTATCGATTGAAACGGAATCTTTAAAAACCGAGGCAAAATCTGCTGAGGAAATGAATCAGGCCCGTGGTCTGGTGTACTTTATGATTTTTCTGATTTATTTCGCTGTTCTCTTATATGGAAATATGATTGCGAGCGAGGTAGCCGTAGAAAAATCTTCAAGAGTCATGGAGATTCTTGTTTCCAGTGTTTCACCTGTTACACAGATGTTTGCGAAAATCATCGGAATTGCCTTGCTTGGTTTAACACAATTCGGCTTAATTATTTTAGTGGGCTACGCATCGTTAAAGGCGAATCAAAATGAGCTGGTCGGAGGAATCTTTGAATA
Source organism: Salinibacillus aidingensis (assembly GCF_039522525.1). Classification (GTDB taxonomy): domain Bacteria; phylum Bacillota; class Bacilli; order Bacillales; family Alkalibacillaceae; genus Salinibacillus; species Salinibacillus aidingensis. The sequence continues at coordinate 244,048 of NZ_BAAADO010000003.1, forward strand.
TCTTGGTTTAGGAGAAGCTCCTGTCAGCACCATTGTATATGCAGTGGTGTTCTTCCTCTTGGGCTATCTGCTCTATGCTATGCTTGCCGCTATGCTTGGATCCCTGGTCAGCCGGACGGAAGAGGTCAACCAGATTATTACGCCTATGATGTTTCTCATTATTGCAGCCTTTATGATTGCTATGTATGGGTTGAACGATCCGACAGCATCATTTGTAACGGTAACATCGTATATTCCTTTCTTTACACCGATTATTATGTTTGTCCGTGTGGGAATGTTAAATATACCGATTTGGGAGGTTGCCTTATCGATTGGGATTTTAATCCTGACCATTTTTATTTTTGCTAACATCGCTGCAAAAGTATATAAAGGCGGCGTCTTAATGTATGGGGCAACAACATCTCTAAAAGACATCAGAAAAGCTCTTCAATTAACGAAAAAAGATTAATACACCGTAACCTGATCATAGAATTTTTCAGTCATTATCTATGGTTTTCTGCTACAATAAACGTATTGCAATCAGTAGAAATCACAACCAGGAGGAGCTTTTATGAGTTCTATAATAAATATAGCCGTTCGATTTTCCATGGTTCTGCATTTTTTATGGTTTACCCTGTTTTTTGCCTATATATTTGGGTTTATTGGTCTGGAAAGTGCATTTTTACACCCGGCTGTCTGGTTAACAGGCCCGGTATTTGGGGCCATAATATCGATCATCGCATTTATTAAAAAAACGGCACTGGTACCTGCGATTCTGTCAATGATCTTTTCTGCAGGCACATTTTTGCTCTGGTCGTTAATTTTGGGAATTAATCAATTTTAAAATTTGATGTATTGCCTTGTGCAATACATCTTTTTTAGTTTCACTTTATAAAATACAGATTTGTGGATTAGTAATCAGGAAAGGCCACGTTCGCACTTGAATCATTATCGAACGTGCATTCGCTTTCTGATTCTGGTAAAATATAGGTGAATATAGAATGATAGGAAGGAGTACCATTGATGCGAAAACCCCTTCGTTTTTTACATACAGCGGATCTGCATTTAGACAGCCCTTTTAAGGGAATGTCCAATATACCCGATCGATTGTTTCAGCAAATTACGGACAGTACCTTTGAGGCCTTTGAACGTATTATTGAAGCGGCTATTAGCCATCAGGCAGACTTTGTATTGATGGCTGGGGATTTATTTGATGAAGAGGCTCGAAGCTTAAAGGCACAGATGAAAATAAAACAGGGTCTGGAAAAATTACATCAGTATCATATCGATGTTTATATAAGCTTTGGTAATCATGATCACTTAGGTGGAAGCTTTTTTAATATGGATTATCCTGATAATACTCATTTTTTTCTAAGCGAAGAGGTTACCTCCATCCCTTTTTATAAAGATGGGGCTCACGTTGCTAATATTTACGGATTCAGCTATGAAAAAAGAGGCGTATATGAGGAAAAAGCTCAGGAATATACAATAACCGGCGAATCGGTTTATCATATTGGAATGCTCCACGGAAGTCTTTCGACGAATCAGGAGCATGACCTTTATGCTCCATTTCATCTCAGCGATTTTCGGGATTCTCACATGGATTATTGGGCTCTGGGTCATATCCATAAACGGGAGGAACTCATATCGTCGCCACCAGTGGTGTATCCGGGAAATATCCAGGGAAGGCATATCAATGAAACAGGGGAAAAGGGCTGTTATATCATAGATTTAGCTGATAATCACTGTGAAAAAACCTTTGTCCCGGTCCAGACGTTTCGATTTGAACGGATGGATTTGGATTTCACGCACTGTACAAGTATTAGTGAGATTGAAAAGCACCTGCAGGACCAAAAGGATAGGATTCGGGAAACGCTCGGATCATCAATCATTCGATTTTCGATTAAGCTTGATAGCACCGCCATTCCTTCTGTAAACCAGAAAGATGTCCATGAGCTTCAGGAAATTTTAAACGAGATGGAGGAGCTGGAGCAGACGTGGGTCTGGATTGAAAAAATCAAAGTACAGAAAACACAGCCATGGAACAAGGAAGAGCTTAAAGAGAATCATCATTTTATTGGAGAACTTGTCCGGATGATTGAACATGATCAACAAGCCTGGGTTGAATCTCTTTCAGAAATAACAGATCATCGTGAAATACGAAAACTTTTAGAGCCGATGACAGATGAAGAGCTGTCTGAAATCAAAGATGAGGCAGAAGAGCTGCTGCTGGAAGAATTAATGAAAGAGTGATGATGATGTGGATTGAAAAGATACATATTTATGGATTCGGAAAATGGCAGGATCAGGTATTTGAATTTAATGAACAACTAACCTCTGTACAAGGACCCAATGAATCAGGGAAGACATCCTTAAAGCAGTTTATTTTATATGTGTTATTTGATTTACCCTCATCAAGAAGAAAGAGATATATTCCGAAGCAAGGCAGTACCTACGGCGGACGTCTGTTTTTGAATACTGAAAAACATGGCTATGTCATTGTGGAACGAATGATGGACAAGCGGAAAAATCAGGCCATTTGTATTTTAGAGGATGGCCGTCAGGAAAAGGAAGATTTCCTGACAGCAACGATTCTGAATGGCATGAACCGGCATACATTTGAACAGATTTTTTCTTTTAATGATCAGGACCTTCAACGGCTGCATCTTATTAAGGAAGAGGATCTGGGAAATGTTTTATTTGGAATTGGACTGTCTGGTTCCGATAAAATGACCCGGCTTGAGAAGGATTTGTCCAGACAAATGGAGCAGTTATTCAAAAAACGGGGGAAAAAGCCGGTTATTAATGAGCAGCTACGTCAATTAAAGGACGTAAAAGCGAATATCAGGGAATTAGAGAATGATGAAGACAAATATAATCATTTACAGGAAGAAATCAAACAGCATGAAGAGGCGAAGCATAACAAAGAACAGGAGCTGGAGGATAAGAAGCAAAGAGTAGAATGGCTGTATAAGCATTTGCGCGTGAAGGAGGCTATCCAGGAATATCAACAGCTTACTCTGAAAATAGGTAGTTTCAAAGATGTGGAGACTTTTCCACATAAGGGGCTGGAACGACATCGTCAATTAAAAGAGTGGATGCTTCCATTGGAAAGTGACATCCATAGGTTAGAGAAGCGTATAGAATCCAGGGAAGAGCATATAAATACGCTGCATGATCAGCTGCTTCAGGAATCAGTATTTCAGGAGCTGACAAACATTGATGAGCTTTGGAATGAGTATCAATATGTAAAGAAGCAGATAGCCGATAAGGAAACAGCATTAAAGGAAGTGGAACAGTCGATTCATCACCAGCTTTCCCAGTTAGGCTATCAGCCGGGAGAGATATCTTTTGCTGATTATCATCTATCCGCTTTTTCAGAGGATAAATGGCGTTCTTTAGCTAAGGATTATGAACAGCTTCAGACAGAGGAAGAAAGGCAGAAAATCAAGGAAAAGCGTCTCCTGGATGAGCAACAATCACTAGAGAAAAAAGTGGCAGAATATCAAAACCTGCTATTGCCGAGAGAAGAATACGAGAAAATGAAAGAGCAGGTGAACCAGCATCAGGAAGCTAAATGGAAACAACAATGGGTAAAAGAGCAACAGGTGACCCAACAGGAAGAGAGCCGGACCCTTGAACATACCATCCAGCGATTTCAACGGACGGGAACCTCTTCAGTACTTGTCAGTATACTGATCCTCATTATATCAGGGATTCATGCTTTTCTTACGGAGAGTATTGCCGGCTATATATGGGGAACCGTCTTCCTCTTAATAGGTATTCTGATAAAAGTGGGCACCGGAAAAACTGCCCGGGACTTAAAAAAGCGTCTTAACCAAAACGACGAAAGCACAGAAAGCTTAAGTCACCCGGTTTTCTCTGAAGATCAGCTCCAGCAGCTTAAACTCCGTATAGATGAGCATGAGCACGATTTAGCTGAATGGAAGGACTGGAGAGCTAAACTCAGGGATCATAACAAGGAGCTTGAGCAATGCAGGCAGGACCAGGACCTTCTGCGGCAAAAAGATGATCGAATAAGGAAACAGATTCATGAAGAACGTGAATCCTATCCCTTTTTACAGAATATTGAGATTGCCTATTGGCCTTCTTTATATTACAAGGTGATAAAGCTTCAGGATGAGGAAAGACAGAGAGAAAATGTCAAGGAAAGCCTTGCCGACATCAAAGGTCAGCAGCATAAACTGGAAAAGCATGCAAACGAAATCGCCGGGCAATGCAGTCACAAAATGACAAAAACAGACCAAATATGGAAGGAATTAGCTCAGCTAAAGGAGAATGAATATAAAAAGAGAGATCTTTTGAAACGGCTAAAAGAAGAGAGGGAGCAGGATCAAACGGAACTTAAGGAACTAAAGAATCAATTGGCTCCTTATATAAAAGAGCAAAAGGACCTCTTTGCCAAAGCTGGAGAAACAGATGAAGAATCGTTTATGGCAAAGGGGACATTGGTGGAAGAAAAACAACAGCTTCGCATAAAACAGGAGGAATGGCTCAACCATATTAAAATGGTTTTTGATTCGGAAGCAGAAAAGGTTGTGCAGCAGTCCTTCGATTGGGATAATATACAACGGGAATTAGAGGAGAAGCAGCGGAGTATAAAATTACTTACAGAATCTATCGAAAGAAACATTCAGGACATTGCTGATTTAAATGCTCAACGTCAGCAGCTGGAAAAGAATGAACAGTTATCCTCTCTGCGTCATCAATTTGCATTCCAGAAAAATAAATTAAGGGAACAGGTAAAGCAATGGATGGTCTATAAAGCAGCTGAGTCCTTTCTGAAAAAAACCAAGCAGATTTACCAGAATGAATATTTACCTGAAGTAATAGAAAAAGCTTCGTCGTATTTTAGGAGACTTACAGAAGGAAGGTATCTTCAAATGATACCGCCTACTGATGATGATACGTTTAAAGCAGAGTCTGCTGACCATATACTTTATGATGTATCTGAATTATCTACTGGTACGGCGGCACAGGCCTATGTTTCCTTAAGATTAGCTCTTAGTGAAGTGATGAATGACCATCATGGTGTTCCATTTTTAGTAGATGATGCATTTGTCCATTATGATGATTTCAGGAAAAAGGAAATGTTAGCGATTATTCATGAAATCAGTCAGAGACAGCAAATGATTTATTTCACATTTAACCGAAATGACGACCGTGATCAGGGCAATATTGTAGTAAATCTGCAAAATCCGGAAATTTCATTGCTATAAATTCGCACAACCAATGGAATCGTGGTAAAATATTTTCAGAAATAGGCTTGGCTGAAGGCTTGGAGGGTTTCAAGTTGGGTAAACATGAAACAAATAGAGAAGATTGGGAAAAACATGAAGAAACATTAGAAAAATTTATCCAGGTGATTGCAAAAAATATGAGTTTGTATGGGATCACAACATCGGTGGGCCGTTTGTATGGGACCCTTTATTTTTCTAATGAACCTATGACACTGGATAATATGCGTGATGCTTTAAAAATGAGTAAGACCAGCATGTCTACTGGTGTACGTGCATTATCCGAAATGAAGATGGTGGAGCCGTCCTTTAAAAAGGGAATGCGTAAAGATTTATATAAATCGGAAGAGGATTGGTATAAGTCCTTTACTTCTCTCTTCGGAAATCGCTGGCGCCATCATACTGAAACGAATATTGAGGAAGCTGAGGAAACCATACATGAATTGGAAAAACTTAAGCAGCAGACCGATGAAGAAGAGCTTAAGGAGACCATCAATTATGATATAGAAAAGCTTGAATATGCTAAAAATTATTATTCCTGGCTTATGAAATTCATTCGTGTGGTCGAAACAGGTGAAATCTTTGAATATGTTCCAAGAGAAAAAAACGACGGGACGAATGAATAATAAGTTCAACTAACCATCAGTGGGGGATGGAGAACCCCCCCACTGATGGAAGTTTCACTTTATAAATTGGGAGAGGGATTGTATTGTTAAAAGAAATTGGCTATGTCGAAGTTGGTCAGCCATTTGAAGGATTTTTACTGATAAAATCAGCCACAAAAGGTGTTGCCAGTAATGGTAAACCTTTTTTAACGCTGATTTTGCAGGACAGCTCAGGTGAAATAGAAGCTAAACTCTGGGAAGCTACAGAAGAGGATGAAAAGACGTTTACACAAGAGCAAATCGTGAAGGTTGCAGGGGACATCAGCCAGTTTCGGGGAAAGCCTCAGCTCAGAATCCAGCAGATTCGTCCTTCCCAGCCGACTGATGGAGTTCGGCTGCAGGATTTTCTCGCAAAAGCACCTGTTGAAGTAAACCAGTTGGAAGAACGATTAACAGAAGCTATATTTGAAATGGAAAACCCGAATATACAAAGAATTGTACGGTACTTTATCAAGAAGTATGAAAAAGAATTATTCCTGTTCCCGGCAGCTGTAAAAAATCATCATGAATATGTTTCAGGCCTGGCCCATCATATTTGTTCCATGCTGAATATCGCGAGAGATCTAAAACATCAATATGATGATATTAATCAGGACTTACTTTATGCGGGCATCATTCTGCATGACTTAGGAAAGATTACCGAATTATCAGGCCCGGCAGCTCCTAATTACACTACGGAAGGAAAACTATTAGGCCATATTTCTATTATGGCTGAAGAAATAGGGAAGGCTGCTGAAGAATTAAGTATTGAAGGGGAAGAAGTCTTATTATTGAAACATATGATTTTGTCCCATCACAGTAAAGGGGAGTGGGGAAGTCCCAAACCCCCTCTGATAAGAGAAGCAGAAGTCCTTCATTTAATAGATTTAATTGATGCAAAGATGAATATGATGAACCGGGCACTTCAGAAGACAAAACCAGGTGAATTTACGGAACGAATTTTTGCTTTGGATAATCGGAGCTTTTACCGCCCTGTTTTTGAAAAAAAGGATTAGTTCTATTTTTTCTTGTACAGGCATAGGTTTGTACAAAAGGCAGATGAAGAAGGGGAGATTCATGTCATGATGATTGGTCCATTTCCATGGTGGATTGCGGTTATCATTGGTCTGATTATTTTTAGCGGATATATGGCTTTCCGTGCGATTCGATCTGAAATGAGATTAGAGCAGGAATTTATTGAAAAAGAAGGTAAGGTTTATATGGACCGGATTGAGGAAGAGAGAAAACATAAGGAAGAGACAAATCAATCAGGAAAAGGCGAGGATGAAGTACAGTCCATAAGCTGAAAAAGCCTTGCTAAACCATTTATGGTTAGCAAGGCTTTTTCATAAAGTCTGTTAAAAAACGAACACATTTGCCGTCATGAGCAAATGTGTTCGTTTTTTTGGTATCTCATTACTTATTCATTACTCTTACTTTCTTCGTTATCGGAGCTGGAGCTGTTTTCTTTATTGTCGCCACTTCCACTATTTTGACTATCTCCGTTGTTTCCACTTTCTTTATTCAGATTAAACATGCCCTTATATTCGTCAATTTTGACATCAATATTTGCATCCGTAATCATTTGTCGAAGGTTTTCCTGTGCTTTTTGTAATTGTTCTTGATCTGATTGTAATTTCTCTTTGGCCAGTGTATTCTTTATATCCTCTTTCATATCTTCCAGTGGGTCAATTTCTTCTTCAACATCACGCTTATCTGTCACTTTGATTACGTGCCAGCCATGTGTTGTTTGTACAGGCTCGCTGATTTCTCCCGGCTCAAGGTCAAATGCAGCGTCCTTAAATGGAGCTACATACTGGTCGGTAATTTTAATGAAACCGTAAGATCCGCCTTTTTCAGCTGAGCCTGGATCCTGGGAATTTTCCTTCGCTAATTCAGCAAAATCCGCTCCGTTATTGAGTTTGTCAATAAGTTCCTGCGCTTTCTTCTTTTCCTTAACCAGAATATGACTGACTTCCACTTCATATTGCATACGGTTGTAACGCTTTTGTACGGCATCATCTGAAACTTCTATGCCATCAATTAACGCTTGTTCCTGAAGCTTCATTTGTTTTACATATTCACGATAATCCTCTTCATTTTGGAAATTTTGCTGTTGTAGATACATTGAAAAAGAATCGCCATATTGTTCCTTTTCTTGTTCAATTTGGGTATCAACCTGATCTTCAACATCATATTTGTCTTCAAGAATCTGTGTAATCACCATATTGTTTAGAACACTTTGACCTGCTTTTGATTTTAATTCTTCATAAAATTCATCTTTTGTAATGTTACCGGTTTCCGATTCTACTACAACCTCTCCATCCTGAGAGCAGGCAGCAAGGGCTAGTACAAATACAGCCATGATGGATGCAATGGCAAGTTTTTTCATGTTAACACTCCTAATCCTTGTTCATTAATAATTGTCTTTCAACAATATAACATATTTTTTCATTAATACATAGTTAAAATACCATTTCGGAATTTATACATTGTGGGCAAAATTTTTTATTTATAGGGAAGTGCCTACTCAAAATGATCATCAGATACATAGGGTGGAAGTGTAAATATTTAAGGAGGTGCTCATATGGGTTACGGAGGATATGGATACGGCAGCGGTTTTGCGTTAATTGTTGTGCTGTTTATTCTGTTGATTATTGTTGGTGCGGCCTGGTACTAAAACAAAAATATAAAGTGAGACTTCAATCGGTGGGGGAATTTTAACCCCCCACTGATTGTTAGCGAACTTATCAGGCCCCAAACGAGCAGATACTTCATCATCCGGCGATCGAATTACGAAAGTCCGAAGAGGGATAAAAAAGGGGGAAGCCTGACTTGGCTTCCCCCTTTTCATGGTGTTTAATTTGTTATAACGTAAATGTCTGATGCTTTCCCTGATAAAGGCCTGTCTGATTCCACCAGATCTGAACCGGTCGCCTCCGCTTTTCCTGTCCAGCTGCGGCACCTAGGTCAAGGCGGATATAAGCCAAAGCCATTCCGTGGCCAAACCATGCCACTCCATGTCATTGTCTTATCCCGCACGACCTGAACAGTCGCCTCCGCTTTTCTAGCCTAAATATAATACTTCTATATAGGAGGAGATAAGCAGGATCGTGATGGAGATGTTTATCGTTTTGAATACTTTATGGGATTTATCATTAGACATTTCGGTTTTTAAGCATAACGAATACGTTAGTGAATTGAAGATATATAAAGTAAATAATGCAAATGGTACATAAAATAACAGCATATTTCTCCCTCCCGTGCGTACCTATTGTCTAACTGTGGCACCCTGGGTAAAAGCTTGTCATTCTGTGGATTATGCTTTTACTGTCTGCTTTGCCTGGTGCCTGCACTTTTAAAATTACTTTATCAAAAAATATGATGATTGAACAGATATAATGATAAGGAAATGGAAAAGCACCCTTTGCCAGGGTGCTATTTTTGAATCAGTATATCATACCCATCTTTCGCATTTTCAATTTTGCATTTTTTCGGAGCTTTTAAAAACTGCTTACAATAATAATAGTCCTTCAATGATAATCCGATATTAAAAGCTGTGAATAAGAGTATATAAGGATAATAGTCTGCAAGAACAAACCCGGCAATTAATGCTGGAATGGTAAGGAAAAGGGTAGGTCCAAGCCACATAAATATTGAAACTTTTTTAGATAAGGAGGACTTTGGCTTAACCATAAGTGCTGGCACGAACCGCAGTAATACGCTCCAGTTAATCTTTGTTCGTTTATAGCAGAGAATTAATGGGATAACATGTGCCATTTGATGAACAGTAGGTAAAGTGAATAAAATAATTAATAAAGGTATAAATCCATGATCTTTTATTAGGACATCCTGATGATAAATCGAATAAGGTAAAAAGAGAATGATAAATGAGAAGAAGGCAAGAAAACTTGACATTAAATAAAGTCTGCCTAATCCAAATTCTCTTGAAACGTTAACGGTTTTCCAGCAATTGTTCATTGCGGGTCCCCCCTTACTACATGCTGTATTTTTTCTGAGTTCTTTATCCTCAAGGAATAATACTCGCTTTTTGAACCAAAATCAATACCTTTTTCATCATAAATATAAAAATTTTAAACAGGCATTCATTACATGCAGTAAAAAACAATGGTAATGTAGGAAAACTCACTGAAAACGTGTTTTCTGGTTTCTGAAATCCTGTGGTATGGAAGGAGGATTACACAACTGAAAATATTCTATGTCTCAAAAGAAATAAAGTGTAAACATATACCCATGTGATGTTATTTCACGGTGTCATTTTTATCTGTTACGGTCTCTTTTACAACATTTTGGATGGAACGATTGAAGATATCCATATATTCATCTCCATAAATATCCCGAATGACAGCAATCAAATCCTGAAATTCCGGAAATTTTCCATAGAGTTCCTGCAGCTTCAAGGAACCGTTTACAATTCGGTTGTTATCAACATTATGGGTATCAAGGATTTCCTCTAGTAGATGATTTCCTTTTTGGGTGAGCTCCACATACGTATTTCTTTTATCATTCTCTTTCTTTGAAAAGGTCAGCAGCCCGCGCTCTTCCAGCTTTTTTGAAAAGTTAAACGCTGTTGATACGTGCATAACTCCGAATTTGGATATTTCAGAGATGCTTGATCCTTTGAGATGATAGGCAATTAATAAAATATGGTGTTCATTTATATTTAAGCCAAATGGTTTCACCCAATCCTGCCAGTCTTTTTCTATTGCCTTCCATAATGCTTTGCTAAGCTGTGTCATTTTATGGCTGTATATAATCGCTTCTTCTATGGAATAACGCTCGCTACTCATTCTATCACTCCCTATTATAATATCGCTTTGGTTCTATTATGCCAGTAATAAGGAGATTAATAAAGTTTATTTTTCGAAATATTTTTTAATCATAGCAAAAAGCATCAGATTAAGTCGGAACAGAATCTGATGCTTCCCCCTTTTATTCCAAAAGAGACTCGTTATTCAGTTGTACAGCCCGGAATTCATAGCTGCTGATGGGGTTTTGGTTAAGCTGATTTTTCAGGATGAGCCGGTAAAATTCCCGCAATTGCTGATCTTTAATATAAATATATTGATGATCATGATTTAACTCAATGGAACCCTTTGTAATCGTGGAGTTATTGGTTTCGATATCTGCTCTCACATGCTTCTCCAGGTCGTCATCAATGTAGAGAATCATTTCTCTGCGGACGGGATTATACCATGCATATCCTTTATTATCTCCACTGGACGTATGAACCAGATCATAAATTTCCGTTTTGGGATCAATTACAAAGCTTTCGTTTTGATTTGCTGAATGTGTAGCTGTTTCATGCTCCGTCATCTTTTCCCCGGTAAAAACGCCGCTTATAAATAATACGGCACCTATGGATACAGCAAGAATACCTTTATACCAGGTTTTAAATTCCCTCTTTCGTTGGCGCTGGACTTCTGAAGACAGCTGGTTCCAAATTGATTTCTGCTGGGTTTCAGGAACCTCAACTTCTTCATTTAGAGTATGGGTCCAGAAGGAGAATAATTCCTGGCAATCCTGGCATTCATTTAGATGCTCCTGAACTTTAATTTCTTCATTTTCGGGCAGCTCCTGCTCAATAAAATCAATGATCTTTTCTTCTGACAAGTGGTTAGGCATCATGGCGATCACCTCTTTGTAAATCCTGTGGTGATAGGTAATATTTCTTTAAATTTTTGATTCCATAACGGATCAGGGATTTTACCGTTCCTAACGGGCGATCTAACCTTTCTGCTGTTTCTTTATGAGACAGGGATTCAATATAGTTTAAGTAAATAGCCTGTCGTTGTGCCGGGGGCAGGTGCTGAAGGGCATCCTTTAATTGTTTTTTGTCTTCATTGGCTAATGCAATGTCTTCTACACTTTGTTCAGTGCTTTCCTTCTGATAGAGTAATTGCTCTTTTAAGACGACTCTGTCTTTCTTGCGGATGTAATCGATGGCCCTGCTTTTTGCCCGAACCGCCAGCCAGGATTTAACGCTTCCGCGGGTGGGATGATAGCTATTAGCTTTACGATAGTATTCCAGAAATAAATCGTGACACAAATCAGCTGTGTCATCACGATCTTTAAGGATGGAATAAACAATTTTGTAGATAAACTGGAAATAACGTTCATATAAAATTTTAAAGTCGTCCAGTGACCCCTTTTCAACCGCTTTTAATAATTCCTCATCCGTTTTCTCTTTCTCCAGCATCCATTTCACATCCTATCCACATGGGTTAAATATCTCCTTTATTATTTATAAAAGGCATTTCAAATGTTTGTCAACTCTTTAGTGCTTTAAAGCATGTGGGGACAGTCCCAAAAAATTTAAAAAAAGTTAAATCCAATACCAAATCGGTGACGTATTAATAAAAAAATTTACAGGGAGGAATGGATGATGTTCAAACGTAAGTCTTTTATTTTGCTGACATTATTTACTCTTTTACTATCGATGGTCATGCCGTATAAAGCGAGTGCGGCTGAAGGGGTGACCCTATATACACCACTGACCGGGCTGTCCCTTACCCCTGGAGAAACGGCAAATTATGAGGTTGAAATCATTAATGAATCAAACCAGGTGAAAAATTTAGAGCTGGCTGTCAGTGATTTGCCGAAAAAATGGAGCTATACGATGACAGCTGACGGCTACGGTGTGGATCATTTATCTGTAAAGCCTAATTCAACTAAGAGCTTTCAGCTGGATATTGAGGTTCCGCTAAAAGTTGAAAAAGGGGCCTATAATTTTGATGTTACAGCCACTTCTGAAACAGGAGCAGTCACTACTTTACCTATGACCGTCAACATCACAGAACAAGGGGTATTCAAAACAGAATTAACCTCTGATCAGACAAATATGGAAGGAGACTCAGAGTCAACATTTACATACGATGTGGAACTGTTAAATCGTACAGCAAGTGAACAGCGCTACTCTTTAAAAGCTGATGCACCAAGCGGATGGCAGGTGAATTTTAAAGCGAATGGGAAAGATGTAACGAGTGTCACGGTTGGATCCAATCAAAGCTCAAATATTACCGTGGAGGTTGTCCCTTCTAAACAGGCAAGTAAGGGTACCTACGAAATTCCGGTTACAGCACAGGCAGGTCAGGCAAATGCGAAGCTTACCCTGGAATCTGTGATAACCGGTACTTATGGACTTGAGCTTACAACCCCTGACGGAAGATTAAGCTCTGACATACAAGCAGGGGATACAGATGTTATAACACTCGAAGTAAAAAATACAGGCACGAGTAAGCTGGAAAATGTAGAGTTATCAGCTGCGAATACCCCATCGGAATGGGATGTTACCTTTGAACCTGGGACGATCAGCGAAATCCCGGCTGGACAGTCGGTTAAAGTAGATGCAACCGTTAAGGCCAGTGATAAGGCGATTGCCGGGGATTATGTGGTGGAAATGAAAGCATCCACCCCTGAAGCAACCGCAAATTCACAGTTTCGCATGAGTGTGAAGACGTCGATGGTATGGGGCTTTGCAGGTCTGGCTATTATTATTGCTGTCGTTGTGGGTATAATCTTCCTCGTCAGAAAATATGGGAGGAGATAAAGATGGCAGAGACTATGATTCAATTAAAAAATATCACCAAGCAATATAAAGAGAATAAAGCTGTTAAACAATTAGATCTTTCCATTCATAAGGGTGAGGTTTTTGGATTATTAGGACCAAATGGTGCAGGTAAATCCACAACGATTTATATGATATTAGGTCTGACTGAGCCTACAGAAGGGGAAGTATACGTCAGTGGCATCCATGCAACAAACAAACCTATAGAAGTTAAGAAAAAGGTGGGCTTTCTTCCGGACAATGTTGGATTTTATGAGGATATGACTGGGATGGAAAATTTAATTCTAACCGGGAAATTAAATGGTTTGGGCCGTGTGGAAGCCAAAAAAAGGGCGACTCATTGGCTGGAACAGGTTCGTATGGATCACGCGGCTGCTAAAAAAGTTGGAGAATATTCCCGTGGGATGAGACAGAGATTAGGGCTTGCCGACATCCTGATGAAGGATCCGGAAGTGGTTATTATGGATGAGCCAACTTTGGGAATTGACCCAAAAGGGATTAACGAGCTATTGGAGTTAATCCGTAACCTTAGTGTCGATCATGGGTTAACTATTCTGCTCTCCTCTCACCAGCTGCATCAGGTACAGCAGATTTGTGATCGTGTTGGTATCTTTGTAAAAGGCGAACTGCTTTCCTATGGGGATATAGAGGACTTACAAAAAACACTGTTAGATGACACATTATTCTTATATAAAGCAAAAGTAAAGGGTCCAAGTCATCAGCTTGTTGAAAAGCTCAGTATGGAACCCAGTGTAGAGTCTATTGATTGGGATGAAGAAGCCTATTACATTAGACTAAATAAAGAAGATCAAGGGGAGCTGGCCAAATTTTTCATCTCCAATCAATACGATTTGCTGTCCCTGAAGCGAATGTCTTATGGGCTGGATGATATTTACCAGCGCTATTTCGAGGGAGGTGAAATCAGTGATTGAAGCTATTAAGGATAAAGAGAAGTGGATTCAGCGGATTCAGGATTTTGCCAACAGCTCAATTTGGATATTAACCCGGAAGGAAATCGCAGACCATATTAAAAGCTATCGTTTCAACATATTAATGGCCATTATTTTACTCACATGTGTGGGATCCTTGTATACGGCCTTCTCCTCTATTCGGGATGTAGCGTCTAATTTGGAAAATAATCAAAGCCTTTTTCTATATCTAAGAGTATTCACGATTACAGGCGAAAATGGAACACTGCCATCTTTTGTGACGTTTATCAGTTTTCTTGGCCCTCTGCTGGGGATAAGTCTTGGTTTTGATGCGGTAAATAGTGAGAGAAATAAAAATACATTACTTCGGATTATGTCCCAGCCTATACCACGAGACTACATTATTTTGTCCAAGTTCCTGGGTTCGCTCGCCGTGATTGCCGGATTTATCTTTTCGCTGGGACTCTTAGTGATAGGAATCGGAATTCTATCAATGGGAATTCCCCCAACGTTTGGTGAGGTCATTCGAATATTAACCTACTTAATTATGATTATCATCTATATCGGATTTTGGCTTTCGCTATCCATTCTTTTTTCAATACGTTTTAAGCAGGCGGCCACATCGGCGCTGGCAGGAATTGCAATCTGGTTATTCTTCAGTATTTTCTATCCCATTATTGTCAACCTGATTGTGAATGCTTCTGTCCCGGATCAGTTATTTCAGGGAGCCGGCTCTGTAGGTGCCCAGGCTGAAAGTCAGCAGCTGTTAACAACATTGATGAGATTTTCACCTAATTATTTGTTTTCAGAAATTACGACCATCCTACTCATTCCAAGTTTCAGGACGTTAGGTCCTATCTCCATGGAACAGCTGGCAGGCAGTGTTTCTGCTCCCCTGGGATTAGGGCAGAGCTTAACAATTATCTGGCCACAGGTAATTGGAATTTTGTCAGCAGGAATGATTTGTTTTGCCATTGCCTACTTTATCTTTTTATTTCAGGAAATTCGTTCATAATAGAAGAAACCCGGAATATTCCGGGTTTCTTCTATTATGATAGTAATAGGGCCTTTTGTACTGGCCGCTAAAATTATCACATCTGCCTCGAAATGGTCGGCATTAATCATCGACGTTTAACTGACGGAAAGATTCCCTTAACTGAATGTGGAAGTCAATCATTTGATTAAGATAATCGGATAGCTCATTCAGGTCTGAAGTCTTACGGTTTGGATGCTCATGGAGCTCCTGCTGAATCGTTTCTAGGGCGTCCATCTGATGTGCGGATGCATCGAGCCACTTGTTGATATAGTTGTTCATAAATGTTTTAAATATTTGATGATTTGCTTCATATAAATCCTTGCGCACACCTTTTCTCCATACACGTGTAACCAGATTCGCACCAGACAAACTTCTGATGCTCGTGCTCATAGAGGTTTTGCTTTTACCCAGGGCTGCTCCCATTTCATCAAGTGTCTGTGGTTTATTCTTTAGATACAAATAAACGAATAGTCTAGCTTCAAGTGGGGCCATTCCGAACATTTCTATAGTCTTGGCAAATTCAATAATAATTTTATTTGATATGTCCTCTACAGTAGTTACGTTCATACAATCCCCCTATATGTACTGCTATATAAAGGTTACACGAAAACAACAATCAATAAAACCAATGGATAGGGTAGAAAAATGGCGAAAAAAAGAGATACTAAAAGAATAAGTTCGCACATGTTTATACAGAATAAACTGTACATAAAAAACATACAAAATCATCGGTATTTAATATTTGAAATTTATGTACCTTTTGCTTTATAGTATTAAGAGTGGTCGATGCAATGCAATGCAATGGTAGCAATTAAATGTAAATCATTACCAAATTGAACGAATTTAGTTTGGTGAGATATTCCTGTTAAATCCATAGGAGTGTGTGCAGGACAGTACTTCTCTCTGATAGCAGAAAAAAAGATGTGCGATTTAATAGATTTTAAATAAATAATCTTTGAAAAATTAATCTATTATTTGTTTCAGAGAGGATCAAAAATGAATTAAGGAGTTAAGAGAGGTGAAACGATGAGTAAGATTAAAGTGGACCGATTAACAAAAGTTTTCGGTAAACGTCCGAAACAAGCCGTGAAATACCTCGATGAAAACAAATCGAAAGACGAAATTCTCGAGATGACAGGTATGACGGTTGGTGTCAATCAGGCATCGTTTGAAGTTGAGGACGGTGAAGTATTCGTTATTATGGGTTTATCCGGTAGTGGTAAATCTACACTTGTCCGTATGTTGAACAGGCTCATTGAACCAACTTCAGGGGATATATGGCTTGGAGATGAAAATGTTACGGAAATGAACAAAGAACAATTGCGTAACTTACGCAGAAAGAAAATGAGCATGGTTTTCCAAAACTTTGCCCTTCTCCCACATAAAACCATCCAAAAAAACACAGAGTATGGTCTTGAAATTCAGGGTATTGATAAAGAGACTCGTGCCCAGAAAGCACAGGAAGCACTCGAACTTGTTGGTTTAGGAAATTATCTTGATAAATACCCAAATGAACTTTCTGGTGGTATGCAGCAGCGTGTTGGACTTGCAAGAGCGCTCGCTAATGATCCTGAAATTCTATTAATGGACGAAGCATTCAGTGCATTGGATCCATTGATTCGTAAAGATATGCAGGATGAACTGCTGGATCTTCAGCAAAGTATGAGTAAAACGATTATCTTTATTACACACGACTTGGATGAGGCGCTTCGAATAGGTGACCGTATTGCATTGATGAAAGATGGAAGCATCGTTCAAGTTGGTACAGCTGAGGAGATTCTAATGGACCCTGCTAACGATTATGTTGAACGCTTCGTTGAGGATGTTGATTTATCTAAGGTCCTTACAGCTTCACATATTATGAAACGTGCAGAAAGTATCGCTGTGGACAGAGGTCCAAAAGTAGCCTTGAAGCTCATGAGAGAATATGGTATTTCCACTCTATATGTTGTGGACAAAAAGAAAAAATTACTAGGCTATGTAACAGCAGATGATGCAGCAGCAGCAGCGAAAGAACAAAAAGGTCTGGAAGAAATTTTAACTTCCGATATTCCAACAGTGCATCCAGATACATTGCTTGCTGATGTGTTTGTACCATTGTCTGATGATAAGGCACCACTGTCTGTTGTCGATGATGAAGGTCGACTTGTGGGAATTATTGTACGTGGATCTGTTATTGGCGCACTAGCTGGAGATAATGAGGCATTAAACGGAGATGGGGGTGTTGGAGCCAATGGATGAGACTCAACTATTTCCCAAACTCCCATTAGCAGAATGGGTTGAATGGTTTGAAGAATTTTTAAAGACATATCTTTCTGGATTTTTTGATGGCGTTACAAATATTATTGAATTTGTAACAGAGAATTTTGTTCTATTATTAACATTGGTACCGCCTTTTGTATTAATCATTCTGGTCGCACTGCTTGCATGGTGGATTGTGAACTGGAAAATTGGTGCTTTTGCTCTTATAGGACTAGGTCTTATTAACAACTTAGGCTATTGGCCTGAATTAATTGATACTGTAGCACTTGTTATTATATCTGTTCTGATATCTATGCTTATAGGTATTCCAATTGGGATATGGATGTCACAGAAGAATTCGGTGCAGGCTGTCATAACACCAATTCTTGACTTCATGCAGACAATGCCGGCCTTTGTTTACTTAATTCCGGCAGTTGTTTTCTTCAGCCTTGGTATGGTACCAGGCGTTGTGGCAACGATTATCTTTTCGATGCCACCTACTGTAAGACTGACAAACCTTGGTATCCGTCAGGTTGATCAGGAGCTTATTGAAGCATCTAACGCTTATGGATCAACAACTGGACAGAGGCTGACTAAGGTACAGATTCCTCTGGCTATGCCAACGATTATGGCTGGTATTAACCAGACCATTATGCTATCCCTTTCAATGGTTGTTATTGCTTCCATGGTAGGGGCACCTGGTCTTGGAACCATTGTATACAGAGCTGTAACACAGGTTCAGGTTGGACTAGGATTTGAAGGTGGTTTATCCCTTGTTATTCTTGCGATGTTACTTGATCGTATCTCTCAAGGGGCAAATAAAAAATAAGATGTTCACGGGTAACTGCATCGCTAAATGATGCGGTTCCCCGAACATATATATTATTAAAACTTTAGGAGGAATACATCTTATGTTTAAGAAATTTAAATTTCTTGGTTTAACCGCAGCACTATTACTAGCACTTCTTTTAGCAGCATGTGGTGGCGGTGAAAACACCGATGATAGCAGCGATAACGCTGACAACGGAAATGCTGAAGAATCAAGCGGTGTAGAACTAGGTGAATCTGAATTAGAAATTCCGTATGTAGCATGGGCAGGTGCTCTTGCACGTACTCCATTAGTTCAACAGGTTCTTGAAGAGGTAGGATACACTGTAGAAACTACACAAGTGGAAGCAGGAGCTATGTGGTCAAGTGTTGCAAATGATGATGCGTCATTCATGACAGCTTCATGGCTGCCAGCTACCCACCAATCATACTGGGAGCAATATCAGGATGATGTAGAAGTTGCTGGTGAATTTGTAGCACAGGCACCACTTGCATTAACTGTTCCATCTTACATGGAAGATGTAAACTCTATTGAAGACCTTAAAGGTAATGAAGAATTAGGTGAAGCAACAGAGTGGCAAATTATAGGTATTGACCCAGGTGCCGGAATTATGCAGAATACACAAACAGCACTTGAAGAATATGGTCTGGAAAACTGGACACTGACTTCCAGTTCTGAAGCTGCCATGCTTTCTGAGCTGCAAACTAAGATTGAAAATGAAGAACCAATTATCGTACCACTTTGGAAGCCACACTGGGCATTTGCCGAAATGGATCTGAAAATGTTAGAAGATCCTAATGAAGTTTATGGTGGTGCTGGTGACCGCATCGAAGCTATCGCACATAAGAGCTTCAAGGAAGATTCACCTGCAGCTTACGAAGTGATTCAACGCCTAACAGAAGACTACAACACTGAAATGGAAAACGAATTGCTAGTAGCTATCAACGGTGGAGCTGAACCAGCTGATGCAGCAGCTCAATTCCTTGAAGACAATCCAGATCTTCTTGAAAAATGGACAAAAGATCTAGGTGAATAATCTATATTGAATAACTGTAAAAAGGCTGTCTCTACATTGAGACAGTCTTTTTATCACGTATTAACTGGCCGTAATACCCCCACTTCAAATTTTGAGGGTAACCCAACAAGACTAAGTGGAGGATAAACGGCTAGTAAAAACCTGATAAGTTCAACTAACCATCAGTGGGGGATGGGAAAACCCCCACTGATGGAAGTTTCACTTTATATAGGTGAAGCCAAGTGCAGAGATTTGGGGGTCAATCAGGATTCACTGATCATTGATTTTCTGTGATATATGAATGTTAATATAGGCTAATGATTTTTTTCCACATAAAAAAGTGTATGTCCTATACGAACATACACCGTTATCCTTATTCGTTTTCTTTTTTAGCTGCATTCATTTTTTCTTCTAATTCCTTCAGGCTGTCCTCTACATTTTTTAAATGCTCCTGGATATTTTCCTGATGTGGTTCAATCGTCTTTTTCCAATTTTCAATAGATTCTTTTACATCCTGAGAGAGTTCTTTTAGAAGAACCGCACCTTCTTTTGTTGTTTTAGTCAATTGATTTTTCAAATCCAGACCTTCGTTTTTTAATTCTTCAATCGTTTGTTTAAGCTTTACACTTTGTTCTCTTGCTCTTCTGCGTACGTCTTGTCCGGAAGATGGTGTTGTAAGTAAAGAGGTGGATGCACCGATGACACCACCAAAAATGAGGCCAAGTAATAATGATTTTCCTTTTGACATATCATTACCCCCTTTAGTAGTAAAAATCGATCGTTGATGGAAATGAGCGATTTAATCATTCAGTAATCAATCTGTATACAAAACAATAAAAGCGTAATCATTTCCTTATAGTTATTATTATAACGCTTTTCATTCATAATGTTTAGGAAAAACGTAAAAATAAGTGAAAAACAAAACTCCAGAGCATCACTGCATCTGGAGTTTTACGTAAATATTCTTAATGGAACAACCCTATAGATTTCTATGCCTTTTGCAATGTGATCGTGGACCGTTTCATGATGGACTGAAGTATTGGATAAACAACAAATATAATAATGGTATTGGCAATCGTTGCCGGGATAACGACTGAAGCAAAGAGTGCGCCAAAGCCTGCTCCCAGTTCAACACCCAGAATAAATAGTGCAACGGATAAGAAAATCGCTCCACTAATCATGGTACCGATGGCAGTCATGACTGGTGCTGAAATAACATCTTTCACTCCTTTGGATAGCAATACATAAAGTCCAAAGAATATAAAGGCAGTAATTGGTTTATCAATGAGATTTGAAATCTGTCCACCAGGCATTGTTGTTGTTAATGCGGTTAATAGTCCTGTAGCCACCGAAAGCACGAGTACATATTGAACCTTTGGAAACAAGAGTATCCCCAGGAACATCATCGCCAGTTGCAGGTCATGCTTCATTCCGAAAAGAACACCGGGCATTACCAGGTGCAATACAGTACCAATCCCGATAAATAGGGAAAGCAAAATTAAAACACGTGTATCCATTTTCATTTGTAAATCCTCTCCTCATCTAAACTATTCTCAACTAATGTCTTTCCAATCATATCCTGGTGATTGATTGCGAAAGAGTTATCATCATTATAACAGAACCGCGTTACCAGCTAAAGAAAAAGTTTCAGGGATTTATAAAATTTTTCAGAAAATTAATCGATATTTTTTGTAACCTCGTCTGCAATCTGTTGCAGATCATGCTCATCTGGATGTGTTTCCCATTTCAGGTCAAACCCGTCCTTATCATCATCATATCTCGGTATTAAATGTATATGTAAATGAAAAACAGTCTGACCGGCAAATTCTCCATTGTTTTGCAAAATGTTTAAGCCCTTAGGCTGGTATGTTTTTCTGAGAGCATTCGCTATTTTAGGAATTCTGGAAAATACCTTCTCAGCAACTTCCGGGTCTGTCTCAAAAATGTTCTCTGTATGGTTTTTGGGAATCACTAAGGTATGTCCCTTTGAAACTTGACTGATATCAAGAAAGGCATATACATCATCATCTTCGTAAATTTTTGCTGAGGGAATTTCACCATCTAAAATCTTACAAAAAATACAGTCTGCCATGATTATCCTCCTCATACTATTGTTTCCTTTATTGTAATAAAGGGAAAAAAACAATGCAATAAGAAAAGCGAAGGCGACCGGTTAGGCCCGACGGCATAAGCAGAATATCCGGAGTGGCCGTATTTTGGCCATGGAGGAGATTCTGCTTATGACCGCTTGGGCCTGGGAGCCGTAGCTGGACAATAAGAAAAGCGAAGGCGACCGGTTAGGCCAGACGGCATAAGCCACAAAAAAGGCAGAGCAACATGTGCTCTGCCTTAAGGAACGGGGATGCATACTGTTGATGAGATGGGGAATACGTTCAGACTATACCTAGTCTGGACGCAATAGTCTACAGTAGCTTTACGGGAATCATCAAGTGTGAAAGAAAGTTGCCTTTCACGAACACCCCATTTCAAAAATGGTTCATTTTAACGTGAAAGAATAATGTCTTTCACCAACACCCCACTTTAAATGGTTTGACGTTCGAGACAATGTTTCACGACTGACTATCTGCCCCGTTCCTCAGTTATTATTGTGTTCAGCATAAACAGGAATTATTCATCTTTTGCAAATCAAAATGTTGATGGTAAAATTTAGATTAGGTATGTGATGGAAGGTGGAGGTAAATCAATGGATCAATTATTAAAGCTGGAGAATGTTCTCGGAGGATATACACAAAAGAATGTTTTAAAGGGGATATCCTTTGATGTACGCCCGCATGAAATTGTGGGATTAATCGGTCTTAACGGAGCCGGAAAAAGTACATCAATTAAACATATTATAGGACTCATGGAGCCAAAAAAAGGGACAATCTCCATTAATGAACAGACATTTCAGGAAAACCCTGAAGATTACCGGAAACAATTTGCTTATATTCCGGAAATGCCTGTTTTATATGAAGAACTGACTCTATATGAGCATCTGCGCCTGACTGCAATGGCCTATGATATACCAGAGGATGAGTTTGAAAAGAGAATCGAGCCCCTCCTGAAGGAATTTCGGTTAGAGAAAAAATTGAAATGGTTCCCTGTTCATTTTTCAAAAGGGATGAGACAGAAAGTGATGATTATGTGTGCCTTTCTCATTGAACCATCCCTCTACATTGTAGATGAGCCCTTCGTCGGACTGGATCCATTAGGGATACAATCCTATCTGCAAATGATGGATAATATGAAAAAACAGGGAGCAGGTGTGCTTATGTCCACACATATACTCTCCACGGCTGAGCGGTACTGTGACCGGTTTGTGATTCTGCATGATGGAGAGGTGCGGGCAAAGGGAACACTGTCAGAGCTTAGAAAGGAATTTCAAATGCCTGATGCTACCCTGGATGATTTGTATATTCAATTGACGAAGGAAGATCAGCATGTTTGATGCCAACGAATTATGGAAAAAAAGATTAGGGGCTCATCTGAAAGAAACAGGCCGGTACATGCGTCTCATTTTTAATGACCATTTAGCTTTTGCCTTGCTGTTTTTTATTGCTGCCTTTGCTTACTTTTATCAGCAATGGCTTGAGAATCTGCCGGAAAATTTCCCGGTTGCATGGATTATGGGAATTGTCTTAGGTTTGCTGGTCACCCATAGTCAGGTCCGAACCCTGTTGCAGGAAGCAGACACCGTTTTTCTTCTGCCTGCCGAGCATAAAATGGGAAGCTATTTTCGCAAGGCATTCTGGTACAGTTTTTTCACTCAGCTTTACTCTTTAGCACTGGGATATGCAGCATTAAGTCCTCTTTATTTAACTGCTTATTCGGACAGGGGAGGCGAATGGTTGATTTACCTTGCTGTCATTCTGATCATCCTCAAAGTCTGGAATCTGCTATTAGGCTGGTGGTTATTAAAAGAGCGGGATGTCCAATATCGCTGGATGGACACTATTTTACGTGCTGTTCTGAACATATTAATTGTGTGCTTCTTTATTCAGGGGGATGCCATACTTTATGTCAGTATGATGACGATCATATTGACGGGATACTTCCTGTTGCTGTATCAGGTTTACCGGAAAAAGCAGGGCGTTGCCTGGGATTTACTGATCGAAAAAGAGGAAGCGAGCATGCAGGCCTTCTACAGATTAGCAAACATGTTTACGGATGTACCGCATTTAAAGAAAAAGGCTAAAAAACGACATTCACTTGTCCGTATGCTCATTCAGCCCGTACCCTTTGAGCAGAGGGAGACCTTTACGTATTTATATCGGATAACATTTGTGAGAAGCAGTGATTATCTTGGAATGTATGTAAGATTACTTCTCATTGCAGCATTCTTTATATTCTGGATACCGATAATATGGTTCAAGCTGGTCTTTGCATTGTTATTCATCTATCTGAGTGGGTTTCAGCTTATTACGCTTTGGAATCACCATAAGACGATTGACTGGCTGGATCTGTATCCAATTCCCAAAGAAGTAAGAAAGCGCTCTTTACAGCAGTTTTTACGGTTTGTCATGCTCATAAAGACATTTATCTTAGGCTTTCTAATGCTTTGGGCTGCATCCTGGCAGGAAATGATTCTGTTTTGGGCTCTGGGTGGATTATTTACTCTCATATTTGTGAATACATATGTGAAGAGCAGGCTGGAACGAAAGCGGACAATATAGATCAAAAATGAGGGAATGATCACATGCAAGCCTATGAACAACAGGTTCTTAAGGAAGCTTTAAAATGGAAACGGAAAATGAAGAGAAAGTCTTCACTGGTACAAAAGGCATCGAAATCCGTACAGACTAAAATCAATCAGAAAATTCCGGATCAGGCTCATAAAGTGATTACGGAGAGCATTCGTAAAATGATAGAAGTATCTTTAACTAGCTCCGCATATATTTATAAAGTTGAAGTAAACCCGGAATGGGGATTCGAAAAAAGGGAACAGGAAATCAGAGAACGTCTGCAGAAGTATCGGAATACGGCTGCGGTTGAAGGTGCCGGTACAGGTGCTGGTGGTATTTTCTTAGGTATGGCAGATTTCCCCATGCTTTTAAGTATAAAGATGAAATTTTTATTTGATGTGGGGCAGCTATACGGGATGAATGTCAACAACTACGAAGAACGAATGTATTTGCTTCATCTATTTATGCTGGCTTTCTCAGGTGATCAAAGCCGGGCCCGTGTGTTACACAGAGTCGTTCATTGGGAACAGGAAAAGGAAAAATGGGCCGAAATTGACTGGAAGGAGCTGCAGCAGGAATATCGGGACACGATTGATTTTGTGAAAATGCTCCAGCTTATTCCCGGCTTTGGTGCCGTTGTTGGGGCGTGGGCGAATTCCCGATTATTAAACCAGCTGGGAGAAACAGCCATGAATGGATATCGACTCAGGCTGCTGGACGGGAAGAATAATTAGATGATAACGAAACAAACAAGAGCATCCAGGCTATGTGATGAACCCTGAGATGCTCTTGTTTTGTGTTTTTGAAAAATCGTTATCACGTATTAACTGGCCGTAATACCCCCCACTTCAAGTTTTGAGGGTAACCCAACAAGACTAAGTTGGGGATAAACGGCCAGTAAAAACCTGATAAGTTCAACTAACAAGAAAAGCGGAGGCGACCGGTTAGGTCATGCGGGATAAGACGAAGACATGGAGTTGCATGGGCTTGGCCACGGAATGGCTTTGGCTTATATCCGCCTTGACCTGGGAGCCGCAGCTGGCCAAATCAGTGGGGGATGGAGAACCCCCCCACTGATGGAAGTTTCACTTTATGAATGCTTTTCCTGATAGCTTCGATAAGCCTGCAGCAAAGTTTTGGCGTCCAGTGGAAGGGCCCTTTCATCGAAGTCAAATTTCGGATGGTGATGAGGGTAATTCTCTTTTTCTTTTTGAGCTCCAGTAAAATAAAAGGCACCCGGTTTTTCCAATAAATAATAGGCAAAATCTTCACCGGTCATGGAAGGTTCCACTTCCTCCGTATCCTTTATTCCCGGAACGTTTTTTCCTTCCTTGAGAATCAGTTCAGCCTCATCCGGATGATTCACAACAGGTGGATAACCCTTAGCGTAATGAAAATCATAGTCTGCCTCATAGGGAAGACATACACTTTTTATAATGCTCTCCATCTGCTCAATAATCTTTTCCTGAACATTCGCATCAAAGGTTCGAACAGTTCCAACCAGTTTAGCAGAGTCTGCAATAATGTTGAAGGCCTGGCCGGCTTCAAAGGTTCCGACAGTAACGACACCTGTTTTCAGCGGATCAATACGGCGGCTCATAATTTGCTGAAGCTGTGTGACCAGCTGTGAGGCGATGACAATGGCATCCTTTGTCTGGTGAGGCTTTGCTCCATGGCCACCTTTCCCCTTAATGCTAATTTCAAAGCGATCTGCACCTGCCATAAAATTTCCTTTAGAGGTATGCAAAAGCCCAAGGGGGGTATCTGTCCACAGGTGCGTGCCAAATACAGCATCAACGTTTTCTAATACACCTGCTTCAATCATCGGTTTTGCCCCACCTGGCGCATATTCTTCAGCAGGCTGATGGATGAAAATTATCGTTCCTGGAAGCTGTTCCTGAAAGGGAAGGACAGCCTTTGCCAAACATAACAGAGCTGCTGTATGTCCATCATGACCACAGGCATGCATGACACCTGGAACTTTTGATTTATACGAAACTTCATTTTCCTCCTGTATGGGGAGTGCGTCAAAATCAGCACGTAAAGCCACAGTTTTACCTGGTTTTCCACCCTTTAGAGTGGCTGTGACACCATAACCTCCAATATTCGTACGGCAGGGTATGCCCAGCTGATTATAAAAATCGGCTATGTACTTTGAGGTTTTTTCCTCATGAAAGGATAGCTCCGGATACTGATGAAGATACCGGCGGATGTTGACCATCTCATCAAATAAGTCATCAACAGCCTGAAAGATTTTGTCCCACATATGAATCTCCTCTCCACGTATTTAATCGTGATGCAGCTGTCCGTCATATTCTCCCTTTAATACATGGAAGGAGAGATATAAAGGTACGGGTTAACAGACGCTGACATCCCGATAAGATCACTATATAGTTAAATTATAACAAATAAAGGCCTGTCCCCCAATCCTTTCCGCACAGATAACAGACCTGTTATGATTATACATCCTTCAGCAGTCGCTCAATCCCCACTTGTGGTGCATTTCGTCTGCAAGGCTATAAAACCATCTCGCTATACTGAGTCGTTATGACAGATCGATGTCTTTTTATCCCGGAATTTAAAAAATCAGTCCACAGGCGGAGACGGAAACCAACTTCTGCTTGTATCCTGATTATTTAGCAGGGATATATACTGGTTATATTCAAGTCAATGTAACTCTGAGCTTTATTCTTAGCAGGTGTAAAGAAAAAGAAGGAATTTTGTCGTCTTTGTATAATACAATGATTATGGAAAGAAGAGGGTGAATATGAAATCACAAAGCTTAGTTAAAGTTCTTTTATCATTCTTATTGATTGCTGCGGGTGTTTTTCTCATATTGGAGAATATAGGCATTATTTCCGTGGAAATATCCGATATTATTGCAAAAAACTGGCCGATTCTATTAATTGTGATTGGCCTGAAGTGGTTTGTCGACAGTTTTCGAGATAGCAAAGGGGGTAGCTGGGCTTTTGGCTCCTTTCTCGCTATTTATGCGTCTCTTGTTGTGTTAGGGAATTATGGCGTTCTTTCCTTTGGATTCGGTGATATTTGGGAATTATGGCCCTTACTTTTGATTTATATTGGTTTGCATTTTTTATTTTTCACGAAAAGGAAGGATAAAAAAGGGAATGGAGTAAAAGTCACCATTGATTCAGACCGTGGGAATACCAAAAATAATCACTCATTTGTCGGATCCCATAATTTTAACGAAGAAAATTGGACAGTAGAGCCCCTGGAAATGTGGTCAGGAGTAGGAGATTACTATTTTGATTTTACAAAGGCTTATATTCCAAATAGAGATACCCCTATTACAATCAAGGGCTGGGTAGGGGATGTGCGTATGCTGATGCCTGAGGATATAGCCTTCAGGATCGATGCAACGGCAAGTGTAGGTGATATTAAAGTGCTGGAGAAAGAGGCAAATGGTGTATCAAAGAATCTCGTTTATCAAACCCCTGACTATGAAGAGGCTGTTCAAAGGCTGACCATTCATCTTCATCTCCAGGTGGGCGATATTCGGATTGATCGGGTATAGGAGAGAATATATATGTTTCACAAACTCAATAGTCTGCGCTTTCAGATCGTACGTACACAGTTTCAGACCATTTATTTTTCCTTGTTAGTGATTGCCTGTGTGTTATTTTTTACATATTCGGTCATCCATCCATCCTGGCTGACTCTGGAAGCCATTTTTTTCAGTATATTATTAATCTGCCTGTTGATGACCCCTGTTGCTATGTACGTAAGCTTTCATTATGCAGGTCAGGTCAAGGAAAGAATGGATGGAATATCGGTTCTAATTACACAATTGGCGAAAGGGAAATATGGTGCCAGAATCATTAATCAAGATTATAAGAGTTCAGGTGATGAGATTGATTACATAGCCGATGATTTAAATCAATTAGCCGAAAAAATGGAAAAGCAGGTGAAGTCCCTGCAGCGGATGGCTGATGAGAAGAATGACTTTGCCCAGGAGGCACACAAAGTGGCGACCATGGAAGAAAGACAGCGACTGGCAAGAGATTTACATGATGCTGTCAGCCAGCAGCTATTTGCGTTAACCATGATGTCACAGGCTACCGTAAAATTGCTCGATAAAAAGCCGGAAAAAGCTAAGGAGCAAATGAAGGAAGTCGCCCAAATGGCTCTGCAGGCCCAAACAGAAATGCGGGCACTATTGCTTCACCTTCGTCCTGTTCACTTATCCGGGGAATCCTTACAGACAGGCATTGCAAAACTGATAGAAGAACTGAAACAGCGCTGCTCCATTGATTTTCAGGTGAACTTAGATGACACCTTACATCTGTCAAAAGCCACCGAAGAGCAGCTCTTTCGAATGGTACAGGAAATTCTCTCCAACATTCTCCGGCATGCACAGGCCAGTCATGTACTCCTGGAACTGAAACAGCGTGAGGAAAGTGTCACACTTTATATTCGGGATGATGGGAAAGGATTTAATGTCAGTGAGAAGACGGAAAATCAAGCCTCATATGGGTTAAAGACCCTGAACGAACGGGCCGGGGAACTTGGGGGTTCCTTTATTATACGTTCTAAAGAGGGAGAAGGAACATATAGTACGATACGTATACCACTCTAGGGGGAAGAAGATGAATGAAAAATCAAATAAAAGTATTAATTGTGGATGATCATGAGGTTGTTCGAAAAGGAATTTCAACCTATTTAATGACAGACGATGACATTGCAGTCACCGGGGAAGCAACCAGTGGGAATGAAGGCTGTGCTCTGGCGAAGAAGGAACCGCCGGATGTGGTTCTGATGGATTTAATTATGAATGATGGGAATGGAATTGAGGCAACCAGAGAGATTATGTCCTTTCACCCTGAATGTAAAATTATTATTCTGACAAGCTATTACGATGATGAAAAGGTGTTTCCAGCCCTCAAAGCAGGTGCATTCAGTTATATGCTGAAAACTTCCTCAGCAGAAGAAATTGTCGATGCGATTAAAAAGGCCTACAAGGGTGAAAATGTTATTGAAGCTAAGATTGCGGGTAAAATGATGAATCGTTTCAGAGCGTCCCATTCTCTTCCTCATGAAGAACTGACAGAGCGGGAGAAGGAAGTCCTGATCTGTATTGGGCAGGGATTAACCAATCAGGAAATAAGTGAACAGCTCTTTATTGGAATTAAAACCGTGAAAACTCATGTAAGTAATGTTCTTAGTAAGCTGGAGGTTCAGGACCGTACCCAGGCGGCGGTATATGCACACAAAAACGGTCTGATGAACGATTGATCAAATATAGATTTCCCTCTGATGTTCTATGAATTATGTTATGATAAAATAGACTTTAAGATTTGACTGGAATTTTTCAGTGAGGAGATATACATATGACGTTTAGCAAGACTGAGGAAAATCTGCTGTTAATCATATGGGGAACAGCCTTTATCGCTACTTGTGGAAGTCTGTTTTATTCGGAAATTATGCAATTTGAACCCTGCAAATTATGCTGGTTCCAACGAATTTTGATGTATCCACTAGTCGTGATTATTGGCACAGCTATTATCAAAAAGAATGCTCAGATCGCGTTGCCGGGATTTATCTTGAGTATTATAGGTGCACCACTTGCTCTCTATCACTATATCATTCAGAAGGTAAATAGTGCCGGGGCTGCTGATTTTTGTGGACAGGGGGCTTCCTGCACAGCAGAGTACGTTAATTATTTTGGTTTTGTTACGATACCATTTCTTTCATTGTTTGCTTTTACAGCAATCGTAATCTTATTTATTGTCAGCTTTACAAAGAGAAGGGGATGAAAACGTGAAAAAAATATTCATTATCGGTGGAATCATAGTCGTATTATTCGGGGCACTTATTGCTGTTGTACAATATCAGAATAATGATTTATATGGAAATCAGATAAAGCCGGATGAACTGCAGCAATCTCTGGACAACGGGGAAGACAAGACCATTTATTTCTATAGTCCGGAATGCCCGCACTGTAAAAAAGCCACTCCAATTGTTGTTCCACTAACGGAGGATTTGGGAATTAACATGGAAAAGGTCAATGTTCTGGAGTATGAGGAAGCTTTGCGCCAATTTAAAATTGAGTATACCCCAACCATTGTCCGCTATGAAGATGGAGAGGAAGTCAAGCGCTTTGTCGGAGCAGCTGAGGAAGAAAAATACAGAACCTTTTTTGAGCAGAATGTATTAGATGAATAAGTGGTACTGAAAAGCCCATGGCTCTAAGCTGAACAATAGAGCTATGGGCTTTTTCTTATGATTCGGTTGAAACCATGGAATAGGCGGTTACATAGGACGGACCTGCGCTGTAAGAAGGCCGATCCTGTTTTTGATCAGCATTCCCTTTATGGGCTTTCGCAAAGGATTGGGAGTTTTTCCAGTTTTGAAAGCTCTTTTCGTCCTCCCATTGAGTGAGAATAATATAAGTATTGCCATGAACAGGTCTTAAAACACGGATGGCCTGAAATCCAGGCATTTCTTCAATTTTTCCCTGCCGGTTCAGAAAACGATCCTCAAATATCGGACGTCCTTCGTCAGTGACAGGAATGTTATTCATCACCACATAGCCTTCTTCCTGCATTTCTCCAACGTAGTCAACCGTTTCATACGTTCGTTCCTCTGCAAATAAATCATCATTATTCCCTTCGTAGTAGGCCAGACCATTTTCCCCATTCTGCATGATGAGAATTCGGGCTTCCGGATGGTCCTGCTTAATTTTTTCTAAAAACTCCACGGTACCATTGGTCATAAGGACTTGCATATCCATTCTCCTTTCATATGCTTCCTATTATCAATCTGCCCATAGACTTATCAAGGCAGACATTTAATTATAATTTACGACAATTTTATCGTATAATAGGAGTGATAATGGAAATTTCGACATCTGTTTGAGGTGCTAATTGTGTTAAAACGAACCCGGATAAAGGAATTATGGAATCAACAGCATCCTGCTGTGAAATGGGCACTGATTCTTGGTTCAGGTACGATTCTGCTGAGTATCATTGGCTTTTCCCTTATTTTACTAGGAGGGAAGTGGGTTGTCGATGATAAAGGATTTGTCTTTTCAGAAGCCACGGTCATTCAAACAGAAAGTGGCGAAGAAGTAGCTACTCTTTACAGTGAGAATCGTACATATGTACCGATTGATCAGATTCCGGATTATGTTCAGAATGCTTTTATTGCAATTGAAGATCAGCGGTTTTACAAGCATGCGGGGGTTGATCTGATTTCTGTGGGAAGAGCCGTTTTTCGCGATTTAATTGCTTTTGAGAAAGTAGAAGGGGCCAGTACGATAACCCAGCAGCTGGTGAAAAACCTTTTCTTAACGAATGACAAATCATGGATGCGTAAAACCAAAGAAGTGATGGGTGCTATTTATCTGGAGAGGAATATGAGCAAAAATAAAATCCTCGAGTATTACTTGAATGAAATCTACTTTGGACACGGGGTATATGGAATTCAGGAAGCATCCCGATTTTATTTTAATAAAAATGTACAGGATTTAACCGTGTCAGAAGGGGCAATGCTGGCTGCTATTCCTAAATCACCTACGTATTTTTCGCCAGTTGATTATCCGGACAATGCAAAGGAAAGAAGAAACCTGGTTTTAGCTTCCATGCAGGAAATGGATATGCTAGACGTTGAAGAAATGACGTCATTACAGGGAAAGACGCTTGGAATCGAGCAGGGGAATCCGGATAAGCGACCGTGGATTGAAACCTATGTTGATCTTGTATTAAAAGAAATGGAGAAGAAATTCCACATTAGTCGGTCTCAGGTCTATCGCGGAGGCTATACAATTGTCACAGGCATTGACCCTGACATTCAGCGAATCGCCTATGAACGATTCCAAATGGACGAGTATTTTAAGGGTGGTTCGACAAAAGGGATGGAAGGAGCATTTGTACTTATTGATCAGGAAACAGGGGCGATTACAGCAGCCCTTGGAGGCACACAGTTTGAGCGTGGCGATTTAAATCGAGTATCGGTCAAACGTCAGCCTGGATCAGTCATCAAACCACTCTCAGTATACGGACCTGCTCTTGAAACAGGGAATTATACGCCTTATTCTTTGCTGGTGGATGAAAAAAGAACCTACCAGGAAAACTATACACCGGAAAATTATAATGATACATACGAAGGAAAGGTAACGATGTATGAGGCGTTGGTTCAATCCAAAAATGCACCTGCTGTCTGGCTGCTGAATGAAATAGGAATTCCATATGTGAAAGGATATTTTGATGGCTTAAATATTTCCCTTCCTGATCAACAGCTAGCCATTGCACTGGGAGGTCTATCACGAGGGATCAGTCCTCTGGAGATGGCAAAAGCCTACCGTACCTTTGTTCATCAGGGCCAGTCTGTGGAGCCTTATGCGATTATACAGGTGAAGAAGGATGGGGAAGTGGTTGGAAAAGTCGAGATGAAAGAAAATCAGATTTTTGAGCCACAGACAGCCTGGAATATGACCAAAATGCTTCAGGCCGTTGTAAATGACGGAACAGGAAGTTATGGGCAATTTTCTAAAGCACTGGCAGGAAAAACAGGTACAACCCAGCACCCCAGTGTTTCCGGTATGAATAAGGATATCTGGTTTGCAGGCTATACACCTGAATATGTGGGTGCAGTCTGGATGGGATATGACAGGACAGATAAAGAGCATTATGTAAAAAGCGGGAGCAGTGCACCGACCAAATTAATGAAGGATATATTAACAGATATCGATCAGAAACGTTCCTTGGCAAAAGAGTTTAACAGACCGGACAATGTAAGGGAATTGTCGGATCCTGTCAGACTGCCTGTGGTTGATGATCTACAAGTGGACCGCCGATTTGGTATTTTCTCTGGCGTAACAGCTGAATTGACATGGACACCTTCAGAGGATGAACGGGTCATTTATCGTATTTATGAAAAGAGTGCGAATGGCTCCACTTTGATAGGGGAGGTTGAAGGCAAGGGAACATTTGAAGATGAGAATATCAGGATGCTGGAGAAAAAGACGTATTACATTGTGCCCTATAACCCGCTGAGTAAGGAAAGTGGCCAGCCATCCAATGAAGCAGTCATTGATTAAGACAATTTCGTGACAAAACATTCGCTTTAGTGTACAGTCAAAATGTTTTCGTATACCATAATAGTTGGATATGAGATGAATAGAGATGAAGGGTGACAGTAGAATGAAGGCATTTAATGATACGATTTTAAAAGCGTATCGGGGGGAGAGTACCTCATACGTACCTTTATGGTTTATGCGTCAGGCAGGGCGATCCCAGCCTGAATATCGAAAATTAAAAGAAAAATATTCATTATTTGAAATTACCCATCAACCGGAGCTATGTGCCTATGTAACCAGGCTTCCTGTTGAAAATTACAATGTTGACGCAGCCATTTTATACAAAGATATAATGTCCCCTCTGCCTCCAATTGGGGTTCAGGTTGAGATTCAGCCTGGCGTGGGACCTGTTATTGATAACCCCGTCCGTTCGAAAACAGATATAGAACGTCTCGGGGAGATTGACCCGGAGCAGGACGTTCCCTATGTCCTGAAAACAATCGAAATCCTCTCAAAAGAGCAGTTGGATGTACCGTTGATTGGCTTTAGTGGTGCACCATTTACGCTAGCGAGTTATATGATTGAGGGCGGACCTTCGAAAAACTATAACAAAACCAAAGCCATGATGTACGGAGATCCGGAAACATGGTTTGCACTGATGGACAAACTAGGTGACCTGATTATTCGCTATGTGAAAGCGCAAATTAAGGCAGGAGCCAGTGCTATACAGATTTTTGATTCCTGGATTGGCGCTGTCAATGAAGAGGATTACCGAATTTTTATTAAACCGACGATGGAAAGGATATTTTCTGCAATAAAAGAAGAAGGAGTTCCAGGTATCTTATTTGGTGTAGGTACCGGCCATCTTCTTAAGGAATGGAATGATTTGTCTGCCGATGTGATAGGTCTTGACTGGCGAACCTCCATTCAGCAGGCACGAAGCATGGGGATTACAAAAACCCTCCAGGGAAATCTTGACCCGGCCGTCTTACTTGCGGATTGGGATGTGATTGAAGAGAGGGTTAAGAGGATTTTAAATCAGGGAATGAGTCAGCCAGGATATGTGTTTAACCTGGGACATGGAGTATTTCCGGATATTAACCCGGGGACATTGAAAAAATTAACAAGCTTTATCCATGAATATACCAAACAATCATAATAAACGAGGTGTTGAAAATGACGAAGAAAAAAATGGGACTATTAGTGATGGCGTATGGTACACCATACAAAGAAGAAGATGTTGAACGTTATTATACGGATATCCGTCACGGAAGAAAGCCTTCTGAGGAAGATCTTCAGGACTTGAAGGATCGTTATAAAGCAATTGGAGGCATATCACCACTTGCTCGTATAACCAAGGAACAGGCAACTTCTTTAGAACAGCAATTAAACGAAATGCAGGATGAAGTAGAATTTCATATGTATCTAGGATTAAAGCATATTGAGCCATTTATTGAGGATGCTGTGGAAGAGATGCACAATGACGGCATTGAAGAAGCTGTAAGTATTGTACTGGCTCCTCATTATTCCACATTCAGTGTAAAATCCTATAATGGTCGTGCTCAGGACAAAGCCGATCAATATGGAATTAAGTTGACCTCAGTAGAAGACTGGTATGATGAGCCTGGATTTATTGATTTCTGGGTAGAGCAGATTAACAAAGTATATGGCGAGATGACAGATGAGCAGCGTGACAAAGCTGTATTAATCGTATCTGCACACAGCCTGCCGGAAAAAATACTGAAGGATGGCGATCCTTATCCGGACCAGTTAAAGGAAACAGCAAGATTAATTACAGATAAAGCGGGAATTAAAAACTATGAAATCGGCTGGCAGAGTGAAGGAAACACTCCTGATCCATGGTTAGGTCCAGATGTACAGGATCTGACAAAAGACTTATACGAGCAGAAAGGATACCGTACTTTTGTATATGCTCCTGTAGGATTTGTGGCTGAGCACTTAGAGGTTCTGTATGACAATGACTATGAATGTAAAGTGGTTTGTGAGGAACTGGGTGCTGATTATTTCCGTCCAGAAATGCCAAACAGCCATCCGCAGTTTATTAAAACTTTAGCCAATGTTGTATGGAGCAAGGCTAAAAGTGGGGTTCAAAATGGGTAATAAACAGATTGCAGTCATAGGCGGCGGAATAGCAGGGCTAACCGCTGCCTATTACTTACAAAAAGAAATTAGAACCCATCAGCTTCCTTATGAAGTGAAGCTGATTGAAGCAAGTGAGGAATTAGGCGGTAAAATTAAAACCGTAAAAAAGGATGGCTTTACTATTGAAAGAGGCCCGGATTCCTTTTTGGCAAGAAAGACAAGTGCTGCACGACTGGCAACTGAGGCGGGACTTGAAGATGAGCTGATTCGTGTTTCATCAGGAAAATCGTATATATTGGCCAATGGGGAATTACATAGTATGCCAAAAGGCTCTTTTATGGGTATCCCGACACAAATCAAACCATTTGTAACGTCAAGTTTATTTTCGATTCCAGGTAAGCTGAGGGCTGCGGGAGATTTTGTTCTTCCTAAAGGAAAACCCCAGGAAGATCAGGCCCTGGGACACTTTTTCCGCCGACGTCTTGGAAATGAAGTTGTGGAAAATATGATTGAACCATTACTGTCAGGGATTTATTCCGGGGATGTAGACAAGTTAAGTTTAATGGCAACCTTCCCGAACTTTTATGATATGGAGCAGAAATATGGCAGTCTGATCCGAGGTTTACAGGAGACAACCGCAAAACCATCAAAATCAGGTACCCAAAAGAAGCCGGGGATGTTTTTAACCTTGAAAAACGGTCTTTCTTCCCTTGTTACTGCTGTTGAAGAGAAACTGGAGGAAGAGACTGTTCTTAAAGGTGTCGCCGTAAATCAGATTGAGAAGAAGAATGAATCATATCAACTGTCCTTAAGCAATGGGAAAGCATTGAGTGCAGACGCTGTCATCATGGCTGCTCCTCATTTAGCGGCTCAGAAAATGTTAAATCAATATGACTTTATGAATGAATGGAAGGAGATGCCTTCTACAAGTGTAGCCAATGTAGCCATGGCTTTTGATGCGGCTGATATTGAAGATGATATTGATGGCACAGGCTTTGTAGTATCACGGAATAGTGATTTCCGAATTACCGCCTGCACCTGGACACATAAGAAATGGCCTCATACAACACCTGAAGGAAAAGCACTGGTTCGCTGTTATGTAGGAAGACCAGATGATCAGGAGGTTGTCCATTTCTCGGATGAGGAAATTGAAGAGATCGTATTACGTGATTTAAATAAGCAAATGAAGATTAAAGGGAAACCTGAAATGAAAGTGGTCACACGCTGGAAAAATGTTATGCCTCAATATACTGTTGGTCACAAACAACGTGTTCAGCGAGTGAAGGAACAAATGGAACAGCACCTGCCCGGTGTCTTTTTAGCTGGCAGCTCTTATGAAGGCATAGGATTACCCGACTGTATTGATCAGGGCGAGAATGCTGTAAGAGATGTTCTTGCGTTTTTAAATAAATAATACGGTGGTTTGGTCAACCGGAAAAGATCATAGGAAGTTTCACATTATTGTAAAGCCTTTTGAATAGCAAAGGGCTTTTTCTTTTGGATTAATATCTGTTATAACACAGAAAAAGAAGGACAGCGGTTTCTGTCCTCCTAAAGGGTAGTGATATGTGATGACAATAAATCTGGTTAACGTGCCGGATGATCGCAATCGTCACAGATATTTCCGTAACAATCAGCCTTCTCGTGGATTTGGCTTCCGCATTTTACACACTTTTTCGATGGCAGATTTCTGAAAAACTCCATAATACTGGACAAGGTTGATCCCTCCACTGTGTTATATAATAGCTTTAACTATTTATATTGTATTATAACACAAGCTCATTTGCAATATGCTGTTTTATAACAAATTTTAAAATTTTATTATTTAGATTATACTTGTTTGTGGGAAGGCTTTTAGGGAGCATCATTTCGTTGGCTGGACACATAGGAAACATACATTTGATTAAAGATTTCCCATGATTGATTTTAAATGAGGAGGAATTTGGATGAGAGTTAAGGTAATCGGCTTCTGGGGTGCCTATCCTGAAGCGGAAGGTGCCACCTCGAGCTATTTATTGGAACAGGATGGGTTTTCGCTGCTGATTGACTGTGGAAGTGGCGCATTGTCCCGTTTGCAAAAGGAACTGGAAATAACGAATCTGGATGCTCTTATTCTCTCCCATTATCATCATGATCATGTAGCAGATATCGGGCCGCTTCAATATGCATTTTTGGTACAATCCTATCTTCGTGAGGACAGCAAGGTGCTGCCTGTTTATGGCCACCTGCGATATCAGGATTTCTTTCATTCATTAACCCATCAATGCACAAAAGGAATTGCTTACAATCCGGCAGAGCCTTTACAGGTCGGCCCTTTCACCATTACATTTTTGCAAACCCGGCACCCGGTTCCGTGCTATGCCATGCGTATGACAAATGGACAGCACACGATTGTTTATACTGCAGACACAAGTTATTTTGAGGATCTGGTTCCGTTTTGCCAAAATGCTGATTTACTTATTGCTGAATGCAGCTTTTACGAAGGTATGGACGGAAGTGGGCTAGGCCATATGACTAGTGATGAGTGTGGAAAATTAGCACAGGCAGCTGGGGTACAACAGTTATGGTTAAGCCATCTTCCCCATTTTGGCCATGTTGAACAGCTGAAAGTAGAGGCTGGCCGCTACTATTCAGGAAAAATCGAACTGGCACAGGAAGCCCTGTCCTTTAGCACTTTAACGTAAGTGGGGACAGTCCCCAAAAATTTAAAAAGTGAAAATTATCACAACCCTTTTCTTTTGCTTTCCGGTTTACAAGTGTTTACAATATTAGACGAGACTAGATAAGGAGTGACCTGTTATGATGTATTTTATTGATAATGAGGGGATTACAGATCCTCAAATAAACCTGGCTATTGAAGAATATGCTCTAAATAACATGGATATTGAAGGCGGCCATACATATTTACTTTTCTATGTGAACGGTCCATCCATCATTATAGGCCGTAATCAGAATACGATTGAAGAGATCAATACAGACTATGTAGAAGAAAACGGAATTAACGTTGTCCGTCGCCTATCTGGTGGAGGAGCGGTTTATCATGATCTTGAGAATCTGAATTTCAGCTTCTTAGCTAAAGATGACGGGAATAGTTTCAGTAACTTTGCGAAATTCACACAGCCTGTAGTGGATGCCCTTCAAAATCTGGGTGTAAATGCAGAACTGTCTGGTCGTAATGATATTGAAGTAGACGGACGTAAGATTTCCGGAAACGCGCAGTACTCTACTAAAGGCGTTATGTTTAGCCATGGTACGTTGATGCTGGATTCAGAGCTGGAAAACGTTGTGAAAGCACTGAAGGTTAAATCAGAAAAAATTAAATCCAAGGGTATTAAATCCATTCGCAGTCGAGTGGCTAATATTTCTGAATTCCTTGATGAAAAAATAACCATGGATGAATTCAAAAGCCTTATTCTACGCTATATTTTTGATGTGAAAAATGCAGAGGATGTACCAAAATATAAACTGACAGAAGAAGATTGGAAAAAAATCCATGAGATTTCCGAAAATCGCTACCAGCAATGGGGATGGAACTACGGAAAATCCCCTAAATTTGATATTCAGCAGTCTAAGCGTTTCGAAGGTGCAGGTACCATTGACGTAAGATTAAATGTTAAGAAAGGGGTTATTGAAGAGAGTAAGATTTACGGTGACTTCTTCGGGGTAGGAGATGTGAAGGATATTGAGGAAAAACTGAATGGTACCCGTTATAATCGTGAAGCTCTCACTGAAGCCCTTAGCGATGTAGACATTAAACATTACTTTGGAAAAATTACTTTAGAAGACTTTGTTGGGTTAGTTTACTAACATAAGGTGAAGAAAAACATGTGTTTCCGTTCGGGAAGCGCATGTTTTTTATATTAACTCTCAAAAAGCATGCCACTCCGGATCTTCTGCTTATGCCGTCGGACCTAACCGGTCGCCTTCGCTTTTCTTTGTCCAGCTGCGGCTCCCAGGTCCAAGCGGTCATAAGCATAAGCTCCTACGTGGCGGAAAAGCATGCCACTCCGGATCTTCTGCTTATGCCGTCGGACCTAACCGGTCGCCTTCGCTTTTCTCACTCATGAAAACCTTTTCTTGTTTATCTGTTTTTTCTGAATTATAATGAAAGTAAGTCTTTTTTTATCTTTAAAAATGAATGATTATTCATTCACCGACTACTTAGGAGGGATCATAATGAACTTAAGTGATCAACTATCCATAACAGCTAAGAATCACTTAAGGGAAACAGCATACGTTTTTCAGGGGGATGAAAAGACGTATCAGGAGTTAGAAGGGGCGGTCACAAAATTTGCCTCGAGTTTAAAAGAGTTGGGGTATGGCAAGGGAGACCATATTGCTCTTGTTTCAGGGAATACTCCACATTTTGTTATTGGATTATATGGTGCAATGCGTATAGGGGCTACTGTTATACCGATAAATCCGATTTATACTGCGGATGAAATCTCCTACATTATTAATGACGGTGATGTAAAAGGGATTATTACTCTGGATGTACTGCTTGAAAAGTTTGAGCATATGTCCCATTTAATTCCGAATGTCGAGCACTATATTGTGGGTGAGACAAACCCGGAAATGCATTTTAATCAATCACCATTAGCAGAGAAGCTAAAATCTTTTGCTCAGCTTCTGGAACAAGGAAGTTTAGATCTGGAAAGGCCCGAACTCGACGATGAAGATACAGCCGTTATTCTGTACACATCGGGTACAACCGGAAAACCCAAGGGAGCTATGCTGACACACAAAAATCTATATTCAAATGCCAAAGACGTAGCAGATTATTTAAAAATCGGTCCGGACGATCGGGTTATTGCTGCGCTGCCAATGTTCCATGTATTTTGCCTGACGGTTGCATTAAATGCCCCTTTAATGAATGGAAGCCAGGTATTAATTATGCCGAAGTTCTCTCCTGTAGACGTATTTAAGGCAGCAAAGGACTATCAGATTACAATTTTTGCCGGAGTTCCTACTATGTATAATTATCTGCTTCAGCATCCTGAAGCAGATTCGGAAAGCTTCGAGAGCATGAGGCTATGTATTTCCGGAGGTGCTGCGATGCCTGTAGCACTACTGGAGAACTTTGAAAAGAAATTCAAAGTTATGATTTCCGAGGGTTATGGTTTATCGGAAGCATCGCCTGTAACGTGTTTTAACCCATTGGACCGCCCTAGAAAGCCTGGTTCCATCGGACAGAGCATTATTCATGTTGAAAATAAGGTAGTGGATGAATTTGGGGAAGAAGTACCGGTGGGTGAAACAGGTGAGCTTGTTGTTCGCGGCCCTAATGTAATGAAAGGCTACTATAAGATGCAGGAAGAAACCAATGCAGCATTAAAAGATGGCTGGCTTTATACCGGTGACATGGCCAAAATGGATGATGAGGGATATTTTTACATTGTTGACCGGAAAAAAGATATGATTCTTGTAGGCGGTTACAATGTCTATCCTCGTGAAGTAGAGGAAGTTTTATACGACCATGATAAAGTAGCAGAAGTGGCTGTTATTGGTGTGCCTGATCCCGACTCAGGTGAAGCAGTTACAGCCTTTGTGGTGCTGAAAGATGGGGAGGAAGTCTCCGAAAGTGAGTTAATTACTTATTGTTCGCAGCATTTAGCGAAATATAAAGTACCGGCTAAAATTGAATTTTTGGATGAACTGCCAAAAAATACAACCGGAAAGATACTGCGCCGCTCTCTTAAAGAAATTGTACAGAACTGATCACCTGCACAATCAGAGGATGTTTTTCATCCTCTGATTTTTTGCACCTTCCGTTTCCTTGTTTCATAGAATAGAATAATTCTATTTTGGTTTTCGTTCTTCAACTATTTTTTCGTATTCAGGGGTTGAAATGTATTTATTTTTTCTTTAGACTTTAATACATAAAAGCGTAAAAGCATAAAAGCGTCAGAGCGCTAAAGGGGGAAGAAGCGTGAAAAAGCTTGGAATGATTCTATTATTTGGATTACTAGTTTTCGTATCTGCTTGTGGCGGAGGAGATGCATCTTCTGAAGGAGATGGAAATGCGAGTGGAGGCTCGGATTACACTGTCGGGATTATGCAGCATGTGGAGCATCCATCCCTGGATGCAGCGACAGAAGGGTTTAAAGCAGCTTTAAAAGAGTCAGATTTGAATGTAGCTTTTGAAGAGGAAAATGCTCAAGGGGATGCAAAAAATAACCAATCCATTGCAAGCAAATTTGTTGGGGATGAGGTTGATTTGATTTTTGCCAATGCCACACCAAGTGCGCAAAGTGCGGCGAATGAAACATCTGACATTCCCGTTGTCTTTACTTCTGTTACCGATCCTGAGGGTGCAGGGTTAGTGGAGTCTATGGAAAGTCCTGGAGGGAATGTAACAGGTACATCTGATTTCAATGCGGATGCCATCCCGAACACATTGCAGCTCATTAAGGATATGGGATATGACACCGTTGGAACCATTTATAATGGTGGGGAACAAAACTCTGTTACTCAGGTTGAGATTATGAAGGAATCTGCTGATGAATTAGGGGTTACGATCGAAGAAGCCAATGCAGCAACATCTGCAGACGTAAAACAGGCTGCAGAATCCCTGATTGGAAG
Organism: Salinibacillus aidingensis; assembly: GCF_039522525.1. Lineage (GTDB taxonomy): Bacteria > Bacillota > Bacilli > Bacillales > Alkalibacillaceae > Salinibacillus > Salinibacillus aidingensis. The sequence continues at coordinate 285,971 of NZ_BAAADO010000003.1, forward strand.
TGTAGATGCTATTTATATTATTACCGATAATACAGTAGTTAGTGCACTCGAGTCGGTTATCATGATAAGTCAGCAGGAAAAATTACCTCTGTTTGTCGGTGAGTTAGACTCTGTTGCACGCGGTGGTTTTGCCGCCTATGGATTTGACTATTACGATATTGGCTACAATGCGGGTCAAAAAGCAATAGAAATTCTACAGGACGGAAAGAATCCAGGTGAAATACCGGCTGAATATCCACAGAATTTGAAACTTCATATCAATGAAGATGCCGCTGAAAAAATGGGTGTGGAAATTACAGATGAACTAAAAGAACAAGGAAAAATTGTTCAGACACAACAAGAATAAAGGGTGACAGACTATGGTTGAGGCACTATATGGTGCGTTAGAATCCGGCCTGATTTATGCTTTAATGGCATTAGGCGTTTATTTAACATTTAGAGTACTGGACTTTCCAGATTTAACCGTTGATGGTAGTTTTGTTACAGGTGGAGCTGTCAGCGCCATCATGATTGTAAACGGTTCTGACCCCTTCCTTGCCACTGTGCTTGGAGGGGTTGCCGGCTTTTTAGCTGGATGTATTACAGGATTACTTCATACAAAGGGAAACATTAATCCGCTGCTTTCCGGGATTTTAATGATGACAGGTTTATACTCTGTTAACTTACGGATTATGGGGCAGGCCAATATTCCGCTGTTAAATGAATCAACTGTATTTTCTGTTATCGGAAGCTGGTGGACAAATGTAAATGCAGACGAAATCCTGCTTAAGCCTTTTACGGCTCTGGGGATTGATCATTATGCCCCAGACGGCTTTTTAGTCATTATCAGTATGTTAATCATTGTGATTCTCATTAAATTACTGACGGACTGGATGCTGCAAACAGAAGCCGGCTTAGCCCTTAGAGCGACGGGGGATAACATCCGTATGGTCCGCAGTCTTTCAGCCAATACCAATCGTTATATCGTAATGGGATTGGGACTATCCAATGGGCTTGTTGGTCTGAGTGGTGCCCTGATTGTACAGTATAATGGGTTTAGTGATGTGAACTTAGGTGTAGGTATGATCGTTGTGGGTCTGGCTTCCGTTATTATTGGTGAGGGGCTTTTTGGTACGAAAAAAATTGCCCGTACTACCTTAGCTGTAATATTAGGTGCCATTGCTTACCGTATTATTATTGCTTTGGCATTACGAGTAGATTTTGTAGACGCAAGTGACATGAAATTAATTACGTCAGTGATTGTGATCGGCGCATTGGTTCTTCCGCATTGGTGGAAGCAGACCAAAGAAAATAACAGGCGTAAGTCTAAGCGTAAAAGGTTAAATGAAAATTTGGGGGCGAATGAACATGCTTCAGCTAAATCAGATTGAAAAAGTCTTCTATGAAGGAACCCCTGATGAGCGAAAAGCGCTCCAAGGTGTGGATTTGACGTTAAACGAAGGTGATTTTGTAACAGTTATCGGGAGTAACGGAGCAGGGAAATCAACGCTATTAAACATTATTGCCGGAGTGCTTTTCCCTGATTTCGGGGCGGTTTCCATTGACAACAGAGAAGTTACATTTATTCCTGAACAGAAACGTTCGAAATTTATTGGTCGAGTGTTTCAGGATCCAATGGCAGGTACGGCCCCAAATATGACAATTGAAGAAAACTTAGGACTCGCTTTAGGGCGTACGAAAAAGCGCTCCGTTCTCAGAGGGGTTAATGCCAGGAAACGTGAGGAATTTCAGGAACTGCTGTCATCAATTGATATAGGATTAGAGGACCGGCTTAATACAAAGGTTGGTCTGCTGTCAGGTGGAGAACGTCAGGCCTTATCGCTACTGATGGCTACCTTTACCAAACCTCGTATTCTATTACTTGATGAACACACAGCAGCATTGGATCCTGCCCGCCAGGAACTGATTACGAATATCACTAAGGAACTAGTGAGGAAACACCAGCTTACTACTTTAATGGTCACTCATCAGATGGATCAGGCTATTGAACTGGGGAACCGTCTGTTTATGATGGATGAAGGACAAATCATTTTCGATGCGAATGCAGAACAGAAGGCAAACTTAACCGTGGAAGATTTAATTAATGAATTCCAGAACATCCGGGGCAAAAAATTTGATAATGACCGGGCTGTACTCTCAAGTTAGAACAATGCAGAAATGACACGATCCATCATGGATCGTGTCATTCTTCTGCTTCATTTCTAATCAATCTTACTGGTAATGCTGCTGTATACTTCTTCCTTGTCGAAGTCCTCTCCCATTGGAAATTTATCGACTAATTGATTGTCTTCATTTAATAAGTATGAGTAGGAGGTATGGGTGATAAAGTCTGTTCCCACATCATTAAACAGAAGACGGAAGGGCTCTGCTACTTTTTCTGTATCCTCCAGACTGCCTCTCAAAAACGTCCAGCCATCATTTGGCTTAATTCCATAGCGTTCCATATAGCCGGTTAATGCCTCTCTCGTATCATTTTCCGGATCAATAGTAATAGAGACAAATTCAATGTTGTCTTTAAATAAGCCATCCTTCTCAAACTGCTTCTTTAAGTGCATCATCCGCTGAGTTGTAAGCGGGCAGACATCAGGACATTTGGCATAAAAGAACTCAACCAATCTTACTTTAGGTTCCATATCCTGAAATGAATAACTTTCCCCCGAAACAGTTTCCATGGTTACGTCCTCTGGAAGTTCGATCCCTGCATCGCGCCAGAATTCAATGTACATAATCCCTAATCCTATACCTATAGCAATAATAGCAGCAAACAGAGCATAATATTTTTTCTTCATGAAAATCTCCCCCAGAATCAATCAGATAGTGTAAAACTGCGATCAGTGGGATCCATTGAGGGCCACTGATTATGAAATTTCTATTTCATTCCATGATAAGGTAAATCAAAATGCGTAAGGCGGAGATTGTGTGAAGAAACTTCGACGATTGTTCATCTGTTTTGTGAATGGTATTAGCTAAGCCGAAAAAAACTTTAAAATTCATTTTTTGAGCAACTGAGAAGAACGGAAAACGAAAAATCTATCTGTAAAAATTCATTTTCCCATAATCTGTTCTGTGATTTTTTGAAGAAACAACCCTAAGGCCAATGTATCCATTTTCTTAATTTTGTGTTATATTATGGATATTAACAGGAGAAAGGAATGATAATATGAAATCTCAGAAACAAACTGAATATGAAATTTCCCCTTTTACTTTAGCTATTGTTCCAGATTATCAGGATAACGTGGTGAATGGTTCGATAGCGCTTGAGGAAAAGAATGAGTACAGGCTGTGCCAATCTCCCCGCAAAATGGTTGATGATGCCTGTAAGTACTTTGGAAGCAGCCTTAGAGGTCTCAAGGTTATGGGAGTGCTCAAAATTTAATAAAAATCCACACTTTTAACGTAAAATTCCTTATTCTCATCGTAACCATATTTAATTTCCTTTACCACTAATTGAACAAGGCTCTTTTTCTTTCGATCATCTAATTCAACCCAATTCGAATAGAAGTTTTTCAGTACGTTTTTTAATTCATCATGATCCATTGTAGTTTCTTCTTCAAGTTCCAAATGTTCTAAAATTTTTTTGGCTTCATCCTCAATTTGATTTTCTTCTCTCATTCTTTTCTCGAAGTCCGCATCTGTCATCATTTCATTTGCCCAGGCATATTGCCACTTCTTTTTCCGTTTCTCCACCTGTTCCAAGTCCTTTTTAGCTCGATTGATCTCAACACTATTATCCTTAATATCTATATTTTTATTAGATATTTCGTTCGCCTCACTTTCAAGGTTGATATTTTTCATGAAATTGATGAAGGCCTTCTCTAGTTTTCTTTCCGAGATCGTTTTAACCCCTGTGCATTGACCGGTTTTTTTATGAAGACACCTATAATTTTTATAGGATACCTTTTCACCTTTAGCATTTTTTATATATACTCGGTATCCTGTTAATGTATATCCGCATTTTAAACATTTCAGTTTGCTTGAAAAAATGTGGTCACTGTGAATCTGCATAGGAGACTGGGCCCTGCGTTTTTTGAGGGTCTGTTGGACTCTTTCAAATGTAGTTTTATCTATAATAGCTGGATGCGCATCTTCAATTTTTATTTCGTTTTCTGTACCTCTTAACCAAGTTGCTGTTCCCTTATAAGTAGGATTGCGCAGTATTTGGATTAAGGGCTTATCATTCCAAGTGTTTCCGTCTCTGGTAGTGATGTTCCTAGCATTTAAGTACTTACAAACACTATTGGCCCCTTTACCATCTAAATAAAGATTAAAAATAAGGCGTACGATTTCTGCTTCTTCTTCATTGATGGTTAATATTCCATCTTTGAGGTTGTATCCAAAAGGGCGCTGATTATGGGTATATTTTCCTTGCCTTGCTTTTTCTTGCAGACCCATGCTGATACGTTCTGCCATATTCTCACGTTCCCATTGTGCAAGCGCAGCAACTAACGTTATAAACAATCGTCCCATTGCTGTTGTAGTGTCATAGACTTCGGTAGCGGATTTGAATTTACAACTATACTTTTCAAAGGTTTCTAACAGCTTGTACAAATCTAATACAGACCTGGTCAGTCTGTCTAAACGGTACACGAGCACGCATTCTATTTCTCCTGTTTCTATATCTTTTAACATGCGTTTTAATTCAGGACGATTAGTATCTTTCGCTGATATTCCTTCATCAACATAATAACCAACTATATCCCAGTTTTGAGCAACACAATAAGCCTGGAGTCTCTCTCTCTGGGCTGAAATTGAATATCCTTCTTTTACCTGTTCCTCAGTACTTACCCTTATATAAATACCTGTTTTCATAAAACTTCACCTGCAAAAAATTTATTTTGATACATCTCTAACCGACGTGCCGCAAAACCATATTCCACATTAAATAATTTCATAATTTTATAGATATTAAGCTCAGTTAATCCTTCCAGCATAAATGTCGGGACACAAAAGTGATAAGAAAAGTAGTTGGCTTGCCATTCTTGCAGCTGCCTAAAAGGAAAGGGCATTTGCAGTTGATGGCCAACATGCCATAGTACATGACATAATTCATGTCCAAAATCCTGCCATTGTTTCTGTATCGAAGTATTAATGTTTAAAAAGATAATGTATTTTTCGTTTCTACTAATCGCTTCGCTGGTAAAATCCCAAAAATTCACTTTAACAGGGAGAGTTTCTAATAATTTGTTAATGGATAATTGAGTTGGATGAGTTATCTTTTGTGATAGGTAAAAGTGCTTAACATATTTCTCTGTTCGATTGTCCATAGAGATTTCCCCCTTTTGTTCTCGCGACAGGAACACACGTTCTGTTTTTAGTTATAAAATTTGGTGCACAATTATGTACACCTTTCTAAAATGCTGCTATTCCTCATCCTTAAAGGCTTCCCAAATCTTGCGGAGGCGTCTCAGATCTTCCTCCTTAGACTTAGGAAGCTCTTTGTACCATCTTTCTAATTCTGGATCATTAATAAATGCATCAAACGCTTCTTCCTCGGTCATCTCAGGATTGTCTGATCTACCTAATAGATAGTCTGTTGTAACCTCAAAAAAATCAGCTATCTTTTCTAATACTTCGTAATCCGGATTACGCCTACCTTGCTCATACATAGCGTATGTAGTTCTAGCTACACCTATCTTCTTTGACATTTCATCCTGGTTAAAGTTGTGTTTTTTTCTAAGGTAGGACAACCGTTTACTTAACATAGTATATTCCCTCTCACTACTGTAATTTTTATCTATTTGTCTCTATCAATTATAACGTCACAAAATGTGTCATAAAAGTATTTACGCAAATAGTGTATTTTTTTAATAAAATACATTGACATTACACTTTATGTGTCATATACTGATATCAAGAAATTACACGATATGTGTATAAAGGAAGGAGAAATCTTATGCGAAAATGGCTTCTCGACATCAGGAAAAAGCAAAATCTTACTCAAGCTCAGGTTGCAGAACAGTCTGAAATCGCTCGTACAACATACTCTATGATTGAGCTTGGAGAAAGAGGAGTCACTGTTGAAAACGCAAAGAAAATCTCATGTGTTTTAGGTTTTCATTGGACTCTTTTTTTTGAAGATAAAATACACGAAATGCATCAAAAAGAAAAACAGGAGGTGATCTAAATACCTACCATCACAGAATTGCAAGAAACTTACGCTATTGCAGCTGAAATCCTCGAAGTAGTTGACAGCTTAAAGGAAGATGCCAGCTATTCAAAAGAGGAAGCTGCGAACGATTTGGTTCAGGCTCTTCAAAAGCATAGTTTAATCCAGGAGGTGAAGGTCGAGTGAATTTCGATGATTTCAAAAATTTAACTGAAGAGCAACAACGCCACTTTCCACTTTTTGAAGGGTTGCGTGAGAGCTCTTGATGATGAAGTTAACAGAAAAAAAGGACAAACCTTTCAAGAAGCTTATCAATTCGCTTTGGATAGAAATACCTAAATACAAAGGGGAGTAATTAATATGAGTCAATTACAAGTTTTTGAAAATGAATTATTTAAAGTTTCTGCAAAAACGGAAGATGAACAAATTTTATTTGATGCAGAACAAGTTGCTAAAAGTTTAGGCTTTACTGAAACGAAAGGAAACAAGCTATATGTCCGTTGGCGCAGCATTAATGGATATCTGGATAAATATATTTCGCAACATCTTGCGAAAGGTGATTTCATCCCAGAGCCATTGGTTTACAAATTAGCTTTTAAAGCTTCTAACGAAGTTGCAGAAAAATTTCAAGACTGGTTAGCGATTGAAGTTATTCCAGCAATCAGAAGAACTGGATCCTATGAGCTGGAAAAACCTAAAAGCGAACTGGAAATCTTGCAAGGGACCGTTAATGAATTAGTGAGCCAAGATAAAAGAATCACAAACCTGGAAGAAACCATGCGCATTGATGGTGGACAAGAGTTCCAGATTAGATCTAAAGCAAATTCAGTTGTCATAGAAGCGCTGGGCGGCAAAGAATCAAGTGCATACAATCAATTAAGCAGAAAGGCTTTCACTGAGTTCTGGAGAGACTTCAAAAAGCACTTTTCTCTTCCAAGATACGGCGACTTGCCTAAGAAACAGTTTGAAGATGGATTGCGTTTTATAGATATGTGGCAACCATCAACAGGATTAAGAATTGAAATCGAAAACGCTAATAAACAACAAACGATGAGGGTGATCTAATGAAAGATGTCAAAACACCTGAAATCAGTCATGAAACCAAACTAACAATTGTTCAGTTTTTCGCTGAACATTCAGCGCCAAAAATATTGGCCAAAAAGAACAAGGACAAGAGTAAGGCTGTCTAAGCCTATAATTCTATGATACTAGCAATCTTTGATGAATACTGTGCAGCTCTTGCAATCGTGCACTAACTGCACATTGAGGAGGTGAAAAAATTGGAATATGGTCAAATGCTGCGAAAGATGCGGAAAGGGGCGGATTTAAGCCAGGAAGAGATAGCTGAGAGATTACATATATCAAGAAGCAACGTGTCGAGGCTGGAAAGCAACAAATTGAAGCTATCCTTTGAAGATGCAGTCAGGTGGGCAAGAACGACAGACTCCCAAGACATGATGGTTGCAATGATATGCAACGTAGATGTATCGGTAGCGAGCGACATGTTGAATCAGATCATTCAAATATCTGCCACAATACTATTTCCGTTTTTAGGAGGTTTATTATGAAAGAATTTGAAAAGCAATTTTTACCTCAAGATGTAGAGAGGGCAAAGAAGGAACGGGCATGCGGAATTTATCTCATTGAGCGTATGAAGTTGGAGTTTGAATACGGAAACCTAGAATCAGTTGAATACTTTTATCGCGATTTAAAAAATACGCTTAAAACCCTTAATTATATGCGTAACAACAAAATCATCAGTGAGCGTGAAAAGCATCAAGTGATGGTAAAGGCAGTTTCGGTAAATCCCATTACGGCGCAGCAACTATTAAAGGGGAATTTCCATGAGCGATAAATCGGTCGATCGTTGGATGTATTTATTCGGGGCATTGGTTCTCATCGGATTATATATTGCTTTAGCCAAAAGCGCATAAAAAAATCAGCAAGCTAAAAAGCTTACTGAAAACTCGTTGAATTAAGTTTACCAAAACTGAATATAAACAGCAAGGGTTTGGCCCTTGCTTCAGGCTCGGGAATGATATTCACCTCCTCCTTTTATGTTATAGATTAGCGTCTAGTTTTAAATGATCGAATGTTCCGGATTGCCCCTATCCTTGAATGTTGACAGCCATACATTCCTGGGCCTGAAGGTGGTGCCAAACACCAGAAAGGAGGGTAATTATGCGCTTGGAAGAATACTTAAATCCTAACAAATCAGGCGGTTGGAAAGGTTGGCTGGTGAACGCTAACAAAGATGTGATTGGCTTTGTAAAGACTAATGGCGAAATTGTTTTTAGCTGGTAACAAAAGGGGCGGGCATTGCTCGCCTGGTGAAAAGTGGATGGATGCAGATGATAGGAAACAATATTGCAAAAGTGCGCCTGCCGAACTGGATTTTCGAGCAGGCGCAGGATAAAGAGCAACTTAAACAACTTGTACTACAGTATATGCAGCGTTATCCAAATTATACCGTAAAACAGGTGAAAAATAAATTTGCAATTTGTGAGATTGCTAGGTGAGGAGGGGTGGTTAAATGGCTAGATATCGCCAAGTACACATTGATTTTTGGCAAGATGGTTTTGTTTTAGATCTGACTCCAGAAGAGAAGTATTTTTATTTGTACCTTATGACAAATAGCAAAACCACTCAATGCGGCATTTATGAGCTGCCAAAAAGGATTATTGAAACAGAGACAGGCTACAACAGAGAGACTGTGGAAAAGCTTTTAAATCGATTTACTGAATACGGAAAAATCATTTATCACGAACCAACGAGAGAAATTATGATGGTCAATTGGATTAAATACAATTGGATCAATTCGAAAAAGGTGTTTTCTTTAATCAGTAAAGAGCTTCATAAAGTAAAAAATCATGAGTTTATTAAGGTGTTCATTGAAAAATGCAAAGAGTACGGATACCGTATCGATACCCTATCCATACCCCATGCAAACGATATAGAAGAAAAAAACGAGGAATCGCTCAATGACAAGGGTTCAATACCGTATCAATACCCTACGGATAGTCCTTCCATAGACCTGGGGGAAGAAGTAGAAGAAGAAGAAGAAAGAGAAGTAGAAAGAGAAAGAGAAAAAGAAAGAGAAGTAGAAGAAGAAAACGCAACTTCTACTCCTTCTGATGCTATTCAATTCTATCAAAATAATTTTGGAGTGATTTCGCCTTACGTGTCCGAGGACATGATTTCCTGGATTGAAGATTTAGGAGATGAAATGGTTATTGAAGCCCTTAGACGATCATTAGAGCGAAATAAAGCAAGTTGGGGTTATGCAAAGAGTATTTTGCAATCTTGGTTTAAAAAAGGAATCAAATCTCTTGAACAAGCAAAGGCGGAGGAAGTTGAGTATAAAAATCAGCAAGCTGCTAAACACGAAAAGGTCGTAGAAATACCAAACTACAAAGAAGGTGGTCCTGATGAAAGAAGCAATGGACAACATTCTGAAGAAAGCGGGAATGTACGACTCTACAAGTAACCCAGAACCCGTGAAGTGCAAATATTGCGGAAAAGAAAAGCCTTTAACACAAATAAAACATCCGTTTACTGGAGAAATGAAATGGGTCGTATGCGCTTGTCCTTGTGAAATAAAAGAGTTAGAAGACTTTAAAAAAGAACAGGAGGCAAAAGAAAAACGAGTTCGAATCAATAGGATCTTGCAATTAAGCAGCCAGATGGAAGACATAAAATCTATGACCTTTGAAAATTATAAACCTCGTAAAGGGACTGAAGAAGCTTATGAGGAAATCAAGTCAGCTGTTCATAATTTTTCTAATCGAGGTAAACTGGGTGTTTTCATCTTCGGTGAAACCGGAAACGGAAAAAGCCATTTAACCGCAGCTGGTGGGAATGAGTTAATCAAACAAGGATATGCGGTTATCTATATTACCGAAAAAGATTTGTTCAGTCGGTTACAAGCCACGAAAGATTTTAAGAACAATGAATCATTTCAGGAAATCATGGGAGCTTGTTTAGATGCGGATTTATTAATTTGGGATGATTTCTTGAGTAGCCAGAAGTTAACCTACGAGGAAAAGGATTGGATATTTCAAATTATTAACGGCCGAGAACGTGCGAACAAACCTATATGGGCAACATCAAACATCACCCCACAAGAGTTTGAAAGCAATAAGATTGCCTACAAATTGGATGACAAAGGCCGGACCTGGTGGAGAATCATTGGGAATATGAATTGCGTGTTTAATCGTGCTTCAAATTACAGAAAATCAAAGGCGATGTCCAGGGCGTTAGGGATAAGCGTTGAAGAATATGAAAATGGAAAGGGGGATTAATAATGTGCCCACTATGCAACAGAAGAGGTGTGATGTGGAGTGAAGTTGTATCCGGATGTGTTCAGGTGGTGAAATGCCCTATCTGTGAACCAAAGTCCAAAGAGCAGCTGGACAAAGAATTGGCCGATTTTAATAAAAGAATACAAAATGCAATTCATCATCTCGAGGTGAAGAAATATGCCGGTTTACATAGCTCATGATGAACGTAACCTAGATTGGTGGCCGGATGAACTGGAAAGGTTTAGGAATCTTTGGAATGAAGGCAAGTCTATTTTTGAAATGGCACGTTTATTGAAACGTCCGCAAGTGGAAATAGCAATCATTATCTTAGATCAAGCTGAAGAGGGGTTTATTGAACAGAGGGAAGGAGGGATTTTTGGTAATGATTTTAAGAGATAAAGTGGAAGAACGTAGACAATATTTGATTTATGAATTGTGGAAGCATGGATATGAAACGACACCTGAGCCTGATGGTATTGAAACTAAGGATTTAACACTTACGGAGCTTGAACAAATTCATATCAATGTGAAGTGCAAAATTGGGAAGGAGATGCGTAAGCGTGAAAGTAAAAAAGTTTAATCCTTTTATGGAGAATTTGAAGAATACTTTAATGGTTGGGCTGAAAATAAGTCCATCGTTGAAACGATATGGGCAGAAGGAAGTAATTCTAAATCACTAATTGTCTTTTATGAAGATTGTGAGGAGGAACCAAAAATTGAATTTTAAAAAACTTTTCGATATGCAGCGACAGCTGGATAACCACATTATCAAAGAAAAAGGACTGGAAGGGCAGGATTTACTTGATAAAAAGATTCTAGCCTTGCAAGTGGAACTAGGAGAGCTTGCGAATGAAGCTCGATTCTTTAAGTTTTGGAGTAATGACCAGGAACCGAGGAGATGGTATCCGAACGAAAATGATGTATGCGAATCATGTAATGGCAACCCAATATTTATTGAAAATGGAAAAATCGTTGGGGAATGCAAGAACTGTGATGGCTGTGGAGTTCATTTTTACAACCCACTCTTAGAAGAATACGTTGACTGCTTACACTTTATTTTGAGCATTGGGTTGGATATAGGGGTAGAAATTCAATCAATTAATCCTCACCTACAAACTAGCGCTACTGACCAATTTGTAGAATTAAATTATCAATGCTATAGAGTGTTACAGAAATATGAGTGGGGTAAGAGTCATGCCAAATCAGAATGGATTTTACTTAGTGATCTATTCGTCGGTTTAGGCGAAATGCTCGGCATCACCTGGGAACAAATCGAACAAGCCTACCTATTCAAAAATGAAGTGAATCATGAACGACAGGAGAGCGGATATTGATGAATAAAGACTATCAAATGGCAACGATAGAGTCTGAGAATCAGAGGTTGAGAGGTTTGATTGATCAGTACCAAAAACGTGAGAAGAATCATTTTGTTAACTACGTGCTGTTTATCTTTTTAACGTTCCTGTTAGTGATTAGTTTGGGGATGATGATGTGATTAAGTTTACTGTTTTAGGAGATGCACAAGCGCAGGGGAGGCCGAGAGCGGGACGTACCAGGAGCGGACAAGTCAAAATGTACGATCCTCAATCATCAAGAACATACAAACAATACGTTAAGCTGGTTGCTTCTCAACATGCGCCAAAAAATTTAATTCTGGGTCCCGTGAGTGTTTCTATTAAAATTTACAGGCAAATCCCAAAGAGTATGTCAAAAAAGCTGAGAAAGCTCTCTTTGGATGAAATACACAGACCAACAAAGAAGCCGGATTGCTCCAATATAGCAAAAGGGATTGAGGATGCTCTGAATGGTGTAATTTACAAGGATGACAGCCAAATTGTGGAGCTTCAAGTTTCTAAGTATTACAGCGAAAAGCCGAGGGTTGAGGTCACTATTCAAGAGATTGATCAGGAGGTGTCTTGATGGTAGATAATCTTCCTAACAAAGTAGTGGAAATTGACCAGGTTAGGATTAATCGAGGGATTGAAAAGATATGCAAGTGCGATAATCGAAAATTTATGATTGATACGCAAAACAGACAAGTGAATTGTAGCAGCTGTGGAGCTGTTATAGATCCTTATGATGCCATGTACGAACTAGCCACAAATGGCGAAAAGTTAAGAAACCAGGTGGAGCAATTGCTGGAACAACGAAAGCAAATCGCAAATTATAAACCATGGTTAGTAACCATTAAACGGTTAGAAAAGCAATACCGAGGGAAAAAGATGCTGCCAAATTGTCCAAGATGTGCAGAACCTTTTTACTTAGAAGAAATAAAGCGCTGGACAGGTCGGTCATTTGCTGATGCAAGAATAACGAAATGGAAGGCCGAACATGGAGGTGACAACTAATGGCTGAATCTATGCACGGGCCGGTAATTACTTATTATCTAACGGATGAAGAGCTGGCCGAACGGCAGAAAGGTAGAGCTGCTAATATGTTTCATAAGAAAAAAGCGAAGCGGCAGCAAAGACAAGTGGATTATAGATGGCCGAAAGCTAGGAAAAATAAATAATAATTAGGTTTTTATGACTGAAGGTGATATTTTATGATTCAACTTTATGACCCTAAAACCAATTTGATAACAGAGACAACGTATGATTACTTAGAAAAACTAACAGGACTCACAAGAGGATCTTTGCAATCTGCCCGTTCAAGAGGCAGGAAAATTGGAACCATAGATTGCTATATTTTAAAACCCGATACAACCGTCCAGCAACGAAAGGAATGGTACTCAAAAATCAAATATCCGGATGAACATTGGCAAGAGATTGATGGCTCTGATGGTGAGTTCTTAATTTCAAATTATGGACGTTTTAAGAGGGTTTATAAGTATACCCATAAATGGCTGCTTCCTTTTCTTAAAAAGCGCCGGGGTTATCTCATGATTAAAGTTAAATTTAAAGGAAAGTACCAGGGTTATAAGATTTCAAAATTAGTGGCTCATCACTATTTGGGTGATCCTAAGCCCGGACAAGTGCTCAGGCACAAAAACGGGATTAAAACTGATAACTTTGCCGGGAATTTAGAGTATGTATCCAACTGTGAACTAGGTGAAAAAACAGGATACTTATCCAAAAGCAAACCGGTCTTACAGTTGGACCCTGAGACGGGAAAAATCATTGGTGAGTACAGATCCGCACGTGAAGCCGGTAGGAAAACGTATATGTCTTATACAGCTGTGTTAGATGTTTGTAATGGCATGAGAGAAGCGACTGTTGATGGGTTTGTGTTTAAGTTTGCTGAAGAGTATGAGGCGTATTTGACAGAAAATACGAAGTAGCGAGGTGAAGAAATGAAAAGGAAGTCGGAAATAGAGATAGAACATTTTTACTTTCCTTTTTGGTTTCTAGGCAGAAAAATAATCATCGCTTTTGTATGGGCTAAAAATAAGGGTGATTGGTGGTATAAAGGGGATGATGAATCAACAAGACGATTCTTTTGGATTGAAAGAAGTCGAAAAAGAGATATGACGCAGAACAATTTGTACTTCGGAAGATTAGCAATGTCTTTGATGGTAGGCAATTCATAGTCCGATTAAATTGCGCAACAGACCGAAAATGTGAAGTAGTTGAAAGGGTGATAAATGTGTACTTAGATACTGTTGAATGTCCTTATTGTGAATACGAAAATGATATGACAGAAGGAACTGTTGATTTACCTGATGATAATAAATTCGACCACGAATGCGAGAATTGCGAACGTGAATTTGAAGTGCATGTAGAGTTCAACCCTTCATACAGTAGCGGAAAAATTGAGTACGTTAATTGCGAAAAGTGCGGAAATGAAACAAGAGAACCAGCTAAAAGAGGAAAGATATTTCCTTTCCCTCAATCATTGGATGAAAACGTAGTGTGTAAACATTGTTTCTACAAAGGACACAATGAGGATTTTGAAAACGAGTAATGCACATTCTGAGGAAATAATGAAAAAGGTGATGATATGGAACAGGTCGATATTTACGAATACTTTGGCTTTGAAAGTGATCCGTTATTTCAGCAGATTAAACACCTGGATAAAGGGAGTTTTATAGAATTTCAACAAGGGATTATTAGAAAAAATGAAATGGGGATTCTGGAGTTAGAAACTGAGGATATCCATGAAGCATCCAAAGATCCATTTAGGCTTTATGAAAAGATAACAGCAATCATGAATGAAGATAGCATCTATGATGATTCAAAAAAATAAAAAAGCCGAAAGCGTGGCTCCCGACTTTACTCATCCTATATCCATTATACAAGGGGGCCACACAATGAACAAGGACAAGATGAAGGCTGAGATTAGTTTGAGTGAGAACGCTGTTTATCGTGTTGTGAACGGAAAATTGGATAAAGTAGATGTACCAGGTGAGGGGTTTGGAAAGCAAGTAATTACTTGGCAGAATGGTAAGCCTAGTCATTATGAGGTTTCATATACGAAAAAGTAAAAGGGGAATGGATAATGAAACGGATTGAAAAACGGAAATCAAATATTGATGAGTTACTTGAATTGATAAGGGAAAATCCAGATTTAGAAATTGTTCCAATGGTGGATACAGACATTATTGGTAGTGATGATTTTGCTTGGTGGGTTGCAAGCTGGGGTAGTGCAAGCATCGAAGAAATTTATAATCATGACGAAAGATGTTATGTCCGTTCAAAAGATGAGGACGAGGTCGGGGAATTGATTTTTGACAGATTAGAAATGAACAATCCTTCTTGGTCAGATTCTTACTTACAGGAACAAACGGACAAAGAACTAGCTGAAGTAGAATGGGAAAAGGTTATTGCAGTTAGAATAAACTTACCTTAGGTGTTGTGTTAAACAAATTAAATAAGCTACTGGAACAACCAGGGCACAGATTGAGCGTTCGCACGCTTGGTTTGTGTCCTTTTTTATTGGAGGTGTCGATATGTTTTGGATGAGTTTATATATCTTTGTTGGAGCTGCAGTCGCTGTATTACAGGATGATCCAGAGTACATCTACGAGGACGACACTGAAGAGACCATATGCATGTTTAAGCTGCTGTTTATCACAATGATTTGGCCAGTATATCTACTTTGGAAGTTGGTGAAGAAGTTTTGAAAAATATCTATAGATGGAAAGTTAGTCCATACCGCAAGGACAGAAGGAGAGGACCTGTATCACCTGTTAAACGAAGTGAATATGTTCAATCCTTATTTAAAGAAGCTGAGAGGTTTATAAAAGGGAAGGGGAATGATTGATGCAGATCTCATTTAAATTACCTGAAATTAACCGTGAAGATACCAAAAAGGCTGTGGAAGAGGCTCTAACAAAGTATCAAATGTTTTTGCTCATGGAACCAGAAGAGATATCGCCAAAAATAACGGCATCGTTCACTTTAACGCCACCATCAAACACCAATGAATTCCACTCTAAGACAGAGGATTTAGCCGTGAAGAGACTTGATCAGGAGATTGCCAGAAAACGTTACCTGAATAAGATAAGGAAGGCCGTGAACCGGTTAGCATACAATGAACGGTCCGTTATCATTAAACGATATTTGGGAAGTGATGATGTGTTTGATTATGAAGTTTATAATGAGTTGGGATTCAGCGAACGTAAGTATTATCGCTTAAAGTCCAGGGCTTTTTATAAGCTGGCATTCATTTTAAAAATCGAGGTGTATGAAGAGCAGGTGAAACCATCATGAATTTTGTCCAACCTATAAGAGATCCTGAAGTTATAAGGGCAATCAAACAATACTTAAAGGATAAGAGTGAACGTAACTACATGCTTTTCCTAGTGGGGATAAATAGTGGACTTAGAATTTCAGATATCCTGCCTTTACGTGTTAGTGATGTGAAAAGGCCATACTTTAGTTTGCGAGAAAAGAAGACTAGAAAGCAAAAACGAATTGACATGCCTCCTTCACTTAGGAAAGAGTTAAAAGCTTATGTAGAAGGAAAGGAAGACTTTGAGTACCTCTTTAAAAGCAGAAAGGGTATTAATAAGCCAATTGGTCGGAGCATGGCTTACAAGATATTAAGAGATGCTGCAGAGTATGTTAGTCTTGATGAAATTGGTACTCATACATTAAGAAAAACCTTTGGATACCACTTTTATAGACAAACAAAGGACGTTGCTATGCTCCAGGAGATATTCAATCATTCCAGCCCTTCCATTACCTTAAAATATATTGGGATTAACCAGGACAATTTAGATAAGGCCATGAAGGAATTTAAGATATGAGCTCATCATTCATTAGATGAGCTCTTTTATTTTGACTTTTTTCGCTATGAATCTACCAATTTATCCCTTTATCTTGTACAATGAAACATAATAAGAAGGTGTGTCATTCATTTTAGGGGATTTAATTCAAGTTAAGAATATCAAGGGGTTTGAGCGTTGGCTGAATGTAACACTTTATAAGATATGGGTAATTGATAGGGGGAATAAAAAATGGATAGCAGACCTAAAGTTTTTTTATCACATTCAAAAAAAGACAAAAAGATTATTGAGAAAATAGCTAATGATTTAAGAAAATATAAAATTGATTGTTGGTTTGATGATTGGGAGATCAATCCAGGAGAATCTTTACGTAAGAAAATATTTGAAGATGGTATTCCTTCATGTGATTTGTTTTTTGTTTATTTAACAGACAACTCAATTGATTCAAGTTGGGTTAAAAGAGAATTAGACGCTTCATTTATTGAACAAAGTAGAAATAAAGGTTTTAATATTGTTACATTTGTAGACAAGGAGGAAACGAGAAAAAATGTTCCATTAGATATTGCTAGTTTGCACTTAGCTATAATTAATGATGAAGAGTATGTGGATGGTTTATTAAAACTTGTATCAAGTGCATATCAATATAAAGTTAATTCAGTGATACATAAAAAAGATTTAGCTTACGAAAACCAAATTCTTGAGCTTAAAAATGAAATAAACAATTTTAAATTTCATTTGCAAAATTTAAATAATAGTAATGAAACCTTCGACAAAGTACAAACAATTCTAGATGTGGAAACTGCAAACATTGAGGGGAATTTTGAATCAATTAATAAATTATTAAAAATTCTCTACCCTTCACTCACATCTGGTTTAACTAGTATTGGCATTACAAACATATTAATTCAAAAATTAGATTTATTTGGCTTTATTGAAGATTATCCAGAAAGACGGGAAGCAGTGGATGAACTTATTACGCCTTTGGTTTTACATTCCATAATTGACGTTGAACGTCAAACAGAACAGTTAAGTACTATGTATTATTTATCGGAATTTGGGGTTAAATATGTGAAGCACATGAATGATAATGGGTTATGGTGAGAATAATTAATGGCAGACTTTTGGCAGAAAAAAGGCAAGTAAAACACACCAAAACCGTGTTATGATGTTAGTGAGTTAAAATAATGAGTTCATCGGCCACTTATCCATAGGATGGGTGGTCCTTTTTTTTAATTGCTTACTAGATACTCGGCGCTGTTGGCTGGGTGGTTATTGTGATATATTAGGTGTAAGAATAACAAACGGCGGAGGTGAGTCTGAATTTCTACTGAAACTTTTATTTGGGGTAGTTTATTTCAGATGGGTGCATTATTATTTGTTATTGTAGCAGGGAGAGAAAACATTTTTATTCCATACGAACATCAAGGTAAAACCAAATTAAAGGTTAACAAAGGTGCTCTGATTGGACACATTATCATGTATTTTGTTGTATTTGGCGGGGTATATTTTTATTTATTTTAAACATGTCATTTTTTAAGTCGTGTTACCATGCTATTATGTGTTAAAATATTTGAGTTTAGTAGTTCTATTTCTATTTTTGATGGTGTTGAGAGCCAGACATGAGAATCCTCCTTAAGAGAATCACTTATCCACAGGGTAGGTGGTTCTTTTTTATGGTCAAGTTTTTGATACGATATTCTTAGAGCCCAGCCAGTTTCAAAAGTATAGAGGAGGAGTGTGTTGGGGATTAATTATGGATTAAGTTAATTAACATTATAATTATTATTAGTGAATATAAAGTAGGAGTTATCCGAATAAATTACATTTTGAATTTTTAATGTTTAGAAGGAAATATTCTCCTTTTGTCGAATGTTGTAAAATGAGAAGTCGACAGAGGAGGAATTAGTAATGGACATAAACAACGATAATCATATTGTGAAAAAACTAATTGCTTTAAAAGAAGAGGATTATGAAAGAGTTGCAGTTTCGGCATATTTTGTTTGTAAAGATAATAAGAAAAATGATTATTACTTTTCAAAATCAGTAGAGTTGGATGACTCAATCACAAATTTCTTAAAAGAACATATTATTAAGAAAATAAGTGAATTTATGGATGCTGAAAATAACTTCGCAGTTCAAAATTATAATCAAGAATTTAAATTAACTGGATATATTGGAAGGTTCAATACTAAATCTTACTCTCATAGTAATAAGGCAGTAACAAATTTTGAATTACTTAGAAAAGCGTTAATTGATGATGAATTGGAAAAAATACAGATATCAAATTTCCAAATAATCACTTTAACATTAGAAGATGAACAAGTTAGTTTTTGCTTTTATAGAAGTGTGAAAAAACAAGCAAAAACTAAAAAGATAGCAATATGGTCATCCGAGGAGTTTAAAGCTGTTAGCAAAGATTTAGTAGAATTTGGTGGTAATTTTTCATTTTTTATGGATGATAAAAATATTTATATAGTAGATCCGAGACATTTTGAATGGGCTTTTGATTATAAAGATCATATAACAGAAAAAAGCAGAATTAATATGGAAAGATTAACTTCAATGAGCTTCTTTTCTGATGACACAACAAAAGAAGCATTTAGGAATGCATCAAATCATCATCTACTAGTAAGAGGTATTGCTAGTATGGATGAAAACATTATTAGTGAAGTTGAAGAGCATTTTAATGATAGAGTAGATGAATTAAAAAAAATTCGAGATAAAAGGGAAAACATTAAAGATGAAGATAAATTAAAAAGATTTAAAAGTGAAATTGGTGAACTTGATGATTTGATTAATTATATTGACTTTGATAATAAAAAGGTCATTTTTAAAGAAAATGATAACCCAACACCATTGTTACATTTTTTTCAAGACAAAATAGTAGAATCTTTTTTAACTAAAAGAATAAAAGTCGCAATGAGTTTGGGTTAAATAGAAAAGAGGGAGATACATGTGGGGTAAACGAGCCCAAGGTATCCTATGGTTTGTATCTTATACACCTGTATTTATGATAGCTATTTACAGGTATTACTTCGAAGACATCGTTAAAGGAAAAAATCTTTGGAATTATAATATTCCAGAAAATTTATTGCATGTATTCTTTATTTTAATTTTATTATTCTTTTCTATTGGCATATATTATTTCATCCCAAAGTTGATGTTTCGTAACATTGAAAGAAAGATTTCGAACTATGATAAAGGGAAAGATATATATATTAAAGAATTTAAAAAACCAAGTTTAAATGATTATACTTTCTTCTTATTAACCTTAATCTTACCTTTAATTACAGTGGATTTTAAATCTATAGTGAGTCTGACTATATGTATTGCAGTAATCTTATTTATAATCTTACTATTAACTAAAATTGATTATATTATTGCGTGTCCTATATTTTTCGTCTCTAAATATAAGGTTTTTAATGTTAGTTTTGTGTTCATTACAGATAAAGAAGAAAAATATAAAACCAAAGGATTCGTAATTACGAAACATGATGATTTGTACAACAAAAAATTTAAAATTGTAAAGCTTATAAAAAATGTATACTACTTGAAGTAAAGACATCTCAAAAGAGGTGTTTTTTTATATACAAAATTTTCAGGAGTGTAATAAAATGAAAAATTTAAAATGGTATCTAAAACAGCTGTTACCATTAACCTATCGCACCCAATATGAATCCGGTGGGGAAAAATATTTCACAGTTTGGAAGATGTGGCTTGGCAAGATCTATGTTGATAGTGTTGTAGTGAAGGAATAATAAATTTAAAGGACTGGTAATGGACCATTGATAGAACGAATAGGGGCAAGCAAACTTTAAGTTGGTGATTAACCATGCAGCAATACCAAACAAAAGAACAACAGATGAAGTTTTATAAGAGTAAAGCCTGGCGACAGCTGAGGCTTTTTGTTTTGGAAAGAGATAATTACGAGTGCCAGGAATGCAAACGTAATGGATATGTAAAGCTTGCTGATAATGATAAACATAAGTCATTGGATGTGGATCACATTAAGGAGCTGGTTGATTATCCGGATCTTGCAATGGATCCCGATAATTTAGAGACACTTTGTATCAAGTGTCATAATCGCAAGCATGGCAGGTACTTAAAAGGGTTTGAGCGAAAACCGAATAAGTGGGAGCATGATGAAAGGTGGTAGAAGATGAATATTATAAATGTTTGCAAAGACTGTGGTGAGTTGGCAGAGGTGAACGAGGAAAAGAGTAATGAAAACTGGATAGTATATGACACTGAATGCAAACACTGCGGCGGTAAAGTTGAAATGAAATTTAAATAGACCCCCCGCCTAAAAATTTTGACTTATTTTTCCGACCGGGGAAACGGTGCAGGGGGCTCGACTTTCCACTTTTTTTATATAAATATCACGTGAGGGGGGGTGGGATGATGTGACAACCAAATTCAGAACCGACGTAAGCATTGATAAAATCAAGGATTATCTGATGTCGAGGATTGATACCAGCAGTCCTGTTGAGGTTGAAAAAGTTGGTAGGTATTTGAAGCATGTTGAGATGTATCGGAGGATGGAACGAACAGTCAAAAAAGAGGGGGTTTCCACCAACGTTAAAAACGGAAATCAGGAGTATATTAAATCCCACCCTCTGCTAAATGAAATGAACAAAGTTAATTCATCCATCATAAATATTGAGAAGACATTCAACTTCATCGATGAGGACGATGATGCTAAACCAAAATTCACCGCAAGCGATCTGATCTAATATGAAATTAAAAAATAAGCACGTACTGTATTATATGAACCAATACGAAGCTGGAAAAAATAAAGTCAGCAAGTATTTGGTTCTTTTATTTTCTTATTTGAAAAATCACGTCCTCAATCGAGACGATCTCTATTTTGATGAAGTCACCCATGAACGATACATCGCTTTTACTGAAAAGAATTATTTTGAGCTGCAGCCATTTCAGAAGTTTATAACAGCATTTGTCTTTTTGTACTACAAGGAAGGCAACTATCCGTTCTTTGAACAGTTCTTTTTATATATGGCCAGGGGAGCTGGTAAGAACGGTTTAATTTCATCCCTTGCTCATTTCTTTATTAGTGAGCTACATGGTATCGACAAATATAATATATCGATTGTGGCCAATAGTGAGGAACAAGCCAAAACATCCTTCAATGAAGTATATGATGCTATTGATACAGATGGTAAAGGCGGCGTGCTGCAATCGCTCTTTAAACACACAAAGTCAGAAATTAAAAGCAAGGCTAATGGAAGTGTATTAAAGTATCACACTTCAAACGCAAAAACGAAAGACAGCTTACGTGATGGTTGCGTTATCTATGATGAAGTTCATGAATATGAAGATTCAGATATTGTTGATGTGTTTTCATCTGGATTAGGAAAAGTCAGACACTCAAGAGAGTTTTTTATCACTACTGACGGATTTGTACGTGGTGGTTACCTTGACGATTTAAAAGAACGGGCAATCCGCGTACTTAAAGGTGAAGCTCCAGAGGACCATATATTTGTTTTTATGGCTTGTTTGGATGATGAAAAGGAAATGGATGATGAATCGAATTGGCAAAAGGCTAATCCGATGTTCCATAAGCCATTAAATGATTATGCTCATGAACTGTTTAGAACAGTTAAACGTCAATATATATCACTTGGTAATTCGAAGCCGTCTGCACGGATCCGTTTCATGACTAAACGGATGAACACACCAGCAACGGATTTAACAACATCAGTTGCGACATGGGAAGAGATAGAAGCTACAAACAGGCCATTCCCTGATTTGGCACACCGCACAGCCGTTGGTGGATTAGACTACGCATCTATTCGAGATTTTGCAGCTGTAGGCCTTCTTTTCAAAGTTGGTGATGACTATGTTTGGAAAACCCATTCATTCATACGGAAAGGCTTCCTGGATAACGTTCAATTAAAGCCCCCGATATATGATTGGGCTGAAGAGGGATTATTAACCATCGTTGATGAGCCTGTGATCAATATCGAGCATATCGTTGATTGGTTTGTAGAAATGAGGGAGCAATATGGGGTGAATCGAATTGTGGCTGATACATTTAGGTTGGACCTGGTTAAAACAGCTCTGGAAGCAGAAGGATTTGAATTAATTTATATTCGTAATCCTAAAGCCATACACAGTAAGCTGGCTCCTAGAGTGGAAACGATATTTGCTAATCACAATATTATATTTGGCGATAACCCGTTAATGCGCTGGTACACCAATAATGTGTACGTAAAAATCAAGAAAGACGGCAATAAAGAGTACCTGAAGAAAGATGAAGTACGTCGTAAAACAGATGGGTTCCAGGCATTTATCCATGCATTGTTCGAGGCTGATAATGTGCTGGAAGAAGAAGAGGATTTCTTCCTGGATGATATTGCTTTTTAAGGAGGTGAGGCATTGGGATTATTCGATCTATTTAAGAAACACAGTGAATTGGAACAAATGTATGATTTGGATTTAATTGAAGATACATCGGACCGTATCTATTACAAGAAACTGGCTATAGCAACATGCGTGAACTTGATTGCCAGGACCATCAGTCAGTCGGAGTTCCGGATAAAGAAAAAAGGTATAGTGCAGCATGATGAATTCTACTACAAAATGAATGTTAAACCTAATCGGAACCAGTCTGCAAGCGAATTTTGGGAAACGTTTGTATACAAATTAATTCATGATAATGAGGTATTAATTGTTAAGACAGATACCGACGACCTGCTAATCGCTGATAATTTTTATCGGAATGAATATGCCATGATGGATGATGTTTTCAAGGATGTAACAGTCAAAAACTACACATTCCGCCGGAGCTTTATAGCAAGCGATGTTATTTATCTTGAGTATAGTAATGACAATTTATCCCGGTTGGTTAATAGTCTGTATACTGACTATGGTGAACTATTTGGCAGGATGCTAGAGTTCCAAAAACACAATAATCAAATCAGGGCTACTGTTGATACTGAAAACGTTAATCCAAAGGATCCGGAAAAGCAAAGCAAAATGCAAAACTTCATTGATAATATGTATCAAGCGATCAAAAATAAAGCATTTGCTATAGTTCCACAACAAAAGGGGTTCACATATAATGAACAATCCGATAGAGCTTCATCGAGTGTGGAAGAAATAAATAAAATCACAAATGGATTTTTGGACCATGTTGCCAGGGCGCTAGGAATTCCCCCAGCTTTAGTAAGAGGGGAAATGGCAGATGTCGAGAAAAGCACACGTAATTATATGACTTTTTGTATCGATCCGTTACTTAAAAAGGTGAAGGATGAATTTAGCGGAAAGTTTATTGAGAAAAAAGACTACATGAATGGAGAACGATTGGACATTAGACGTGTTTCTTATCGTGATCTATTTGACCTTGCGTCTGCTGTTGATAAACTTGTATCTTCATCCGTGTTTACTGGAAATGAAGTGAGGGAGGCTGCTGGCCATGAAAGATCTGATGATGAATTGCTGGACAGGCATATTATCACAAAGAATTACACCGAATTAGAAAAGTTATTGGAAGGGGGTGAAAGTTAATGCCAAACGAACTGAAAGAACAGATCATGAACATGATGAACAAGAAAACAGATATACGTTTTGAAGCAGGGCAAGGAAAAGAATATTCTATGTATATTTATGGTCCAATTAGTGGATTTTCTTTTAGCAGTAGAAGTGCAGAAGGTATCCGGAGGCAACTATCAGAAGTGGATGCTGAAAAAATCCACGTGCATATTAATTCACCAGGTGGATCTGCATTTGATGGTGTAGCCATTAGTAATTTGTTGAGGAATCATAAGGCAGAAATTATTGTCCATGTTGATGGTTGGGCAGCATCAGCTGCAAGTGTTATTGCTATGGCTGGTGACAAAGTGATCATGCCCGAAAACACCATGATGATGATTCACCGTGCATCTACCATTGAGTGGGGAAATGCAGCACTCTTTGAAAAGACTGCTGCTGATTTGAGAAAAATCGACTCTGCTCTTGCTTCATCATACAAAAAGCGCTTTGTCGGAACACAAGAGGAACTAGACCAATTATTAGATGATGAATCATTTCTTACAGCAGAAGAAGCTGTTGCTTTTGGATTAGCTGATGAAGTTGGTGAAGAAATTGAAATCCAGGACCTCGAAGATTTAGATGATGATGATGACGGTGAGGAAGAATACGAAAACTTTAAAGACAAACTGGTTGCTAAATATGCAGCTCAAGCAAAACCAAATAATCAGAAACCACCAAAACAAGAGCCTACTCCTGCTGAATCAAAGCAGAATATGAGTAAGCTCTTTTTAAATTTATAGAAATAATGGAGGAATGAGAAATGACAATTAAGTTTAATAACTTTGAAGAGAAGAAAAAAGCATTTGCTGATGCTACTACAAATGGAACAGAGGAAGAACAGTCACAAGCACTTAATGAGATGCTTGAATCCTTAGCTCAAGATGTACAGTCAGACATCTTGAACCAGGTTAATACACAAATGGCTGATAATGTGGCTTTGCAATCCCGTGGCCAAAATGTATTAACTAGTGAAGAGACTAAGTTTTTTAATGCAGTTATCGAAGAAGGTGGATTTAAAGAAACTGATACGTTACCAAAGACAACTCAAGAGCGTATCTTTGAAGAAATCGTAAAAGATCATCCTCTTCTAAGTGAAATCGGCATTCAAAATTTGGGAGCAGTTACGGAATTTATTTATTCCAATGATCCATCTGGTCAAGCAGTATGGGGAGATCTATTTGAAGGAATTAAAGGTCAGTTAAATTCTACATTCCGTAAAGAAAAGATTACGCATTTAAAACTTACAGCGTTTGTACCAATCGCAAAAGATATGTTGAAACTTGGGCCTGCATGGATTGAACGTTATGTTCGTACAATTATCCGTGAAGCTATGCGAGCAGGGTTAGAACGTGGTTACGTTGCCGGTCGAGGTGCAGCACAAAGTGAACCTATCGGACTACTAAAACATGTTGATACAGAAACTGGAGCTGTAACTGATAAGACAGCTGTAGGAACCCTAACTTTTGAGCCTGGTCGAACAGTCATCAACGAATTAAAAGGTGTGGTGAAAAAGCTTGCAGAAAAATTAAAATCAGATGGAACTGTAGCGGATCATCCTCGTAAGGTTGCTGGAAAAATCGTCATGGTTACAAACCCATTTGACACGTTCGATATCCAGGCTAACGCAACGGTCCAAAACGCAAATGGAGTTTATGTTACAAACTTACCTTTCAATCCAATCATGACAGAATCTGTTTTTGTACCTGAAGGCAAAGTACTATTCTTTGTTAAGGGAGAATACATTGCTGCTGTTGGTGGCGGTGTACAAACTAACCGTTATAAAGAGACCCTGGCTTTAGAGGATGCTGATGTATTTATCGCTAAGCAGTATGCAACTGGTAAGCCAAAAGATAATAACGCTGCACAGGTTTATAACCTTGATCTATATGGTACGACAACAACAACTACTTCAAGCACAACAACAACAAGTACAACTAGCACAACCACTACAGCATAATGAGGTGATGTGATTGCAGGAAATTACAACGACATTTTTAGAAGAGTTCAAAAGTCGGATGCATATCACACACAGCGGAGAGGACAGCAATTTAAAAAGATTGTTGTCCTTTTCTGTTTCTGCTCTTAAAAGCCAATGCGGTGAGTTTGATATTTATGGCAATACCGAAACTGATAACAGAGCAAAAGAGCTTGTGTTTGAGCGTGCTCGATACGCTTATAATGATGCCGTCGAATATTTCGAGAATAATTTTTTAAGTGAAATCACCAGTTTAGGAATTGACCTAATACCTAGCACTACAACGACAACAACAACCACAACTTCTGGAGGTTGATGATGTGAGGAAATTTGAATATAAACCACCTCGAGTTCATTCTGGTGAATTAAGGACACCTGTTACATTTTATGAGTATGTGCCCAAAGAAGGTCCTTATCCAGGCGAGAAAGTGAAGAAAGTACTTTATAATGCCTGGGCTAAAATTGATGAGATTTGGTTAAGAGATGTGGAACTGGCTAAATCAAACGGAACCTTATCTGATATAACTATCATTATTAGAGACCCACAAGGAGACTATATTCCTACCAATAAGCACTATGTTGAAATCGATGCTCCGGAGTATAAAAATAAACATTATAACGTTACACAAGCTCAACCTGATATGCAGAATAGAGACTTTGTGAACGTCATTGCGGAGCTGACATCATGAGTGTTGAAGTTAATGGATTAGACAGGTTGCTAAAGGATTTGGAAAATAGGTTCGGCCAGGAACAGATGCAACGAATAAGTGATAAAGCTTTAAATGATGCAGCAGATGTATATGTCCGGGAATTAAAAAGTCAGTTTAAACCTTGGGCTGATACGGGAGCATCTATTGAAGAAATAACATTGAGTAAACCATATTGGGAAAACGGGGCACGAACGATCAAAGTATATTGGAAGGGACCTAATGATCGTTATCGCATCATTCATCTAAATGAGTTTGGAACAGTCAAAAACCCTAATCCAGACGGTAAAGGTGCTATTGCGCGTTCTTTGCGCAATTCCGAAAAAGCATATCATAACGCAATCCGCCGAGCAGTAGAAAGGGGGATGTGATGTTAGATCAAATTTATGAAGCTTTAATTGCTGATACATTAATCAATCAAAAAGCAGCTGGACGAATAAAGTTTTATGAATATCCCGAGACCAGCAGCATGACTGATACACACATCATCATAGACCCCTTAGATACACCTAGACCCAGTGATTATGCAGACAACAAATGGCTGACGGAAGATTTTATGTATCAAATCGAAGTGTGGTCTAAAAGCATAACAGATCGTGATGCTATCGCTAAACGAATCCAGCATATCATGTGGGATTTGAACTTTTTCAATGATGGCGGCGGTGTTGATGAATGGGATAAGGATTTAAATATATACCGTGACGCCAGGAGGTATCGCGGAAAAACTTATGTAGACACTGTTTAGAATGTCTATTTATTTTTTTATGAGGAGGAAAAGTTATGAATAAAGAAAAGCTGTTAAAGTTAAATTTGCAGTACTTTGCAGGAGAAGAAAAAAACTACAAAGCGTCAACGGGTGTAGATGAATTTTATTATGGAGTGTTAGACGAAAAAACAAATACTGTTAGTTCAATTAACCATGTGAAGTTTTTACAAGACATCGAAGTGGCCATGACATCGGAAATTGCACGAGCACATGGAGATAACAAGGTCGCTGAATTAGGAGTGTCACAAGGACCTGTAACCGTAAGCGGTAATTTTCATTCGATTCCTCAATCAGACAAAGATACATTGCTGGGGTTAGAGGTCTCTACAAATGGGTTATCTGCTCACGGAAGCACAGACAATCCTCCATACGTAGTGGTTGTTTTTGCTAAAACATATGAAGATGGATCTAAGGAATACGTTGGATTACCAAAAGGCAAATTCTTAAAGACTAGTATTTCCGGCCAATCAAAGCAGGGTTCTACAACGTTTAGTCAAGATCCGATTAGTGCGGAATTCATGGATCGAGAAGTTACAGGATTTAAAGAAGAAAAATCTGTGGTAACCGGTAGAGATGCAAAGGCAGAAAATACTAAACGTGATGCACTTTTCCAAGCAGTATTTGGTCAAGCATATCCAAGTACCACAACAACTACTTCTAGTACCACTACAACCACAACGGTTGCGTAAAGAGGTAATGTATTATGAAGTATATCCTATGTCAACCAGCCATTAAACGCTTTGAGTGGGAATTAGAAGTTTGTATAACCAGACTACAAAATTTAGGCATCCGGAACATTGTTCTGCTGTTTACACGGCAGGACGACCGGGTGCCTATTTATTTGGAAGAAAACTATGGTGTGGAAACGCATGTATACAACGATGATCGTACTGACAAAAGTTATATTCCGTCTGTTAAGCCATACTTATGGATGAAGTACCTGGAAGAGGATGCTTCAAGAGAAAATGATACTTATTTTTATTTGGATAGCGATGTGCTGATGAGAGATGTTCCGGATGTAAAACCAACAGAGACGACCTGGTATGCATCAGCTTGTGAAAGCTATTTGAGCGTTGATTATATCGACAGTAAAGGTCAGGATTTATTAGAGCGAATGTGTGAAGTCATAGGTATTGATGCTGCACTCATTCGTGAAAAGAATCCGATAGGTGGAGCTCAGTGGATTATCAAAAATCCAACATATGAATATTGGAAAAAGGTGTACGAGGATTCGGTCAAGCTTTACCAATTTTTAAATTCCGTGGAGGGTGAATATGTCCGAAAAAATGATACAAATTATACGCCGATTCAAAAATGGACAGCTGAAATGTGGGCTCAACTTTGGAATGTATATCATTTTGGAAAGACAGTTAAGACCTCCACCGAATTAGATTTTTCTTGGCCGACAGACCCGATTGAATTATATCATCAAACTAAAATATTCCACAATGCCGGTGTCATTAATGACCATCAGAATCTATTTTTCAAAGGGAAGTACGTGAATAACACACCTTTCAGAGATTCATTTGAACATATAGATAAAAGTAAAGCATCAATTGAATATGTGAAAGCTATTAAGGAGGTGCGACAAATGGATAAATATGAAGTTATTGCCGGATTCCGTGACAAAGAAACTGATAAAGAGTATTTTGTTGGCGACAAGTTTCCAAAGCCTGCAAATAAAAAAGTGAAGAAAGAACGTATCGAGGAATTGATGTCCTCCAATAACAATGCTGGGAAACCATTAATCAAAGAAGTGAAAGAGCAGGAATAACGAACCTGCTCTTTTTAATAAATAAGGGGAGGTCAGATACATGGCTGATATGAAACGCAATATGATAGAGCTTGTTAAAGAAGTGAAACAAGGAGAGCTAGTAACCGAAAAATATTTAACCCCACTTTTTATCCCAATGAGAAAAGTTTATGAAGCAGTTGATATGCTTGAGTATATTCAAATGTCTGCCGGCACATCAGAGGCCGAAAAGGAATTAATTGATAAATTATTAATATTTGTTGTGGATTTATATGACAATCAATTTACAAAAGATGAATTGTTTAATGGCCTACACGGCCCTGGTGCCGTAAAAAAATTGCAGGAACAAGTTATTTTTGTTGCGCGAGGTGTCCAGGACGAAGATACAAAAAAGTATCTAGCGACAGCGAGGTAGGTGATGTCTATACACCAAAACAACAGAAACAGGATATGGATGGATTGATTCTGAGAATGATGAAAAGCGGAAAGGACATTAACGAAATCCTTAACATGCCTTATTATTTTGTTGCTCAATTGTTTAAAAACGAAAATAAACCCGAAAAGAAAACCTCATTAATTGCTGCATTTGGTGGATAGAAGGGAGGGTAAACAATGGCGCGAAGAGTTGAAGGGTTATCCATCGATCTTGATTTAAATACCCAAGCCTTAAACCGAGGATTAAAAGGTGCTAAAGATAGCCTGAAAACCGTTAACAGTGAAATGAAAGCCAATATGTCTGCTTTTGACCGTGCTGATCAATCCGTTGAAAAATACGAAACACGGATTCAGGGTTTAAATAAAAAGTTAAAAGCTCAAGAACGAGTGACATCTGAAGCACGTAAAGAATATGATCGAATGATTGAAAAGCACGGGGAAGGTTCTAAAGAGGCAGAAAAAGCAGCTAGAGAGTATAACAAGCAAGCGGCTTCATTAAATAACCTGGACCGATATGTGAACAATGCAACAGAAGAATTAGAGCAAATGCGTCAGGAACAACGTCGAGCTGAGTCCCGTTTAGGTAAATTATCTAGTGGACTGGACACCTTTTCAGGAAATCTTGATAATGCTGGGCAAAAAATGACCAATTTTGGACAAACCATGTCTGCGAGTGTAACAGCTCCTATTGTTGGTTTGGGAGCAATGGCAGTGGAATCTACAAGAGATTTTCGCGTTAATATTGCTCGTCTTGAAACAAACGCAAAGGAAGCCGGTCTTGGCGTGGATGTGCTGCACAAATCTATGAAAGACTTGAATGGCATTACTGGCGAAACAGATTCAAACGTTGAAGCCCTCTCTAATCTTATGGCAACGGATATGAACAGTAATCAGCTGCAACAAGCTGTGGATGATTTGTCTGGTGCTGTCGTCAAATTCCCGGATACGTTAAAAATAGAAAGTTTGGCTGATGGTTTACAAGAAACAGTAGCCACAGGTAAGGCTGTTGGACCATTTGCTGAGCTATTAGAACGTATGGGCGTTGACTTAGAAACGTTTGATGAAGGTTTAGCTGAAGCGAAGGAAAGTGGAGATGAGCTTAATTATGCTCTGAACGAATTAAATAATTTAGATTTATCCAAAGTGAACAAAGAGTTTCGGGAAACGAATAAATCGTTGGTTGAAGCCAGGGAAGAACAATATGACTTCCAGGAATCCTTTGCAGAATTAGGAGAAAAATTAGAGCCTATTGCTACTGAGTTAACAGAACGCGTGACCGATATTGTAGATGCCTTTAATGAATTGGAACCTGAAACACAAGATAACATTATCAAGTTTGCTGGACTTGCCGCAGCTGCTGGACCTGCAGGAATTGCTTTGGGCGGTGTAACGACTACTTTTAGTAATTTATCAAAAGGCGCAAGCAAGCTCACTGATATGCTAGGCAGGGGTAGCACCGGTGGAAGAGGATTGCTCGGGCGAATTATGAGTCTAAGCCGTGGTGGTGTCGTTGGTCTTGCTATTGGCGGTGTTGCTGGGTTAGGTCTCGCCATTAACGGATTTATCAAAAAAACTAATGAGGCCGAAGAAGTAAATCTTGATTTTGCTAAATCTATGAGTGATCAAGCAGCTAACCTTGAAAAGAATGTTGCTACATTTGAACGTTTATCCGATAAGGCAAATGTAAGTAATGATGAACTGGCTCGATTGAATGACTTGAACAAGCGTATTTCTGAATCAAGTAATCCAGGTGAAATTAATGAGCTGCAAAAACAATACAATAACCTTGCTCGAGAATCAGGATTATCAAAAGAAGAACTACAAAATTTATTTGATGCCAACAAAGATATTATTGAACAGTCTCCAGACGTTCAAACGTCTATATCAGAAACGGGTAATAAGTTTGTTGAAAGTACTGAAAAAGTAAAAGAATATATTGATAAAATAAGAGATTATTCTGAAACAGAGCTTGAAATTGAACGCGCCAAACTATTAGATCAGCAACAGGAAGCTTTGGATACTTTGACTAAAAAGAAAAAAGAACAACAAGCAATAGATACTCGTATCAACAATATATTAGATGCTAGGGAAATGACTAATGAAGAAATAACAAAAAGCATGGGTGAAATTGAGGAAAAGCTTCGTGATAGTAAACTTTCGGAACAAGAGTGGAATGAGCTAAAGCAAAAACAAATAGACCTTGCTGATGTGAAGAATGGCAAGGAAATTGATCTTCTTGAAGAGTTGCAGAATCAAAGGAAGGAAATTAAGAAAAATATTGATCAAGAACAAGAAAAGATTGATAAATTACAAGCAACAAACCAGCAACTGGCAAACATCTATTTAAAAAATGTCGGCATCAATGAAGAAGGCGAAAAAGGATTAAAAGCTCTTGATAAATCCATTGAGAAAAATAAAGAGGAAATACTAAAACTTCAGGAAAAACGAAATGAAAAAGGTAAACTAACACAAGAAGAACAGAAAAGGTTAGAGAAATTAAGAGACACAACGGCCGAACAAGAAGAACAAAAACTAAAAATCTTTGAAGAACTCGGCATCTATAAAAATATCAATTCTTTATTAGATGCAAAATTATCAACTTTATCCAAAGAAGAAGAGCAAAAAATCATAAATCTAGCCAGAACAAGAGATATCAAAGTGGAAGAAGGAAACATCCTTCAACAACTTCAAAAAAAGAACGATAAACTTTTGGAAGAAAGAAATAACCTTATAAAAAATCTGGAAAAACAAGGTGCTACTAAGTATGAGATTCGTGAACAGGTTTCTGAATTAGATAAAAAAATACTGAAAAATGATAACGTCATTAAAGAAATTCTTAAAGAAACTGGGCTATGGGAACAGGTCAAAGATGAGATTAATTTAGGCCGAAATGCTATTGATAAACAGTCAGAGGGAATTGACAATGTAAAGGATAATATTAGGGACTCAATCGGATTGGCCGGCGATCTTAATGATAAACTTTCTGAACCAGTTTGGAAAACAGTATCCTTACAATATTCCAATACCGATGGTCCTCCACAAGGTCATCACGTACCAGTCGGATACGCAGTAGGTACAAATTTTCATCCAGGTGGTGTGTCTTGGCTTGGCGAAGAAGGACCTGAATTAGTTGAACATAATAACAAGTGGTCATTAGCTGGGTTTGGTCTTTTTGATGTTCCTCGAGGAGCTCACGTTTATACAAATGATGAGTCCAAAAAAATCCTTAGTGCTTTAAACAATATACCTGGGCATGCTGAAGGAGTTAGTCCAACTGGGGAAGTTGACCGTATTATTGGGCAGTTGAATAATCAATCACCTGCAACAAGTGAATCTGTTGTTTATATAACAATGGTTAATGAGATTAACGGAAGAGAATTAAGTCGTCAAACCTTTGAATATGACTTGGAATTCCAGAAACAAAAAGAAATGAGAGATATGAGAGCAAGGGGGATGGAATGATGGGTGCGACATATAGAGGTAAACACTCAAGTGATTTTGGCTTAGCTGTACAAACAAACCCACATATTCTCCCTGATTTTAGTTTGAGGACGACAAATATTCCTGGTATGCCTGGTGCTCACTATCAGGGCAACGAATATGGCATGAGACGAATCCCTATTACAATTGGCTTTATTGGCAAGGACGTACAAGACTATGAATCTCGTTTACGTGCACTGGCGGATTGGCTACGTCCAGACTTAGGACCTGGCGTTTATGTATCGGACAACGAACCAGATAAATTTAACTATGCGGTATTACAAAGTGTTAGTTTTGGGAGATTTAGAAGAATCGCAGAAATGGGTGAAGGAGATCTTGTTTTAGTTTGTCCTGACCCATTCGCTTATGAATCCAAAGAACAAAGTAAGGCTTTACCAGCAAACATCGTGTATGACGGTACAGCTGATACTTATCCAATCATTACAGCAAGATTCAACCAGCCGACTACCCACTTATCAATCATGAATGGTGACCAATCTATTGATTTAGGGAAACCTGATAAAGTTACGGAAACGGCTGTAGCTCCTGAAACTTTAGTGCTGCACGATACGATGGAAGATACCTCACTCTGGCAAACAGCAACCGAAGTAGACAACGGTTCTGTGACAGGTAGTATGACCGATGCAGACGGCCCCGGTTTTTCGGTGTCAGATTATGGCACTGTGATTACGCCTCATGAATTCCAGGGCCCTTCTTTACAAAGAGCCATTGGCGCTTCATTACAAGACTTTTATGCGGATATACTTGTACACCAATTTAATTTATCCGGAAACACAGGCATTATCGAGATTTATTTCCGAGACGCAAACGGCAACAACATTGCCAAATTTGGTTTTGGTGACAGTCATATTGGATTCCAGAAAAATGAAGGTGTGCTTCAGTTAGGTGGTACAAGTGGCGTTCGGAATCCATTAGAACCAGATGATCGTAGCGAATGGAATAATTTTAACGGAATTATCCGTGTACGCAGATGGAATAATCGTTGGCTGGCTTATTTGGCGCAAAGGGACGAAAACGGGAATTACAGAGGAGAAAAGAGTGTATCTTACTTAGAACCTATTTACACCACACCTGTCGACACGATTCAAGTGGCTATACGTAAATGGGGCGATACTACACCAAATGACCAGGGGATAAGCGAAATTAGAGTTTATCAACTTAATGATACATCGGGGGCAAATGAGGTGCCGGAAATTGCTGTTGCTGGGGATGAAATCACAGTGGATACAGCTACCGGTGATGTAAGAAAAAATGGTGAACCCAGAATGGATTTAGTCGGGTTATCTACGGATTTCTGGGCTTTAGAACAGGGAGAGAATATTATTGATGTGCAACCTTCAGGGGTTGCTGATTTAAGTATGAAATATCGAAATCGTTATCTATAAGAAAGGAGTGCTGATATTGTCATTCAGTAATTATCTTGAACAGAAAGTATTAAACGATAATCTTGTTAACGCTACGGTCTACCTAGCGTTATTTACTTCTGCACCCGGAGAAGATGGAACAGGAACAGAGGTGAGTGGAGGGGGATATTCCAGGCAACCTATTACTTTTGGCGCACCAACTGATGATGGAGCAGGTTCTATGCAAACGTCTAATAGTGCAGCTGTTGAGTTTCCTATCGCCTCAGCTGACTGGG
The DNA here is from genome assembly GCF_039522525.1 of Salinibacillus aidingensis. Taxonomy (GTDB): domain Bacteria; phylum Bacillota; class Bacilli; order Bacillales; family Alkalibacillaceae; genus Salinibacillus; species Salinibacillus aidingensis. Next base: position 320,874 of record NZ_BAAADO010000003.1, read on the forward strand.
GTATTATTACTCATATGGGTTTATATGATGCTGAAACTGGCGGGAACTTACTAGATTTTGGCTCTTTAAATTCCACAGCAAATATACAAGAGAATAACCAGTTTTTAATTAATGTCGGTGATTATACGGTTAAAATTAACTAAGGAGGTTACTATATGGCTCGATTAAATGCAGCTAACAATGCTATAACAACAATTTCTGAAGCGATGGACGCTACGCAAACAACTGTAAATGTAGTAGATCCATCGCTTTTTCCATCCCCTCCTTTTCGAGTAACAATTGAAGATGAAATCATGGAAGTGTCAAATGTTAACAGTACAACTTTGACTGTAACTAGAGGAATGGAAGATACGGCATCTACCTCCCATGATAATGGAACGGAAATCTCAAACAACTTTACTGCTGGCACACAAAACGAACTTGTTTCCCAATCAGAATTTGATACACACGTCCAAGAATTTAATGAACATAAGGCTAATGAAGTGTCACAAGCTGAAGTCCACGGCTTACGTGCTACAAACGGAAAATTAGAATATTACGACGGAACAGAATGGAAAACGGTAAGCGGTGGTTTGCCCGTTGGCAACGTGACTAATTTCGATGTACAAGCAGGAAATACAGAAGTTACTTTAATGTGGCAAGACCCAACAGATGTAACACTTGACGGTGCTACTTTAGCGGAGTGGAAAGGAACAAAAATACTAAGAAAAACAGGAAGTTATCCTGTAGATGAAAATGATGGTGTTCTGGTCGTAGATAGTAGTGTTCGAGATCAATATGCTACAGATGGGTTTGTTGATACTGGATTAACTAATGATACAACCTATTACTATTCTGCTTTCCCTTATACAACTGAGGATGTTTATGATAAAAAGTCTGACGCACAAGCTACACCACAACCTTATCATATTTATGGTGTAGCAATAGATACAACGAACAGCAACCCAGAAACAGCAGTCACTTACACAGACGATGCAACAGGATTTACGCCAGCAAGCGGTAATGATGGTGCGTTTAGTTACGGTTCATGGCAAGATAAGTTTCCGTTTAATCAAATTAAACCATGTGTATTCTTAAATGGTGCAGTCAATTATTACCTTGACCCTAACGATTACAGCCTAAAAGAAGACGGCACAACAGCCGATATTACGAGCGGAGCAGATGGTGACGTAATGATTGAGTTTCCAAAAATATGGTGGAAATTTGAACGTAGTGGGGATTTTCTATATATCCGATACGCAGATGCTCAAATTGATTCCAGTTATCTTTCGTTAGCACATACAAGAGGGACAACAGAAAAAGACAAGATTTATGTCGCTGCATATTTAGGGTATGACGACGGAACTTCTTTACGGTCTTTGAGCGGACAAACACCAACCGCATCAGAAACTATCGGTTCATTTAGAAATAAGGCGCAGGCGAACGGTACTGGGTATGAACAAATGCCATTTTATCCGTTGACTATGTTACAAATATTAGCTTTAATCATGTTTAAAAATAGAGATTTACAGACAGCACTAGGCGAAGGGTACACAGATTCCAATAACTCATCGTCAACCACAACTGGTGCTACGGACACAAAAGGGATGTTCTATGGATCTACACTAGGAACAGAACAAGTTAAGTTCTGTGGAATTGAAGATTTTTACGGAAACTTACGCTACTGGATTGATGGTGTGTTGTATGATACTAACTACGATATGTTAATCGGTAATGACGGTTATAACGATGCAGGCGATGGTTATACAAACTATGGCGCAACAGGATGGAATACTGATGAAGGTGGTTATGTTGATACTATTCAAGGTTCAACAGAAACAGGATTTATACCCGCATCTATTAACGGGAGCGAAACCACTTATTATGCCGACTATGGATATATCGGGTCGGATCGCCTGCCGTATTTCGGCGGCAATTGGGATACTGGGTCGGATGCGGGTGCGTTTCATCTGTATTCGGGTGCGGCGTCGGGTTCGGGTTCGTCTCTCGGTGCGCGCGCTTGCTTTGTATAACTAGGACATGGGCAAAGTTCAGGTCGGATCACCTACCGAATTTCAGCAGCAATTGGAATAATAGGTCGAATGCAGGTACGTTTCATCTGTATTCGAGTACGGCGTCGGGTTCGAGTTCGTCTCTCGGTGCGCGCGCTTACTTTGTGAATAATAAAATGATGAATCTTTGCCCCAGCGCTTGCTATTGAACCAGTGATACCATATGCAGATAAATACTACAAGGAAGTGATAAAAGGTGAGAGTAAGAGGGACACAAAAAGTCGTGAAGCCGGTTGAGGTTAATGTAGATACGGTATATGTAAGGACAAATATTACTCAGATTTCCGAGCAAGATTTTGAAGGATGGGAATATGATGAAGATACTTTTTCTGCAAAGGAATACATCGAACAACTATCTAATGCGGATGATTTATCATCTATTGCAACGCTTGTTTCCAATTTGATGAGCGAAATCGATTATTTAAGAAGCAGAGTAGAAACATTAGAAACTTATCATAATTAAGGAGGTATTATAATGGCTGATTATTCATATTTAAATCAATATCTTTTAAACATGTACGTTACAGCAGTTGATACCGGGAGGTTTACGATTGATTTTGTGCCTTTTATGTATCGACAAGCGGTAGCTGACACGCTAGGAATAACACTAAATTAAGGAGATGTATTGCGTTGAAACGGTTTTCAGATTTCGCTAAAGACTCTAATGTTATGATAGGCGATAAAATGAAAATAGAAGATGTTCTAGGAAAAGAAATTGAAGTGATTGGATGTAAAATAAATGACAGTAAACAGAAATCTGGAACAAAAGTATTAACGTTACAATTTAGGTGGGATGGAGTTGAACGCATTCTTTTTACTGGATCTAGTGTTTTGATTGAACAATCGGAACAGTATAAAGATGAAATGCCTTTTCTGGCTAAAATTGAAAAAGTGAATAAGTTTTATACTTTCACTTGATGAATAATAGGAGTATTATACGCAGTAAACAGAAGCACCCAAAAAGAGGGTGTATTTTTATTGAGAAAGGAGGTGTGCCTTCTTGTTTAATCGCACCTATAACTTTGTCTATAACTCAACAAAATTAGATGCTGCGGTTAAGTCCGTTACAGTAACAAAATCAATCGTTAAATCTCGAATGATTATCCGTAATAATGTTACATCAAATACGCATACGAAAACTGACGCAAATGGCTCGGTTAAGGTTATCCGGAAAACTGGAGATACGATATCGGTTGTTAATACTGATAGCTTCGTTAAAGGTGTCATTGGTGTCACTTCTAGCCTTACCACGAAAGCGACAACTATGACAATATTGGATAACAGTATACGTAATTATGCTCCGTCTATACCTTACAAAAAATCTGAACCATCACCAATATGGATATATGACCGTAATGAGCAATTAAAGACAGTATTGATGCCTAAGCAACAACATAAAAGAAAAGCAGTCCCATATTGGAATGGTTGGTACGTTGAACAATTAAACGGCAAGGTAACACTAGATTTCGAGACTGTATCCGATATTCCTGAGTCTGAATTTATCGAGCCAGATGGACGGGCTGTTATAAGGGATATGGACGGTAATTTGGTTGAGTTTATCATTCGTAGTCCGGAAGATGTAGACGATAGAAATGGTACTGTAAAAGTGGTTTATGCAGAAGGCGGTATGTACGAGCTCATCGATGAATGGCTATCTGGGTATACCGCAGCAAATGTAGACCCAGAAACCGCACTTAGAGCCATACTTCAAGGCACAAGATGGGAAGTAGGTCATGTCGATACGTTCGACAACCAGAGCGTGGATTTTGAAGATATAACCGTCAAAGAAGCTGTCCATGAATTGGCTAATATGTTTAGTGGAGAATTACGCTACCGGGTGGAAGCTGACCATAATACCATTACAAGACGGTATGTAGACCTATTGCAAAAGCGTGGAAAACGTACCATGAAACGCTGGGAAATGGGCAAAGATGTTGAATCTTATAGACGTACCGTTGATACTACAGGCATTAAGACAGCTCTATATGCTAAAGGTAAATCAACGAAGAATGACGGCCCTCGGGTTACTTTTGCGGATGTAGAATGGTCGAAAGCGAAAGGTGATCCGGTTGATAAACCTTTAGGAGACATCTATGTTGCTGACCCTGAAGCGCTACATCAATGGGGGTATGACGGAGGAACAAGACATAGAAAAGGATTCTATGACGGCCAGGAAGGTGACCCAGCCACCCTGTTGTTAAATGCATGGAAAGAACTACAAAAACAAAAAGATGCGGTTTATACGTATGATTTTAATGTTTTGCTATTAGAAAAGCTAACGGGGTACTCTCATGAAAAAGTTAGGCTGGGTGATACAAATGCAGCTATTAATCACCGGGTACATCCGAAAAGCGAAGTAGAAACATCAGTAATTGAATTCAGGCAAAACCTGAACGATGAAACCTTATCAGAGGTCACACTTGGTGCTTTTAGACGACAATTCGATACTAATTCCAGGGTACGAAATGTAGAAAAAGGCTACAACCGAAATAAAGGTAAATGGGATGAAAAGGAAACGCCAGAAGGAGCACAATCAAAAGCTGACCAGGCACTTGCCACTGCACGGGAAGAAATTGATGCAGCTGAACAACGAATTAGTCAAGCGGAAACGGACATTTCAAGCGCTCAATCCATCATAGACGAGGTTACAAGCGAAGATTCATCCGGACAGCATGTACTTAATGGAACACTTATAACGAATGAAATCATTGCTGAAAATGCTACTTTGACTGGAACACTTACAGGAAGTAACGCAACTATACTGAATTTAACTACCGATAACATGACCGCCAAAAATGCAACCATACAAGACGCTACTATTACAGGAGACTTTGTGAGCGGTAGTATAAATATAGGAGAAGATGCCACGGTAGGTCAAAACCTTACAATAGGAAATAATGAAAGTACAGGTTCTTGGTACAGCGCTAGTTACCTTAGTTTTGGCGACTATGCGAATATATACGCATCAAGTACAGGTGACATGAGTTTTAACGCAGATAGTTTAAACATATATTCCAACGATATAGTATTACCCCAAATTGTCGAATCATATCCAAATGGAACTGATTTCAACGGAGGTTTTTTCTTTAGTCAAATATCCTTTCAAGGGATAGATAATAACAACAGAATTTACACAGATACAGCCGACAACCAAAGAATGAAATTAGAAACTGACGATACAACTAATAAGACTCAAATATGGGTAGACCCTGCAAGAACCAATGTTTATTTTCTTGTTAACGATATTGTGAACCACACTTTCTATGGCAGCGGTAATAAGGATGGTGGTTCAATAGAGATAGACGGAATTCGTTACGGTATGTCACCTATTGATTCACCGCAGACACTTATATTTGACTTAATTACAGACATTCAAGTAAACGGGGAGACAAAGATTTACTTAGATTCAATCTTATCAAAAGCACTAGAAAACTTTGCTGTATTTCCTAATAACCCAGATGTCAAAGTGATTCAAAAAGGTACAGATTACTTTGTTGTGGATGGAATCGGGTTAGCTGATTTTCAAGTCATAGGTAATAGGATAGGATTTGAAGATGCTTACTTCACAAACCTAACTAAAATGTCAGAAGATTTACAAGCAAAGGAGAGCTTAAATGGTTAATGATTTAGAGTATAAGTTCAGCAAGCCTAAATTAATTGAAATGTCTGAGATTGATAGTGGTGGATGCTTTTTACGAACTGTTCTCATCGAACAAAATCATCCTAATGCAGCTGCATTAATCAAAGGTAAACCACCAGATACATTAAACAATCCCAGATGGATAAATGGTCAATGGAAGGAGGGTTGATATAATGGAAGCCGAAAAAGTATTAAAGTATATGCGAGCTCAAATTGCGACTTTATCGCAACAAAACGCTATTGCAAATGCACAACTAGAAGAAAAAGAAGCCGAAGTCAAAAAACTGAAAGAAGAAAACCGCAAATTGAGAGAGTCTGAGAGCGCCGAATAAGGCGTTATTTTTATGTCTAAGAAAGGAGATTTATTTTAATGGAAAATTTTTTCAAAACAATAGTAGCAGTAGGTGGGGCGGCTGCCTCATTCTTATTTGGGGGTTGGTCGTCCTTGTTAAGTATCCTATTAGCATTTGTATTTATTGATTATGTGTCAGGATTTATTGCAGCTGGTGTAGACGGAAAATTAAATAGTCACGTTGGATGGATAGGGATTGCTAAAAAGGTAGCAATCTTTTTTATTGTTGCTGTAGCTCACATGGTTGATGTGGCTTTAGGTGGAGATACACATATGGTTAGAGATGCTGCAATTTTCTTTTATTTAGCCAATGAAGTTCTTTCAATTACAGAAAACGTGGGGCGTATTGGCATCCCTATTCCAAATAAGCTTTTAGATACTGTGGAGGTTCTTAGAGGAAAAGGTGATAAGTAATGGAACACTTCAAACAAATTCCTAAGTTTAAAAATCTACGAGGGGAAACGGCTCACGATGGTTGGTATAATGTCTATCCACTTACAGTAAAGACAGATATAGCTATCCATCATTCACTAACCGAAGAAGGTGACTCATTCTCATTCGCACGTTACCACGTGTATACGAAGAAGTGGCCAGAGGTCGCTTATCACTTTGTCATTCTTAAAGACGGTACTGTGGAATGGAATCATGATCTCGGGGTACTAAGTTATCATGTGGGCGATTCAAACTATCGTGCGGTTGGTATTTGCCTGGTCGGTGACTTTAGAACTGAAGAACCAACTCAAGCACAAAAAGAATCATTGTACAACCTGCATGAAGCGCTCAAAAAGGACCTTCCAAACTATAAACGCACCAGGGGCCATGATGAATTTCCGGGGTATGCTTGGAAAGCATGCCCTGAGTTTGATTATAAAAAAGTCATCAGTGGTGAATTTAAAAAGGATGGTGATTTAACCGTGTCTCAATACGAAGAGTTAAAGGCAGAGATTAATGAGTTGAAAAAGGCTCTACCTAATACTAAAGCTAAAGAGCCTGGAGACTCCCACAAAGATAGCTGGAAGTGGTTAGAGGATACCGGAATCACGACAGGTGTACGTCCTAAAGACCATTTAACTCGTGAACAGTTTGCAACGCTTCTCCATAATTATTACCAGAAAAACGAAAAGTTACCTGGCTGGATGTATGATGCCATTGTTAAAGTGTTTGACGGGATTGCAGATCAACTAGAAAAGCCGGATGAGTGGAAAGAGCGTATCAAAAACCACGATGTTAGTGTACCTGAATTGCTGGGAATGTTTTTCCTTGCATACCTGAATGATAAGAAATAAGCAAAAGCCTCACCTTAATCGGTGGGGCTTTTTTTATTCCTCATAAAAATTTTCTTCACTCAATTCATATCTATCCTCGTTTATGTATCTGCGGACAGAAAATAAGTATTCTTGCAGCTCCTTATCCCTAATTTTTTTTACTTCACTTTGAAAGTAATAGGAGTATGTGCAGTTTTCAAAGTCAAAGATCAAAATTTCAATATCGTTGTATTTCCTTTCAGTCGAAATGAGCTTATATCTTGGGTGAAAAGGTGGCGACTCCCATGTCATTTTTCATCATCCTCGTATAGATCATCTAAACTAACTACAACTTCTTTCTCCAGCAGCTTTTTTAACTCCACAACCTTTACAAATGGTATTGGCGTTTCTTCATTCATCCATCTCCGAAATGTAGCCTGAGAAGCGTTTAGTCTCGTAGCAATGTGCATCTTTTTGAATCCACTCTGATCTATCAACTCATTGACCTTCTGAGCATTAAATCGAATTCCCATAACATCACCTATATAATCTTTTCCACTCACTTACGAAAACTCCTTCAATCAAAAATGAGCGTTAAAATGTGCAAATATGGAATATTGTCTATCCGGCATACATAGGTATTTATTACAATCGCAATAAAGGAGGGTTGGTATTATTGCATCAGCAATAAAATTCGTATGTGTTTTATTACATCTGAAATAAAAAGGAGGAATCGAATTGATTCTAGGCATTGATGCTGGGAACCACAGAGTTAAAGCTTCTGGTCCATTTGGAGTGAGGTCTTTTTATTCAAACATCTGCGATTGGTTTGAACGTGAAGTAGATGAACAATTTGGAGCCGATGATATGGAATTTGAATATGAAGGGAGGAAGGGGTTTGCTGGCTCTATTGCCATGTATGAGGATGAATTTGGCGGCGGTAACATGATGGGAGATACTAAAGCCCACGAAGATGCGATTATAAGGATTCTCTTAGCTGTGCACCGTTATTGCCCTAACTATGAAGATATCTACCTGGTAACAGGACAGCCGATTAAAAAACATAAAGAACAAGAAAAGCGATTTATCAAAGAAGCTCTTTTAGGATCCAGAAAAATAACTGTAAATCATGAAGTCAAGCAGTTTAATATTCAAGGTGTAGAAGTGGCTCCAGAAGGTTCAGCTGCAATTTGGGCTAAACCTACAAATGGATTAGTAAGGGTGTTAGACGTTGGGAGTGGTACCGTTAACGCAGCCACTCTTCAGGATATGAGACATATTAACACTCAAAGCGATACGTTTCATTTTGGTGTAGAAACAGTACGGAATAAAGACTATGGAGCCATGGCCAGGGGTATCATTAAGAACCTCTCTAAAAAGTGGAATAGGGATGATGTTGTATATATTGTAGGTGGAATAGCAAAGTTGATCGCACCATTCATTCAAAGATACTTCCCTAATGCTGTTGTTCTCCAGCCTGAAATCCAAAAAGCAAACAGACTAACACTGGTAGAGCCTGTATTTTCAAATGCGGTGGCGTTTAACGAGTTAGCCATAAGGAAGTTTTCAGCATGAGAAAGTGTAAGACTGCAAGCTTTGATTTAGAAGATAAGTATGAAACGGATTTGCTTGAGTTTGCGGAAGACCAGGGGAAGTTTAGCAAGTATGTAAAGCGCCTTATTGCTGCAGATAAAGAAAAGAATAGCCAACCTACCGTCATTCAAACTCAGAATCATATCCAGGAACCACAAGAACCAGAAACTGAAGGGGATGTAGACAGCTTTTTCTAGTCCCCCTCTTCCCCACCTGCAGGAATCTATAAGTCTGGGACTCTTGTACTGAGTCCTAGGGATAAATTGATAAAATGGAGGTTTCATAGATGAATAGAGTGGGTGAGCTGAGAAAAATTCGAAGTGATAAAAAACAGGACATCAAACCCCACATTCCGTTTTCTTTGTATGATCTAATTGATCGACTATCCTATATCACTCGAAAGCCGATAAAAGATATTGGTGAGCTTTTATGTATCAAAGGCTTAGATTCATCATTTGTATTAGATAGCTTGTCCTTGTATTTTACGAGGGACTATTCCAGCCAGGGTACCATTTATATAGCTCAATCAGACGATAGCTCCAGGCGAATAAAAATCAAAGCGAAAAAGAGACGTATCAGCCTACGATTTAACCCACATGATCATAACCGACTCATCAACCTATCACACGCCCTGGGATTAACAGTCGCTTCTACAACATCATTGCTCCTCATTTATGCTGCTACAGATATTCACATCATTCAAAATATTGTTCAATCTGAAGGTCATTTAGGTAACAACCGGGTAAAAGAAGCACGTTATGTACTTAAGAAAGCAAAGAAGGGAGTGTGGAAGTATGAAGCAACCCGATAAAGAGTATGCAGCTGGAGCATTTTCAGCTTTATTAGTGATCGGTGGGATTATTTTTTCCTTGTACATTTAAAGTAGGATTTTACCAAAATGTGTAGAATAATGTTAGGTGTGAATAAATAAATATAGGGGGAATCAATTTGAATAAGGAAAAGGCGATGTACTATTTTAAATCAAAATGGGTATGGGCTATTGCTGGGGCTTTTCTTTTAATCGTTATTAGCTCTTCATTCTTTTATCTACAAGGAAAATCAGTAAGTGTCGCGAAAGTTGATGAAAAAATGGTTACTTATGACGAGCTTGTTGAAGAAATTGATATTAAACAATCCAAGTTAAATGCTATAGAAACAACTATCGACGAAAAAACCAAGGAAAGAGATCAAATTTCAGATGAACTTGAAGACAATCAAGAAAAATATGATCGCTTGAATAAAATAGCCAAAAATGAAGAAGAAATCCAAACAAAAATTGAAGAAAAGAAAGATGAACTAACTCAATTAAAAGCTGATATTGTCTCGAACAAGAATAAACTACAAGAATTACAGGGAGGTGTAGAAGAAGCTAAAGGTGAACCAATCAAATTAGGTGCTGGACATTATACAGTTGGAGATGATCTTCCGCCTGGAAGATATAAAATTGAACCTACCCAAGGATCTGGTAATGTATTTATTGACGGTTGGGATGGTTCTTCCAAATTATCAGAAACACTAGGACCAAACCCTGATTATCATATACCTAGTTATGTATTCAATGCAGAAGTTGATGATACTATGGAAATTAATGTACCAGTTAAATTTACGCCGGTAGAATAAATTAAAAAAGGCAGCAATCTTTAATGAGTTAGCTGCCTTTTTATGTCCCTTCATAACTCTGAGAGGCAGACAGGAAGGCACGAAAGGTGTATGCGGAATTACCCATAAATCCCCGATAGCGATAGATCCTCACAGTGGTATGTTTTTCTTCCCGACTACATCTCCCAATAACCCTACATGCGCATGGATTGCCCATTCTCACATTGCACGTATTCATCCATTGGATAAAGGAAGAACAGTCATTGAATTTAAAACAGGACAGGAGATTATTGTTGCTGTATCCCACGGCTCTATGATGAATCAGATTCAGCGTACAGCTCAGTTTCGTTATAAGCTGACCGAGCGTTTGCATTATAAACGGAATAGTGATCATGAGCAGGTGGCTGAGCCTTTTATTTAAGAAACAAGACAGGCCCTGCAGATGCAAGGGCCTGTTTCAGCTAATCCTATTATGTTCCATTTCGCCTGGTGTGCATGGCCCGATACATCAGTTCATATAATAGATTCTGCACTTTTTTCCGTATGGCCGGGTTAAAATAGCGTTTTTCTTCTTCATAGCCATTTCCCAGAAACAGATAAGTGGAAAAGGTATCATTCTTCTGTATAAAGATGACCTGGAGATTTTTCTGCTTCATTTGTTTTTGCAGGTTTTTACGCTCCATACGTGCTTCGTGCTCCATCCTTCTTAACAGTTCTACATAAGGTTCTTTTATTTTAAAATTTCCCGATTCAACGTTCTTAATATCCTGCTCCAATACGACAATGGACATGGTAAGAAATAAAAACCTGGATGCCGTTTTAAACTCTTCCTCATTTAGATATCTCATTTTTCGTTCCCCCACAACCATAATCGAACATTTGTTCTTATGATTATTATATACAATGATCGGCCATTTTAAAACTAAAAAAATTTGGGAACAATAAAAAAGAAATGCAACTAAAATAAAAAAATTCCGAATTATGTGGGCAAAAAGGTCGTTTTTCTTTAAAATGAAAGATATAATAAAAGAATAGGCGACATGTTAGGAGCAGAATGATGATATTTAGTATTGAAAATTTTGATGATATACAGAATATGTTTGAAAATAATACATTTGATGAGTTCATAAAGAAGCTGCTGGAAACGTATGAAAGCTTTGGGCCTTTACCCGGGCTGATTCTTCCTATGCTGGAGGCCCTGTTGCCCTTTTTGCCATTGTTTGTTTTTGTGCTGGCCAATTCTATGGCTTACGGCCTTTTCAAAGGTTTTCTTCTATCATGGATTGGATCAGTAATGGGAGCCATTATTGTCTTTCTGATTATTCGAAAGCTGGGAAATACAAGACCTTTAAAATTTATTCAGAAAAACAAACAGGTGAAAAGAGTGATGCATTGGCTTGAACGACATGGCTTCGGTCCGTTATTTTTACTGCTATGCTTTCCGTTTTCACCCTCATCGGTTATTAATGTCGTTGCAGGTCTATCCAGAATACACTTTCAACAGTTTGTATTAGCCGTTATCATGGGTAAGGCTGTCATGATTTTTACCATTTCGTATGTTGGAGAAAGTATTACATCGTTTGCTCAGCAGCCTGTTAAAACGATTATTGTTGGTGTCTGTATTGCCCTTTTCTGGATTATCGGAAAAATCGTTGAACGAAAGCTGCAAAAGAAATCAGAAGAAGAAGAGGAAGTCATTAAACTTAGCGATCAGACAAATCGTAAGCAGGATGAAGATCCCTCTTCCAAGGCTTCAAAACAAGCCTATAAATAGCGTTTTTCATCTGTGCTGTGACTGATTTTCACACATGGCTATCGCTTTAAAAGGATGAGGCAGTAGAGGTTCCTATCCATTATGATAGGAGGCTACATCCACTGCCTGATCCTTTTTTAGTGTATGGGTGATGAATGCCAATCCGGCAAATACTGTCACAATCCCCAGTATCATCTCCTGAAAAGGTATAAAGGCTGCACAGACACTCCCGATACTTGCCCCAGTTAACAGCGTAAAGGAATATAAAGAAATTGCCCGCCCTTTAGCTTCACCTGCAAATCGTCCGACTAACAGAATCACCATAGGAATGGTCAGGGAAGTGGAACCAATCATACAAATGGACGCGATGATTAAGGTCCATTCATGTAAATAGAAAATCGGGAACAGAAATCCTGCTGACATGAGTAAAAGGTTTGTGACCAGAACAGATACAGGTCCAAATCGTACCTCCAGCCGGCTGGCAAAAAAGGCTGGAATGATTCCGATAAGCCCAATAAAGCGAAAGGTCTGCAAGGAGAACGGGAAGGTTTCATTTCCTGTTGCAAGAAAAATCTCAAATCCACCATAGAAGAGCATAACGGTAAACAGCAGAAAAAATGTAGTGAAATATAATTTTCTAAGGGTCTGATGTCGAATAAGTGTTACAATATGAAGGAGGAGATGGTTCCGGCCACTCTTCCTTTTTTTGGAATACTTTAATGTGATCAAAAGTAAGATAAAACAAGTGAAATAGATCCCGCTAAAGGCGTAAAATAGAGTATGGAATGAAAATGAAAAAACGAAAAAGGCTGATAAAATCTGTCCGAAAATCCCGGCGAACAGAAATCCTGTATTAATTAAAGCAATGGAGATCGTCTGGGTTTTTCCTTCGAAGTTTCTGAAAACATAGCTGAAAGCAGCTGGGGCAAAGCTTGCAGCTAGAATTCCCTGTAAAGCTCTTGCCGCCAAAAAGAAAGAATAGGTGGGAGCAAATGGGATGATAAGAGTAAGAATACTTAAGATCAGCATTCCATAGGTGAGAATCTTTTTTTCATCATATCGGTCAGCAAGGATTCCGAAAGTCAGCAGACCCCATGCATAGAAAAAAATAAAACAGAAGCTGGCCATAGAGGTGGCTTCTAATGAAATGAAATAAGTATCAGCCAGGTAAGCTTGAATAGGAAGCATTGTATAGAGGTTGCTTGCAATAAAAATGCCAGCAACAATAAGTACAGTGCCAGCCGCTCCTGGTTGTTTCAGCATTGGCATCACCCCTGTCATTCTAAAATATAGTAACTAGCCTATGCAGGTGATGCCGGATTGGTTAAGGGAAGGGAGGAGCAAACATGACATTACAATTCATATTAGGCCGAGCAGGTACGGAAAAGAGCCAGCATACATTGGACAGCATTCAAAAACAGTTGAACGATTCTCCTCATGGACCTCCTATTCTATATATTGTTCCGGAGCAAATGACCTTTGATCAGGAATATGCTCTTCTCAAACAGAGCGGGATACAGGGCTCCATCAGGGCTCAGGTGTTCAGTTTTTCAAGGCTTGCCTGGAGGGTCTTTCAGGAAACCGGTGGAGGAATTAAAAAATTTATTACTTCAACGGGTGTTCAGATGATGCTCCGGAAAATTACCGAGGAGCGCAAGGGTGACTGGAAGGTATTCCAGAAAGCGATTGAAAAGCAGGGATTTATGGAACAGCTTGAGGGAATGATTACGGAATTCAAGCGTTACAGGGTTTCACCAGATGAATTAGTGGATCTCACGGAGCAGATGAACGAGTTTAAACATTCCTATCCTGGTGAGAAGACACTGCAGTATAAGCTGGAGGATCTTGCTTATATTTATGAACAATTGACAGAAGCATTAAAAGAGCACTATATGGATAGCGAAGATCAATTGCAGCTGCTGGCAGAAAAAATAGGGGAAGCAGATTTTCTGGAAGGAGCAGATATTTACCTGGATGGCTTCTACCGCTTCACCCCACAAGAGCTGTACGTTCTGGAAGCACTCATGAATAAAGCAAATCAAGTGACGATTTCTCTGACCGTAGATGAAACGCCAACGGGTGAACCAGAAGAGCTGGACTTATTTTACCAGACGAAAAGGACCTATGAACAAATTCGGGAAATGGCCCGGCAAAATCAAATTCAGGTAAAAGAGCCATTCTGGTTACAGCCTGAAGAGGAGAGGTTCCTGGATCGCCCGTACTTTGCCCATTTAGAGCGTTATTTTGATGAGCATCCGGTTGCCCCTTATCAGGAGCAGGTACCGATAAAGCTGGCCCAGGCTGTTCATCCGAGAGCAGAGGTGGAAGGGGTTGCCCAGGAAATTCTTCATTTAGTTCGTGACGAGGGCTTCCGCTATCGTGAATTAGCCATTCTTATAAGAGATGCTGATATTTACCATGATTTAATTCAAACCATTTTTTCAGATTATGGTATTCCGGTGTTTCTTGATGAAAAACGGACGATGCTGAATCATCCATTGGTGGAACTTATCCGTTCGGCATTAGATATGGTTGAGGGACAATGGCGTTATGATGCGCTGTTTCGTGTGTTAAAAACCGACTTTATCCCATCAACCGATCAGAAGACGCCGTTATCCCAGGAGAATATTGACGAGCTGGAAAATTACGTTCTGGAATATGGCATTCGTAATCGTAACCGCTGGCTGGAGGAAAATGATTGGATTTATCAGAAGTTCCGCGGCTTTGATTCTAAGAGAAAGACGGATGAAGAGAAAGAAAAAGAGCAGCGGATTAATCGGCTTCGTAAACAGGTAACCGCATCTCTCGCCTCTTTTGATGAACAAATCCGTTCCCGCCGTACTGTGAAAGAACGATGTATGGCTATTTTTCAATGGCTTGAGGATATTGGGGTACCGGAGACACTGGAAGCCTGGCGCAATGAGTATGATGAGAAGGGGCAAATTGAACGGGCACGTGAACAGGAGCAGGTGTGGGACGCTGTCGTTCAACTGCTGGATGAAATGGTGGAAATGATTGGGGACGAGGAGATGAGTCTCTCCATTTTCCGGACGACACTTGAAACCGGATTTGAGTCCTTAAGCTTTGCGCACGTTCCGCCGAGCATGGATCACGTGATCGTAGGGGATGTGGATCGGTCCAGAATTTCCAACGTTAAGGGCGCCTTCCTTTTAGGGGTTAATGAAGGAACTTGGCCTCTAAAGCCTGCAGGAGAAGGAATGATTTCGGAAGAGGAACGGGATTTGTTGTCTGAACATGGATTAGCCTTGGCTGAGAGCAGTTCCAGACAATTATTGGATGACCGTTTTTATGTTTATGTAGCGTTTACCGCACCAAGAGACTATTTGTGGGTCAGCTATCCTTTAAGTAATGAAGAAGGGAAGACAAAAACCCCTTCCCAGCTGATAAGCCGGATGAAGGAAATGTTCCCGGAAGCAGAAGAGAGATTGCTTTTGGAAGATGAAGACGAAGAAGATCCGATGCGGTTTTTAACGGTTCCGGAAAAAACCCGGGCTGTTTTAACATCACAGCTGGCGCGATATTTACGGGGCTATCCAATTCAGGATGTATTTTGGGAGGCTTATCATTGGTTTGTCGTAAATCATCCGAAGATCAGCAGCTCCCGCAAGGTTTTCCTGAGTCTGTTTTATGAAAATAAGCCTGTGAAGCTCTCTAAAGAAACGGCTCAGAAGCTGTATCCTGAACGGGTAAATACCAGTGTATCCCGTATTGAATCCTTTTATCGCTGTGAATATCAGCATTTTGCTCAATATGCGTTAGGACTGCAGGAGCGATCGGTATATAAGCTGGATGCTCCGGATATCGGTCAGCTCTTTCATGAAGCGCTAAAGCAAATCACCGACTGGATCATTCAGGAGGGCAGAAGCTACCGGGACTTATCTCCGGACGAGGCGGCAGCCTATGCAAGGCGGGCGGTTCAAAAGCTTTCGCCGATCTTGCAGCATCAGATTCTATTCAGTTCAAACCGTTATCAGTATATTTTGCGTAAGCTCGAAAAGGTCATTGGCAGAGCCGCAAATATTCTGGCTGAGCAGGCGAAACGGAGTGAATTCTCACCGGCTGGCATTGAGCTTGGCTTTGGTCCCAAAGAGAAGCTTCCACCTATGAATCTGCCACTTCCGGATGGCTATGAGCTTGTCCTTCGGGGCCGAATTGACCGGGTGGACCGGGCTGATATAGGGGATGACCTGTACTTACGAATTGTCGACTATAAATCAAGTGCCAAAGACTTGAATTTAGAAGAAGTGTATTATGGTTTATCCCTGCAGATGCTCGCCTATTTGGATGTCGTTTTAAGCAATGCAGAACAATGGCTTGGAAAGGGTGCGAATCCTGCCGGTGTGTTATATTTCCACGTTCACGATCCCATTATTTCGGATCCCGCTTCTTTAAATAGAGACACGATAGAAGCAGAAATCTTTAAAGACTTTAAAATGAAGGGGTTGTTGCTGGAGGATGAGCAGGTGGTCCAGCAAATGGACCTGGACCTTTCTACAGGTTCAAGTCCTGTTGTCCCGGCCGGCCTGAAAAAGGATGGTACCTTCCAGAAGTATTCTAAGACATTAAATCACGCTCTTTTTGACCGGTTAAGGACCTATGTTAGATCACTGTTAACACAGGCCGGAACGACGATGACCAGCGGAGAAATCCATTTAAATCCATTCCAGGATGAACAGAAGGTCGCCTGCAGTGTGTGCCCATTCCGGTCGGTTTGCCAGTTTGATGCAACCCTGGAAGAGAACAATTATCGCATTCTGAAAAAGCAGGACCAGGATGACATTTTGGCTGAGATGGAACAACGAGAGGAGGACCAGTAGATGAAGTGGACAGAGGATCAGGAACGGGCGATTTATACAGATGGGACGGATATCCTTGTTGCTGCGGCAGCAGGGTCCGGGAAAACGGCTGTATTAGTCGAGCGGATTATTCAGAAGCTGCTCAACCAGGATCATCCGGTCAATATCGATGAACTATTGGTCGTCACCTTCACAAATGCAGCTGCCCAGGAAATGAAAAACCGGGTTGGGGAGGCGCTTGAGTCCGCATTAAAGGAACATCCTAATTCCAACCATTTAAAGAAACAATTATCCCTGCTGCAGCGGGCACAGATTTCAACCCTGCATTCGTTCTGCTTAAATATTGTCCGTAAATACAGCTATCAACTGGATATCGATCCAAATTTCCGGCTGGCAGATGATCTGGAGGCTGACCTTATACGCCAGGAGGTTTTAGAGGATCTGTTTGAGGAATGGTATGGAAAAGAAGGAGAAGAGCAGGAAAAGTTTTTTGCCCTTGTAGACCGGTTTTCCAGTGACCGCAGTGATGTGGAAATTGAGTCGCTGGTCACAAAGCTTTATGATTTTGCCAGACAAAATCCGTCACCTGAAAACTGGCTGATGGATAAGATGGACATGTATCAGGTAACAGAGGATACAACTCTGGAGGATTTTGACTGGATGAAACTGATTAAGTCCGAAATCGAACAGCAATTGAATGCCATGTTCAAGGAAACCGATTTAGCTTTAAAACTCACCAGGGATAACGATGGACCTTATCACTATGCAGAGGTCATTGATGCTGACCGTGAAAAAATTCAGGAGGCAAAAGCCCGTATTCATGCTCCATGGGAAGAGCTGCAGCAGTTTTTCCAGGAGAACGGAAAATTTCAGGCTCTGTCACGTAAAAAAGTGGTTTGTGATGAAGAGAAAAAGAAAAAGGTTCAATCCTATCGTAAGAGCTACAAAAAACGATTTGAGGATTTGCAGAAAAAATGGTTTTCCCGCAGCCGGGAGTCCTATTTGAAGGACCTGCAGGAGCTCTATCCGGTTATGAAGCAATTGGCGGCCTTAGTACTGGACTTTCACCACCGTTTTCAGGCTCGTAAAAAGGAGCAGGCCCTTGTTGACTTCGCTGATTTAGAACACTTTGCCCTGCAGATTTTAATGGAGAAATCCGAGGAAAGTCAGACTGAACCCTCTGAAATTGCCACACAGTATCAGCGACAGTTTCGGGAGATTTTAATCGATGAATATCAGGATACCAACCACGTTCAGGAAATGATTTTGAAGATGATTACCGCTGGAGAGGATGCCGGCAAGCGGTTTATGGTTGGAGATGTGAAGCAGAGTATTTACCGGTTCCGTCATGCGGAGCCAAGTCTGTTTATTTCCAAATATAAAACATTTGCTGAACAGGATAATGAGAATGTTCGAATTGATTTATCCCGTAACTTCAGAAGCCGCTGGGAGGTCCTATCGGCGACAAACTTTATTTTCCGACAGATATTAGATGAGGAAGCAGGCGAGATTAATTACGACCGGGAAGCTGAATTGATTTACAGTAATAAAATCTATGACGAGCTGATTTCCAACGACACAGACAGTGAGCTTTTGCTGGTGGATAATGCGGATTGGGATGAAGCCCCGCCGGAACCGGAGGGAGAAGAGGATTTCCGCGATTTAAAGAAAGCGCAGATTGAAGCACGAGCTTATGCAGAAAAAATTAAGGAATGGATTGGTGCCGGCGAAAGCTCACCCATGCAGGTAGTCGACAAACAGACGGAAAAGCTTCGCAGCATACAATATCGGGATATCGTGATTTTGATGAGATCCATGTCCTGGGCACCAACAGTTGTTGAAGAATTAAAACAGCAGGGGATTCCGGTTTATGCCGAGCTTTCTTCCGGCTATTTTGAAGCAATTGAAGTCAAAATTATGCTTAGTCTGTTAAAAGTGATCGATAACCCGCAGCAGGACATCCCGCTAGCTTCTGTTTTACGTTCACCGATTGTAGGACTGAATGAGGAAGCTCTTGCGCAGATTCGTTTGGCAGCCCCAAAGGATAGCTATTACAAAGCGTTAAAAGCCTATGTAAAAACAGCAAATGGAGAAACAGCAGAAGCCGCCCAACAGTTTTTAGAACAGCTTACAAATTGGCGTCAGCTTTCCAGACAAGGGGCGCTGTCAGAACTGATCTGGCAAATCTACCGGGAAACGGGATACTATGATTTTGTCGGGGGAATCCCGGGCGGAAAACAACGGCAGGCCAATCTCCGTGCCTTATATGACCGTGCGCGCAGCTATGAAACCACCTCATTCCGGGGCTTGTTCCGCTTCCTCCGCTTTATTGAACGGATGGAAGAACGAGGGGAAGATCTTGGAGCTGCCCGGGCATTGGGAGAACAGGAAGATGTCGTCCGCATTATGACCATTCACAAAAGCAAAGGCCTGGAATTCCCGGCTGTTATTGTGGGTGCCATGGACAAAATGTTTAATGAACAGGACTTGAAAGCCAAGTATCTGCTTCACAAAGATTACGGAATGGGCATGAAATATATTGATCCCGACAAGCGGATTATGTATACAACCTTGCCCTATAATGCCTTGAAAATAGCTATGCGCCGGGAAATGATTGCTGAGGAAATGCGGGTATTATATGTGGCTTTAACCCGGGCGAAGGAAAAGCTTGTCATGGTTGGGAATGTAAAAGATCTGGCAAAACGAAAAGAAAAATGGCAAACCATTGCCGAAGAACAGGAATGGGTATTGCCCCCTTATTTCCGCCTGGAGTCTACCAATTACTTAGACTGGGTGGCTCCCGCCTTAATTCGTCATCAGTCGGGGGGTCCATTGCGTGGTGAGGATGAGACACCTTCTGCTATCCCTGAAGAGATTTGGCAGGATGAATCAAGCTGGAGAATTACGATTCATCATGCCAGTGAGTACGCCAATCCGGAAACCATTACAAAGGATCGTGAGGATCATTTGAAGAAGTCCGTCATGGATTGGGAGCCGTTGGATGATCAGCGAGGCAGCTTATATGACGAAGTAGAACGCAGGCTAACCTTTTCGTATCCTTATGAGAAAGCAGCCTACCATCGGGCAAAACAGTCGGTAACAGAGTTAAAGCGTCAGCGGGAAATGAAGGATGAATACAGCGGCGATACTCTGGTCCGGAGTTTTCAGCACCAGCGTCCAATCATGAAACGCCCGCGCTTTATGCAGGAAAAGAAAACCTTGACCGCAGCTGAAAAGGGAAGTGCCATGCATACGGTCATGCAGCACCTTCCATTTGATAAAGCATTATCTGAAGAGGAAATCGAAACGTATGTACAGAGCTTTGTTTCAAAAGAGCTTCTGACAGAAGAGGAAGCACAGGTCATTGATCTAAAGGCCATTGCTTATTTCTATCAAACCGAAATTGGTCAGAAATTGATTGAATCCAGTAATGTTGTACGGGAAATTCCCTTTAGTCTTGGCTTGCCGGCCGAAGAAGTGTATGCGGATTGGAAGAATAGTGAAGAGCAAGGGGAAAAGGTTCTACTGCAGGGGGTTATCGACTGCCTGGTTCAGGATGATGACGGCTGGATTCTGTTAGATTATAAAACCGACCAGCTGCCAGAGGAGTTAAGCGAAAAGGATAAGGAGAACTATAGAAAGAGATATCGGCTTCAGTTACAGATGTATCGCCAGGCAGTGGAGCAAATCTGGAATCAGCCTGTGAAGGGAGCCTATCTTTACTTCTTTGATCAGGCTCTGCTGCTTGAGGTTGATTAAAGAGAGTTGTAATGAATATATTGTATTGAAGCCCAAATCGTTGGTGATTTGGGCTTTATTTTTAGCTTCACTTTTAAAAACAACAAAAAGAAAATATCGATAAGCTCTTAGGGAATGATTGATTAAAATAGGACTATTTTTGAACCCAAAGCCCCCCTAATAATTATAAAAACAAATCTTAACATCCAAAAAATGTATTAACAATTTAATCCAACTATGCTACTATCATAATAAATAAATGTATGAACGAGTTGTTGCTACAACAATTTGGCCTTATGTATATCATTACTCTAGAGCTAGGTATGAGTCATGGACTAGCGGAGAGATCATAGGTGATAGTGGAAGGGTTTGGGGATGGGATCAAACGGAAGCTAGAAGCGGATATGCTCCGACTAACTTCTATACAGCACATACTTATTGGGGGCGTTAACAATAAAGAGATAGAGATAATCAGTTTTGATTATCTCTATTCTTCTTTATTAATTTAAATATGATTAACAAAAAGTTAATGAAACTAAACGTTCAATATATTATTTATCTATTCTTTATAAATGTGTTTTGTGCCGGAGCATTTTGGGTGCTATCATATTTAGATTACATAAATATGGTGAATAACGGTTATATAAATGAAGATTCGATTATGTTTACTGTAGAGGAATCCTTATCAATTGAGAAAACGGATAGCCAATATATATTATTTCAATTCAATTCAGAATCCTCTAATTTAAAGCACGTTTATTTGAGTGATGATGTCCAACTTCCACGTATTAATTTCCTTGCCTCATATAATTTAGATTTAAATAATTCTAACATTGCTGTGATTGGAAATACAGTAGATAAAAATGTGGTCCCATCAGATTACACAATTATTGGATATTTCAATCATCCAAATTCATATCAATTAATTGACGATGTGTGGCTAATTTCAAACCAAGAATCAGTTAAACTAAATAATGGTAGAGAGTTTATATTTTCTACTCCAAATCCAAATACAAACAAGACTTTAGAGGAAGCTATAAATATAGATTCGTACACAGAAATGAAACGTGAATTATTCGGTACTTATTCGAAGCGTTCAAATCAAATGATCATTATTGGGTTAAAAACAGCTATACTATTTATGGTTATAATATTTCTTGTAATTAGTACAAACTGGTTAATGAATGAAAAATATCTCATAAAAATACTGTTCTTATCAGGTATTTCAAACTACACGATTTATTACACGATATAAAAACATAAGTTGATTCCTTATGTTTTTATATCGCTTCTTTTACTAAGTATTGCATCCTTATACAATCATTTTATGAGTGAGTTTTGGTCAGATGTTTGGTTATCAAATTTCATTATTTTAATCATTGGGTTTATTGTTTATTTATGTATAACTAGCATAATCATAGTTTTCTATTATACGGCAGGAAAAGGCGGGAAATAGTTTTGAAAACCTTACAAGTTCTTTGGAAGCAAAACCGTTTTTTAAATTTATTATATATTCTGGTTTGCATTGGTTTCTTCTCTTTAATCTATGTTTTAATTATTAATTTAAATCATGCAAACATAGAGTCAAAGACTGCCAGAAATTTTGAAGGAAAAAATATATATCAAATATCTGATAATTTAATGGGCGAGAGGGAATCTGATTTTTTTTTAGAAGATAGAGGATATAACCTATTGTTTAACTTTTCTAAATCATTATCTACTTACTCAGGTTTAATCTACTATTCTGCCAAATTACAACCAATGGGTGTGGAAAATTTTCAAGGAACTCAACAGTTCGTTCCTTATTATAAAAGAGGGCAATCTAACCTTTCTAATAAGAAATATACTATGGTTTTGACTATTCAAGCTAATCAAAATGTATTTGAACTTAATAATTTAAAAGTCCATAGAGGTCGGCTCTTTAAAAAAAAACGAATATACGTATGAGACAAATAACACTACAATACCAGTTATTTTAGGAAGTGACTATTCTGGGATATATCAATTAGGGGATAAGCTGGATCTTTTTTTATATAATAAAAGTTTCAGAGGAGAGGTAGTTGGATTCTTGGCTCCTTCTCAAGTAATTATGGGTATGAGTGAACCAGAAGTCCATTTAGACAAATATATAATGATGCCTGCCTTAAATTTTACTGATGAAGCTGTAAAGGAGTTATTACAGGATCCTTCAAATGAATTGTTTGTAAGGGCTACACTTTTTTCCAGGGTAAATAGCCTTCTAATTACTGAAAATTCTCCTCTGGAAACAAAAAAGTTGTTGGATAAGATATCAACTAATACTGAATTTTATGATTATGAAATTATTGGAGCAGATGGTGTCACTATGGATGTCTTAGTTAATATGACTGAAGCTAATCTATATTTAATCATTATCCTTATCTTTTTATTATTTTTCGTTACATTGTGTACTTTAATTTATGTGTTAAAGCTAAAGGTTAGAAAAAATATTGATACCTACACTGTTTTTCTAATTAGTGGTGCTAATATTTTGGATATAACGAAACTTATTCGAAACGAGTTTATACTCTTGACCTTCGTTGGAATAGTTATCCCTATAATCCCTTTTTCCTTCCTTACTGGAGGTTCCTTTCCGTTGCTGCTCCTTTATTCATTTGTTTGCCTTATTGTTGGTTTTACTATTACTTTTATGGGCTCGATGTATATGAATAAAATTTTCAAAAATATTGATATAGTTCAACAGTTGAAGAGGTGGTAATGTGTCTCATATTTCCATGAAAAGTGTAAGTAAGTCCTTTAACCGTTCATTTATATTCCAAAATGTTGATTTGACTGTAGATGCAGGACAAATGATAGCCATAATAGGGAAAAGTGGTGTTGGAAAAAGTACACTACTAAATAATGGCAGGTTTAGAACCATTATCTACAGGTATGTACTATCTTGATAATTTTAAAATGGATGAAAGGAATTTAAATCAACTTTCAAGAATAAGAGGTGAAAAAATTGGCTATGTATCACAATTTAGCCCAATGATTCCTAAACTCACAGTTTTTGAAAACATTTGTATACCGCATTTCTTTAAAAAAAAGGATGAAATAAAATCATATACGGAGAGGATAAAATTTTTAAGTAATAAGTTTGAAATTTATCATCTTCTGGATAAAAGGATAGAAAAGTTATCTGGAGGGGAACTGCAACGAGTAGGTATTGCACGATCTTTGGTCAATAAACCTGAAATTATCATTGCTGATGAACCTACGGGGTCTTTAGATGATGAAACAGCAATAAGTATATTAAATTACTTTCAGGAAATGAAATCATTAGGATTGGTGATTATATTAGCAACTCATAATAATATGGTAGCAGAACAATGTGATAGCATATATCAATTAAAAAGTGAGGGTTTATTTATCACGCATTAAACTGGCCGAAATCCCCTTACTGATGGAATTTTCATCTAATAGTTCTGAAGAAAAAAGCGAAAGAGGCTAAGCAATGCCCTTCCGCTTTTCTATTGTCCAGCTATGGCTCCTAACCGGTCGCCTTCGCTTTTCTACGCATTCCCAACGTTGCCCTGGTCCTGTACGTCTGGGTCGAATGGGTTGGTTGAGCTTAGGCCGTTGTTGGTGACGATGAAGTCGCCTGTGTTAAGGGCACCGGAGCCTGCGTTGGTTTTTGAGGAAGACTTTGGTGCTAAATAGAAGGCATCCCCAAAATTGACGACGCCCCCACCTACACTGTTTATTTTAATGGGTCCAACCATAGAAGGCATTAGACAACACCTGCTTTTTTCGGTTTTATCACGCGTTAACTGGCCGTAATACCCCCACTTCAAGTCTTAAGGGTAACCCAACAAGACTAAGTGGGAGATAAACGGTCAGTAAATTCCTGATAAGTTCAACTAACCATCAGTAGGGAATAGAGAAAACCTCCCACTGATGAAAGTTTCCCTCTATCTGCTGATTGTGAACGTATAGCAAGGAGAACTGGGAATTTTAATGGCTTTTATGCCACTGTGCTTACATGATTATTATATGAACTATACCGGAAATGGTTCTATTCGTTTTCATCAATATCCTGATTTTGTTCCATTCCATCCTCATTTTCATCCGCTAAAATCCGAAAATGCTTTAATCTTGCTTTTGCATCAATCTCTTTTAAGCTTCCTACCTGCATGATTGAGGACCCCGTGATCCCTTCAATGTCTATAGAATGAACATGAATATCGCGGTTTTTGTGGTGGCGGTGCTGCTGAATGGAAACGTCTTCTCTAATTTCCGGAAAAGGCCGGGAAAAGAAGGGGAAATCGGAAAAAGGAAAATCGCCTGTATCGAAAAACGCACCTTCCTTTTGTACAGCTAATGCCCGAATATAAGGATCGGCTTTTATGGCATCACCGATTTGAATGGAGGATGCATAGGCAGTTGAATTAATATACATATGCTGTACCTTAGCATTTCGTTTCATCAATTAGTCACCCCTGCCTGCCCCAAATGGAACAATGGAGCCGAAAATGTAAGATTCGGGTGGCGTATCAAACATGGAAGAAAGCTTAATCGTTTCATTATCGCCAATTAAGAATACGGATGATGATGAAACCCCTGTAATGTGGACATGCCCTACATCAAGTCCCCAGTTGTGTACGGTAAAGTTCATGATGGACCTCCTTTTTCATGATCACCATTGATAAATTTTTGAATCGAATGAAGCATTTCATGTTTTACTTCTTCGATAATCTGTTCTTTTGTATGCTGATTAAGTAAACCGTTCTGATTTTCGGCATGTGAACGGATATGATACTGGATTCGCTCTGGCAGCTGCTTATAGACGTCCTGAATAATCATTTTTTCAAATCCTGGTGGAAAGGATTTTTCTGCTTGTTGAGCGAACTGGTTTACTTTAGATGGTAATTCTTGATTCATAAAGGGCTGCAGCTGCTGCATAATGTCCCGGACGAGTGGCTGGTCACCGCTGGAAGAGCTGGTCTGCTGTTGCTGCTGATTGTCTGGAATGGAAAGGTCTTCTGTGGAGGATAAACCTTCAGGGGACAGTCCAATATTTAACGTTCCTTCTAAGGTTTCAATTTTCAGCTGATCGAATTTGTACTCGATTTTTTCAATATTTGTGGAAGGTTTATCCTGTACAGACTGCAGCTGACTTTCCAGGTGCTGAACTTGTTTTTCCAGCTGCTTCATTTTCTTATCCAATGTGGCTAAATATTGCTGCCAGTCATAATAGTGCATAAGCCCTTCCCTCCTGAAATGGGCGAATATCTAAAGCATCGTATGCATGTTCCTGAATTTTTGTGCATCAGGAAGGAGGAGCCAGTGGAACAAAGGGCTGGTATTCCATACTTTCGCCGATAGGTTCGGCTTCTTCTGCAGGCTGTTCATAACCTCCTGTATTGTATAAATTCGACAGTCCCTGAATCGTTCCGGAGCTTCCAATCTGCAGAACAGACGAATTCGTCACTGAGCCCACTCGGAAAAAGCGAATGGATATATTCTGATAAATTGTACAGCTCATCAATATCACCTCTTAAGCATTACCCATGATGGTCTGATCCATAGTATCTGAATCGGTTACGTACGTATACGATTGATCTAATGAAAGGGTTAATCCGTCCCCTGTATTAAAGGATCCTCCACCAGCGAAGGTTTTCGCAGAGCTTACCGGAGACATGGCATAGACATCGCCAATATGAAAAATGCTGGAGGAGCCGACACTGTTTACCTTTACTGCTCCGACAAATGCAGGCATAACCATCGCCTCCTTTTGTGGTAATGTATGTATATATAAAGGTATTTGTTCGCGGTTATTATTTGATTTGACTGAATAAGGAGAGGAGATTAAATATGCCTTCACCAATGAAACGTTCCCAGCGCCTGCCTTGGATTGACGGAGCACGGGGCTTTGCTTTATTTGGGATTTTAATGGTTAATGTTCCAGCTTTTAACGCGCCATTCTTTCTTTATGGCGGGGAAGAACAGTACTGGAGTGGATCTGTAAACCATGGGTTACAAGATTTTATTGATATCTTCTTTCAAGCGAGCTTTTATCCGTTATTCTCCCTTTTGTTTGGTTTCGGTGTGCAGATGATGTGGGAACGACTCCAAAATAATAAAGTACTGGTCAGACGATTGTTTATTTTACTGGCATTCGGGCTCATTCATGCTTTTCTTATATGGCATGGGGATATTCTATTAAGCTACGCAGGCGTTGGCTTTTTACTCTTTTTCTTTTTTCATCAACAGCCCCGGGTTCTTTCAAGATGGTTCTGGGGACTGCTTATGATTCCCGGTGTTTTGTATACCTGGTTTCTGTATATGTCGAGGGAGTATTTGGGATGGGTGAACAGAGAAGCCATTACAAATGCTTTTAATGGTTATACAAGCGATTCCTATATAACCATTGTGACGCAAAATTTTCAGGACTGGATGTATGCAAACAGCGGTTTTCTTGGACTGCTATTTTTAATCATCTCTTTATTACCGATGTTTTTAATCGGAATGCTCTTGATGAAGAAAAGATGGCTGCATGATGTGGATACTTTTCACCCCATAGTAAGAAGAATTCTGTATGTGTCATTGGCCATTTTTCTTATATTTAAGGCAGGCCCTTATCTGGCGGGGAATCCGGAGTGGCTAAGTTTTATCCAGGATCATATCGGGGGAGCGGCTTCCAGTATTTTTTATCTTACCGCCATTACGCTGTTGTTTCAGCATCAAAAATGGGGTAGGCGACTTCAGTTTTTAACGTATGCAGGTAAAATGTCTCTGACGAATTATCTGAGTCAATCGATCCTATGCTTTCTATTATTCTACGGACCAGGCTTCAATTTGTATGGGAAAGTAAGTCCGATTTGGAGTGTCGCTATTGTTTTCGCGATTTACAGTTTCCAGGCTTTCTTTAGCAAATGGTGGCTGGCACGCTTTTATTTTGGTCCTCTTGAATGGATTTGGCGTTCCTTAACTTACATGAAAAAGCAGCCCATGCGGAGAAGAAAGGAGACAGCATTTTGACACCTTTTACTGAAAAAGTCATAACGATTATACAGGACATCCCTGAAGGAAAGGTGATGACATACGGACAAATCGCAGCTCTTGCAGGAAGCCCCAGAGCAGCACGACAGGTCGTTCGCATTCTTCACTCCATGAGCAAAAAATATCAGCTGCCATGGCATCGGGTGATCAATGCCAGAGGTCAGGTTGCTATAAAAGGGGAAGAAGCATTTTTTGATCAGGTAACGAGCCTGCGTGCTGAAGGTGTGGAAGTAAGTGATGCTGGAAAGGTTGACCTTGAAATATATCAGCTTGTAAACCACTAAGCATGATCTTATTAGCCTCATTCAAAATCTTTTGTAAATAAACAGGGAATCATGCTCTTTTATAGAAATAGATAACTCAATGAAAAAAACGATTAATTTTTTTAAGGAGGCGAATCCTTAAGTGGAAAAAGACAGTTCTATCGCTATTAAGGGTGTGAAGGAAATAAAACCGGAAATGTGGGCTTTGGAGATTTATTCTGAATGGTCCGAAACCGAGGATTAGGTGTACTTATGTGATCCGATTTATTAATTATACTTGATTTGAAAATTAACAATTGCAGAATAGTGATGTTATTACATAAAAAGAATCGCCTGGAAAAATATCAGTATGAATGTTTTGGAATATGGGAGGAACGAATCCCTATGAAAATCTTTCGCGAGCGGTTATCTGATGAGGAACTAAGTATTTTAAAAGGAATGATAGGACTGGAACTGAATGGAATTTTAAGTCCAAAAGTTGATACTAAATATGGAAGTCAAACATACACACTTGATGATTCAGCCTCTTTTAGTCTTAATCAATTACAGAAGAAGTCCTATGTGATTTTTACCAATCACCATAAGGAAACAGATATGGGGGATGATTATTGGAAGTTATCCGTAGAGGAACTTAAACATCCTAAAAATATTGGATATGAGAATGATGAATATGGCTATGGATACGCACTAACAGGAAATTTTGCCGGTATTCATATTTGGTCAACAATAAATAAGATTGAAATTTATACGGTTGATTTATCTGAATATGAAGAAAAGCTGGAATATGACGCAGTACTTGTTTTTCACTTTGAGAATGGACTGAAAATAGCGATGTCTCACCTCGTGTTTTTAATTGAAATCTCCTCTGATCCTGAAAAAATCAATCAGATGACAGAAAACTGTTCTGAAAAATTTGTGCTGGAGTAGATGGTCATTATGTAAGGTAAGAAAAAAGACGCGATAAATGTCGCGTCTTTTATAATGGCCTGGGAGGCGCAGTTGGCCAAACGGGCGGTTCGCCTTTGTTTGTACTATAAAACTTCCTTAACTTTTTCAATGGCCCAGTCCAGATCATCTTTTTCGATTGTAAGTGGTGGAGCAAAGCGAATGACATTTCCATGGGTCTCTTTACATAACAACCCTTTTTCTTTTAGTTCCTCACAGTATTTACGGGCAGGCTCATGGAGCTCTACGCCAATAAACAGCCCCTTCCCGCGAATTTCCTTAATCACTGGGTTGTCGATGCTTTCCAGTTCCTGCTTCAGATGTTTTCCTAATTCGTAGGAACGCTCAGCAAGTTTTTCTTCCTCGATAACTTTCAGTGATGCTACAGAAACCGCACAGGCAAGTGGATTTCCCCCAAACGTCGAACCGTGTGAGCCTGGATTGAATACGCCTAGTACATCCTCGTTTGCAATGACTGAAGAAATGGGGAAAACTCCGCCACCCAATGCTTTTCCTAAAATGTACACATCAGGTTCTACATCCTCCCAGTCGCAGGCAAACATCTTTCCTGTACGCCCAAGTCCTGCCTGAATTTCATCAGCCACGAATAATACATTTTCTTCTTTACACAAATCATAGGCTTCTTTAAGAAATCCTTCAGGAGGAACAACAATCCCTGCTTCTCCCTGGATAGGCTCGATTAAAAATCCAGCCGTATTTTCCGTAATAGCTTCTTTGAGAGCGTCTATGTCTCCATATGGAACGACCTTAATGCCTGGAAGTACCGGCCCAAATCCTCGTTGATACTCAGCTTCAGAGGAAAGGGAAACAGCTGTCATTGTACGACCATGGAAGTTGCCTTCACATGCGATAATTTCTGCTTGATCTTCCTCAATGCCCTTCACATCATAGCCCCAGCGACGTACAGCTTTTATTGCTGTTTCCACGGCTTCAGCTCCGGTATTCATTGGAAGGGCCATGTCTTTATTGGTCAGCTTACAGACCTTTTCCAGCCAGGGTCCAAGCTGATCATTATGAAAGGCACGGGAGGTAAGGGTGACACGATCCGCCTGGTCTTTTAACGCTTGAATAATTTTGGGATGTCTGTGTCCCTGA
This sequence comes from Salinibacillus aidingensis, assembly GCF_039522525.1. Lineage (GTDB taxonomy): Bacteria > Bacillota > Bacilli > Bacillales > Alkalibacillaceae > Salinibacillus > Salinibacillus aidingensis. The sequence continues at coordinate 351,008 of NZ_BAAADO010000003.1, forward strand.
TTCACTGCAGAATAGGCACTTAACATATCTAAGTAGCGATTACCTTCTGGATCCTCTACCCAGATTCCTTCTGCTTTAGCAGTGACAATCGGAAGTGGTGAATAGTTAGGTGCTCCATATTTTTCGGTTTGTTCAATGACATTTGTACTGGTGATCGACAAGAAAATCCCTCCAAACAAATATGTGAAATATTTTGAATATAATCATTATAACAGTTTATTCTGGATATTATAATGAATTATCTGAATTAATTAGCAGATTGGACAAAAAGATGATATGATAGACAATGAATGACTTTGTAAGGAGGAGAGAACGTGACACATTTACATATTACAGCGTGGGTTCTGGCCCTCATTTTGTTTGCGATTGTACTGGCTTTTTCCAATCAATCCGGAAAAGAAAAGCCGGCAAAAATTCTGCACATGATTTTGCGTTTGGATTATTTACTTATCCTGTATTCAGGTGGGGATTTATTCGCTAACTATGGAAGCATGAGTGGAGAATTAATCATTAAGGCTATTGCCGGATTATGGGTGATCATTGCAATGGAGGTCATTGCGGTGAGGAAACAAAAAGGCGGGGCAACAAAATCCTGGTGGACCCAGTTGGTTATTGCCTTTATCATAGCCCTTGTACTTGGCTTCGGCCGTCTTCCATATGGGGTTTCATTATTTGGGTAAAGTTTAGGAAAAGTCTATGTTTACACGAAAAAGGCTTAAATCTTTTATTGAGAGATTTAAGCCTTTTTCGTGTGTTCAAAATAGGATGCGGGTGGACTGGTAGAAAAGGTGCGTACAGACTGATTAGCAAGGAAAAATGACATGAATCAACCTTCAACAAACGGATAAAACGTGTGAAAGGACTGATTCAAACTGGAAATTAACCGATAAATACAGAAACCCGGCGTATATGAGAGCTGGCTCAACATTAATGAACGATATCAACCACAAATAGACGTGAATGATATAAAAATAGATTGATAAAATAGATAAACAGACTGATAGATTTTATAAAAAGACTTCCATCATTATAAAGGGAAACTTCCATCAGTGGGGGGATTTCAATCCCCCACTGATGGTTAGTTGAACTTATCAGGAATTTACTGGCCGTTTATCCCCCACTTATTCTTTTTGGTTTACCCTCAAGACTTGAAGTGGGGTATTACGGCCAGTTAATGCATGATAAATCCATAAAACAATCCATTCCACAGGATTATAAAATCCCATGGAATGGATTTTTTGATATTTTATCCGCTTTTCTACTGTTCAGCTCCGACTCCCAGGCCTAAGCGGTCGCCTTCGCTTTTCTACTAATGCGCGGAGGTTGTTTCTTCTTTATGTAGTTGGAAGAAAAGGTTTCGGTAGGTGGCTGCCGGGATTTCTCCTTTATTGTATTTATATTGACAGAAATCCAGCAGGCTGCTTGGTGATTCCGGCCATTCATTCTTTTCATCGTGATACTCAACGATTAAATCTTTCAGACGCATAAATAATTCCTCCCTTTGTTTCATCATGATGTTTCTTTCATCACCTTCAATTTCATATTCTATCACACAAATCGTTGATAAAAGGCGATATAAAAGAATTCATGCGTGGTAATTTCTTCAGTAAGGGAGGAAGTTTCTAACATCTTATAAAATAAGTGTTAAGAGTCATGAAGTAGGGTAGATTATTTGTAAAGATCATTTAAGAAAAATAATGCAATGGTGCCAGGTCCTGCATGGGCTCCAATCGCCGAACCAATATCACCTATAAGGATTTTTTCAGGCTGATATTTTTCTTTAATGATTGAGGCGAGCTTTTCGGCTGTTTCCAAATCGTCACCATGACTTATAGCAATAGTCTGCCGATTGATTTCATTCCCTCGTTCCTCCATCACTTCAAACATACGCTTTAAAACTTTAGCCTTTTTAGCTCCGCGTATTTTTTCCAGAGGGACGAGCTGGCCTTCTTCAACATGGAGAAGAGGCTTAATATTTAAAAGTCCTCCGAAAAAGGCAGCAGCTTTACTTACTCTTCCACCGCGCTGTAAGTATTCCAGGTTATCAACCGTAAAGATGTGCTCCATATGACTTGCATGAAACTGGACGGTTTTAATGATGTCTTCAGCAGCTTCACCATTTTCAGCCATCTGGGCGGCTTTCAGAACAACTAACCCTTGACCAAGAGATGCACATTTGGTGTCTTCAACAAAAACCTCAGCATCAGGGTGTTCTTCAAGGACTTGCTGCTGTGCAATTTTGGCACTTTGAAAGGTTCCTGAAAGCTCTGATGAAAAGCCAACATACACAACAGGCTGGCTTTGTTCAACATAGGAAGAAAACACTTGAAGAAAGTTTTCGGGAGAGGCCTGTGATGTTTTAGGTACCGCACCTTTTTTCATGGCATCATACACCGTTTTTGACTCAATGTCTTTCACATCACGGTAATCCTGATCATTTACATGGACGGTTAACGGCACCATATCAATATCATAATCTTTATAATAGTCATTTGGTAAATCACAAGAAGAATCTGTAATAATTTTCACGTTCATATTTTCACCCACTATATTTTATGGTATTATTTGTACCTTAGTGTATATTGGAAACGGCCATTCGTCAATGTATATCGTACAAATTCGTGTTCATTCTATTCCTTTTAAAAAAAAACAGAATGATTCACTAGATAGACGATAGCTATGAATGCTGGAAGAGAGGTGAAGACGTTGTTCATATTTGAAGCGAAACGTTTTATTATTGTTATTATCGGAGCCTTATTAAATGCTCTTTCCTTAAATTTATTTTTAATTGAGGCCAATGTTTACGCCAGTGGCTTTACTGGATTTGCCCAAATATTATCCAGTGTGTTTAAAGATTTTATAGGGTTTGATATTTCAACCGGTATTCTTTTATTCCTGTTAAATATCCCAGTGACCATTCTGGGCTGGTTTAAAGTAGGAAGAGGCTTCACTGTATACAGTGCCATTTCTGTGGCCTGTACGACATTCTTTCTGGAAATTATCCCGCTGCAGAACCTTGCTGACGATATTCTGCTTAATGCTGTATTTGGAGGGATTCTGGCAGCAATAGGTATTGGGATTACTCTTAAATGGGGAGCCTCAACTGGAGGAATGGACGTCATTGCCATGATTCTTTCCAAGATGAAGGATCGGCCAATAGGTGTGTATTTCCTAATCATGAACGGGTTTATTATTTTAATGGCAGGTTATCTCTATGATCCGGAAAAAGCACTTTATACATTAGTTACTCTGTATGTCACCACCAGATTTATTGATGCCATTCATACGCGTCACGAAAAGCTTACAGCCATGATTATTACGACTAAGGCTGATGAACTTGAAAAGGCCATCCATGCGAAAATGGTGCGGGGGATTACAACGCTTCCTGCCAAAGGAGCTTTTACAAAAGAGGATAAGAATATGCTCATCATGGTTATTACGCGCTATGAGTTGTATGATCTGGAAAATATTATTCGCGATGTGGATCCAAATGCGTTTACCAATATTGTTCAGACAACGGGGATATTCGGATTTTTCAGGAAAGAAGATGAAAAGGTCGTATAAATCTGTAACGCTTTTGGATGAAGTTCGTCTATTTATGTAACAGACAGTCTTCCAAAAAGGCAGGTTTTTTATGTGAAAAAATATTTAATCGTGACATCACTCATTATGCTTCTGGTTGTTCTTTTTGGGTGCGGTACATCCGGTTCGGTAGATGAGGGTGACCAGACTCAGGCTGACCCTTTACCAGCTGATCAGGATAAACAGAAGAATGAGGGAGATGGGTTAGCATTGTTAAAACAGTTGGCGTATGAAGTGACATCAGAAAAATCGGACGATCAAATAACCTTTCAGATGGAATTGACCAATCCCACGGACGAGCAGGTGAAGATTTCTTTTCCATCAGGCCAGCAATATGAAATTATCATAAAATCTAAAAAATCAGATGAGGTTGTGTACCGTTATTCAGAAGGCAGAATGTTTACACAAGCCATCGTTGATTATGAGATCGAGCCGGGAGAAACCAAAACCTGGGAACAGGCATGGGACTTTAAGGAAGCAGAACCTGGAGACTATACAGCAACGGTTATGCTGCTCCCTGAACCTGTCCATCAGCCTTCTAATGAGAACAATCCCTTCGTTAAGCAAGTGTCGTTGTCTATTGATGGTGAAAAATAATGGTAAGAAATGAAAAAGGAGAGCCACCTACTTTGGCATCTCCTTTTTTTATTTTCTGTCTGCTACAATGAAACTTTTTTGTGTTAAAATAGGTAAGAATGTTTTGAAAATTTGTTCGAGATAGAAAGTAGGAGATTTTACAATGAACGCTTTAAGGCAAAAACTATTCTGGATCATCCCCGTACTCATCATACTTACCGGTTTTGTTTTATTATTTGTAACGAATCTGCAACGTTTTACTGCCCCGCCTGCAGAAGGATGGAGCAGAGGGCTTGAGGTAGCTAAAATGGATGGCTTTCATGATCCACAGGTTGAGGCAGACAAAAATGGAACGGACCTTTATTTTCTTCGTAATGGATCGATTCATCACGTGAGCTATGACGCTGACTTTTCAAAAAAGGGAGAAAACGTCATCCCTGTTGATCGTGAACGTGTGGATAGCTTTTATGTACATGGGGATCACGTCTATTATTTTGATGAAGGCTCGATTATAAATGGAAATACAGGTGAAGTAATAGATGAGGCAGAAATATTCCACAGAGGTGAGGATGGTGTCATTTATTACTCACAGGGACAAAATGTTTTTCAGTTCAATCTAAAGACGGAAGAGAAGAAGAAAATCTTTTCGTCATCCCATCCATTTGAAGAAATCCAGGTATCAGGGCCTTATGTTCTGGTATATACAAGTGATTTAAATAAAGGAATCTTATCTATTTTTAAGTATCAGGAGCAGGAAAAATCCTATACAGAGTTTACTCAAACTACTGTCAATGTGGGTATGAGTAACAGGATGAATGAAATCGTATTTTCTGCCGGGAAGGACAAGCTTCATCTGGCTGTCTCTGCTGAAACGCAAAGCAAGCAGAATAAAGATTTTTATTTTTTCTATAGTTCAGTGGATACAGATAAGCCTGAAATTGAATTAGTGGAACTGCAACCGAAAGATCCCGTTACTCAAACGCCCTTACAGGAAATTTCACAATTTCAACTAAGGACAGATGAGGATGGTAAGCTAGAAGTATTATTTAGAAGTGCCGGTTTTACTTTTACGGATACGAATGATGAACAGGCAATGAATGCTTATCACATGAAGTTAGGTCCGGACCAAAACCTGAAAGTTGAAAGGAGAAGCAATACTTATTCATTAACCTCTCGTCCATTTTTTATCGGGGGAGAAGCCATTGGATGGAAGGACAGAATTGATGGAAGTGAGTATCAGCTGTTGATGTCGTCAAGTCACCCTAATATGATTGAAAAAACAAACAATCGTTCACTGAATGAATACTTAATTGCCTTTGGGATTAGTATTGGTGATCTGTCAACAGCAGCTTTTATTCTTTACTTAGTTTTAATACTGATTCTAATCCCTGTTCTGTACTTTGGAGTGGCAGCTCTTTACTATCGATGGAAAGGTAATCGAGATGGCCTTGAGCGGAATCCGAAAGTTTTCTATGGAGGTATGATTGTTTATACGCTGGGAGCTCTGCTGCTCCGAAATCATTTATTCCCGGATAATGCTTATACCATGGCTCCCGGTTATATTTCCTTTCCTGGAAACGATCTGGTTTTTATCCTTGGATTTTCACTCCTTTCCTTTGTAAGTATTCTGCTTGTTAAAAGGGATTGGGGACTTATAGGGAAGTACAGCTATTTTATAGGCTTACAGTTCTTATTTTATGTACTGTTCTTAGGCCCTTATTATTTCTAAAAAAGCGGAAGCACTTATCATGTGCTTCCGCTTCTATCATTTCAGACAGACTGCTTGTCCTTTATTGTGGCTTTACTTGCTGAGAGTGGTTCCTGCTGACCTTTAATAGCCGTAGTTTTCCAATACTTCTTCAACCTTTGGTGTAAGCTGATCCCACTCTGCATCAAAGGTTTTGTTAACGGTAATAAAGTTCTTGTAGCCAAAGACGTTATCAACACCGTCAAGCGTCATTAACTCATTCAGAATTTCATATTCACTCGTTTGTCCAGGCATGACAGAGATACTGCCTTCTCCTGAAAAAATCGCTTCTTTTGCTGTAAATTTCATTGCATTTGGATTTGGAGTACTTTCTACTAATACGCCCATTTTTTTATCCCTCCCTGACTTTCTTCCTTTATATTAGCATGAAAACAAAGATAGAAAAAGATAATAAGACAAGGTTCATAAAATTTTTAAGCTAAGAATAGGGTAGACCAGAGGCATAATTTATAAACGTGATTCATATAAAAAGAAGGTTTTTTTAATAGAAATGGCGTAAATAGGGAAATGGTTCAGGTTTAAAAATATGCGTAAAGAGGAATATAAGTTTGATGGAGAAGGGGTGAAATGATGGATGCCATCCAAAGCAATATGAAAAAAATAGGGACAAGTGTTGTTGAATGGAGCAGAAACAAGCGGGTATCATTAATGAACTGGTTATCATCAGCAGAGCTGGAGGAGTTTATAAACACGTATCCCTATCGAACGTATTTCTTCCTGCTCATGACACCACTTTTTTTAGTGGTTCCGATATTTACACTTCTGGGATCATTTAGCCTGATGACAAGTTATTTTCTGGCAGGGGCGGGCTTGTTTGCCTTTTCTATTTGCTCCCTGTTTGTCTTTCTTATTTTTCCTGCCATTATTATTTATATAAAATTTAAAGAACATCATCATTGGCGCATCATTTGGACAGGCAGTGCCGTATTAACAGGGATTCTGATGATTTACTGGGGCTTCCACTACTATCAGTGGTTTCTGCCGGAATTATAAAACAGGCTGACATTATACGTCAGCCTGTCTGATCAATTCCTTAAATCCTTCCAGAATACGACTGGTGATTTCGCCAGCCTTTCCGTCCCCGATCTTTTGCTGATCAACCTCCGTTATTGGCACCACTTCTGAAGTGGTAGAAGCGAGAAATGCCTCGTCTATGCTTTCCAGATCACGAATACGCAGCTCTCTTTCTTCAAATGGTATACCAAGCTGATCGCAGACCTTTAAGATTGCTAAGCGGGTAATCCCATTTAAAATGTAGTTGTTGGCAGGGTGGGTGATGACTGTCCCATTCTTAACAGCAAAAAAGTTAGAGGAGGATCCTTCCGTAATATGGGCTTCATCACGATAGAGCAGGGCTTCAAAATGGCCATTTTCCTTCGCCTGCTGTTTAGCCATGACATTATAGAGAAGATTGAGGCTTTTAATATCACACCTGAGCCAGCGTCTATCCTCCAATAAAGTCACACTTACGCCATTTTGTTGTGCATCCACAGGGCTTGATACCGGAATTGGGTACGCATAAAGCTGTGGTGGTGTTTGTTTAGGGTATGGATGACTGCGTGGGGCAATTCCTCTCGTAATTTGAAGGTAAATGGCACCGTTTTTAATCTGGTTCTTTGATACTAATTGATTGAGAAGCGTTCCCAGGTCTTCGCTGTCAGTATCATAAGGAATAGCTGTCTCTGTTAAACTGAACTGAAGACGCTCTAAATGCTCCTTCAGCATAAAAAAAGCACCATTATATACTCGTATGACTTCATAAACCCCATCCCCGAACGTATATCCCCGGTCTTCAATATCAGTTTTTGCATTATCGCGCTGGATAAATTCCTGATTTTTTAAAACAATCATGTTAAGTCCCCTTCTTCATAGAATGTTATCCATATGATAGGTTGAATTTTCAGAAATGTAAAGAGGAAATTTTACAGATATGGATAGTCCTGGCCTGCAGCATTTCAGATTTGAGGATTCAGGGTTCCTAAAGTGTGATTTTGATACTAAAAAACAGGTATGGATTCTTTCCTGATCCATACCTGTTAAGGGATATTATACCAGACGTTTTCTTATTTTCGAGCTGATGTAGTCGATGATCATAACAACGACTATAATCGAGATGATAATAAGTCCCAGCTGCTCCCAGTCCCTGTTGGCGGCGGTTAGAACGATTAATGTACCAATACCCCCCGCACCAACGAGTCCAAGTACGGTTGAAGCCCGGATATCGACTTCGAAACGGTAGAGCGCAAAGGATAAAAATTCAGGTAAGACCTGTGGAAAAATGGCATAAAATAATATCTGAGCTTTGTTTGCCCCGTTTGCTTCCATAGCTTCCACTACGTCCATATCAATGCTCTCGATGACTTCTGCATAGAGCTTACCGAGCATACCAAAGGAGGTTAAGCCAATGGTAAGAACCCCTGCAAAAGCCCCGGGTCCTACGGAAATAACAAAGAAAATGGCCAGAATTAATTCAGGGAATGTACGGTCCAGAATTAAGAACCACTTTCCGGCTGTATTCCATATCGGTGATTTCACCATATTTTTAGCAGCCCAGAAGCCAAAAGGAACCGCCAATACGGCTGCAATTAAAGTTCCTGCATAGGCGATAAATACGGTTTCCAGAATTAATTCTGATACTTTACCTAATTCAGCCCAGTCAGGGTTTGCAAGTCGGGGAACAATTCTCGATAAATTTTCCGATAATTTATCCATAAAGGACCATTCAATGCGATTAGCAACTCCTGAAAAGGCCCAATAATAGATAACGGCCAGTATGAGAGCGATGATGAGATTGCGAACCCGTTTCTGATTGTTTTTAGGCTTGGGTGGCAGCTTGAATCCTTCTCTATCCATCATACAACTCTCCTTCTCAGCGCGTTACTAATGGTTTCAATAACAATAACAGCCACAAGTAACAGAATTAATATAGCCATGACCTTCTGATAGGCCATGAAATTCAATTGTGTATCAATAATCGAACCAATGCCTCCAGCACCTACAAAACCAAGGACCAGGGAGGCGCGTACGTTGAGTTCAAATACATATAATCCATAAGAGATAAAGTTTGGCAGAACCTGAGGAACGACACCATACCAGATCACTTGTATGATATTTCCTCCTGTTGACCTTATGGCTTCCATCTGTCTGGGATCAATCGTTTCAATCGTTTCACTTAAGAGTTTAGCCAGCAGTCCTAATGAAAAAATCGTTAGGGCTAAAATACCAGGAACAATCCCAACACCGAAAAAACTGACGAATATCGTTGCCAATAGAATATCAGGCATGGTACGTAAAATGTTCATGATGTTACGGAAGGTTTGATAAAGATACTTATTTTTCACAATGGTATTTGCTGATAATAGACTCATTGGAATACAGATAATTACAGAGAATGTTGTTGCAACTACTGCAATTTGAATGGTCTCAATGAGTGGATCAAAGGCTGCCTGAATGTAGCTCCATTCCGGTGGAAACATCCGTAAAAGCTTTTCGATTACGAGATTTAACTCTGAAAAGAATTCTAAAAAATCTGCCTCTGTTTCACGCAGGCTATAAAGATAAATCCCGAAGACAATCGCAAAAATCACGGAAATTTGCATTTTCACCTTTTTAGGATAGATGGAATAGACGTTATTCTTACTATCATTCTTTTCTGGCTTATTCTGTTGAAGCTGAGGCATCTTCTTCACTTCCTCTCAAATCTTCTTCCCTAATAGGGCGATTATAGATTTGTTCAAATGTTTTTTCCTCAACTTCACTGACTGGGCCGTCAAATACGATTTCACCATCCCGCATGCCAATAATCCGGTCTGCATATTCCATAGCCATATCGATAAAGTGCAGATTTACAATTGTCGTAATGTTATCCTCTTTATTCACTCTTCGTAAATAGGTCATAACCTGATGGGAAGTAGGCGGATCAAGACTGGCAACAGGCTCATCGGCCAGAATAATGGATGGTTCCTGAGTTAGAACCCGGGCAATACTGACTCGCTGCTGCTGACCTCCACTCAGTTCATCGGCACGGTTATAAACTTTTTCTTCCATATGAACACGTTTCAGGGTTATCGTAGGCTAACTTCTTGTCTTCTTTTGGGTAGAGGTTAAAAATACTTCTAAGCGTACCAGTATGACCCAGTCGGCCACTAATGGTATTTTTGATCACACTGGAACGATTGACCAGATTATAATTTTGAAATATCATTCCTATGCTTGTCCGTAGATTACGAAGATCTTTACCTTTCTTAGGTATAATATCCTCATTATTTACGAGTAACTCCCCGTTCGTTGGTGTTACCATCCGGTTGATGCTGCGAATAAAAGTGGACTTACCGGCTCCTGACAAACCAACAATAACAACAAATTCCCCTTCATTAATCTCAACGTTGATATTTTTTAAACCTTGTGTCCCATTGGGATAGACAAGTGAAACGTCTTTGAAAGTAATCATGCTATCTCCCTTTCTTCCTTTAAAAAATAGGGAGAAGCTGGTTTCTTCTCCCTACTTATGGAACATTTCTGTATATTGACTGATTTATCTCTTAATCCAGTCCAACGTTTCCGCCTAAGTTATTATAGGTTTCACGAACGATATCATAGTCGGAATCCTCTGCTTCAATAATGGCATCCCAGTTATAAACTTCATTCATAATTTCAATCATTTCATCATCCTCATTAAAGCTGAGGAATGCTTCTTCAATTTCCTTAGTAAGATCGTCATCTAAGGAAGCTGGAACAGTGATCGTATCATTTGGAATTTCCTCTGTAGTTCCAATTACTTTCAAGTCTTCCTTAATATTTGGATAATCTTCTTCCATCGTATCCCGAACATCATCAAAGGTTGTAGCGATATCTGCGTCACCATCTAATACGGCTACTGCACTGTTGTCATGCCCGCCTGATTGCAGTACGCCACCAAAGAACTCTTCCTGAAGTGCTGTCGTATCTTCTATATCAAACATACCCATGAGTTGTGAAGCAGGGAATAAATACCCTGATGTAGAAGAAGCGTCTCCATAAGCCCAAGTCATGTCACCTGCATGCTCTTCAAGGTCTTCCAGGCTCTCTACTGGAGAATCAGCTCGTACCAGGTACTGAGCAACGTATGTAGCACCACCATTTCGTTCAGATTTTAGTAGCACGTCAACATCATATTCATTGGATGCAAGAACATATCCAAAAGCCGGAAGAAACCCGATATGAGCTTCATCATTCCCTAAAGCCTCAACAAGGGCGCTATAGCTGGTCATAGTTGTTGCTTCTACTTCCTTATCAATAATTTCCCCTAATTTGTCTGCTAAAGGCTGTGCAGTTTCAGCAATTTCTCCCGAGTCCTGTGAAGGTACAAATCCCATCACAAGTTCGTCCGGGTTCAGAGACTCACCGTCACCATTCCCGCTGGTATCATCAGAACCCCCACATGCAGCCAGTACAAGAACCAGTGCCAAGATGAAACCAAGACCTAAAATTTTCTTCATCCTAATTGCTCCCCCTTTGTAGTATTTCGAAATTTTCAACTTCAAAGATAATTATATAGAATGATTCGTAAGGAAACAACAAAATTTACGATTTTTTTACACAATTTTTTATAAAAAATGGATGAGAAACGATCTTACAGAATTAAAATCCAAACATTTATAGGTTTTAAACACAAAAATGTCCGGCATAGGGGACTATGCCGGACTTACAGCATTCACTTATTTTAAGTGCTGATCAATTTGCTGCTCCAATTGCTGCAACTGTTGTTTTTCTTGAGGGTCAGACTCGTTATAAGCAGATTGAATGACGTTACGGGCAACCTGTGCTTCTTTTTGTTTCTGCTGTTGGTTCATTTGTCCATTGGTTAAGCGATTAACGGCATTTCTGGCTTGTTCCATTAACCGGTTTGCCATCGTTAAACTCCCCCCAACGTATGGTTATCAGCTTCATCACGTTTTCTTTCGGCCTCGGTAAATCGTTCCCGATAAGGAAAACGTTCATCGTGCTTCTCAACTGCCTTAACACCCTGTGAAACAAAACGTTTGGATTTGCTTCGTTTACTCAAGGCATGATCCCCCTCAGATAGCACTAAAAAAGCCTGAACACCTTAAGAAGTGTTCAAGCTTAGTTTGTGAGTTTCTCCCCTTGATATGAGAGTATATTAATGGAAATAAGAAAAGCGTAGGCGACTGTTCAGGTCTGGGAGCTGCAGCTTAATTTACAGTCCTTAAAAACTCATCAAGAAACTGGGCGATACCTTCTTCTTCATTGGTTTTTACGGTGTAATTGGCAATGGATTTCAATTCTTCAATGCCATTGCCCATCGCAACGCCAATCCCCGCATAATCAATCATTTCCAAGTCATTGTCTTCATCACCAAATGCAATAATTCGTTCTTTCGGTATATTATAATAATGAGCAATCTTTTTTAAACCAACAGCTTTACTTAACCCTGAGCGGACAATTTCAATAATATGCCATGGAGCTCCCCATTTCCGGTGGTCAATCACGGAAGCATGTTTCTCATCCAGATGACTACGCAACTCGGAAATATGATCCTCCCTTGGAGAAATTAAAATGGATGTAGGATCCTCTTCCAATGTATTTTTCAGACTGCCGACAGTAACAGGGTATTCTTTAAAGTCTGCATGGAAAATTTCCATAATTTCTTCATCATGTTTGTCTAAATATACATGGTCACGTATTTCAGCCATAACGTTTGGTACATTAAAATCATAAGATGTCTGGACAATGGACTGAGCTGTACGAATGGACATTGGAGAATGAACCACATCCCAGTTTCGATCTTTTGGATGGTGAACAAGTGCACCGTTCATATTTACCATAGGGGTATTAAGTCCAAGCTCGTTATAATATTGTATACTTGCACGCTGAGGTCGTCCTGTTGCAATCACTACAATGTGACCTTTCTCGATTGCCTGGCGCAGGGTATTTTTTGTTTTGCTGCGAATCACCTTATCATCGGAAAGTAAGGTGCCGTCAAGATCTAAAGCGATTAAATGTTTACTCATAAGTTCTCACCTCGATGATACTTAGTTTATATGGATTGTTCAGTTGTGTAAAGGATATTTTAAGCGTTTTTTCATCCTTTATTAAATATTCTGATTTCGGAACTGAAAAAGGCTATTTATATGTCAATCACCCTTTTGTTTTCGTAAAATAGAGGTTGATGTTCCAATTCCCTTAGCTTTTCTTCAGTCATCGTTTCTGTTACATTAATGATATTGAGACATAGAAAGAGGGGATCGATTTGATCAAAATTAAGGATGAGATGATACAGGATATACCCGTTTTGCAGGTAGTGGATGACGCAGATCAGCATTCCCCTTTACCAGTCGTTACATATATTCACGGTTTTACAAGTGCTAAGGAGAATAATCTGCCCTTTGCCTACTTATTGGCAAAAAAAGGATATCGGGTTTTATTGCCTGATTGTCTTGAACATGGAGAGCGCACTTTAGGAAAAACAGCCTTTGAAATGGAGCTGGAATTCTGGAAGATTGTAAAACAAAATCTTAAAGAACTGACCATTTTAAAGAACGATATGGAAGAGCGGGGCCTGATAAAGGATCAGAGGTTTGGTCTGGCTGGAACCAGTATGGGCGGAATTACAACGAGTTCAGCGTTAACGCAGTTCCCGTGGATCAAAGCAGCAGCTGTCCTTATGGGGTCACCAAAAACCATGGAAATGGCGCAATATACTATCAATCAAGTGGAAAAAAGCGGGACAAAGCTGCCTTTTAGTGAAGAGGAATTACAGAAGCAAATTCAATCATTAGAACCGATTGATTTATCTCAGCATATGGATAAACTGAACAATCGGCCTTTACTTTTCTGGCATGGGGATCAGGACCCTACCGTTCCATTTAAGCATTCGGAAAGCTTTTATCATCAGGCTCTTGAACAATATCAGGATAAAGAAAGGCTGCATTTTATTCCGGAAAAGAACCGAGGACATAAAGTCAGCAGAGCTGCCATTCTTGCTGCTGTAGATTGGTTTGAAAAATATTTATAATATGTGATAAATATCATTTTGTCTTTACTGTTATTTGTTTTATACTATGAGTAACAACCTTTTCATTTAAATAAAAAAGGGGGGACTTTACAGATGGAAAAAGAATTGGAAGAAAATTTAATGGGAGCCCTTGAGAACGTCATTGACCCGGAACTGGGAATTGACATTGTAAATTTAGGACTGGTTTATGGTGTTGATTTGGATGAAGAGGGAATCTGCACAGTTACAATGACATTAACAGCAATGGGATGTCCACTTGCCGGTCATATTGAACAGGACGTAAAACGGGTTCTTTCAGATATTCCTGAAGTAAAGGATTCGGTGGTCAACATTGTTTGGAATCCACCATGGTCCAAGGATTACATGTCCCGCTATGCGAAAATTGCATTAGGAATTCCAGATTAAAAAATGGCTGTTTCCGATGAGGGAACAGCCATTTTTGTATAGTCAAGGCTTATATCCGCCTTGACCTAGAAGCCGTAGCTGGACAAACGGGCGCTTCCGCCTTTGATCAGATTAGGCAATATGGGAATCAGGCTTAAATCAGTTCGTTCTCTAAACCTTCTACATCAAGGGCCATGTAGTGGTCGTTCATGTTAAGGATGTATTTCTTTTTCAATTTCGCAATAATCCGATTGACCGTCTTCCTGCTTGAACCTATCGTGTTTGCAAGCTTACGATTGGTGAATACCGTATTTAGTTGTACCCATCCGTCTTGATCTTCCTGTCCTCCATGTAATTTTGCCAGTCGAACCAGAAGCAATACAACCTGCCCATGAGTGTTATGAAGTAATTTTTCCTCAAGGCGATTTTGTAGGCTGCGACTAAAAGAGGTCTTATGTTAAGACAAAGAAAATGATGAGCGCAACGGCAAAACAATACCAGGCAAAATATTTCAGATTTCCACTTTTCATGATATTCATAAACCAGATTAAGGCAAAATAAGAAGCAATTAAGGCCCCAATCAGCGCAATCAGGGAAGGAATCCATAATACATTCCCAGGTTTATCCATCATATCTGAGACGGAAAAAATCATTGTGCCTAAACTGACAGGTATATAAAGTAAAAACGAAAAACGCAGGGCTGTGTCCTGTTTTAAGCCTAAGAGCATAGCACCGACAATGGTTGCTCCCGAACGGCTAATACCAGGCATAAGTGAAACAGCCTGAGCCAGTCCAATAATAATCGCATCCTTTACCGTGATATCAGCCTCTCCTTTATGTCCGCGCAAATTTCGGATTATCCAGAGAGCGACACCTGTTATAAACAGGGTAACACCAACCATACGAATTTTATCGCTAAAAGTAGTACTAATCCATTCTTCCAAAAGGACACCTAAAATCCCGGCTGGAATGGTTGCAATGATTAAAAATAAGACAAAGCGGAAGTCGCTGGCCTTTTCTTTATCACGATTGATGACATAGTTGACACTATTTATGGTCAGTCTTACAATATCCTTCCGGTAAATCAGTAAAACGGCCAGCAGGGAACCAAAGTTTAAAAAGCCTTCAAAGGTAATATTTAAGTTGTCAAGTCCCATTAGGTGGCGCAAAAGTACCAAATGTCCACTTGAGGATACGGGTATGGGCTCTGTAAATCCCTGAAAAATTCCTAAAAACAGATATTCCAAAAGGATGAGTAAATCATTCATGTATGTACCTCCTACTGTTTACGTTTCTTATATATAAGATTAACGGATGACAGGCACGAATCCCTCTATGATTCATAAAAAAGTCCCTATTTTTTGTCAATAGCTATGGAACGTGACAAATATTGAACGAATAGACTATTGATGTATAGAAGGAGGGAATATAAGTGCACAAAACTCAACCACATCATCAGGATTTCTATTCGTTATGCAAGTCGCATATGAATAAGTATGTACTGGCGGAAACATCTGATGGGCGTCAATTTGATGGAATCATCGTTGACGTGGATGCAGAAAATGTTATTCTGGCAGTTCCAATGGCCTCAAATGATATGTCTGTTTATCAGGATTCCCAAATGGCTAATCAGAGACAATGGGGCTGGTATGGATTCTACCCGCCTTATGGTTATTATGGATACGGATTTCGTCCACGCTTCAGCAGACTGGTATTGCCTCTGGCTGCACTAACAGCCCTCAGTGTATTGCCGTGGTTTTAATGTAAGGCAACTGTGATTCAAGAAAAAACAAAGAAGAAGGGTCAGATCAGCAAGAAGGAAAGAGAAATCGTCTGCTCCATAAATGATTTCTCCTGAATCACATACTTGCCTTAATCTGACCCTCACTTTACCATATGGTATAACGGATTGAATCATTCCATTAGTTGGTATCTTCCGTTAAAATACCATCTCCTAAAACCGAAACAACGATTGTGAACACAACGGCTAAAACGAGAGCTGCATTGAGATTAAAATTGACTGCAGCCATGTTTGAGATTACATAAACAACGGTTGAGCTTAATAGTATACTCCAGATAAATGTCCAAATGATTCGCATGGTTTCACCTCGTTTGTATCATTCTGTTCTTAGTTTACCAAAGAGACCTTTAAAAATAAAGAATATTTCATTTAGGAATGGGGGGGTATAATTGAATGTAGTGGTGTTCGATTGCTTTAATTGGAAGGGGTATCATTTTGTTGAAAAGTATTTAAATGAAGGTATAGAGGTTATTGGTGTGGGAGAAATCACAGATTCACAGCAGGAGTTTTTATATAGTTTAATTGGACGGAATGCACTCTTTACCTGGAAGAAGAATTTTCAGGAGCTTACAGTTGGAGATAGCCGAACCATCGTTATATCTCTTCAAAAAACACCTTCAGAAATGAAAGAAATCGTAAATTCCTGTTTTCCAAAAGGAGAATACTATATGTTAATGGAAGAAAAAGATAGGGAAAAAGTGCAGGATCCGGCTCATAATGAGTTTATTATTTTGATTCCCCCAACGGTTGGCCCTTGGATGAGTGAAGAGGAATTTGAAAAAGTGTCAAAAAATGATTCCGTTTTATTTGTAGACGATTTAGTTCATAGCGTTTATGATTTAACACAGGAAAAGAATAAGGAAAACTTGTTACATTTTACTTATCAGGAGGATACGGATTGTTTTTATCTTGGGAAGAGGGAGGCTTCTACATTCTCAAGTGATCAGGCTGTCCAAAAAGTCTTAAACCATATCGAACAATGGAAAAATGTCTATTATCGTTTGAAATAACTACATTTATGGGTAAACTAAAGAGATACGTAAAGGCTTTACAAACCGTTATTCATATATCTGAAATAGAGATAGAATTGGGAGTGCAGCAGCGTGAAAAAAATAGGAGCTTTAATTTTTATCATTTTCCTTTTATTAACAGGCTGTTCAAATGTTTTAGAGACCGGAAATATTCAAAATGCCGGATTGCTGGTGGAAGGTTCCATACATGATCAGACATGGGGAAAGAAAGGATATTTAGGCCTCTTAAACATTCAGGAGAATATGGATACTAATGTTTATTTTAAAGAAGGGGTCAACACGCAGATGAAAGTCAACGAGGCCGTTGAGACTTTTGCCAATAAGGGTGTGAATTTAATTTTTGGACATAGCAGCAGCTATGGACAATATTTTTCTGCCATTGATCAGGATTATCCGGATATACAGTTCGTCTATTTTAATGGCGATACATATAGCGAAAATATCACCAGTATTAAATTTAATGCTCATGCAATGGGATTTTTTGCCGGAATGGTAGCAGGAGCTATGACAGAAACCAATAATGTTGGTGTACTGGGAGCCTTTGAGTGGCAGCCGGAAATTGACGGTTTCTATGAAGGGGTGAAATATCAAAATTCGGAAGTGAATGTGGAAATTCGCATGGTCAACCATTGGGATAGTTCAGAACAGGCCCTCAATCGATTTCAGACTCTGAAGGAAGCGAATATCGATGTCATTTATCCAACAGGGGACGGGTTTAGTGTGCCCATTGTGAATGAGGCAAAGGAGTCAAATATATATGCCATCGGTTATATTTCTGATTTGATTGATATGGGAGAATCAACAGTTCTTACAAGTACTGTACAGCATGTTGACCGGTTGTATCCCATTATAGCCAAAAAATTTAACAAAGGTGAACTCCCATCAAAAGTTATGAATTTTGACTTTCGTGATGATGTGATCACAATGGGAACATACAGTGATGAAGTACCGAAGCATGTAAGGGAGGATGTAGCTGAAGCTATTAATCAATACAAAGAAACCGGAGACTTACCCAATCAGATTAAATAGGATGGAAGGTTCCCTGCAAAAGGGAGCCCCCACGGCGTCATTTTTCAAATACTTGAAAAATGATTTTTTTTACATTAAAATTAATACCAGGTCATAATAATAAGTAATAAAAAAGATTGATTTGACCTTTTTGCCGGAACAGGAAAAGCGGAGGCGACTGTTCAGGTCATGCGGGATAAGACAAAGACATGGAGTGGCATGGTTTTGGCCACGGAAAGGCTTTGACTTATATCCGCCTTGACCTAGGAGCCGCAGCTGGACAATGGAAAAGCGGAGGCGACCGGTTAGGCCTGAGAGCCGCAGCTGGATAAAGAAAGCGGAAAACCTTTTAAGGGGATGAATATATGAATGCAGGATTAATAGGAATCGGTCATTTTGTACCGGACAAAGTGGTTACGAATGAAGATTTGGAGAAAATTGTAGATACCAGTGATGAGTGGATTCGCACTCGTACGGGTATCGAAGAAAGACGCATTGCAGATGATGATATGGATACATCTGATATGGCCTACCGTGCAGCGGAAAATGCGCTTAACGATGCAGGAATTAGCGGGGAAGAGCTTGATTTAATTCTGGTTGCAACCGTAACACCAGATCAGCCTTTTCCATCTGTTGCGTGCCGCTTACAAGAGCGATTTGGGGCCAAAAAGGCAGCGGCTATGGACATTAGCGCAGCCTGTTCAGGATTTATGTATGGTTTAGCCACAGCCCAGCAGTTTATTAATTCAGGTGTATACCAAAATGTACTTGTGATTGGCGTGGAGAAGCTCTCGAAAATCACAAATTGGGAGGACCGCAATACATGTGTACTGTTTGGTGATGGAGCAGGTGCAGCTGTTGTCGGTCCTGTAGAAGATGGCAAAGGAATTCTTTCGTTTGAATTAGGATCTGATGGAAGTGGAGGAGATCACCTGTATCAGGACGAATATATCGTCATGAATGGCCGGGAAGTCTTCAAATTTGCCGTTCGTCAAATGGGTGAATCGGCAGTCAATGTTGTAGAAAAAATCGGTTTAAAGAAAGAGGATGTAGACTACCTAATTCCACACCAGGCAAACATCCGAATCATGGAAACTGCCAGAGAAAGATTAGGCATTGAGAAGGAAAAAATGTCCAAATCTGTTCACAAATATGGAAATACTTCAGCAGCTTCCATACCAATTGCTTTGTCAGAAGATGTGAAGAACGGTAAAATAAAAGAAGATGACCTCGTCGTCCTAGTAGGATTCGGCGGAGGTCTAACCTGGGGAGCCGTAGCCTTAAGGTGGTAGGCAGAAAAGCGGAGGCGACTGTTCAGGTCATGCGGGATAAGACAAAGACATGGAGTGGCATGGTTTTGGCCACGGAAAGGCTTTGACTTATATCCGCCTTGACCTAGGAGCCGCAGCTGGACAAAGAAAAGCGGAGGCGACTGATCAGGTCATGCGGGATAAGACGAAGACATGGAGTGGCATGGTTTTGGCCACGGAATGGCTTTGGCTTATATCCGCCTTGACCTAGGAGCCGCAGCTGGACAAAGAAAAGCGGAGGCGACTGATCAGGTCATGCGGGATAAGACGAAGACATGGAGTGGCATGGTTTTGGCCACGGAATGGCTTTGGCTTATATCCGCCCTGACCTAGGAGCCGCAGCTCTAAAAAGAAAAAGCGGGTGACCGTTAAAGTGAAAAAAGGAGGAAGGTGAAGTCCATGGATAATCGTCGCGTAGTGGTTACGGGAATGGGAGCAGTTACTCCTGTTGGAAATAATGTAGAAACAATGTGGGATCAGATTCAAAAAGGTCAATCTGGTATTGATGGCGTAACCCGGGTGAATCCAGATGATTTTCCTGCCAAAATTGCAGGTGAAGTAAAAGATTTTGACCCTGCGGAGTATATGGATAAAAAGGATGCCAAAAGAATGGACCTTTTCACCCAATTTGCTGTTGCATCATCCATGATGGCTGTGAAGGATGCGAATCTGGAGATTAATGATAAAATCGCAGACCGTACAGGGGTATGGATTGGTTCAGGGATTGGCGGAATGGCTACATATGAGGAACAATTCCGGAAATTTATAAATCGGGGATACAAAAGAGTCAGTCCGTTTTTTGTACCCATGATGATCCCGGATATGGCTGCCGGACAGGTATCGATTTTACTTGGCGCCAAAGGGATAAATTCCTGTACAGTAACCGCCTGTGCATCAGGTGCGAACTCCATTGGGGATGCGTATAAAGTTATCCAGCGGGGAGATGCAGATTACATGATTACAGGTGGTGCAGAGGCTCCGATTACGAATATGGCATTTGCAGGCTTTTCAAGTGCCAAAGCATTAAGTACGACTGAGGATCCAAAGACAGCAAGTCGTCCCTTTGATTTAAACCGTAACGGATTTGTAATGGGAGAAGGAGCTGGAATTCTCGTTCTTGAGACTCTGGAATCTGCTAAGAAACGTGGAGCAAAAATTTACGCGGAAATTACAGGGTATGGATCAACAGGAGATGCCTATCATATCACAGCACCAGCCCCTGAAGGTGAAGGAGCAGCAAGGGCCATGCAACAGGCAGTGGAGGATGCTGACATTGAAAAAACGGATATCCAATATATTAACGCGCACGGAACGAGCACAGAATTAAACGATAAGTTTGAAACCCAGGCAGTTAAAACGGTTTTTGGTGATCATGCCTATGATTTATCTGTCAGTTCCACAAAGTCAATGACAGGTCATTTATTAGGTTCAGCGGGTGCAGTAGAATCCATCATTTCGATAAAGGCCTTAACAGATGGTGTACTTCCGCCAACGATTAACTACGAAACAGAAGATCCTGACTGTGATCTGCATTATGTACCGAATGAAGCGATTGAAAAAGATGTTGATGTCGTGATGACGAACTCGTTAGGCTTTGGTGGGCATAATGTATCTTTAATCTTTAAAAAATACAGTGAATAATAGGACCCCCCTGATTAGCAGGACAATCAGGGGGTAAAAAAATCGGCCCAGGGCCGATTTTTTTATGTGTCCGTATTTTCATTTAAAAATTCCTGCATGATTCCTCTCATTTCTGATTCATTAAACTCTAAAACATCTCCTACTCCTTCATGATGGGCATCCCATGCCTTTTCACGAACGGGGATTCGGAGGGTCTCAATCTCATCAACAGGATTCAGAAGAAAATCCTTTCCTAAAGAAATGATCTTCCCGGTATCCATATTCGTTTTAATATAAGGCTGCAATGTTCCGACTAAGCGTGGCAATTTTAATACGCCCGAAAACGAAATGACTTTATCCTTTAATTTCCTCATAACCTTCTGCTGTCTTTCCACACGTTCAAAGTCACTATCACTATAGCGGTATCTTGCATATCCTAACAATTCCTTACCATTCAGGGTTTGCCGGCCTGGCTCTAGGGTAACACCGATATGGCGTGACATATGTTTTTCAACATTGATTTCTACTCCATCAGGTGCGATGGTATTTACTATTTTTACAAACCCCTGAAAGTCGACAATTGCATAATACTCTAGATCTATGCCAAAATTTCTTTTAATTGTTTTTCGTAATAGTTCAGGTCCGCCAAAGCCAAATGCTGCATTAATTTTTTTGTACCCATGTCCTGGTATGTCGACATAACTATCGCGCATAATGGAGACTAATTTGGCTGTTCCTTTTTCAGGGTCATATTGTCCAATCATGATGGTATCGGATCTTGCATTTTCTTCCCCTCTGGAGTCACTGCCTAATAGCAGAACATTGGTTTTTTTGAGTCCATCATCGACCCCTTTAAATTCCTCTTCGTACTGCTTACTTTTTTCACTTTTTTCGTCATTTCCAACGTCTTCCATTGCTGCATTTTTTCCAGCCATATATTCATAAGTTACATACGTTGCCATGCTTAAAAAAATCAATAGAACCGAAAACAGAATCCACTTATTCCGCTTTTTTCTTCTTAATTTTCTTCTCGTTATACGATTATCATCCATCACTTATCTCACCTTTAAAATAGCCTTCATTGATTCGAAAATAAAAGACGTACAGACTGCTAATTATTAATGTACCTTTTATCCATTCAATAGTAAAGGGAATTTCTTATATTTCCCCAGTTATAGTTTATTTATTTGAACATATATATATATATAATAGATGGACATGCCTGGGGGAAGAAAAAATGATTTGGATATTCTGGTTCTTTGTTGGATTTGGATTGACCGTAGCTGGAGGAGTATCGCTGATTATTTATTTGAATATCATTCCAGTCGGATTAGGATTTATCGATTACCTTATATTTATAAAGGACAAGCCCGAAAGTTATTTGCTTCTCGTTGGCATTCTGATTATAACGTTCAGTTGTTTTTTTTATCCATCCGACTGAGGTAAAGATTGGCTCATATAGAATAAAAATGCCAAACATGGCCATAATGAACAATAGAAAGGATGAAATAGTAAAGCGAGGGTCTTGGATGATGTATTTACATGATGTGTGGGTAAACTGGTTTGAAGGGGAAGAAAACGGCTATAATGTATGTCATTTTCACGAATGGAGAAAAGAAGACGGAATTGAGCTTTTAGACCAGGTTCCATTAGTTTATGTAACAGAAACATTATACGATTACATTGAAAACGACCTGCAGGATCTTCCAAAAGAATTACTGGATTCTGTTTATCAACGGGCCTATCTGCGTAAAAATCAGGAACGTATCCCGCTTGAATATGCCTTTGTTGCCACTGATGGAAAATCCATTGTTACGATCGATACGATGGGTTATTCACTGCCAATACGCAAAAGCCGCCTTATTCCAAGGCAGGAACGATTAGTATACGATATGATTGAAAAATTAGAACCAGTATCCTATTCCTTTTCACCCGAACAATACGTCAAAGAATATCATACGCTTTCTCTTCCACCACATGAAATGATTGGATTAACAAGGAAGGAAAGACAATTAAAACAATTACTTATGATGATGCTGGACCAAATGAGACAGACCTCCCATGTATCCGAGTTACGCTATTGGCTAACAGAATGGGCTCCGGGAAATTATGAAAGCATTCAGCAAATGGATTTTGGAGAAGCATGGCAGGAGCTGTATGAGGGATTAAAGCAAGGATGGACGAAAACACACGAAGAAATCTGCCGAAAGATGACAAAGGGACAGCCTTTTTTTGAAAAGCTTTGGGAGCTTGAAACAGGAACAATGAATTCATCGTCAAATCAAGCCTATTATTGACAGATTGCCAAAATAAATAGATGGACCGGCTTACGTAAGCCGGTCATTTTTTAGTTTAAATACATTTACTTTTTATGAAATCGGCCTAAGCCCATCGCTTTCTTAGCTTTTTTCAGCATTTTCCCTGCTTTGAATTCAGCTTTATCAGCGCCAAGATCCAGAACCTCATCCAGCTTGTCTGATTCAATAAGCTCATAGTAACGTTCCTGTAATGGGTTCAAGGCATAAATTACTACCTCTGCCAGATCCTGTTTGAATTCCCCATAGCCTTTTCCTGTGTACTTTTCCACGATTTCATCAATGGATTGACCAGTGAAACTGGAATAAATCATAAGCAGATTGGAGATACCCGGCCGGTTTTCCTTATCATATTCAATCGTACCTATAGAATCAGTAACAGCACTCTTAATCTTCTTCTCAATTTTCTTTGCATCATCCAGTAAAAAGATGGTAGCCTTTTGATTTTCATCGGATTTACTCATTTTCTTCGTTGGATTCTGCAGAGACATTACTCTTGCGCCAACCTTTGGAATATGGGCTTCAGGAATCGTAAAAATATCATTATATTTACGATTAAACCGTTCAGCTAAATCCCGGGTTAATTCAATATGCTGTTTCTGGTCATCACCAACTGGAACGAGGTGGGTACTATATAATAAAATATCCGCAGCCATCAATGGAGGATACGTTAACAACCCGGCAGTGACAGCCTCTTTCCCTTCTGACTTATCCTTAAATTGTGTCATTCTCTCCAGTTCCCCTGTATAGGCCACGCATTGCAGCATCCAGCCAAGTTCAGCGTGAGCAGAAACCTCTGATTGAATAAATAATGTTGATTTTTCAGGATCAATCCCGGCAGCAAGATAAAGTGCGGCCAAAGAACGAATATTTTCTCTTAATTTCAGCCGATCCTGAGGTACCGTGATGGCGTGTTCATCCACGATACAAAAATAACAATCATATTCTTCCTGAAGGTCAACAAAATTCCGAAGAGCTCCAAGATAGTTCCCGATGGTAAGGGATCCACTTGGTTGAATCCCTGAAAAAATGGTTTGCATTCTTTATCACCTCAATAGTTTGTTCATTCTCAAAATTTTTCATTAAAAAAAGCGATTCAGCACATCCCAAAAATAAGGGACGGATGAACCGCGGTACCACCCTTGTTATCTTAACATGTTAAGATCGCTTCATTCGGTAATCAGCTCCAAAGTCCAATTCCAATTCGCCTTGATGCTTGTTCACACCACCCACAAGCTCTCTGAAAATCAGCGGGCTATTGTACTGCGCCTTCTTCACAGCTAATGATATTTAGTTGTTTCTTATTATATAAAGTCTGGAGGAGGAATGCAAGGTGGAAGGTAGGATGATGAGTAATTGCATTAGTCAAAACGTTACCAATAAGCAATAAGTATGTCGTCCGTACATCGGCATGGAATACAACGTTTACATATAATAGATAAAAAGCAACAAAATCATTAAAATGAGTAAACTGAGAGCCTGGAAGGAAAGGGCCTTTAAAAATCGAATACTAATCTTTTCAGATGGAAGGGGTCGTTCCTTCCATTCCTCCATATAATCCTTCTTTGACATTTCAGCCCAGAACCTCCGAAATCCGAACGTTATCCCGTCGAAAAAACGTTCCCTTGTTACGTAGAGAATAAGAGAGAGCATGATATAGGGAAAACTGACATAAAACAGACTGTTAATCAAATATTTCAGGGAATGACCTGGTGCAGCATTGTAAAAAAAGACAAAAAGAGTAATAAGGATATTGATGAATAGGAAGAACCATTTATTTTTTATTATGTACATAATCGAACACCTTTTTTTATTTTAAAAACTGCTTATTATTATACCATGCTCTGATCCTGAATAAACAATAAAAGTATATCGGCCTGAATTTACAAAATATTTCGCCTTTACCAACAAATGAATAAATATTGTATAAAAATAAAAATCTCGTCCATTTAAAAAACATTCCTAAATTTTTATTCATTTGACAAAATTTTCAGTAATCTAGGGGGTGGGTTTGCTGTGACGATAATGGGTAAATAGTCCTATTTTTTGTTATGCAAAAGTAATAATATCAACAAATTTTTAAATTTATATAAAAAAGTTGATGCAAAATGTTTAGAAAACTTGTATAATTCTAAGCGTAGATCATTCATCTACAAAAAATTTAGAAAATTAAATCTTAAGGGGAGGTCATTTAAACCATGAAAAAGTCAAAATGGTCACTGCTCTTAGTACTTGGTCTGGTACTAAGTCTATTCCTGGCTGCATGTTCTGGTGGAGATGATGGTGGAGACACTTCAGACGACGCAGCAGATGACAGTCAGGATTCATCAGAAGAAGGTTCTTCAGAAGAAGTAGAACAAACGTTTAACTTACTTAATGGTGACACGATTCCAACAATGGACTCTTCTATGGCTACTGATGAATTTGCATTTCAATTCTTAGGGGCAACTATGGAAGGTCTTTATCGTGTTAAGGATGGAGAAATTGTAGAAGGTATTGCAAAGGACCATACCGTTAGTGAAGACGGGTTAACCTGGACCTTCGAATTGCGTGAAGATGCAAAATGGTCAAATGGTGATCCTGTTACAGCTCACGATTTTGTTTATGCATGGAGACGTGCTGTAAATCCTGACACTGGATCTGAGTATGGCCCATACATGATGGGTGGCGTAATTAAGAATGCTACAGAAGTAAACAATGGTGATGTACCAGTTGAAGAGCTTGGTGTAAGTGCTGATGGAGACTACAAATTAGTTGTAGACCTTGCGAACCCAACACCATACTTCGAATCATTAGCAACTTTCGGTACATTCCTGCCGTTAAATAAGGACTTTGTTGAAGAACAAGGTGATGCTTATGCAACAAGCACAGATACTTTACTATTCAATGGTCCATTTACATTAGATAACTGGGAAAGTACAGCTAGTTCCTGGGAATTAAACAAAAACCCTGAATATTGGGATGCTGAGACAGTAAAACTTGAAAAGCAGACTTATCAGGTTGTTAAAGATCCTCAAACTGCTGTAAACTTATATGAAGAAGGTGAAGCGGATAGAGCTGGTCTATCCTCTGATCTGGTTGACCAATATTCTACTCATGACGATTACACAGTAACTCCTGAAATGACTGTCTTCTACCTGAAGATGAACCAGACTCGTAATGAAGCTCTGGCAAATGTGAATGTTCGTCGTGCGATTTCAAGAGCGTTTGATAAGCAGGGCATTGTTGATACAATCCTGAACAATGGATCTATGGTAGCGAATGGTCTTGTACCTGAAGACTTCTATCAGCACCCTGAAACAGGTGAAGATTTCCGCAGCATTAATGGTGATCTTGTAACCTATGATCCAGAACAAGCTAAAGAATACTGGGAGCAAGGTTTAGAGGAACTAGGTACAGATTCTGTTGAACTTGAATTCCTTGCTGGAGACAGTGAAACAGCTAAATCAATGAATGAATTCATTGTTAATGAACTTGAAAGTAACCTTCCAGGGTTGGATCTTACATTAGTTCAAGTGCCGTTCGAGCAGCGTTTAGATGCTGATACAAACATGGATTATGATATCCAATTTGCCGGATGGGGCCCTGACTACATGGATCCATATACTTGGTTAAACCTCTGGTTAACAGATGGTGGAAACAATAAGATGGGTTACTCCAATGAAGAATATGATGAGCTAGTAGAATCAACAAAGAATACTACTGACATGGTAGCTCGTATGGAAGCTTTCTTAGAAGCTGAGAAGATTCTATTTGAAGATGCAGCCATTGCACCGGTTTATCAGAGTGCACGTGCTCAGTTAATTAGTCCTAAGGTTGAAAATGTTTACAGCAATTCCTTTGGACCAACTTATGAGTACAAATGGGCTGAAGCTGTTGCTGCTGAATAAGATTAATCATTAATCTTAATCGAATAGGCTAGCTTAAGATTGGGAGGAGAGTATATAGACCATTAAGGTGGCGTATACTCTCTTTTCCATTGTTGGAGAGTTTTTTGGCAATAATGAACTTTCAGTCAACTTACAACAAAATTCGATAAACTTTTTCAGGAGGTGTTGGAAATGGGACGTTTTTTACTGAAGCGGATTGTCTATATGCTGATTACTTTATTTATCATTGCATCCATTACGTTCTTCTTAATGAAGATTTTACCTGGTAGTCCGCTGAGCGCTGAAAATAAACTATCTGAAGAACAGCAGGAAATTGTTCTCGAAAAATACGGTCTGAACGACCCCATTCCTGTACAATACGTCAATTATCTGGTCGGGATTGTACAATTAGATTTAGGACTTTCCTATAAATTTGACTCAACGCCGGTAACTAAAATTCTTGCTGACAGAATTGGACCATCTGCAATTTTAGGTGCTGAGTCTTTAGTGATTGGTGTACTTTTAGGGATTTTACTTGGCTTGATAGCTGCGATCTTCCACAATGGAGTACTTGACTTTACTTCTACTATTATTGCCGTGCTAGGAACTTCGATTCCTTCCTTCGTATTCGCAGGATTACTGCAGTATGTATTTGCGGTTAAATTAGGCTGGTTCCCGGTAGCGCTGTGGAAGGGTGGTCTTGAGTATCATGTTCTCCCGGTAATAGCGCTAATGATTTTCCCTATGGCGATTTCAGCGCGTTTTACGCGAACAGAAATGCTCGAAGTATTGGGATCCGATTATATTACAACGGCCAGAGCAAAGGGTGTAACTCAGGCAGGTGTTGTTTTTAAACATGGACTGAGAAACGCATTAATTCCTTTAATTACAGTAATTGGACCTATGGCTGTAGGTTTAATTACAGGTACGCTTGTTATTGAAGAAATATTTGCTATACCAGGTATTGGTGAACAATTTGTTAACTCAATTATGGTAAATGATTATCCAACAATTATGGGAACGACTTTGTTCTATTCCGTATTATTTGTGGTAATCATCCTGGTAATCGACCTCCTATATGGAATTATCGACCCTAGAATCCGACTGTCAGGAGGGGAGAAATAATGGCTAATAATCAAAATAACCAATATAATGAAAATAATTTGCCAGAAGAATTATTTGAACCCATAGAAAGAACGGAAGACACGAGTGAAAAAATCTCCAGAGAAAGCAGAACCTTTTGGCAGGATGCAAGAAGGACATTATTTAAAAACATACCAGCGATGCTTTCGCTATTTGTATTGATTGCGATTATCATTATGAGTTTCGTTGGCCCTGGTATGAATAAATATGGATATAACGATCAGGACTTGTCCGTTTCCAAGATGCCGGCACGTGTACCCGGATTGGAGAATATTAGCTGGCTGGGCTTTGACGGTACGTTCCAAAGAACTTTTGAAGGGGACACAGTGGAAGAAGCGTCTCAGAAAGCTATTCAACGCTTTGGTAATAAAGAAGAATTTATGGACATTGAGGTAATTAATGAAGGAGATGGAAGTGAAGATTCCGCAAAAGTATCAGGAACCTTTCATCCTTATGAAGCGAAAGGAATGGAAGATACCTATTTCTGGTTAGGTACGGATGAACTGGGACGTGACCAATGGACTCGTGTCTGGCAGGGTACACGTATATCTCTGTATATTGCCTTTTTAGCGGCTACCATTGACCTGTTAATTGGTGTCGGCTACGGTGGTATTTCCGGTTACTTTGGCGGACGTATTGACGATGTTCTTCAGCGGATTATCGAAATATTAACTGGAATTCCAAACCTTGTTGTTATACTTCTAATGACTGTTGTGCTTCAGCCGGGGGTATTATCGATTACCATTGCCCTGACGATAACTGGATGGACAGGTATGGCCCGTATTGTCCGTGGAGAAATACTCAAGCTGAAAACTCAGGAATTTATACTGGCAGCCCGAACCTTGGGGACACCTGACCGAAGAATCA
This sequence comes from Salinibacillus aidingensis, assembly GCF_039522525.1. Lineage (GTDB taxonomy): Bacteria > Bacillota > Bacilli > Bacillales > Alkalibacillaceae > Salinibacillus > Salinibacillus aidingensis. The sequence continues at coordinate 380,296 of NZ_BAAADO010000003.1, forward strand.
TATCGAAACACTTAATGCCGAATATAAGTGGAATCATTATCATCAATACGATGTTTACCATACCAAATGCGATTTTCTTTGAAGCCTTTTTAAGCTTTATCGGTCTTGGAATTGTTCCACCTGAAGCATCACTTGGTACGTTAATTAACACAGGTTTTGATTCTTTAAGACAATATCCATTTTTACTAGTATTCCCGGCGATTCTCATTTCTGTTATTATGATTGCCTTTAATATTTTAGGTGACGGATTTAGAGACGCATTTGATCCTAAGATGCATAAATAGAAAGGTAGGTGTTTAATTATGGATAAGTTACTAGAGGTGAAAGACCTTAAAGTTTCCTTTGATACGTTTAGTGGAGAAGTACAGGCTGTACGTGGTGTCAGCTTTGATGTAAAAAAAGGAGAAACCCTTGCAATTGTTGGTGAATCAGGTTCAGGTAAATCCGTTACAACAAAAGCTTTAATGCAGCTTCTCCCTAAGCCACAGGGATATGTGAAAGATGGACAAATTCTTCTTGAGGGAGAAGATCTTGTCCAAAAATCAGAGAAAGATATGCAGAAGCTTCGTGGGCAGGATATTTCAATGATTTTTCAGGATCCTATGACTTCGTTAAACCCTACAATGAAAGTAGGTACTCAAATTATGGAGCCCCTCGTTAAACACCAGAATATGAGCCGGGCTAAAGCAAGAGAGAGAGCGATAGAATTACTTGAACTGGTTGGAATCCCGGATGCAAATACCCGGATAAAACAGTATCCTCACCAGTTTTCCGGTGGTATGCGTCAGCGTGTAGTCATTGCCATTGCATTAGCGTGTGATCCTAAGCTGCTAATAGCCGACGAACCAACGACAGCACTTGACGTTACCATTCAAGCGCAGATTTTGGAATTAATGAAGGATATTCAGCGAAAAACAGATAGCTCAATTATCTTTATTACTCACGATCTCGGTGTCGTGGCCAATGTTGCTGACCGTGTGGCCGTTATGTATGCAGGAAAGATTGTGGAAATTGGTACAGCTGATGAGATTTTCTATAATCCAAAGCACCCATACACATGGGGATTACTTGGTTCCATGCCGACATTGGATAATGATGGCTTAGACCTTGTAGCCATCCCTGGATCACCACCGGACATGACAAATCCTCCAAAAGGGGATGCATTTGCACCACGTAATCAATATGCACTTAAGATTGATGAGGAGCTTGAACCACCGATGTTCAAAGTATCAGATACGCATTATGCTGCTACCTGGTTGCTTCATGAAAAGGCTCCGAATATTGAACCACCGGAATCGGTCAAACGTCGTATGCATGGTATTGCCAGTACAGGTACGATTCCGGGTGTAGCTAAGGACGGTGAAGAATAATGGCATCTAATGAAAAGTTACTCGAAGTAAAAGATTTAAAACAGCATTTCCGTGTCGGACGTAAGGGTGTCGTAAAAGCCGTTGATGGTTTAACATTTGACATCTACAAAGGAGAGACCTTTGGGTTGGTGGGAGAATCCGGTTGTGGAAAATCTACAACAGGAAGAACGATCATTCGGCTATACGATGCCACAGATGGCCAGGTGAAGTTTAATGGCGAAGATGTTCATGGAAAAAAATCCAACACTGAACTTAAAAAGTTTAATCGGAAAATGCAAATGATTTTCCAGGACCCTTATGCATCCTTGAATTCCCGTATGAATGTGCAGGATATCATTGCAGAGGGAATCGACGTCCATGGTCTTGCGAAAAATGAAAAGGAACGCAAAGAAAGAGTACAGGAATTATTGGAAACAGTAGGATTAAATAAGGAGCATGCCAGCCGCTTTCCCCACGAGTTTAGTGGTGGACAGCGTCAGAGAATCGGTATTGCCCGGGCGCTAGCCGTTAAGCCGGAGTTTATTATTGCTGATGAGCCTATCTCAGCTCTTGATGTATCTATTCAGGCTCAGGTTGTAAACCTTCTGAAGCAGTTGCAGGATGACCATAACTTAACCTATTTATTTATTGCCCATGACCTCTCCATGGTAAAATATATTAGTGACCGAATTGGGGTAATGTATTTTGGACATATGGTTGAATTGGCGGATAGTGAAGAGCTGTACCGTAATCCGCTTCATCCATATACAAAATCTTTACTTTCAGCGATTCCTCTTCCAGACCCTGATTATGAGCGTAGCCGTAAACGAGTGGAATATGATCCATCTATTCATAATCAAGATGAGGAATTTGAATTTCGAGAAATCACACCAGGACATTGGGTAAGATGCACCCCAACCGAATTCGAAAAATATAAAAGAGAATCAGAAAATAAATAATATCCGTTTCTTTTACATGTATAAAGTGTAATAAGAGGTAAATCCCTGTTATTTTATAATATAACAGGGATTTTTTCGTGTCTGAATAATAAAGGCTGTGATTGGTTTATAGCATACCATGAGAGGCCACGTCCGGATTCAGCACCATTGACAAGGAAACATCCTCATTTTGGCCTTGTCAATAGGTGAATAAAATATTTTTCCCGGAGAAAATTAAAAAAAGCCAACAAAATAAAACAAACTTCTAATATAATATAGACATACAATAAAAAATGGGAGTTTGATCAAATTGAATAAACCAAGAAGAGAGAAGGCAAGAACCGACATCCATCCGCTTGGGGTAAATTTATCAGGAGAGGAATTCAATGGCAGTAGGGATGATCTGACCTGGCACCCGTTGCAACCGGGAAAGATACTTTTGATGGCTATTGTAACTCTGATTCTTTCCTTTTTCCCACAACTCATTGTGAATGCGGAAGAAGAAGTGCAATCATTTACTGCAAAAATTCATGATTCATATCAAGTACAATTGAAGCAGCGTTCTCTTCCTGAAGATCCGATTGCACGGTTCCTGTACGACTCGGGTCTTCAATTTGAGTATCCGGAAGCTGTAAGGGGCATTTATGTAACAGGACCATCTGCAGGAGGAAGCCGTTTTGAAGAACTGCTGAATCTGGTTAATCAAACAGAATTGAATTCCATGGTTATTGACATTAAAGACGACTATGGAGATCTAACTTTCGATCCTGGAGAGGACTCGCCATATTCGGATATTGGTAAGAATTATATCAGTGATCTAAGAAGTACACTTGAAACATTGGAAAAAGAAGGGGTATATCCGATTGCACGTATCGTGGTGTTTAAAGATACGAGGCTTGCTGAAAAAAGACCGGAATTATCCTTTAAAGAGAATGGATCAATTTGGAAAAATGGACGAGAGGAAGCCTTTGTTAATCCATTCATGAAAGAAGTCTGGGAATATAACCTTGAAATTGCCAAAATGGCTGCTGAAGCAGGGTTTAAGGATATTCAATTTGATTATGTAAGATTTCCGGAGGGCTTTGAAAAGCGGGATGATATCCTTCAATACAGTGAAGGTGAGTATGCAGATTTAGACATGGATAATGTTCAGAAGCGTGTCAAAGCGGTTACGGACTTTGTATCCTACGCTAAAGAGAAATTGGCCTATTATAATGTTGATTTATCTGTAGATATTTTTGGTTATTCTGCAACAATTCCGGAAGCTCCTGGGATTGGACAGAACTTTTCCAAGATTTCAAGCAATGTCGATGTCATTTCCTCCATGGTCTATCCAAGTCATTGGACCAGTTATTTCGATATTCCATTCCCAGACAAGGAACCCTACAAGCTGGTTAAGGAATATGTAAAGGTGGAAAATGAACGCTTGGGTGAACTTGAGAACTCCCCTGTTTCAAGACCGTGGATTCAGGACTTTGAAGCTCCATGGTTATATTCAGGAGCACCAACCCAATATGGGAAGGCTGAAGTGGAAGCCCAAATTAAAGCATTGAATGAAGGCGGGGTTCATGAGTTCCTTCTCTGGAACCCATCAAATAAGTATACAAAGAATGTGGATTATACCCCACTAGATTAATTAATAAAAAAGGACAATTCTGCTCAGGAAGTGTCCTTTTTTCTCATTAATGATTCAAGTTTGATGCTTTCCGCCAACCTGTTTCCAGTTTGATTGGATGGAGTGAGACTGTGAGGAATAGTGATTTTTTGTTTTTCGACCAAATAGCCTTTCACCGGAAAATTGAACAATAACAGCAGAGAAAGCGGTTAATCCAATGATTAAAATCCCCAATAATGATAACTCTAAAACAAAGGAACCCATAACTTCCGACCCCCCCTACAGTCATCTTATAATTCATTGTATGCTATCAGCGGCGGTTTGAAAAGTCTGAAAATAATTCTCAAGTAATCCCGGAAATATTTCACTTTTACAAGAGGTTTCGTTATAATAAAAAAGGACAAATGGAGAAGGAGTAGATTTATGAACTGGTATGAAAAGCTCAGTAAGTATTTTCCCGTTGAGGAAATGAAATCAAAAGAGCATATGGAAAGACTTCTTGAAGAAAAAGGAGACGTCTATTATAAGGATGAGGGTGAGCATCACGTTATGATGTATGCGGAGTTTGACACCTTCATTTTTATTGATTACGTCTATGTTTCCAGTGCTTCCAGAGGAAAAGGGATTGGGCATCAATTGATGGAGAAGCTGAAAGAAAAAGGGAAGCCCATCATTCTGGAAGTGGAACCCATTGATTATGAAGATACGGATACAGAAAAGCGACTGCATTTTTATCAAAAAGAAGGGTTTCAGCATGCAAGATCGATAGGTTATACAAGAAGGTCATTGGCAACAAATGAAATAAATGAAATGGAAATTCTTTATTGGTCCCCTGAACATGAAACAGAAGAAGAAATTTTTGAGAAAATGAAAAAGATGTATAAAAGTATTCATACCTATAAAGATAAAGAATTCTACGGTGAATCCTATGAGCCTGTTGATAAAGTACTGACCTTTGATGAGAGCAGAAATGACAATATCTTTGACGAACTGGATGATTAAATTTCTGAGCGAATTGAAAAAACCTCCCGCCTGAATGATAATGAACGTTTGTTATTTCTCCCTAAAAAATGGTTTAGGGGATGAGATAATAGGGAATAATAACTAATAATAGTGGCGAAATATTGAACAATATTTAAACAATTCCAATACCCTCTATCCTCATTTATCATTTTGTAGTATACTTAGTATGTAGTATTTTAGATTATATTAATTATAATCTAATAAAACTTTTTTTGTTTCTGGAAGCAATCCTTTTAAAGGAGTGAAACATATGGTAACCTTATTCACATCTCCAAGCTGCACATCTTGTCGGAAAGCAAGAACCTGGCTTGAGGAGCACGATATTCCATTTAAGGAACGAAACATTTTCTCTGAATATTTGACCATTGATGAAGTCAAGGAGATACTGAGAATGACTGAAAACGGGACAGATGAAATCATCTCTACTCGTTCAAAAGTGTTTCAGGAATTAAATGCGGACTTAGATCAACTGCCATTGAAGGATTTAATTGATTTAATACAGAAAAATCCTGGACTTCTTCGTCGCCCGATTATTATGGATGAAAAGAGACTCCAGGTAGGGTATAACGAAGATGAAATTCGTCGATTCCTGCCTCGAAAAGTACGTTCATTCCAGCTGAAGGAAGCGCAAAGACTTGTCAATTAATTAAAGTTCAGGGAAATGAAATTAAAAGGTCCGATTCCTTACATTCATATATATGAGAGGCTAACTGCCACTCATGTATATGAAAAGAATCAGACCTTTTTTCTTTTAATCAGACCTTTTTTCTTTATTCAGGTACTTTCATTATTTAACGGTTTTGATTTTACGCTGATCAACGTTGTAACCAGTGATAATGACAAACAGGATCATTACGATTGGAAGTATATAGTGGAGTATGCTGAACTGCTCAAAAATTGGCTGCAATCGTTCCTCGCCAAGGATCATCTCACTTGCTGTGTAAGCCAGAATACTTGCTCCAATATAAACCAATACAGGGAATTTCTCCATTGTAAATAGAATAATTTTGCTTCCCCAGATGATAATAGGTACCGAGATGATTAAACCAATGATAACAAGGATGATGTTTCCGCCGGATGCACCTGCAAGCGCAATGACATTATCAAATCCCATAACTACATCTGCAAATACAATCGTTTTGATAGCTGAGAGCAGGTTATCACTGCCCTTAATATCCGGGTCGTCCCCGTCATCTGTAAGTAAATGGATAGCAATATAAACAAGAAGAAGCCCTCCGACAAATTGTAAAAATGGGATTTGTAATAGATAAAGTGCTACGGCAGTTAACAAGATTCTGATACATATAGCTAAGCCTGTCCCCCAAATAATCGCTTTATTCCGCTGGCTTAAGGGGAGATTACGACTTGCAAGTGCAATGACAATGGCGTTATCACCACCGAGGACCAAATCAATACCTATGATTGCAATAATGGACTTAATGAATTCAAAATCTAAAAATTCCATGGATAATACCTCCCCAAACAGGTGACAAATAGAGTGAAATACGGTAAAATAATAAATCAAACCTTAGCACATAAGGAGCATGATGTTTAGCTTTTTAAATGCAGGGTAACTAATTTGTAAGGTTTAGATATATGGACTCACGTTTGTTTTTTAAAGAACGAGCAATATAATTTTCATTTTATTTAGTTTTATCATAAAATATAACAAAAGTAGTTTATTTTAAGGGGTTAGTTTTCCCTTCAATTGATAAATGAAAACCAGAAGGGAGAGTTTTAAAATGGAAATCGAGCGTATTAATGAAAACACAGTCAAGTTTTACATCTCCTATATGGATATAGAGGATCGCGGTTTTGATCGTGAAGATGTCTGGTATAACCGGGAAAAAAGTGAACAGCTCTTCTGGGAAATGATGGATGAGGTGAATGAACAGGAAGAATTTACTGTAGATGGTCCATTATGGATTCAAGTACAGGCAATGGATAAAGGCCTTGAGATTATTGTTACGAAGGCCCAGTTATCCAAGGATGGCCACAAGCTTGAGCTTCCAACTGATGAAGGAAAGTTATTGGATTTACCAATAGATGATAAAATGGAATCATTATTAGATAAAGGCCACTTTTTGAATGGTGAGCAGACAGACACAGAGGATCAGGATGAGGAAAATGAGGATGATCAGGAGGAATTTTCCATTGTTCTGAAGTTTACCGATATTGAAAACGTCATACAGTTAGGTCATTCCATCCGTGATTCATTTGTATTTCATGATGAACTTTATCACTATGATCAGGCCTACTATTTGTTTATTCAGTTCAAAGATGATTTGCTGGACGATGATGAACAGGAAGATGTCATTAGCCACATGCTCGAATATAGTGAAGAAAGCAGTATGACCATTCACCGATTAAGTGAATATGGGAATCAGATTTATGAGCAAAGTGCATTGGAACAAATCAAAACCCATTTCCCTAATTTATAGAGGTTCAAGGACATTCCAAAAATATTGGAATGTCTTTTTTTGTGGTTCTAAAATATATATGGGGGTGGGGGAGATAAGGGAAAAACTCTCTGAGTAAATGGTGATAAGGATGTATGATGCTTGTTTTTATTGAAAAATTACATTAGATTAGAAGTGTGAGGTCATTAATCTGAAACAATATTCCAGCTAAAATCGTAGAGGAATTTATCACGTATTAACTGGCCGTAATACCCCCACTTCAGGTTTTGGGGGTACCCCAACAAGACGAAGTGGGGGATAAACGGCCAGTAAAAACCTGATAAGTCAACTAACCATCAGTGGGGGATGGAGAAAACCCCCTACTGATGGAAGTTTCACTTTATAACAGTTAAGGAAGGTCTATCTATGTTTAAACGTATTCAACTTTTCGTATTCTTGATTATGGTCGTCGGTTTTCTCTATATCGTAACCGAATTCTGGGGAAGTTGGATTGTTACGGCTTATTCTATTTTTATATCCATATCCGTCGTTTTTATCTCGTTTTTAATTTTTATTGAGAATCGTAATCCCAGTCAGACTTTAAATTGGCTGCTTGTTCTGGCCGCCTTCCCGGGTGTTGGTTTTTTCTTTTATCTTTTTTTCGGTCAGAACTTTCGTAAACGTAAAATGTTTAAGCAAAAGGCTGAATTGGATCTGAGAGCGTTCAGGCAGGTTGAGGGCAGTCGCTTTCTGAATCAGAGAGAACTTAATCATTTGGGAGATTACCAGCGACAATCCTTTCGTCTGGCTCAGAGGCTTGGACATTCTCCTATTTCATTTCATACGGATACAAGAGTTTTAACAAATGGTTCCGAGAGTTTTCCTGCTATGCTGGAAGAGCTGAAGCAGGCGGAACACCATATTCATTTAGAATTTTATATTGTAAGAGATGATCAATTGGGAAATGAATTTAAGGATGTCCTGGTAGAAAAAGCGAAAAATGGCATCGAAGTTCGTTTCCTTTATGATGCAGTAGGGAGCTGGGAGCTTTCTAATGGTTTTAAAGAGGAACTGAAGCGTGCAGGTGTGGAAATGGTTCCTTTTTCTCCGGTTAAACTGCCATTTCTGAACAATAAAATTAATTTTCGTAACCACCGAAAAATTGTTGTGGTTGATGGAAAAATAGGGTTTGCAGGTGGATTAAATATCGGGGATGAATATATTGGCCGAAACAAGTACTACGGGAATTGGCGTGATACCCATTTATATGTTCGTGGTGAAGCGGTGCGAAGCCTTCAGACGATTTTTCTGCAGGATTGGTATTATATGACGGGAAAAGCTTTGCTGAAGCCTGCCTACTTATCCCCTGAATACATCATTGAAAATAAAGGGGGAGTTCAGCTCGTTGCGGGTGGACCGGATACGGAATGGGAGACCATTAAAATGCTGTTCTTTTCTCTCATGACATCTGCACAGCAGTCAATCTGGATTGCCTCACCCTATTTTATTCCGGATACCGATATTCTCTCAGCCATTAAAACGGCTGCTCTGAGTGGGGTTGATGTGAAACTGCTCGTTCCCAATCGGCCGGATAAAAAAATCGTTTTTTATGCTTCTCAATCCTATTATCCTGAGCTGTTAGAAGCGGGCGTGAAAATTTATCGTTATAATGAAGGGTTCCTACATAGCAAGGTCATGATTGTCGATCAGGAACTGGCATCCATAGGAACGTCAAATATGGATATGAGAAGCTTTCACCTGAATTTTGAGGTCAACGCCTTTCTTTATAAGACAGACAGCGTAGAGCAGCTTGTAACGGATTTTGAGAAGGATCTTCAGCATTCCACTCAGCTGGAACATTCCAGATTTTTAAAGCGCCCGATTTTTATGAAAATATACGAGTCAACCTGTCGGCTCTTATCACCACTATTATAATTTAACGAAACATGTATTTCTCGAAATGAGAGGTACATGTTTTTTTAATTACTCTAGTAAAATTTCAGATTTTATACGTGTTCCTGCCTTATACAAAAGCAAAATAGTCTTTTTACAGATAAGATTTCGTTGTTTATTCTAAGTGAAAGGAATATTCAGACGGAGAGGTGATGGATTTGTTAAAAGCTGTAGATAAGAATGGAACACCTATATTACTTATCAATAAAACCAGGCAGGAGCTGGCAGATTTAAGACAGGAAATCTTTTATTGCCCTCAATGTAATGAACAGGTATTTATCAGGGCAGGGGAAAAGGTGATGCCTCATTACGCGCATTTCCAGCAAAGCTCCTGTCCTAATCGTCATAATGGGGAGGGGGATTACCATTCGAAAGGAAAAGCTGCTTTATTTCAGTGGTTTTCTACTCAAGGAATACCAGTGGAATTGGAATATTATCTCTCTGCTATCCGGCAGCGTCCTGATTTGCTGGTGAAATGGAATGATTGCTACTTTGCTATTGAATATCAATGTGCTGTGATTTCACCGACAATTGTCAGGGAGCGTACAAGGGGATACAGGAAAGCGGGGATTTTTCCCATATGGATACTTGGAGAAAACCGGTTAAAAAGAAGAGGGACCAGCCAGATTAAAACTACATATTTTGATTCCTTATTTATTCAGAAGTTCACGCCTGATACCCAGCCCCAAATCCTCTTTTATAATCCTGTAACCGACCTAATGACCTCACTCGTTTCCCCAAGCCCAATAAAATCCAGAATGTATGGCCGCTTACATTCATGGGTTCTGTCGCATTCAGGTTTTCAGCACTTCTTTTTAAAATCCCAGGTTCTGAATCATCAAATATATGAATATTGGTTAAATGAGAAGAAGAGATTCCGTGGTCTGCGAGCCAAATATGCAGGTTCATCGGACAGGCGGTTTATTTCCTGGCTATATTCAAAAGGACTGCATCCCCAATACTTACCGTCAGAGATTCATTTGCCCGTAACCCATCATTTCTTAATTGAAACACCTACGTATATATGGCAAAGCAAAATTTTATTGGAAATTATTAAACCTTTATCAGTTGGGAAAACTTTTATGTATAATGAGGTGCAATCCACCTTACAATCCATACAAATAAGACGTCCACTGGCATCCATCTATCTCGAGGAATCTGTGGCTGTTATAGAGTATTTGTATCTGCTGGAAAGGCTTCAGATCCTTTCACGTGTAAATGAATATACTTTCAGAAAGGAGAAAGAGGTTGTATTTCCCCGGACTTTGGAAAAGGCTATAAACAGGGATTCCCAATTATTGAATCAATTAGTAAAGTTGGAAAAACAAACCCGACTTCATGTAAAATAGATAAATGAGGATACAGGATGACTTGCAGGATAGATGATTATTGTATACCCATTTATCACGCATGAATTGGCCCCCACTGATGGAAGTTTCACTTTATAAGAAGGAGGACATTGACCGTGGCGAAAAATACAAAAGAATTGCCAAAGAGAGAAGACATTCCAGAAGAACGCACCTGGAAGCTGGAAGATATATTTGAAACGGACGAGGCCTGGGAAAACGAATTTAAAGAAATACAGAACCTTTATCCGAAAATGACTGAATTTCAAGGCAAAATTACAAACTCTGCTGATCAGTTATTAGAGATGCTAAAGCTGCAGGATGAAATATCCAACCGATTAGGAGAGCTGTTTACATATGCGCACATGCGGTATGATCAGGACACAACCAATTCCTTTTATCAGGAGTTAAACACCCGTGCTGAAACATTGATCACGCAGGCTTCAAGTGCAATGAGTTTTATTGTCCCTGAATTATTGACATTAACCGAGGATCAGGTTAAAGCGTTTTTATCTGAGAATGAAGAGTTAAAGACTTACGAGCATTATCTGGAGGATGTTCTGCGGCAGCGCCCACATATCCTAAGTGAAAAAGAAGAAGAGCTTCTTGCTGAAGTTTCAGAGGTTACAAGCAGTCCTGAGCAGACATTTGGAATGCTGAATAACGCGGATATAGATTTTCCTTCTGTAAAAGATGCAGACGGAAATGAAAAGGACCTTACGCATGGACGTTTTATTCAGTTTATGGAATCTAAGGATCGTAATGTAAGAAAAAATGCCTTTGATGCTATGTATGATACTTATGGAAAATACAAAAATACCCTTGCTTCTACACTTAGTGGCGCGGTGAAACGGGATAACTTTAATGCTAAGGCCCGTCATTATGATTCAGCAAGACAATCCTCACTGGATGCCAACAATATTCCGGAGAGTGTTTATGATAATCTGGTGGAAGCGGTAAACGATAGAATATCATTGCTTCATCGCTATGTAAGCTTACGCAAGCAGGTATTGGATGTAGAGGAACTGCATATGTACGATTTATATGTTCCTCTCATTGATGATGTGGATATGGAGGTAAAATATGATGAAGCCAAGGAATATGTTCTAAATGGATTGGCCCCATTAGGTGAGGAATATCAGGAAATCCTGAAACAAGGTTTTGAGAGCCGCTGGATCGATGTTGAAGAAAACAAAGGGAAAAGAAGCGGTGCCTATTCCTCAGGCGTTTATGGAACCAACCCATATATCCTGTTAAATTGGCAGGATAACATTAACAATCTCTTTACGCTTGCCCATGAATTAGGGCATTCGCTGCACAGCTACTATACACATAAGCATCAGCCCTTCCGTTACGGCAACTATTCAATTTTCGTAGCTGAAGTGGCATCTACCTGTAATGAAGCGTTATTGAATGATTATCTGCTAAAGAATACGAATGATAAAAGAGAGAAGCTTTACCTGTTAAATCATTTCTTAGAAGGCTTCCGCGGGACAGTATTCCGTCAGACAATGTTTGCTGAATTTGAACATGATATCCATGTTCGTGCACAGAACGGAGAAGCGCTAACTGCAGAAAAAATGACCCAGCTTTACTATGACCTTAATAAAAAGTACTTCGGTGACGATATAACGATTGATGATAAAATTGGTCTGGAATGGGCTCGTATTCCTCATTTCTATTACAATTATTACGTTTATCAATATGCAACAGGCTATTCGGCCGCAACAACACTTGCCTCTCAAATCCTGAATGAGGGAGATGAAGCTGTGGAAAGGTATTTAAACTATCTTAAAGCAGGAAGCAGTGACTATCCAATCGAAGTTCTGAAGCGTGCCGGAGTAGATATGACTTCCAAGGATCCAATTCTGTCAGCATTAGACGTATTTGAAGAAAAGCTCAATGAGTTTGAAGAGCTTTTAAAGTAAATGATTGAATGAGTATAGTCACTTTCAAAAAAGAATCAAAAAAGTCCCTGTTGAGCAAGTAGCTAACAGGGACTTTTTTTGTCCCGAAAAGGGTGTTTTTGATGTTTTGTGACTAACGATTCTATGGGGCACTTCCGCCTCTGTATTGTCAGAGTAACCTTCTCCTTTTTCCACGATATGCTTTCCTGAAAACGAAAGTATAAATGAGCATATAGGTGGAAATAAACAATAAAGGTAAGGTAATCAATCGTGGGACCATGTTCATCATACCAAGGAAGTTAAGCCAAAGCATAAACAGGAAAATACCTGATACAATGATGAGCTGAATTTTCATGCTGATCACCTCTCGTTTTTGTTAAAATATATGCTAGTACAATCGCATACATAACAGAAAAATGAATATTTTTAATGGCTGCTCAATTATTTTGTGACAGATGTGTGAAATAGTTCACCAATCTATTGCGTTCATTGGACATCCTTGTTATTATATATACGTGAAAGATATCACAATTTAAACAAAACCCCTTTTGTTTGTAGTGAACTTTCTCCCAACCCCCTTTGTCTTGATGAAATAAAAAGGAAGGATGATTATAAATCATCCTTCCTTTTTTACTAATTATTTTTTTCACGCATTAACTGGCCTTAATATCCCACTAATATCCCACATAAATGCTTAATTTCCGATATAACGCCAGAATGTATCATACTTTGCCGGCATTTTTTCTACCAGCCTCTTTATCTGAAGCTTTTTCATTTCCTTTTGTGTCTGTTCACTGCTCCAGTTAAAAACAACGGAAATTTCCTTGGAAGCCACAAAATGGTAGTATTTTAAAAACTCTTTTAATGGCGGTTTTACAGCTGGATTTGGCTCTGATCCGAGCATTTCAAATAATACCTTTACATAAACGTCGTATGGATAAAGTCCTGATACTTTTATGCCTTCCTGTTCATCAGACTGATTAAATAAAACAATCGCCGGTATTTCGTCAACTTCCATTTCCCTTGTAAGCTTTAAATCACACTGTAAGGCTTTTTTTGCTGTTTCACCTGATAAATCCTTCTGAAATTCTTCGAGGTCAAGATTCACTTCTTTAGCACATTGGATCAGAATTTCGTCATTGGATATATTTTCTTTATTTACAAACAAATGCTCCTGGAGCTTACGCAAAAAGGAAGCTCCGGCTTTTCCGCCCTGGAGCTCTGCTGCCTTAATAGCAATGGAGGGCAGCCAAGGTAAAGAAACAGGGTTTTCCAGCCATAAGTCTCCGTCACAGCTCATTCCAGTTCGACTTGCTGTTCGATTCCAGGCTTTAGCCAAGTCTTTTGGATTCTTCGTTTTAGCAAGGTTCAGGGAACTCAGCTTTCCACTTATAATCGGTTTAATTTTAAAGAAGCGTCCATATTCGAGCCTCAGTTTTTTTAGATAGGGCTCCAGTGACCAGCATTCAGGGCACAATGGGTCAATAAATGTATAAATTTCAATTGGTTTATTTAATAAGTCAGAAAAACCATACTGGGTATTATCAGTTTTTGGTGTGCTGCTGGTTGTTGCCCCAGTACTTTTGCGAATCACTTGGATTCTCCTTTCTCATTCTCAGGTGTGTTCATCATGTGGGTTGCGGTCATAGAAAGCTTTTCTAACATTACAGTACGATAGGGTTCTTCAATGCTGGCTTCCTCTAAAGCATTTGTCATACAGTCTACCCAGGCATTTCTTCTTGCAGGGGTAATTTCAAATGGTATGTGGCGAGCTCTAAGTCTAGGATGCCCTCTTTCCTGTGAAAATAAAGGAGGACCACCAAAAAACTGAGTTAAAAACATTTTCTGTTTCCTTGCAGTCTCTGTTAAATCATCAGGAAATATCGGAGTAAGCTTTGGATGTTTTCCTACTCTCGCATAAAAAGCCTCAACAAGCTCTTCAATTTTTTTATAGCCACCAATAGCGTCGTAGATATTGCCTTGTATATCACGCATGGTTATACTTACCCTTCTTCCCGTTATTTTATATTGAAATTAAAAAATGAATGAAAAATGAATAAAGGGAGATTTATTCATCAACTGTTCTATAACAACCTAAGCTTCTTGAGTCTATTGTAGCAACCTTGTTTTGATTCTGGCAACTCATCTGTTTTATCACGCATTAAATGGCGTCAAAGAAACGTTGAATTTTATTTTTGGTTGGTTTTTCTTTAATATTAAAGTCACGAAGAAGCTGGTCAAATACTTCTCGCCCGTATTCAAGGCCGGGGGCTTCAAGTTCCAGTTCAAAATCCTCAGTGTCTGCGTAGAAACTATGATCAAATACGAGAAGACAGGTACGCCATTCTTTCTCAAGTCGTAACGTTTGAAGCTCGCCCATGTATTTTAATTGGTCAACAGGGATTTCCAGCGCTGTAAGTCGTTTTTTTATATTTTCAGGTATCAGCATTGTTCCGTTCTGACAGCTTGTTAAATCGTCGTTGGATATGTCGGCATGCGTTTCAAGCAGTCCATCTGGATGTGGTTCCTTTAAAGTAAATTTGTAATTTCCGTTTTTTTCCCGTATTCGTAAGGCTGAACCCTTTTCCTTCAAGTGGAGGTTATCCGTTTCGAAATAATGATTTACTTGCTTAAAAGCTGTTTGTTCATTAAGATGAAAGGCATCCAGGAGATTATGATATTCAGCTCTGGTTAACATATTTTTAAATTCAATTTCAATTTCCTCATGCATAACATTCAGCTCCCGTAACAAAGTATATGCATCATTATGGACATTTCAGGACAGCATGTAAAGCGAAGATGACCGAATGAATAACTGATAGAATAAACAGATTATGATACAATAAGATTCGATGTAAAAGCTATGTTCGGATGACTGTGAGATGAAGGTGGGATTTAATGTGAATTGGGAAGTACTGCTTGCCCCGTATGCTCAAGCAGTAGATGAATTAAAGGTGAAACTTCGCGGAATGCGGAAACAATATGAAAATGAGTCCAGTCATTCTCCTATTGAATTTGTTACTGGCAGGGTCAAGCCCATTTCGAGCATTATCGATAAAGCCAGGCGAAAGGAACTCCCCATTGATCAAGTGGAAAATGAGATCCAGGATATCGCAGGCTTACGTGTTGTCTGTCAATTCGTTGATGATATATATGCTGTGGTAGAAATGTTAAGAAATCGCAAGGACTTTATTATTTTGGAAGAAAAGGACTACATATCTGATAAAAAGGAAAGTGGCTATCGTTCTTATCATATGATTATTCATTATCCGGTTGAGACGATAAAGGGAGAAAAAATGCTCTCCGCTGAATTACAGATCCGGACCTTAGCCATGAATTTCTGGGCAACGAATGAGCATTCGTTAAACTATAAGTATTCCGGGCAAATACCAGTTGAAATCCAGAGCCGGCTTAAGCGGGCAGCGGAAGCGGCTTTTCGATTGGATGAAGAGATGTCAGCAATTCGTCATGAAGTACAAGAGGCACAAAAAATTTTTCGCAAAAAAAAGGAACGGGATAATCGTGAAACGTGAGAATTGGGGAAAGGGGTGACAGGCAGATATGAAATTTGCCATTCAATGTAAAGGAGATCAGACTTCCAGGGAGATTAAATTAAAGATTAAAAATTACTTACAGGAATTCAATTTGGAATATAACGAACAAGAGCCGGATTTAGTCATTTCCGTTGGCGGGGATGGAACGCTCCTGGAAGCCTTTCATTCCTACAACCACCGTCTTAAGCAAACCGCTTTTATAGGGATTCATACTGGACACTTGGGTTTTTACGCAGATTGGCTGCCAAAGGAATTGGAGAAGCTTATTATTGAAATTGCCCGCACACCATTCCAGGTTGTGGAATATCCCATTCTTGATATTAAAATTCATCCCAAGAACGGCGAAAGTGAAGATCATTACTTAGCCTTAAATGAAGGTTCTGTGAAAACATCAGAGGGATCAGTCGTTCTGGATGTTGAGATAAAAGGAGAGCATTTTGAAACCTTCCGTGGAGACGGGTTATGCATTTCAACCCCTTCCGGAAGTACAGCCTATAATAAAGCATTAGGAGGAGCCATTATTCATCCTTCGTTAGAGGCGATACAGATTACAGAGATGGCCTCCATTAATAACCGGGTGTTCCGTACGGTAGGTTCACCACTTATATTACCGAAGCATCATACGTGTATGTTAAAACCGCTGAATGATCGAAGCTTTTTAATAACCATTGATCATCACACATACTCCTATAAAGATGTTAAAGCGATTGAGTGCAGAGTAGCGAAAGAAAAAGTGAAGTTTGCCCGTTTTCGCCCATTTCCGTTCTGGAAAAGGGTGCATGATTCATTTGTGGCTGATGAGCGTCAATAAAGCAGGTGAAACGAAAATGAAATGGACAATTGAACATAAACATGAGGGGATGCTCGTACGCGATTACTTAACTTCGGTACGGGCATTTTCACGGCGAATGATAAAAACCGTAAAATTTTCGGATGGTATTAAAGTGAATGGCTGCTCTGTTACGGTAAGGTATAACCTGACAAAGGGAGATCTTCTCGAAATTTCCTTCCCTGAAGAGCAGGAGAACAGTCGGCTTGGGCCTATGGAGATTCCTTTGAATATCGTTTATGAAGACCGGGATGTCCTGGTATTGGATAAACAGACCGGTATTCCGGTTATGCCAAGTCCCCATTCGAATGCCGGATCGATTGCGAATGGACTTGTAGCGTATTATCAAAAACGGGGAGAAAAGTATACAGCACACATTGTGACAAGACTTGACCGTAATACTTCCGGGTTAATGCTCGTTGCCAAGCATCGGTTTAGTCATTCACAGTTATCCTTTCAACAGCAGCAGGGAAAGGTGAAGCGGGTTTATATCGCTATAGTGGAAGGTTTTATGGAGAAGAGACAGGGTGAAATTCATGCGCCCATAGGACGAAAGGAAGGCTCGATTATTGAGCGGGAGGTTCGAACCGATGGGCAGGAGGCAATCACCCTGTATGAAGTGGAAAAGGAATATGCCCCGGGATTTTCCTGTGTCAATGTTTCGCTTCAGACAGGGAGGACACATCAGATTCGTGTCCACTTTTCGTGGATGGGTCACCCCCTTTTAGGTGATGACCTGTATGGTGGTCCTGTAGACAGAATGAATCGCCAGGCTTTGCACTGTCACGAGTTGACCTTTTATCAGCCTTTTAAACAGGAGTGGCTTCATTTTACTTCCGGATTCCCGGATGATATGAAACAGCTTATTCCTGAACAGAATTAATCCTCAAATGAACGGAATTTCTCTTCAATATAGGGCTGGTTGGAAGAAACTGAGACCAGCTTCTTTTCGGGTAAACGGAAGGCGGTAAGCTTTCCGCCGAACACGCAGCCCGTATCAATATTTGCAGTTTTTTGCTGAAAACGGGGCTCTTTTACAGGGGTGTGGCCATAGACGATCCACTGATCACCTCTGTAATGCTTTGCCCAGTCACGTCTCTCAGGTCTGCCCTGTTCATCTGTTTTTCCAGTGATATCTCCATACAAAACAAAGGTCTTTACTTTTTTTCCCTGCTTACCAATCATTTCTTCTTTTATTCCGGCATGTGCAACAACTGCATGGACTTCAGGAAGTCTTAAGTATAACGGTGCACTTTCGTATAACTCCATGAACTTTGCTTTTATGGATGCCTTCTCTTCCATAGTGCATTGCTCATATTCTGCGACCGTTGTCTCCAGTCCATGCTTCTGTTTAACTGGATTACCGAGAAAATATCGGTACAGCTTATCACAATGGTTGCCGGGTATATATTTTCCTTTCTGCTTTCCAATAACCAGTTGGTATACCAATTCAATGACATCCAGAGAATTTGGTCCTCTGTCCGTTAAATCCCCTAAAAATACAGGAATACGTGATTCTGGATGTTCGGGAATCCCATTGGTCCACTGATAGCCGAGCTTCGTCAACAGCTCCGTTAATTCCTCATAGCATCCATGAACATCACCAATGACATCAACCTTCATACGCCTTACCTCCTGAATATATAAAAAGAGTGGAAGACAATAGTATCTTTCCACTCCATGCTTCATCTAATAAATCCTTTAGCACGTTAATGCTTTAGTGAATGTGGGGACAGTCCCCGACTAGTCATCAAACATATAGCTCCGGATGCGTGAACGGATGTTTAAAATGAGTCCTATTGCCATCATATAGGCAATCAGGGAGCTTCCGCCTGCACTGATAAATGGAAGAGGAAGGCCTGATATGGGGAGGATTTTTAGTGACATCCCGATATTCTGGATCACCTGATAGGTAATCATGCCAACCACTCCCGCACAAATATAGCTTCCGAATGGATCCTTGCAGGCAAGAGCTGTCTGTATAATCCGGTAAATTAAAAAGAAAAACAAGATAATAACAATACTTGAACCGACAAATCCAAACTGCTCACCGATAACTGAAAAAATCATATCAGATTCCCTGACTGGAATATTGGTTACATCAAAGTTATCAAACCCTTTACCAAACAATTGTCCGGATCCAATCGCAAGGAGGGTATTATTAATTTGATAGCCGGACCCCTGAACATTTTGCTGAGGATCAAACCAGGCTTCCAATCTCTCGAATACGTGACTGAATATCGTATCATTCAAATAGTTCTGGACAAAATCGGGAAATAAAAAATACAGGCCAATGAAGGCGCCGATAATGAGTCCAACCAAACCTGTGATAACCAGCAAAATTCGCCAGCGTATACCAGATACTAAAATCATAAAGGCAACAATACAGGTCAGAACAACAGCTGATCCCACATCAGGCATACCAAATACGATCAAAACGGGGGGCAATGTTACAAGCCCAACCTTTGCAAGTAACCAGACATCATCTTTAAATCCAGGGTTTAACCGCTTCTCATTGTGGGTGGTGATGACGTGTGCAACAGTCAATATCAAAATAATTTTCATAAACTCGGCTGGCTGCACCGTCCCAACTCCAAGATCGTACCATCCCCTGGCATTGTTTAATTCAAGGGAAAACGGCAGAAAATAAACCCCTGCTAATGCAAAGAGTCCAATACCGTATAAGATCCAGGTCATTTTCCGGTAGTTGTCATAATCCAAAAACATCATCGCACCTATAACAATAAATCCTAATACATACCATATAATTTGCTGTTTATAAAAAATGGTATTAGAGTCTGTTAAAAGAATATCCTGCACTGTATATAATGAAATAACACTTATAGCTCCAAGTGCAAGAATAATAAATATTAAGATGTAATCAATATTAAACCGTTTATTATCCTTTTCCATTTTAATTCCCTTTCTATGGTAAAAAACAAAGAAGTTGGACATGATTCGCTAAAATATACATTCTTATTCTATTATATATTGTTCATGAAAATTCACGATTCGTCAATTATAAATATAGACGTCCCACAAGTTGACAAACCCTACAGACCGTTTTACGATAAAGTGAAACTTCTATGAGGGTTCACTGATGATTAGTTGAACTCATCAGGGATTTACTGGCCGTTTATCCCCCACTTCGTCTTGTTGGGTTGCCCTCAAGACTTGAAATGGGGGTATTACGACCAGTTAATGCGTGATAAAACGGTTCCGATGAAAACATACGGGAAACGAAACAGAACTAAGGGGGCTGTAACCTATGGAAAAGTTAGATGAACATACCCTCCCGCACTGGTGGAAAGATGTACAGAAGGCACTGGAAACTGAAAATATAGATGAATTTCGTTCTGAATTCATCAATCTTCACCCGTATGATCAGACACAAATCTTTTTGGCTCAGGAAAAAAAGGAACGAATGCTGATTTATACATACTTGTCACCAGAAGAAATGGCAGATATCCTGGAAAACATTGAATTAGACCGGCTTGATCCGATATTAACGGAAATGGATGCCCGTTATGCTTCTCAGGTATTGGGGGGGATGGCGACGGATGATGCCGTTGATGTTCTGAATACGCTGGATCAAAATGAAGTGGCAAGCTTTTTAACGATTATGGATAAAGAAGATGCTGAAGATATAAAAGGCCTGCTTCATTATGAAGAGAAAACAGCCGGAAGTATTATGACAACCGAATTTGTAGCCATTGAAGCGGCCATGACGATTCGGGAAGCAATGGTACACCTGCGGAACGAGGCACCAGACGCAGAAACCATTTATTATGTCTATGTCGTCAATGAAGATAAACAGCTTGTTGGAGTCATATCCTTACGAGACCTGATTATTTCAGAAGAAGACAGGGCCATATCAGATGTCATGAGTGATCGAATAGTATCCATATCCGTTGGAGAAGACCAGGAGGAAGCGGCTAAGATGATGCGTGACTATGATTTACTTGCGCTTCCTGTTGTGGATTTCCAGCAGCATTTATTAGGAATTATTACGGTCGATGATATTATGGATGTTATGGATGAAGAGGCAAGCGAGGACTATTCAAAGCTTGCGGCTGTATCGGATATGGAAACCCCTGATACAAGTGCATGGATGGCTGCAAAAAAAAGACTTCCATGGCTGATCGTTTTACTATTTCTGGGTATGCTTACCGCAAATTTAATTGGTCAGTTTGAGCAGGCGCTGACCAAGGTTCCCTTACTTGCCGTATTTATACCGCTCATTGCAGGGATGGCAGGAAATACCGGTACCCAGGCATTGGCCGTTGCGGTACGTGGAATTGCCACAGGGGAATCGAGGGCAGATGGAAAAATACGAATTTTGCTGCGTGAAGCGATGACCGGTTTAATTACGGGTATATCCTGTGGTGTGGTCATTACAGCGGTAATCTATCTGTGGCAGGGAGAATTTTATCTTGGATTGCTGGTAGGACTTTCAATTTTAGGATCATTGGTTGTAGCAACCATTGCCGGTTCGTTTATTCCATTGTTAATGCACAGACTTCATGTTGATCCTGCAGTGGCTAGCGGACCTTTTATTACAAGTATTAATGATATTATCTCCATTTTAATTTATTTTGGAATGGCTACCCTGTTTATGGATATGTTAATTTCCTGATGAAAATAGGGGTAATAGCACACACGAAGTTGACCTGGCATATAGTGGAGGGTAGAAAACCATTTAAGAGAAGGGGAGAAATTATGTCCACTAACGATAAAATGGCACAGAGTCCTCTGCTATATATCACTCAGCCGAGGGATGTCCGTGTACAGGCCAGTATGCAGGAGTATTCTGTTTATAAGAAAAAAACACAGAATCAAAAGAAAGATCCGGAACAAGGGGAGGAAAAAGTAAGCGGGGAAGAGGCTGAAACAAAGCTTGAAGATAAAAAATTCCGCGACATGACGGTAGAAGAGAAAATCAGCTACTTAACCCGCCTGCCTTCCCAGATGCCGAAAATGAAATGTGAAGTTCTTACTGAAGATCAGCGTTATCGTGGTCTGATTCAGGACTTTAATGATGACACGATTCGAATGAGAACGGTTCAAAAACCTTACCGTGTTGAACTTAGCCTTTCAGACATTGAAGATGTAAAATTAATGGGCTTCTAAAAGGAATCATTTTACAAAGGTATGGTAAACAATTTCCCTGATTTAGGACATTTAACCAAACACCGGGGAGTACAAACGCATAGACTGTATCTTGAAATGACTACTATCTTAAAGGAGTTGAAGTCCATATGTCTGATCGTAAAAGAGAGATTCATGTTAAAGACTTAGTCATTAAAGCAGATAATGTGGTATTTGAACCACCAAGAAGACGTTCGGCCGATCCATTTTTCGGACCGCCACGCCATCAACAGGAAGAAAATGAAGCAGAATCCAATACAGAAGTAGATGTAGACGTGGATGTGGATGTAAAACAGGAGGATGACTCAGAGGACGAAAGAGAAGGAAGACGCCCACCATTCTCATGGATCTAAACCAAAGGACAGTCTCAGTAAATGAGACTGTCCTTTTTCATTCAGGAAAGGAAGTTATTATGAAAGAAAAGGATCTAATTCGATTTCTTGACGCATTTGAACGTTTTCTCGGACGGAATGAACACTGGCTTCAAAAACCAGAGGAAAAAATTAAGCAATTTGAAAAAGATATGAACGAATGGGATCAGGACTTTATAAAACAAATCGGCAGTGTAGAGAAAATCATAAAAGAGCTGGAAAAAAGAATGGAATGACAAAAATCAGCAAACTTTTTTTGAACCATCCATTACAATGATAGAAAGCAGGCTTACACTCAGGCCTGCAAGGGTATAGATAAATAAGAAGGGAGTGTTATTTATGGGGTACATTCTGCCGATGCGACCTCTGCAGTATGACACTTACCATCAGCGAGTAAACAAAAAGGAAAACGGACCCTATATCATTGAAAAACCTCACCAGGTACTTCATCATAAACTGAACAGCCACGAATATCGCTCGACCAGATATATAAAGCCCGCTAAATTATATTCAGAAACAGGATCAAAAGAGGGAATAAACAATATCCCTGAGACAGCTGCCCGTAAGCTCGTAGCTGGCTTAACCGGGAAAGGGAAGCATATAGACAAAATTGTTTAGAACGAAAAAAGGGGAGGTTAATATGCCTCCACATATAAACCTTCCCCTTCTTTCCATTCAGCGTAGAATACTTCCCTATAATCCTTTATTTCCTGTTTGGAAAGTTCGTCCTTTAACTGGTCTTCTGTAAGCTGAACCTCCTTTAAATTGTCCTCCACAACCTCTCCGTCCAAAATGACACTGTAAGGGAGAGCCACACTTTCCGGTTTTGCATTTACATCGGCGCGCGTCGCCTGCTGCTGCATGGACTTTTTCAGTACTGAAATCGTGCCATCTGTTTCAAAAATGGCAAATTCAACATCCTGAATGGAAAATGTATCTTTGGAACGCAATAAATGCTGTAATTGATTCAGATCCAATTTCGCCTTTTTCATTTGATCTCTTTGCAGTTTGCCATTGCGTATGACAATAGAAGGTTTCCCTTCCAGAAGTTCTCTTGACTTGGACACCTTTTGCGTAATCATTTCAGTTATGTAAATGAGGGACCCCCATAGCAGTACAGCGTATAAAATAGCGAGTATACCCGCATTTTTATCAAACAACGCATTTCCCACTAATTCACCGAGAATCAGTGCGGCAATAAAGTCAAAGGCAGTAATTTGTGTAATCTGTGATTTTCCTAAAATTTTTGTAAGTATAAATAAAGCAATAAAACCAACAATGGAATCAATGGTTAAACTGACAAAATTCATATGTATCCCAACCTTTGTTTAACAATTCTTCCGTACATTTTTTTAGTTTGCTCAACCGGCTGGTTTCCATACAAAATGACATAAAAAAATGACTAACCTGTTTAAAGTTAGTCATTTCGATTAAAGAGTTTTCACCATGGTGACATGCGGGATTCCTGCATCCATAAATTCATCTGAAATCGTTTCGTAACCAAGTGACTGATAAAATTTCTCTGCGTGGGTCTGGGCATTGAGCTTTGATTTCCTGATATGATTTTCTTTTATGACTTCTTCCATAGCTTCTATCATTTGTTTCCCAAAATGCTTTCCCCGTTCCTCTTTTAACACACAGATCCGCTCCAGCTTGCCGTAATCGTCAGCATACCGGAGACGACTGGCAGCAACAGGCTCTCCGTATTTATATCCAACGAAATGAACGGCGTTTTGGTCATGCTCATCCATTTCGAGTTCAGGAGAAACGCCCTGCTCATCAATAAAAACAATTTGCCGGACTTTATAGGCATCCATTAATTGATCATCATTTTGAACAACGTGAATCTGCATGTGGCTCATTTATTTTGTCTCTCCAAATTTAAAGGTTTCGTATACGGTCCAGGAGCCATTTTCTAATTGATAGAGAAGCTGAAAACGGTCAATGGTTTCTTCAATATCAAACTGATGCATTTTCAGGCTGCCATAAACATCTGAGTGTTCCTCAGTGGATAAATCCTGACCAATCGTAATGTGGGGAACGAAAGCAAATTGACGTTCATTCGGGAATTTTTCACTATACAGTTTGTCACTGAGTTCGACCAGCTCCTCAACAGGCTGAACCTTTAAATAGACGGTATTGGTAACTGGATAGAAGGAGCTGACTTTATTAATAATTAAGGGGAATGGTTTCGTTTCCTTTGCTACATTTCTAAGTTCCTGTACAATATCATCAATCTGAGAATCTTCAGCATCAAAGCGTTCCTTAATCGTCACATGAGGAGGGATTAATGCATAGCTGGGGTCATAACGCTTACGATATGAGTTGGCAATATCCTGAACCTCTTTTGATGGAAAAACAGCAATTCCATATTTCATAAATGGTCCTCCTTTAAATCCTTTTGATCCTGTTTAACAGTGAAACTATTTCTATTATAGCAAAAAATAATCCTTCATTTCTAAAAATTTCATCATGATTTTCCAAATGTGGAAATGATGGCGTCAGGTAAATCCTTTTGCCATGTCTTCCATGTATGACCACCTGGTCGTTCATGATAGGTATACGCTGAAGTTTTTATCTGAATCAGCTGGCTTAATTGCCGGTTCGGTTCCAGAAAATTTTCTGTCCCGCCGGTTGTGGTTTGTACCTCTGTTTCTTCCTCACCGATTGTGTGATAGATTTTGATTAAAGAAAGATTGTCGGATGCTTTTGCTGCTTCCAAAACTTTTTCATTTACATATGGTGATTGCATAATGACGTTTCCAAATGTGTTTGGGTAGGTAAGAGCTGTCAAAAAAGAGACGGTTCCTCCCAGAGAATCTCCCATTAATGTACGGGCAGCTCCGAGATAATAGCCGGGCAGGATGTCATCCAGCAGCGGGACAACCTCAAACCGCAGAAATTTTATGTATGGATTGTTTTTATGACCATCAGGGTGATATTTTGCCTGACGATCGTACTTATCCTTATAGTGTATTCCCACAAAAATCGTAGTATGGATTTCACCTTTTTCATGCAATCGATCGCTAAGTGTCGCTGCACGTCCAAGCTGATAGTAGTCATTGCCATCCTGCATAATGCAAATATGGTATTTATATAAAGTGGAAAAATTTTCAGGCTGATAAATTCTTAAAGTTATGGTCTCTTTTAAGTACTGGCTATGGATATTTCTATCAAACATTGTACCCTTTCTGCCCATGTTTACACCCCTTGATTCTGATAGTTGTATTATTTATTTTAACATATCAGAAAATTATGTCGTACAATGCTTTTGTCCCAATGTTATAATAAATCTATGAAAGGAAAGGAGGAGTCGGAGTGTCTGATTTAAAGCAGGTACCAAGTCAGGAGGTTGAACAGGCAGCAAGAGCCGCACTGACCAGTCGGGGAGTACTTATAGAGGATATTGCTCAAATTGTCTATGATATGCAGCATCCTTATAATGAGGGATTAACCATAGATGAGTGTGTTCTGAGTGTAGATCGGGTATTGGAAAAACGGGAAATTCAGCATGCCATCCTGGTAGGCATTGAACTTGACAAACTGGCCGAGGAAAAAAAGCTTTCAGAGCCATTACAATCAATTATTGAAACTGATGAAGGATTGTTCGGTGTTGATGAAACGCTGGCTTTAGGTGCAACCTTCAGCTACGGGAGTATAGCTCTGACAACGTATGGTTATTTGGATAAAAACAAAGTAGGGATCATTAACAAATTGGATACGAAGCGAAGCAATCAGGTCCACACGTTTTTAGATGACATAGTGGGAAGTATTGCAGCAACAGCTTCGAGTCGTTTGGCTCACCGTCTTCGTGATGCTCAGGATGAGGTACCAAGAGAGGAAGCTGAACGAAGAGACGAAGAGGATCGTCTTGGCTGAGACTAAAAAATAAAAACAGGAATGAACCAGCTGTCAGCTCTGCCCCGAGGCTGAGGATGGCAGGTTCATTCCTGTTTTTTATTGTGGAGAAATTTATAATAGTAGATTAAGTATGAAATCAGGTGAGGCCACATCCGTCGCTTGCGCCTTTGTAATTTCCATGAATTTTTATGACTAAAAAAACGAAGAAATTCAAACACTATTTATAAGTACGTCTTAACTAGGAGGTCATGAATGAAAGCCAACGCACTTACCTGGTTCATCATTGCTATTTCTATATTTACATACACCGTGGAGACTCCTCTTATTGTCCAGGCTGAACAGCTGCATCTCCCCGATATGAAAGCATCTTCAAAAGCTGAAGATTTAAGCATTACGTATGAGGAAGTAAAGGAAACCGAGCCGGAGTATAAAATAAATGTAAAGATTCCTTCTATTAAAGGGATGAAGGATGATGTTTTTCAGATGAAGTTTAATGTTGGAATCAAGGCAAAGGCTGAGAAAAAGATCGGGGAATTCAAAAAAGAAGCTGTACAATTTGCTAAGGAATTAGAGCAAAAAGGTCAGCCTTTGCGTCCTTTTCAATTACAAGTGGATCCAGCAGTTAAAAAGAAAGGAGAGCTTATCTCCATCTTAAACGAAGTTTTTGTGTATAAGGGGGGAGCTAACGGTATTCAAAAGGTTCAGACCCTTAATATATTAAACCAGAATCAGGCCAAAAAGCTTTCCTTTTCTGACATTTTTAAAGAGGGTGCGGACTATAAGAAGAAAGTCAATGAGCTTGTTAAGCAGGCTATTGAAAGAAGGAGGGAAGCAGGGGAGGCATTCTTTGAAGGTGAAGAAGGTTTTCAGACCGCAACAAAGGACCAGTCCTTTTATTTTGAAGACCGGAAGCTTGTACTTGTGTTTGATGAATATGAAATTGCGCCCGGAGTAATGGGAACGCCGGCATTTCCAATTTCCCTGGAGGATATTAAGGATTTATTAAAGCCGGAGATATACAATGCTGTTCTTCATAGCTGATTGATTTGTGGTCACCTGCATATACAAAGAGACTGAACCTGTATGTGGTTCAGCCTCTTTTTCATTCATTTCAATCATTAGGAAAGCGAACCGAAACTAAACTGGATCATGTCAGTCTGATTTCCTATTTAGCCTTCTTTACAGGTTTAGTTGGAACCTTCCTTTACGCTGGAACATCAGTGTTCCGAGACGCTGGCTGTCCATCTCCCTGAATGGGTTGGTATATCCCGGCATGGCCTGCGTTTGGGCAACAAGCATCATGTCCTCGTTATAAAGACCAATTTAAGGTAGACCATCGAAAAACAACAAGAAAAATGATACCGACAAAAAGCATGAGCATGACGCTAATAAATAGTTTAGCCTCCTGCAGCATTGAAAATCCCCCCTAATTAAATCCCGTTCTGAATTTATCTTACCGGTAAAAAAGTCGTGCAATAGTGACGGAACTCACGTATTAAATGTGAAAATAATCAATCTTTTTTACTATGAAGGGAGTGTAAAGGGGGCAGAGAGGAATGAAATGCTGCCTGCTTGAAATCTAAAGCTGATGAAGGACAAATCCGAGCGGGAATAACGGGTAATTTCATAGAGTGAGACGTTTCCTATAAAAATAGCAGGCCGAGAATAAAAAGCTCTCAACCTGCTAAAGTGCAATTTTTGGCTATCAAAATATCTGTGTACAAGGGAGTACTGTAATAAACTTACTTATAACTGATCGCCTGGTTTCCAAATTGGTTCCAGCCGGCAATAAACTTGTCTTTTGCTACTTTTCGATTTTTCATATTAGCTAAAGGATCATTGAAGTAAACATAATGATCATCATAGCCAGTGATTAAAACAGAGTGCATTTTATACGTAACCTTAACCTTTCCGGACGGTGTGTTCCACGTTTCCCAATAAGACTCTGGAACATAGGAGAACCAGCTGGTTGTGAGCACCCATACAGGCTTTCCTTTATCAATTTGATTTAATACACGGTCGAAGCTATTTCCAGTAAGGTCAACGATTCTCCCGGGTAAGTATTTTTCACCTAAATCCGCAATGGGGTCATGAAATACTCCAAGTCCGGGTTTATCAAAGGTATACATATTTCCAACAAATCCATTATTAGGATGACCGAAATGGACCTGCCCATTTTTTTTGCTGAAAGGTGTTGGATCCTTTCTGACCTCTTTAGCTAATGTCATTTTATCCACATTAACTCCCGCATGAGCTAACATCATCGATAGCGTTGTTACTTCACAGCCTCGTGGCAATTCAGGCATCTGAGAAACCAGAGGAGCAGATAACAGCTTTCTGTCTGATTGTTTTTCTCTGGCTTTCTGTTTGGCCTGCGGATCATAGTCTTCCACAATATTGGAGGAAATCCATCCCTTATTCTGATCCCCAAATTTAACATGGTACCAGGTTATATCTTCTACTTTCGCTTTTTCAAAGACATCCAGCTTTGTATAACGTTTTAGTGTAGTTATCTTAGAATAACTGGTATGTGGACCTTTTCGAATATTTGCAGCCTGAACGGCAATTTGCTTCGTGTCTTTATGTTCTGTGAGGTTAAAGGATAGCTGTTGGATTTGTTGCTGTTTTTCCTTTTTTGCTGCTTCCTTCTGCTGATTATTCTTGTTGTCCTTCTGTTTTGCAGCAGCAGATTCCACCTCTTTGCTTGATTCTTTCTCTTGACTCTTCATCCTGAGGAGATCCGTCTGTTTCGCTGCAGGGCTTTCACTCTTTGTCATTAGTTGCCCGGCGGTTAACGGATTTTCTGTCTGCTTCCCGGCTAACGTTCTCTCATCTGCCTGCTTTGCTGTATTGCAGCCTGTTAATAGAATAAATAAAAATATGAATACTATGACGAAAAAACGATTCATCATATACGCCTCCTATTTTTGTATATTTAATAGTGCAAAAGACTACAAAATTATTTTTTCACAATAAAATAAAGGATGGAAGTAGTTTACTAGAAGGCTATAATGAAGTCAACTAAATGTGTGTAAAAAACCCCTTAATTGAAAGGGGTTAGAACATAAGCATTTCTTTAGCTCGCCGACTCATTTTGTCGGGGGTCCATGCCGGTGTCCATACCAGATCCACCTCCACATTCTGAACCTCATCTGTACTGTACAGAACTGTCTCAACTCCTCCAACAATTGTGTCGTGAAGCGGACATCCTGGAGTAGTCAGAGTTAACCGGACATAGACTTCACTGTTTTCTTTTACTTGAACCATATAGACAAGACCTAAATCCATGATATTCATGTTCAGCTCAGGATCGATAACTTCATACAAAGCTTCTCCAACCTGTTCTTCTAAACTCACTTTGCTCATCTCCTATTCCTATTTCAAGGGCAGAACCTGCTTAATCCAGATAAACCAGAACCTGTTTGAATTAACCTTTAATATCATCAGTAGGAGATTTTCTATTTTGTTAGAATTCGTCCTATTGAAATACTGAACGCAAGGGCAAATAAAAACCAGATTCCCTGAAACACCTGTAAACCTGTCACACTGTTGAAAAAGGCAGCGATAACATTTCCAAATGTTGCCGCCACAATGCCGGAATAAATGATGACACTTGATTTTTCCCGGATTAAATCCTTTAACATGGGCACTTTTTCCTTACCAACACGATCAGCATATTTTAATGTCCACCATAGGACCGGAACAATTTTCTTGAGGTATCCCAGTGTGCTGAATAGTATCCAGGAAACCAGATACAGGTAAATGAGCAGCCCCCAGATTTTTGAATGGCCGGGTAAAAGGATACTTACTACGAATGTTAGAAAATGAATCGTTCAGCCAAAATATACAGAAATCATGGCAAAAAGGGTAAGAAAGGCCACTGGAACCAGCTGATACATAGCCCCCATAACGACCATAACGGGCAAACCCCAAAATGAGTAAATGAAAGGCCATCCACAGCGCGGGGGTTCGATAATAGCCTTCAGCAATCAAATCAGCATTTTGAAATAAAATCCATTGGGAGACGACTAATGCAATCATACTGCTTAATATAAAAGAAAAAGGAAGCTTTAAATTGACTTTTGTTTGCTGAAAACTCATTGTACATCACCTTTATTTATAGATCGTAATGATAAAGCCGCCATCCTCGTAAGGCTCACATTCATAGCGGATTCCCTGTTCGTCCAGTTCCTGAAACAGAAACATAGGTCTGCGATCGTTAATGATGGAAAGCTGTTCTCCTGGCTCTAATTCCTCGAACTCTAATTCCTCGAGCTTATCCAATGTACGTATCATTGGCTGTGGAGGCTGTAATCCCCTATTATCTAATGTGGTCATTTTTTTCACCTTCCCTTTTTCGGAATGTTACTTTCCAATGCTTTTTTTCAAGCTTTTCTTCTTCATGATCAAATCCCTTTCGATCCAATACTTTAAAAAGGGGGATAGGCTTAAATGGAGCATGTAAAATTAAACCCTGACCTTCCTCCAGATTTTTAATGGCATTCATGATTTTATGAAATGGCTCCTTATTTAAGCGGATATCCTCGCGAACGTCTACTTCAACAAAGGATTGCAATTCCTGTTCAAGCTGATCAATGTTTATAAATAAATTTCCTGTCGCTCCGGAATAGATAATTTTCTTTTTCTTTAATTGAGTCAGAGTCCGGCTAACCGATTTCCGGGTTCTGGATTAAAAATTGCTCAAAGGAGAAGATGGGAATAAAAATTAATATACCATCCTCAATCATTTCTGAATGGACAGGGTAGTTATCTTTACGGAAAAATCCTGCATGTGGAAAAATATCTCCTGGTTTTAAAACATTAACGATCTGTTCCTTTAATTCATCATTCTTATCATCCTTTCAACCCACTTTAAAACAGCCTCTAATATAGTGATACAACGAAATGAAATCGTATGAAGTGATAAAAATCATAGTTGATGCTTGCGTTATCTCACATCATGGCTGTAAAACATCGATTATGATGAATATGTAAAATAACAAGACGAGCTGAAAAGA
This sequence comes from Salinibacillus aidingensis, assembly GCF_039522525.1. GTDB lineage: Bacteria > Bacillota > Bacilli > Bacillales > Alkalibacillaceae > Salinibacillus > Salinibacillus aidingensis. Next base: position 411,607 of record NZ_BAAADO010000003.1, read on the forward strand.
GCTTAATGAAAATAAGGAGGGAATAAAAATGATTGAACAACAACACGAATTTGTAACAGAGATTATGGCTCCGGAAATTGAACCAAGAATTCGCCACTCTAAGATTTTTGAAGCCTTTGATGGATTACAATCCGGAGAGGTCATGAAATTAGTCAACGACCACGATCCACGTCCACTTCATTACCAATTCATGATTGAGCGTGAAGGAGAATTTACCTGGGAGTATCTGCAGGAAGGACCAGCTCTTTGGAAGGTCGCAATTGTTAAAAATAAACAAATAAATCAAACATACTTCATATGTCAGCATTCCTGAAATGGGATGCTGATTTTTTTGATTCAAGCGCACGATTTTAATTAGACTCAATTGTAAAAAATTAGCTAAATAAAATAAAAAAGGTTTATGTAAAATAAGCATGTGAATGAAGAAAAGCGTAGGCGACTGTTCAGGTACGTAAGCTAGATAAAAGAAAAGGAAGGATAGGACATGAGAAATTTCATGCTTAAGCTATGGCTGTATTTTGATCCCCTGTATTTCCGATTTACACGGTTAAAATATATTGGAATGCACCGGGGGAGTACGAGTAATATTTTCCGGGTTAGATTGACCCGATTTAAAGGCGGGCCCATTCGCCTATCTGATGGAACCGTTATAGAAAAAAATGATTTACTGCTCAAAATTCATCTGCATAATGTCCGTTTACTTCATGATTTAAAAAATGAGGCCAGCGAAGTGAAAAAGGCATTTATGGTCTATGAAAGAGTCAGGGATTCCATGCCGGGACTGGCAACCTATGTGCTTACACATAAACGTCATCAGGAAATTAAGGCTGTGATGGGAATTACATCACTCAATAAGGGGGCCGGTCGGCTTGGGTTTGAAATCAATCATATCAAAAGCCCGGCTTATAAGTGGATGAAAAAAATGACGTTTTATCCAATTCATATATTATCCCTGTCTGAACCTTCCTTAAATAATATGATCAATCAGCCTTCCCCCAATTATATTTTAATGTCCAAAAATCAATTATTGACGAATTATATACACAGACCGCTGGAGAAGGTGATAAGAAACAGAAAAAAAGCCGCCAGAAGCTCAATGTCCTGAGCTTAAGGCGACTTTTTTCATATGGTGTGGCTAACTGACGGCATTCGCTTTGGAAACCGCCGGAATGGAAATACGGTGAAAAGTTACTTCAGGGCGGCTGCCGATTCTGATGTTGACGCCTGTCTGTCCTAACCCCTCGCTGATGTAGAAGCTTTTTTCCTGATAGCTTTGCAGTCCTTTAATCATATTCATTTTAGGCAACTTGCCCATTTTAGCCAGATGATAGGCTTTAGGGTACAGAATCTGCCCACCATGAAAGTGACCGGATAACAGATAATCAAAGTCAAAGTCCTTCATATGAAGCACAGCGTTGGGATCGTGGGTCAGAACCAGATTATATCCGTCCGCCAGCCCATCATAAGACTTTTCAAACTGACTGCGTCCCGTACTAAAGTCATCAATCCCAATGATATTTACCTTTTCTCCGTTCACATGAATAGAGGCATTTTCATTTTGCATAGTGTAGCAATCATAATTCTCCAGCGTCTCTTTAAGTTTTTTAAAGTTTTCCTCATTTAGAACATAATCATGATTGCCAAAAATCGCATAGGTACCGTGTACTGGTTTAAGTTTTTGAAATACCTTCAAATAAGGAATAAGCTTCGGAATTGTTCGTTTTCGGTCTAAAAAGTCACCGGTTAAAGCTATGATGTCGATGGATTCATTTTTCAGTTTTTCATAGAGTTGTTCCGGGGATATGGAAATATGTTCCAGATGCATATCGGAAATGTGAAGTATATTAAGCTGCGTAGTGTTTGTTTGAGAGGATCCATCATGATTAAGGGTTATATGATTCATGGCGATGCTTTGGGTATTCTTATAGGCTTTATAGAAACCGATAATAATCGGAATGATAACCAGAAAAATAAGCAGTAGATTCATAGAAACACCTCCTTAATCATTATACTAGGAATTTGGCCTCAATGAAGTGGGAATTACAGGGGCAGGCTCCATAATATGGATGTTATTATCTTCTCCCGCAAACTTGAGGTTAACCGTTAATTGGTAACGACGAGACAGGGTTACTTCGGCAGGAAATGGTGTTAAAGCCTGAGGTTTGTAATTTTACTTAGGATAGTACAGGATCAGGAACACATACTAAAAAGGCGAAAGCAAGCAGTTTTCCATTGTATAAGTATCACTTAATCCTTATAACAGGAGCATGATGATCATGAAAAAGGTATTGTTTCTTCCGTTTTTACAAATTTCCTCGGGGCATCATCAGGTTGCCGATTCGCTAAGGGACGGGCTCAAGGAACTCGATCCTGCTATTGAATGCGATAAGGTCGATATTCTGCACTATGGTTATGGAAGGATCGAGCGGATGATCTCAGCCATTTATTTAAAATGGATTGATTCTTTTCCGCAAGTTTACAGCTGGATCTACCGCAAAATTGTCGTTGAAGGTCAGTATGAAGAGAAACGGTATCGGCATTACGAATGGTTGTTTATTCGGGTTATCGAGGACATATTAACTGAAAAACAGCCGGATCTGATCGTCTGCACCCATGCGCTGCCTTCTTATTTATTAAGCAGGTTAAAAGAGCGGAAGAAAATTTCAACTCCTGTTGTGAACGTGTATACCGATTATTTTATCCATCAGCTATGGGGAACAAGGAATATTGAATTTCACTTTGTTCCTTCCCTGAGAATGAAGGAATATCTGCTTAAGAAAGGGGTCACTGAAAATCGGATTTTTGTAACAGGCATCCCGGTTCATCGGAAGTTTTCACCTGTGAAGGACCAGCCTCATCAAGAGCGAACCAGGCTCAACCTTATGATTACAGGTGGAAATTTAGGTGTAGGCTTAATTGAAAACTTTGTGGCCAGGGTAAAGAATGAAAGCATTCAGTATCGGGTCCTTTGCGGCAAAAATCAGTCCTTATATCAACGGTTGAACGAGCTTCACCATTCTAATGTGACGCCTATTCCTTATATATCCTCCCGTGAAGAAATGGATTCCATGTATGAGACCTGTGATGGAATTATTACAAAACCGGGGGGCGTGACCATTAGTGAAAGTTTGTTAAAAAGAGTGCCCATATTTGTTTATCATACCCTTCCCGGGCAGGAAGAGTTAAACATGGAACAGCTACGGAATCTTGGTTTAGCTACCAGCTTTCAAACCTGGCAGTCTAATCAAAACTTTGAAAACATGCTGGTAAAGTTTTATGAGAATGACAACACGATCATTAGATACAATCAAAAGCTCAATCAATATCATGCAAGCCTCGAACCAGAATCCCCGGAGGAATTGCTTTATAAGTTGGGGACTGTCCCGCACTCCATTAACGCGTTAACGCGTTAATGAACGTGGGGACAGTCCCTGCATAAAATTCCAGTGCCTGACACATGATAAGATTCAAAGACGTGTCGTGGAGGTTTGGGGTATGAAGAAGAAGTTTCGAAGTTTAATGGGAAAGTCTAAATCAAAATCTGCGAAATCAAAGAAAGCTCAGCAGCAAACCTCCTCCAATCATCAACAGCCACTGACGGGTGCAGTCAATAACGATGTACAGTATATCCAAAACGGGATGGGAAACAGTTCCGATCTTGTCACTCGTTTATTTCAAATTGGAACCGATTATCCTGTTCAGGCAGCGGTAATTTATACAGATGGACTCGTGGATAAAAATTTTGTTCAGAACTTCATCATGGAAACCTTAATGGTGGATATCCGTGTGTCTGACCAGGGACAGAACCCTCTTGAAATGAAAGATATCTTAACCCAAATGAAGGATCGTTCCTTAGCCACGAGTGACATAAGAGAACTTACGGATTATCAAACGGTTTATGAGGAAATTTTATCAGGGAACACTGTCCTCTTATTAAACGGATTTATGATAGGGTTGGCGATTTCTTCCCCGGGCTATGAGAGCCGAAGCGTTGAAGAACCCTCATCACAGCCGGTAGTCCGCGGGCCCAAAGAGGGTTTTACCGAAGTATTATGGACAAACACGAGTCTTATACGGAGAAGAATTAAGGATCCGAATCTTTGGATTGAATCGAAAAAAATCGGAAAGAAATCAAACACTGATGTTGCCGTCTGCTATATAAATGGAGTCGCCAATGATGATATTGTTCAAGAGGTCCATCGCAGGCTGGATAAGATTAATATCGACGGAATTCTCGAAAGTGGTTACATAGAAGAACTGATTCAGGATGAAACGTTTACCCCTTTTCCAACCTTGTATAATACTGAGCGGCCGGATAGTATTTGTGCAGGTCTGCTGGAGGGGAGGATAGCTATTTTAGTAGATGGGACACCATTTGCATTATTGGCACCTACCGTATTTATTCATTATTTTCAGGCAACTGAAGATTATTATCAGCGATCGGATATCGGATCGTTAATGCGCCTGCTTCGATTTCTCTGTTTTTTTCTCGCTTTATTAACCCCATCTGCTTATATTGCATTAACCACGTTTCATCAGGAAATGATTCCTACCCCATTGCTGATCAGTCTGGCTGCCCAGAGAGAGGGGGTTCCCTTTCCGGCGTTTGTTGAAGCCTTCATGATGGAGGTTACTTTTGAAATTTTAAGAGAAGCAGGAACAAGAATGCCCAAAGCCGTTGGTTCTGCTATACAGGTCGTTGGAGCTCTAGTGATAGGTCAGGCCGCTGTTGAAGCAGGGATAGTATCCTCGGCAATGGTCATTGTTGTGGCCTTAACCGCAATCAGCAGTTTTGTCACACCTGCTTTCAATATGACGATTTCCATACGAATCATTCGTTTTGGCTTCATGATGGTAGCTGCAGTGTTTGGTCTCATTGGGATTATTTTAGGATTGATTATCTTAATTTTGCATTTATCCAGTTTACGCTCCTTTGGGATTCCATATCTTGCGCCTATGGGACCGTTCATTGCCAGTGATCAGAAGGATGTCCTTTTACGTCTGCCTTTTTGGAAAATGGGAGAAAGGCAGAAGCTGATTAACAAAAAGAATGTTGTCCGGGGTAATACTTCATCTCCAAGGCCTCCGAACAACAAGAATGATCAATAGGAGATTATGCTTATGATCAAAAAGCTTCAGGGAATTGGCTTATGTTTAATAGTAGCTCTGAGCATTTCGGGCTGCTGGAGTTCCAGAGAATTAACAGATATTGCTATTGTTACCGCACTCGGGATCGATAAGGAAGGGGAAGATATAAAAGTAACGGCTCAGGTGATTAATCCAAGTGAGAATGCCGGTCAAACGTTTACCACACGAACAGCTGTCACCACTTTTACATCCACTGGACAGACCTTATTTGAAACCATCCGGCGGTTAACGACATTGGCCCCAAGGAAGCTTTATTTGAGCCATATTCGAATGATTATTTTTGGTGAGGAATATGCAAAACAGGGGATTGGCGACAGCCTCGATTTTATCTCCCGTGATCACGAAATGAGAACGGATTTTAACTTTGCGATTGCTCGAAATTATGATGCAGAAGACATTATCAACATTTTAACCCCTATAGAAAAGATTCCGGCGAACAAAATCTTTTCCACTTTAAAGTCTTCACATAATTTCTGGGCCCCAACAAAGGTAGTCCAGCTTGATGAACTGATTGCTTCCATGACATCAAAGGGGAAAGAGGCGGTTCTGACTGAATTAGTCATATTAGGGGATGTGAACCTGGGTCAAAATCTTGAAAACGTACAGAATGTCCCTCCTTATGCCTCCATTAAGTCCAGTGGTCTTGGTGTCTTTCAAAATGATAAATTGGTGGGCTGGCTGGATGAGGATCAAAGCAGAGGGTTTAACATCATTACAAACAATATTCAAAATACTACCGGAGTCGTTCCTTGTGGAAAAAATGGGGAATTATCAGTTGAGGCATTTAAAAATTCTACAGAACTGAAAGGAACGATTAAGGGCAATAAACCGAAAATGAAAATCAAGTTTACGTCAGAAGCCAATATCGCTGATGTATCCTGCAGCATTGATTTTACGAATCAGAAGACAATAAAAAAATATGAAAAAAAAATGGAGAATGAAGCGAAAAATGTAATAAAAGCCAGTGTGAAAAGGGCACAGGAACTAGAAGCGGATATATTTGGCTTTGGAGAGGTGCTTAGCCGCTCGAACCCAAAGAAGTGGAAAAAGATTCAGAAAAATTGGGAGGAAACATTTGTTCAAGATTTAGAAGTGGATGTGAAAGTGGATGTGAAAATAAGAAGGACCGGAACGATAACCCAGCCGTTTATGAAAGACATTTCCGGGAAAAAACAGGGTGATCAGTAATGCTTAAGGTGATTTCGCTGCTTGTCGCTGCAGTTATTGTATTTAAGATTGATTATTCATCGGTAAAGACTGGTAAGAAACGGGAGCGCCGGGTTTACATGGCTTTTTTTGCCATTAGTTTAGGTCTGCTCATGCTTCATATATTGGATGTGCAGATTCCTTATGTGGTCCACGGAATAGGGGAAATTTACCACCCAATTTTTGAATCGTTTAATCAGAGACTTGATCAGCACCAGAGCTATAAAATGAATTAAAGGATACTTTGACGTGAGGAGGGATGGTTATGATTGAAAAAGGCAAAATTGACGCACGCCAGTTTACAGTATTAGTCGTCATGTATTCACTGGGGACATCAATTATTGCCATCCCGTCCACTATTTCAACATATGCACAGGAAAATGCCTGGATAACTATAATCCTAACTACTCTTATAGGCTTAATGATTGTTTTTTTACTGAATCAGGTGAACCGGATCAATAAAAATAAAAATCTTTTTGAACTGTTTGAATACGTTTTTGGAAAATGGATAGGAAAAAGCGTTACCGTCCTATTTCTTACCTTTGTCTATATCGTATCAGGAAAAAATTTAAGGCAGATCGGGGACTTCATCACAACACAGGTAATGGTGGAGACACCCATTCAGGTGATTATGCTCATTTTTGTATTAACCAGTCTATATGCTATTAAACTTGGAATTGAGGTTATAGGACGAACAAGTGAAATCTTTTTTCCATACGCATTCACCTCGCTGATGCTCCTGATTATTTTTGTGGCACCACAGGCAGATTTTAAAAACATACAGCCAGTATTGGTAAATAATATTGAGGGTGCTTTTTTAACGGTTTTTCCTACACTGGGCACACCCTATTTTGAATTAGTTGTTTTTTTGGCCTTATTACCGTACGTTAATCGGATCGGACCAGGGAGAAAAGCCTTTTACATAGGTGTTGGAATCGGCTCATTTCTGTTATTTGCCGTTACTTTAATGTCATTACTGGTGCTTGGGCCTGATTTTAGTGCGCGTAATGTCTATCCGACCTATATCCTCGGGAAAAAAATAAGTGGTATACAGTTTCTTGAGAGAATCGAAATATTAGTGGCTATTGCATGGTTTTTTACGATATTTTTTAAGATATCCATCAATTTTTATGTTTTGTCACTGGGTATGAGTCATTTGTTTCAGTTAAGGTCACCAAAAGTTTTATCTACTCCACTGGCGTTCCTGATTCTGATTGCGGGCGTGTACCTGGCTCCCAATATGATTGCCTATCAAAACTTTCTGGCCCATGATCTTGCGCCTCTTGCAGGTACATTTGGAATTGTGCTGCCGGTCCTGTTAATTATCGTAGCCCGACTCCGGAAAAAAAATAAAAAAAAGAAAAAGCGAAAAAAGAGGAAATAGCACTTTAACGCTTTAAAGGATGTGGGGACAGTCCCAAAAAAGGCCGCCTGTTTTCAGGCGGCCTTTTTTGGGATTTATTAATCGTAATTAACAACGGTAGCTCCGATAATAATTAATAGGATGAACAGTACTACAATAAGCGCGAAGCCTCCGCGGAAGCCGTGGCCAAATCCACCATGGTCATAATAGCAGTAGTCTGGTCCTGCAAATCCATGATGCATTCCGCCGACGCCAGGTCCTCCAAAACCTGGTCCGCCAAAGTCATGTGCTCCGGCAACATTCTGGTTATATCCGTACATGTGTGACATGAGAACTCCTCCTTTTTAAGAATGTATCAACCGCTCATTTATTTAAAAGAGACGATTAGTAACCGTATCCAAAGCCAGCACTACCTGCGCCGACGATAATTAGCAAAATAAACAGTACGACAATCAAAGCGAATCCACCTGTATATCCGTGTGACATGATTCATATCCCTCCAAATTTTTGGCTTATCATGGTTCATTCAACCATTACACTAATACCCTATGAATTAGGGAAAATGTCTGTATAGGCTAATGCATGAGAATGACGAAATTTATGAGTGAGTAATGACTGGAAAAGAATCAATCCTTTCCCAGTCATTACTTTTTCCATCCCTTACCAAGGATGATAGCCGAACCCGGGACGAGGACGCGGACGTGGACCGTATCCGAAGCCTGGACGTGGTCTGCCATACCCGTAGCCGAATCCAGGCCCATATCCGTAACCAAATCCTGGTCCTGGTCCTGGTCCGTACCCGTAACCTGGACCGAAAAAGTCGTCAAAAACTGCGCCTGCAGCTGCGCCAGTTAAAAATGGGACTGCAAATCCTCCCCAGATTCGTTCATCATTTTCATATACAGGTTCATGTGGCTGAGGTAAAAAAGGTGGTTGTTGATCGTACATAATTCCCCTCCTAAATATGATAAAGTCATGTCTCATTCAAATGCTGTACGTACTGAAATGGATCTATTGTTAAGCCTGTTAAGCTTTATACACAAGCAGCTCCTACGATGATAAGCAGAATAAATAAAACAACAATCAGCGCAAAACCGCCTGAATAACGATGTGACACAACAGATCCCTCCTTGTTAACTTTCTGAAATAGTCTGATTAACTATCTCTACAGTCAACGTATGTACCTGGTATTTTTGTGTATAGGACACATAACCAGGATAAGAGGATTTTTTAAAAACTTTTTAAGTAAGACTGAGTTAAAACACTTTGGTCGATGAAAAAATTTCCGCCATAACTTAATACAACGTTAAGTAAGATTCTAATGAGCTTTCCAGAGACGGATATCAAGTGAAACAATGAAAAAGGAGAGCAGGCGGAGAACCTTTTTTTATCACGCATTAACTGGCCGTAATAGCCTCACTTCAAGTCTTGAGGATACCCCAACAAAACTAAGTTGGGGATAAACGGCCAGTAAATTCATTATAAGTTCAACTAACCATCAGTATGGGATAAGAAAACCCCCACTGATGGAAGTTTCACTTTCTACAAAAATATAAGAGGCCACCTATTCAGGTGGCCTCGGTTCAAAACATATGATTATCTATCATTTATTAACCAACATAAGCTGCCCCAACAATAATGAGTAGGATAAACAGCACTACAATTAACGCAAATCCGTTGTTGTAACCGAATGACATAATGAAGCATCCCTCCGTTGGTTAGTTTGAAATAGCCTCATGAACTATTTCTACTCCCACCCTATGTAGCAGAAAGAAAAGTGTTCAGGGCAAACACCCAGATCCGAAAAAAATTAATACTTTATCGGTTTAAAGCATGTGGGGACAGTCCCGGCGCATATTCCCCACCCACTCGAGCAAACTAAAATAAGGAAATTCAGAACTCTTTTTGGGGACAGTCCCTCACCCCTTCACCGCGTTAACGCGGTAGCAAATGTGGGGACTGTCCCCACAAAAAGAAAGGATGAGCCACGTGAAGGTTGCGGAGTTATTTGTAAAATGCCTGGAGCAGGAGGGTGTGGAGTATGTGTTTGGTGTTCCAGGTGAGGAAAATATAGATTTAATGGATGCTTTCAATGACTCAAATATTGAGTTTATCGTAACCAGACATGAGACAAGTGCAGCTTTTATGGCAGGAGCTTATGGCAGGCTGACTGGTAAACCAGGTGTCTGTCTCGCAACCCTGGGCCCTGGTGCGACCAACCTTCTTACAGGTGTAGCCAATGCGAATATGGATCACTGCCCACTCGTTGCGATTACCGGACAGGCTGGACTGGATCGTCATCATAAAATATCTCATCAGCACTACGATTTAATATCCATGTACAAACCGGTAACAAAATGGAATGCACAGATTAAAAAAGGTGAAATCACTCCTGAAGTCGTTCGAAAGGCATTTCAGGTTGCTGGTCAGGAGAAATGGGGAGCGACCCATATTGATTTACCAGAGGATATAGCGGAAATGGAAATTGAAGCACATCCACTTGAACCGACCGAACGTCCACACACCACAGCTGGTACTCAGATGATTCAGGAAGCGGCTTCCCTGATTGAAAAAGCAGAACACCCTCTCATCCTTGCTGGAAACGGAATTACAAGACAACAGGCAAAGGAAGAATTAGGCAAACTAATAGAGAAAACCGAGATTCCTGTGGTACATTCGTTTATGGGAAAGGGGGCTCTTTCCTGGAAGGATGATCTAAGTCTTATGACAGCTGGAATTGGAGGACAGGATTATATTACTTGCGGGTTTACAGGAGCAGATTTAATCATTACGATTGGTTTTGATATTGCCGAATACCCGCCAAAAAATTGGAACCCCGAAAGGAAGACCCCTATTTTGCACATTGATACCGAAGAGGCGGAAACCGATAAACACTACCCTGTTGCTTTAAATGTGTTGGGTGATTTAAAACTCAATTTGGACAAACTTCAGCAGGCCTTATCCAAGACTGGCAGAAACAATGATTGGGTTATGAATGTTCGAAAACAGGCCTTAAACGAATTGGAAATGTACAAACAGGATTCAGGTTTTCCTGTAAAGCCGCAAAAAATTATTGCTGATTTACGCTCCGTTTTAAATGAACAGGACATCGCGATCTCAGATGTCGGGGCTCACAAAATGTGGATGGCAAGGATGTATCATACGTATGAAACGAACACCTGCTTAATTTCAAATGGCCTTGCCTCTATGGGTGTTGCTGTTCCGAGTGCGATTGCGGCCAAAATGGTGCACCCTGAAAGAAATGTCGTCGCTGTTTGTGGAGATGGTTCTTTTCAAATGACCGGAGCTGAAATGGAAACAGCCAAGCGACTGAATCTCCCCATTGTTGTGCTGATGTGGAGGGATGAAGGCTACGGTTTAATTGAATGGCATCAGAACAAAAAATTCGACCGGGCTTCCTATATCAAATTCGGTAACCCGGATTACGAGCTTTTGGCAAAATCATACGGCTTTGAATTTATGAAGATTGAAAAAGCAGAAGATTTACAGTCATCATTAGAAAAAGCCGTTTCTTTAAATCAACCTGTTTTCATTGATTGCCCAGTTGATTACCGCGAAAATATGAAGCTAACTGAAAAGCTGGGAAACATCATTTGTTAGCTTCCAATAGAGGAGGAAAAAACATTGATTGGTTCCATTATTAACGGCAAAGAGCTTACAAGTGAAAACACTATGCCTATTCACAACCCTTATTCAGGAGAAAAAATCGATGACATCGCACTCGCTACAGAGCAGGAGCTAAATGAGGCCATTGATGATTCCTATAAAGCCTTTCATGACACGATGAAAAAAATGCCTGCGCATGAACGTGCCGATATTTTGCGAAAAACGGCTGATTTACTGGAGGAGCGAACGGAGGAATTTGCCCAGACCGTCGTTAAGGAAGCCGGAAAACCGATTAGTGCCAGTCGCGGTGAAGTGCATCGTGCCATTCAAGTTCTGAGATTTGCTTACGAAAAAGCGAAAGACATTACTGGTGAAGTTATTCCTATGGATGCAGCAGTTGGCGGAAACGGAAGAATGGGCTTTGCCAAGCGGGATCCGCTTGGGGTAGTAGCGGCTATTACTCCCTTTAATTTTCCATTAAACTTATCCCTTCATAAATTGGCACCAGCGCTGGCAGCCGGAAATGCAGTGATTTTTAAACCGGCCGAAAAAACACCGATTTCCGCCTATAAATTAACGAAGCTCTTTCATGAGGCAGGACTTCCTGAAAGTGCATTAAATTTAGTCATGGGAACCGGCAAGGAAGTGGGCGATCCACTCGTAAAGCACGATAAAATCCATAAAATATCCTTTACAGGAAGTCTGCCGGTCGGACGCTCCATTAAAGAATCAGCCGGGTTTAAAAAGGTCACTCTTGAACTGGGTTCCAACTCCCCTAATATTATTTTTTCGGATGCAGACCTGGATCAGGCAGTGAAGAGCTTAGTAACCGGAGCCTTTGCTTTCTCGGGTCAGGTTTGTATTTCAGCTCAGCGAATTTACGTACAAAAAGAAGTGTATGATCAGTTCCTCAAAGAGTATGTAAGCCTGACAGAATCGTTGAAAGTAGGGGATCCTGCTGAAGAGGGAACGGATGTAGGTCCAATGATTAATGAAAAGGAGGCTGAACGTGCTAAGCAGTGGATTGATGATGCGGCTGAAAAAGGCGCTACCATTGCTGCCGGGGGTGAACGGAACGGAGCTATCCTTAAACCTACCATTATGACAGATGTGGATGAAAATATGAAAGTGATTGCTGAAGAGGTTTTCGCACCGATTGTATCCATTATTCCATTTGATACTGAAGAAGAGGCTGTGAGGTTTTCCAACAACTCCATTTACGGTCTGCAGGCAGGCGTGTTCACGAAAGACATTAACCGCGCCTTCCGTGTAGCTGAAAAACTGGAAATGGGCGGCGTATGGATCAACGAAATCTCCACCTATCGCCAGGATAATATTCCCTATGGCGGGGTTAAGAAGAGCGGGTTTGGCCGGGAAGGGGTTAAATACGCGATTGAAGATATGACAGAATTAAAATTTATCGGCGTAAAACTGGAGCAATAAAGAAAGGGCTGCCTTGTGCAGCCCTTTTAAATTGCGTGAGTTGGTTCAGTGCTGAATTTTTTACATCAGTGACAGTTTCAAAAATAACCCCGGCTGGCCAAACGGGGGATTAATGTCTAATATCGTATCATTCCACATCCATACGTTCCTTTACCCATCCACGTGCATGGAAAGCCTCAACCAGGTGTTTAATCGCAGTTGTATAAGCGGCATCACGCATGCGGGATTTTTTTTGTTTCTGAATTTCCAGGACTCTGTTAAATCCTTCAACCATCCGTTCTTCCAGCTGTTTATTAACCTCATCCTCTTTCCAGTAATAGTTCATCGCATTTTGTACCCATTCAAAGTAGGAGACCGTGACCCCGCCAGCATTACAAAGGATATCAGGTATGACAAAGATTTCTTTTTCCTCTAAAATTTTGTCACCTTCCGGGGTTGTGGGACCATTTGCAGCTTCAGCCAGAATTCGAGCCTGAATTTTCGGTGCTGTTTCTTTTGTAACCTGGTTTTCAATCGCAGCAGGAATGAGTACATCGACGGGAAGGGCAAACATTTCTTCATTGCTCATTGAATCGGCTTCTGTATAATTGGATGCGATATTTCCTTTATTAACAAACTCCAGTAATTTCGGAATATCCAGGCCGTTTTTATTATAAATTCCACCTTTGGCATCTGTAACTGCTACAATTTTCACTCCAAGCTGATGCAAAAATTTTGCCGTCATACTCCCCACATTTCCAAATCCCTGAATGGCTGCAGTTGCCTCTGTCAAATCTAAATTCAGATGGCGGGCAGCTTCACGGATAGTAAACACAACTCCACGTCCGGTAGCAGCGATACGCCCCTGAGAACCACCAATGATAAGAGGCTTCCCCGTTAAAATGCCCGGAATATTATACCCTCTTAATTTGTCAAATTCATCCATCATCCAGCCCATAACTTCCGGATTGGTGTTGACATCAGGTGCCGGAATATCCTTCTGGGGGCCAATAACGGGAGTGATGGAGCGGATATAAGAGCGACTGAGCTCTTCAAGTTCCCGCTCATTTAACTCATTAGGATCTACAATCACGCCACCTTTACCACCGCCAAACGGGATATCCAGAATTGCTGACTTCATCGACATCCAAATGGAAAGCGCCTTGACCTCATCCAAGGTTACAGATGGATGGAAACGAATCCCGCCTTTGGTTGGACCCAGGACATCATTGTGCTGAGAACGATATCCGGTAAAATTTTGGATTTCTCCATTATCCATACGGACAGGTACCGATACCTCCATTACACGCATCGGTTTTTTCAATATATGATAAACATTTTCATTCAACCCGAGATTTGAGACGGACTCTTTAATAAGATCTTTCACAATGTCATATGGATTTTTATGATGAGTGGTAATATCAGCTTCCGGCTTATGCTGTTCCTTCATGTTCATACCTCCAAACATTTTATCCCTATTAGTAAAGTCCCTCGTTCCTGCGTTTTTATGTATGGTTTGGGACTGTCCCCACACCCTTTAAAGCGTTAACGCGTTAATAAATGTGGGGACAGTCCCAAACATGAATAATTAAATTCCCTCCTGAGAATAATAAAAATGGTTTTATGTTTAGTACCTTCATTACATTAATGAATAATTAAGGGGGGATTGGTATGAGGAAATTTTTTATCTGGATGATAATTTTTATGGTACTTATCATTATTCTGGGCTTCAGAATAAAAAAGCTTACCTACTGGTTCTATTATTTAAGAAGAAATATGATGTTATTTTTCAGAGACCGATTTTATTATCTAAAAGACAAAATACGCGCTTCGATAAACGTTAACTAAAATTTAACTAAAATTTAACTGAACTTAGAGGTTGTGAACTATGAGAAAAAGATCAACAGAAGAGAACCAAAATTTGACACCAACTGAAATGGGAAAAATGTGGGCTACATATACCGGAAATACGATGGCCATTTGTGTTCTGAAGTATTATCTTCGTCATGTGGAGGATCCGGATATTAAAAAGGTTTTGCAGCATGCGTTACGCTTAAGTGAGCAAATCGTCAATCAGATTCAGATTTTCTACAAAGAAAGTCATTTTCCGGTGCCCAAAGGGTTTACGGAGGATGATGTGAATTTAGATGCTCCAAGGTTATTTGAAGATGTCTTTTATCTTTATTATCTTCAGTATACAGGAAAAGCAGGGTTAAGTATTTATAATGCAGGCATACCTTTGTTGACGAGAACAGATATCCGTGACTTTTTTATCCAGACCCTCGATTCAACCATAAAGCTTATTTCAGAAGTGAATGATGTTTTACAAAAAAAGGGTTTCTTAATAAATCCTCCTGTATCAAGTCCCCCTGATCAAGTAGATTTTGTCCATAGACAGAGCTTCCTGAACGGTATGTTTGGAGATATCAGACCATTACACGGATTAGAGACAGCACACATTTATGACAATATAAACAACGACATGACCAGTAAAGCATTGCTGATTGGCTTTAGTCAGACAGCCAACCGTGAGAAAGTAAGAAGATATTTTTTAAGAGGAAAAAATATAAATGATAGACATATCGGAACGTATAAGAAAAAGCTGGAGGAGGAAAAAATCCCGACACCAAAATCCATTGATCATCTGGTGACCAATTCAACTACCGCTCCATTCTCTGATAAACTGATGCTCTATCACAAAATTGATATGTTCTCGATGAAAGTACGGACCTATGCCAATGGGGCATCCCTTAACGGCCGGCGTGATATTGGCGGAATGTACGCAAAATTTCTTTTAGATGTTTCTTTATTTGTCGAGGATGGGGCCAATATCATGATTGACCACGGCTGGATGGAGCAGCCGCCCTTAACGGATTATACAAAACGAGATCAGTCAGAATAACAGGAAAAGATCGCCAGGGTGGCGGTCTTTTTTTCTTGTTTTAAGCAATCTCACAAATCATTCAGAAAAATGATAAAATTCCTATATCTATATGTTAAAATAATGGATGCAATCATTCTGAGGTAAGTACCATGTACCGTGCAAAAACATCACTTCCTTAAAAATTTTAATGAAGGAGTTTATCATGAATTTTCAGGAATTTGGCTTCATTCTTTTTGTAGAAAACTATGATGAATGTGTGTCCTTCTACAGGGATCAATTACAGCTGGAAGTAAGAACAGTAAAAGACTCACTCGTTATTTTTAATCTGCCACAGGGATATTTGATGGTCGAACAGGGAGGTGTGTCCGCGAATCAGGAAAAAACAAGAGAACAGAATCCTGCCGTTATTCGTTTTAATGTAGATAATCTTAAGGAAACGGTCCTGCAGCTGGAAGGAAAAGGGGTTCCGTTTTCGAACAGAGAGTTGTCGTTTGATTGGGGGACGATAGCCGTTTTTCATGATCCCGATGGTCACCGATTAGAGTTATTTGAAGTTCACTAGTTAAATAGAATACATATGAGCAAATGTATAAAAAGATGGATGGTATGGAACGGTCACTGTCAGGAGTAAGTCTTTTTTATCACGCATTAACTGGCCGTAATACCCCTACTTCAAGTCTTGAGAGTATCCCAACAAGACTAAGCGGGGGATAAACGGCCAGTAGATTCCTGATAAGTTCAACTAACCATCAGTGGGGGATGAAGAACCCCCACACTGATGGAAGTTTTACTTTATAAAATTCAACAATGACTGGAGGGGTTGCAAATGATTGAATTAGAGCACTTTGAGCGATCAGATTTTAAGCAGTTGATTGAGTGGATAGAGTCGCCGGCATTTATGCTGCAGTGGGGGGGTCCCCATTTTGATTTTCCGCTAGATGAAGGACAGCTGGAAGAATACATAAAAAATGCGAATCATAAGGATGCCGATACAATGGCATATAAAGTCATCGAGCAGGAAACAGGGAAGGTCGTCGGACATATTGCATTAAAGCAAATTAATAAAAAGACAAAATCGGCCAGAGTAAGCAAGGTGCTCGTAGGAGATAAGCAGATGCGGGGAAAAGGAATCGGCCAGCAGATGATCAGGGAAATTTTAAAAATTGCCTTTGATGAGCTTGAACTACATCGAGTAAGTCTGGGAGTATTTGATTTCAATGAATCAGCCATTGCCTGCTATGAAAAGTGTGGTTTTGTAAAAGAAGGCTTACGGAGAGAGGTCGTACAAAATGGAGGTCGTTACTGGAGTATCTATGAAATGAGTATGCTGGAATATGAGTGGTCTAAGGTTAAACAGATTACATAATGCTTCGTGCCTATTTTTCCATGTGCCCATGAACTCACCATCCTTCCCGCATAGTTTAGTAGTAAAAAAAGGAAGGGAGTGGTGGAGGATGGGTTCAAATCGAAAATATCGCCCAAAGCGTCTGAATGATTCACCATTTGAAAATCTGATGCAGCAGATGGATCAGTTTTTCCAGGAGTCGATGAAAAATTTTGATAGCCTGCTTCAGCCGAATTCGTTTCAGGTTGACATGTACGAGGATCAAACCCACGTGGTTATTGAGGCTGATTTATCCGGTTATAAAAAAGAACAGATTTATGTCAGACCAAATGGCCATCAGTTAAAAATCGCCGTAGAGGATTCAAGTGTTTTTGAAGAAAAAAATGATCAAACCTCCTATATCCATCAGCAGCAAACATTTCAGCGGATGGAAAGGAGTATTGCTCTCCCATTTCCCATTTCAGAAGAAGACACGTACGCATCCTTTAAAGATGGGCACCTTAAAATAAAGATTCCAAAAAGAAATCCGCATACAGGCTATATAGACATAGAAGGTTGAGCAGAAAAATGCTCAACCCTTTAACGCTTTAAAGCATGTGGGGACAGTCCCAAGATTCCAATTAATAACAGCACACTTGCAGTCAGGAACCCTTCATTGTATAGGGGGAGCACTCCATATCCCAGCCATCCAAACAGACTTTGCAGAAAAAGAAGTCCTTCATTCAGCAGGAAGCCTGCCAGGAAAATCCATAGTCTCAAGCGTTTTGAACGGTTAGCCTCAATCAGGTTCAGCATAAAATAAAGAGTGACTATAAACAGGCTTACAAATCCGAGTAGAGTAAGATGCAGGTAACCAATGATTTCAAACGTATTGACAATAATATAAAAACAAGTTATATTTATTTTTGTCGATATAAATAACTACATAGGACTCCGTAGCTCAGTGGGAGAGCACTTGCTTGACAGGCAAGGGGTCGGTGGTTCGAAACCACTCGGAGTCACTGCGAAAGATACCCTCATCCATAAACGCTATGGATGAGGGTGTTTTTATCACGTATTAACTGGCCGTAATACCCCCACTTCAAGTCTTGAGGGTAACCCAATCAAGACTAAGAGGGGGATAAACGCCCAGTAAATTCCTGATAAGTTCAACTAACCATCAGTGGGGGATGGAGAAAACCCTCACTGATGGAAGTTTCACTTTATTTGGCTTCCCCTTCCTCTGCTGCTTCCAATTGTAATTCCTTGTTCAATGAGTCTATCATTCCACCACCCAGACCTTCATTAATCATGCGTTCTACATCGAAAAAGCTGGTTTTATTATTGTCCTTTTGCTGACCCATAGAGCTTCCCCTCCAATCCATGTGATTTATATCAACGAATATTTGGAGAGGCTGTGCTATGGTTGTGATGACAGGAAATTTTATAAAGATCAATTCAGGAATCAAACTTTAATTACAGGAAGATATTTTAATTTGCAGGGGACAGGAAAGTGAGGATCATTTAAGAAGGTTTTATAAAAATGGAAAAGAAGTCCTTGGACAATTTTACAAAATTTAAAGAGAATCGGTTTACCAAAAAGATGGTTTATAAAAAGAACGGACATAATGCTTTTGTATAAAACTTTTTGCCGGGACAGGAGCTGCCGCCTCATAAGCATCCAGGTATGAATTTATTTATACATGTGCTTAACGGATCAGGACTCTTCATCACGGATGACACAGAAACAGAAATAAACGAAAATGACATCCTGGATATTGAAGAAGACGAAATGCTTTCCGTTCAAAATAATAGTCAACACCCTTTATAAGTCTATATGTAAATTTGAGTAAAAAAGGGTAACGGAAGAGGAACTGACGGAGCTGCCGGTGTTAAGTGAGATACGAGAACTTTCAGGAAAAACTTTCAGGAAATGAAGAAGAGGGATAAATAATAAATAGCAAGGGCAACGAAATCTGAAAATGACTTTGTGCCCTTGCTGCTTCATAAAAATAGGATTCGAATGATTAATTAAGTTAGCTGGCAGCCTGTTGAACGGCCTTCTTATCTGGAAATACTAAGCTGAATACAACTCCAACAATCAGACAGACAAAGAAGGTTCCTGCCCTGGCTGACACTACAGCCTCCAGCGGGGACAGTGTCCAGATAATTGCACTGAAAAAGCCTGTTATGATGGTCGCAATGACTCCAATTCCGGAAGTTTTCTTCCAAAAGAATGTCAAAAGAACGACGACTGAAAATGTATTACCGATTCCTGCCCAGGCAAAGCCGACCACACCCCCGACAAATGAGTCAGATAATAATGAAATAATGATTCCGAGGATTCCGCCAATAATAACGGTTATTCTTGATATTTTAACAATGGTGCTTTCTTTGGCTTTAATTCCAAATGTTTTGTGGATGATGTCTTCACTAATGGACGTTGTAACCACCAGCAATTGAGAAGATGCAGTCGACATAATTGCAGCGAGGATTGCAGCAAAGATAATCCCTGCGATCCATGGTGGCAGCAATTCAGAAACCATATAAGGAAGAATCATTTCCGAATCTGTAATCGTGTCCTGTTTGTAGAGGACAGATCCCAGAATGCCTACTAAAAATGCTCCAATATAGACGACAATGGTCCAGAAAAAGGCCACCCATTTTGCCGTCTTTAACTCTTTTTCACTTTTAATCGCCATAAAACGTGAACTGAGCTGAGGCTGTCCTCCAAGAAACCCGAAGAACCACGAGAAGTTCGTTAATAACATGGCTCCGAGTGCCAGGCCGGAAAGACCGCCAAACCACTGGTCAGCTCCATTTCCCATAGAGGCCAGGGATTGACTGATGGATAAATCACTTTGCTGGATTTCCATAAAAGCAGCGATAGGCACAATGATAAATGCCAGTACCATTAACGCACTTTGAACCGCATCCGTCCATACTACGGACATAAATCCCCCCATGCATGCATAGGCAATGACAATAATCGCAACGATGATTGTTCCCCATGTAATATCAATTCCGGATATGGAATACAGTGTTTTACCAGTCCCGGAAAACTGCCCGGCAATATAAAACAGGGAGAAGGCTCCCATTATAATGGCAGATAATAAACGGATGATGGTCGCATGCTCAGGAAATTTCACCGCAAAATAATCCGGTAATGTATACACATCATATTTTTTTCTTTCATTAATAAACCTTCTTGATAAAAATAGCCATGAAAAAATAACACCAAAGAACATCCCTGATAAAAGCCAGATCCCGGAAAGACCTGCTAAGTATATAAATCCAACCGCCCCAAGAAACATGTAGGCGGATTCTGCTGTTGCTCTTTCAGAAAAGGCCAATACCCATCCAGGCAGTTTATCCCCGCCCAAAAAGTACTCTGAGGAATTGAGTTTTTTTCTGCTGAAGTAAATTCCTATTCCCAGTACAATGAGTAAATACACGGCAATTTCCACATAAATGATTATACTGTCTGCTGTTAAATTCATGATTTCCTCTCCCTTAAATCCTATTAAACTGATATGTTTTACAGTATTTATTGATTTTAATATAATATATGCAGAGAGAACTGTTTGTCAATCTATTAATGATAAAGGATGTGCAGAAGCATGAATGAAACAAAAATCAATATACCACCATTGTCTATGGACGGGATTACGGCCAAGCTGTTTACGCATGTGGAAAAGTCCGTCATTCAGGATTTTGGACAGGAGGGTAAGAAACTCATTGAGCAGGGGGTTGAAAATTTTGGATATAAGGATGCTGAAGAAATCGCGAAGCAGGCTACAGTTGACGGAATCAATCACAGACTATTCAGCTATATTCCTAGGAATCACCGTGCAGATCGAAACTATGATGAAAATCTAACAATCTATGCTTTAATGGCGAAACTGTTTGCACAAATTGCCAAAGCCGTTGTTGCTCAATTCGGTGAAAAAGGAAAGGATGCCATTCGTGAGGGTGTTCGAACCTTTGGCGAAGAACGGGGGCGTGGCATTGCACAGCGAGCGCGAGCAAATGGAGAAAATAATGCGAGGGAAAACTACCTAACCAACTATGATATGCCAAGAAGTGAATTATTTACTTTTTCCACAGAATACAAAGAAGGTGAAATTGAGCAAAACTTTACTGTGTGCCCGTTTGGACAACAATGGGCGGACGACAGCATGCATGAATATGGGATTCTATATTGCCAAATGATTGATCCTGCTGTTGCGAAAGGGTTTAACCCGAATTTTGAAGTGGAACATGATCAATATATTTTAAGAGAAGGGAATTGTCATTTCCGATTTAAACTAAAGGATGAAGACCATGATTAATCGCAAACGTTTAATAAACCATATTGAGGAACTTTCCCAGATTGGAAGAACAGAAAACGGAGGAATCAACCGGTTTTCATTTACCGATGAAGAAAAGAAAGCTAATAAACTGGTTGAAGACTATATGAAAGAGGCCGGACTAAGTGTCCATTATGATGCGATTGGCAATCTTATTGGATCTGTGGAGGGTACAGAGGATCTGCCGGCCATCCTCCTGGGTTCGCATATCGATACAGTACCTGACGGGGGAAAATACGATGGCCCTGTAGGCGTTTTATCGGCCATTGAAGTCATGCATACGTTAAAAGATCAGGGGATAAAACCGAAGCATCCTGTTAAAGTTATTTCCTTCAGGGATGAAGAAGGAACGAGATTTGGCTTTGGGATGATAGGAAGTCGGGCCGTTGCAGGAACCTTAACGACAGAAGATCTCCAAAGAGAGGATCAGAATGGAATAACAATCGAACAGGCGATGAAGGATGACGGTCTGGAAATCGATCATCTTGACACGGCACAATTAGAAAACATAAAGGCTTATCTGGAAATACACATCGAACAGGGAAAAGTCCTGGAATTCAATCATACAGGTGTAGGCAATGTAACAGGTATTGCCGGTCCATTATGGCTTAAATTCCATCTGGAGGGACTTGCCGAGCATGCAGGAGCTACACCGATGGATCAGCGCCACGATGCACTTACAGCTGCCAGTCACATCATAACGGAGATCGAAAAAATTGCAAATCAGTTTCAGGATGCTGTAGCAACCGTTGGAAAAGTAGCAGTGAAGCCAAACGGTGTGAATGTCATTCCGGGCGAAGTGGAGTTTACAGCCGATATCCGAAGTATTGATGAAAGTGAAAGAAACTCTATCGAACAAAAAATAAAAGATTTTGCACAAAACATAGCAAATGATAGAAATGTATCCTTGCAAATTTCTGAACTGCAGCGTGTTGAACCGGTCCTATGTGATGAGGATATTCAAAAAGCAATTAAGGAAAGCATCCATGAACTGGAAGAGAACGTGGTAAGTCTTCCGAGTGGAGCAGGTCACGATGCAATGCAATTTAAAAATAACTTTCCAGTCGGGATGATTTTTGTCAGGTCTGTTAATGGAATCAGTCATAATCCTAAGGAATATTCCCTGGACGAGGATATCGAACAAGCAGCCAATGTCCTTTATAAAACGTTAAACCGTCTGTAACAGCCTGAAATGAATCATAAGTATTCAGGTTTTTGCAGCAAGAGCTATTCTCCAGGAAGGGGAGTAGCTCTTTTTGTTGAATAGGAAAAGTGGTAAATCTTTTACAGAAAATGGAGGGGCGGAATATGGAGCCACATCTGAAGAATTTTACCGAGATGCATGACCAGTTTCTCCTGGATTGGAACAAAGCTATGCAATCCGGGGATACTTCAGCATTAGAAAGGATGGCTGAAGACTATTATGTAGTTTTTTTTAATAATGGAGCTGCTAAGCCGATGATATTCAATCGGGAAGAGGCGATTCAGGGGATGAAGCAATCCGTTCAGCAGCATTCAGGGGCCAAAAAGAAATTTCATAACAGGGTGATTCGGTTGAAGGAACATGGCCATGCTGTGGTATTCTATGAACAAACCCTTGAAAAGGAAGGAACGATATTGGCGAGGCTGTTTACGATTGAAAACTGGCAGTTGATCAGTGGTGAATGGCTGCTGGTGCGGGAAACCGAAGAGCCTGTAAGTTAGTTTATTCCTTCCTCTATTATCTAAGGGGTTAGCCAATAATTAATAATCCTGAGGCAATAATAGTAATGGATAGCTATGTGTAATGAGGAGGTTGCAGTCGTGCGAACGTTATTAATTGTGTCACATCCAGACATTATCGAGTCCTACAGTCAGCAGTATTTTCTAAACGGAATAAAAGATTTCAGCAATATAACGGTTCACCATTTAGAAAATCTTTATCCTGACTGGAATATTGATGTCAGGAAAGAACAGGAGCTTCTAAGAGAACATGATCGAATTATTTTTCAGTTTCCTTTCTACTGGTACAGCTCCCCGCCCTTATTAAAGCACTGGCAGGATGTTGTTTTAGAAGAAGGGGTGACCCATGGCCCTCGTGGCGGAATCTTGGAGGGTAAGGAATTTGGATTAGTTTTAATGATTGGCGTATCAGAAAAAGAGTATCGGGCTGGCGGCAATGAGCAATTTACCATAAGTGAACTGACAAAACCTTTTCAGGCCATGGCGGGTAAAACTGGAATGCACTATCTTCCTCCGTTTGAAATATACCAATTTGTCTACACGGAGGATGACAGGAAAATGGATATTCTGATTCCCTATTGGCAAATGCTTACGATGGAGAATAATGACAGTCTGGCAACTCGTGAAAATTGGCTGATGGACCTTCTGGAAGACGTAATTAACACCAGTGAAGGCACAGATGAACAGAACATATTGGAGTATGCGAAAAACATTATTGAAGAAAATCAATCAGAAATAGAGGATTTAAAAATTGTCCTGAATCAGATGTATCATCGTTAAGAGAGGTGGATAAACATGGAACAAAACGCATGGATTCATGAACAATTACAGCACTTATTTACGAACACCGATGACTATAATCGGCGTACACTGATCAAAGCGGCCCAGGACTTGATCAGAGAACAGGAAAAACGTATTTACCAGATGGAAGGAGAAATCGAAGGAACCATCTGGAGCCCGAAAAGATGGGGAGAGTAAATGTGGAGTGGGATATGGAGGGATAGGATGAAAGATTTGATACAAATAGATGGGGAAGAAAAAACAATGCATACGTTAGCGAATCTTTACCAAAAGGTTTGGGGACTAAAGGATCATCAATCTATTTATAAAAACTTTTTAAAGCACACAACCTATGAGGGGTATAAAGGGTTAGCTGCTGAAAATAGAGAAGGCGAAATAATCGGTTTTGCCTATGGGTACACATCTCTGCCAGGGCAATATTATAACAGTTTACTAATCAGGGAGTTCCGTTCAGAAGAGAAAGAAAAATGGTTTTGTAACTGCTTTGAATTTGTTGAGCTGTTGGTTGATCCATTGTATCGAAAACAAGGCTATGGCAGGATGTTGGCAAGTCATTTGTTGGAGGGAATCAACCATAAAACAGCTATACTTACCACTCAGGCAAATAACCATGCTGCACAGCATTTATATAGACAGCTGGGCTGGCAGGTCATAAAAGAACCCTTTTTTCCGAATGAGCCGAGTGAACCATTTGTGATTATGGGGAAGGAACGAACAGAACACTCCTGATTAGTAAAACGTTGAGGTTGGGGAATGAGATCACATTGCTTTACTCGAGATAAGACACACCATAATTCGCAAAATGATTAATCATCACAGCCATTTCTTCAGGGGACTTTCCCATGTTCCCCTCAATCCAATCCTTGATGACATTAATAGCCCCGCTGACAACAAAGGTACTGAAATAACGGGATTGTTGCTCGTCTAACTGATTGGCCGATCCCCAGTTTTTTATCATGAAGCTTTGGGCGATTTCCATCAGACGCTCCTCAAAAGTAGGGTCCCCGTTTTTACTTAGAAGGGTTTGAAACATAAATTGGTTTCTTGTGATATATTCCAGCAGTTTTTGTGTCATCTGCAGGGACTCCTCGTCAATGGTAAAGCTGTAGCTGTTTAAGTATTCACTTAAATCCTCAATGATTTCCTCTTCTATTTTTTCCATTAAATCATAATGATCGGAATAGTGAGTGTAGAATGTCGAACGATTAATATCTGCTATTTCGCAGATTTCTTTTACAGTAATGGAAGCTATCGGTTTTTCAGCCAGTAATGAAATAAAGCTTTCCTTTAATACTTTACGTGTATATTTTTTTCGACGGTCCAATTTTTCACTCATCGTTTTAGCCCCTTTTGAATCATTTTTCGTGAAATACAACACAAATGAAAAATGTGTTGAATAGCTGACGGAATTTATAAAACTGTTTGTTGATTATCCAACACACTGTCTATTATAATATTAAAATGGATAAAGGGGATATTGCAAGAGAGGATGAGGCCTTATTGATTTGTCAGCAAGAATAATTAAACATAAAAAACCTATTGTCATCGTGTTTATTTTCGTTGCGCTCATTAGTACAATTGCACAGTTCACTGTATCTGTGAATTACAATATGGTTGATTATTTGCCGGATGATACGCCTTCTATGGAGTCCATGGATGTTATGGAAGAAGAATTTGATGATCCGATTGCAAACGCCAGAGTGATGGTCCGTGATGTTTCCTTAACAGAAGCCCTGGACTATAAAGAAAAACTGGAAGCCATTGATGGTGTATCAAATGTCAGCTGGCTGGATGATGCCATAGATGTAAAAACACCAATTGAAATGGCCGATCCGGATACAGTTGAATCTTATTATAAAAATAAAAATGCGCTATTTTCGATTCACGTCCGTGAAGGGGATGAAGTCGCCGTTACGGATGAAATATACCAATTGATTGGTGAAGAAAATGCCATTACAGGAGAAGCGGTTGATACCGCAACATCACAGAAAATGGCTGGTCAGGAGTCACTAAATGCAGCCTTAATCTTAGTTCCGATTATCATCATTATTTTAATTGTATCCACAAACTCCTGGATGGAACCGTTATTCTTCTTAACAGCGATCGGAATTTCTGTGTTAATCAACTTAGGCACAAATATTTTTATTGGGGAAATTTCATTTGTTACCCAGTCTGTAGCACCTATTCTGCAGCTGGCTGTATCCCTGGACTATGCCATTTTCTTACTGCATAGTTTTTCCGATTATCGAAAACAGGTGTCCAATCCAAATGAGGCAATGCAACTAGCTGTTAAACAATCATTTCCGGCCATTGCAGCCAGTGCATCCACAACATTCTTTGGATTTATTGCCCTGACTTTTATGGATTTCGGAATTGGTGCAGACTTAGGGCTTAACCTGGTAAAAGGAATCGCACTAAGTTTTATCAGTGTCATCCTGTTTCTGCCTGCATTTACTCTGATGTTTTATAAGTGGATTGACCGTACCCAGCATAAGCCTATTGTTCCGGAATTAAAAAACATTGGGAAATGGGTTATGAAATTCAGAATTCCGAGTTTCATTTTATTGTTACTCTTGATTGTCCCTGCATTTTTAGCTCAGGGCCAAACCAACTTTATTTATGGTACAGGGGAGCAGCCTGAAAACACACGTGCTGGTGCAGACGCGGCAGCTATTCAGGAAGAGTTTGGGAAAAACACACAAATGGTTGTTCTTGTTCCAAGAGGAGATATGGCAAAGGAAGAAGAACTCGTTCAGCATTTAGAGGGCCTTCCGAATGTGTCAAGTGTCGTTTCCTATGTGAATACGGTCAGCTCGGCCATTCCACCGCAATATCTGGAGGAGTCAACAACAGAGCAATTTTACTCGGATCACTATGCTCGAATCATTCTGAACACTGAAACGGATTCTGAAGGGGACGAAGCCTTTACATTAGTAGAGGAGGTTCGGAATACGACAGAATCCTACTACGATGAGGTCCATTTACTTGGAGAGAGTGTGACCCTGTATGATATGAAGAATACGGTTGAACAGGATAATACCGTAGTAAATTTGTTGACCGTTATTACGATAGCCGTTGTTTTACTCGTCACATTCAAATCGATTTCCATTCCAGTCGTCCTGTTGTTAACTATACAATCAGCTGTCTGGTTAAACCTGTCTGTTCCTTACTTTATGGATACACCACTGGTTTATGTGGGATATTTGATTGTCAGTACGGTACAGCTGGCGGCGACGGTTGACTATGGAATCCTGTTTACAGAGAATTATGTGAAAAACCGTCGGGAAATGCCGGCCATGAAGGCTATTAAGAAGACCATTGATGGAAAGATTTTTGCGATCTTTATTTCCGCATCCATTCTTTCCAGTGTCGGGTTTATATTATCCTTCACATCAACAAATCCAATTGTGTCATCGATCGGATTACTGCTAGGCAGAGGTGCGCTCCTTGCGTTTCTTATGGTCGTGTTCGTTCTGCCGGCTATGCTGGTGCTGTTCGATCGGGTCATTAGAAAAACAACATTCAGAGCAAATTTTGATAAGGGAGAGGAATGATGATGAAATTAAAACGGTTTACGGCCATATCTATGGCGTTTCTCCTGATTTTACCGACAACACTTGCTTCAGCAACATCAGGCGATTCTTCTTCAGATAATAACAGGGAAGCAAAAGCTGGCACCTATTCTGAGAAAAGTGAGGTTGTCTATGCTAATTTAAGTGCGAATGGTGAACAGGAAGAAATATATGTGGTCAACAACTTTTCCGTTGATCAGCATGGAAATTTGACAGATCATGGTCCATATACAAGTGTGGAAAATTTAACGAATTTAAAAGAGATTCATCTGGACGGTAACAAGGTTGAGTTTGAAGCAACAGAAGATCAGTTTTATTACCAGGGAAATTTAAATGAAAAGCCTCTGCCATGGGATATCAATATTTCCTATAAATTAGACGGAAAAAAGGTTAACCCTGAAGACATTTTAGGTGAGGATGGAAAACTTGCCATTCATATTGAAACAAAGAAAAATGAGAAGGCCGACTCTGTCTTTTTCGAAAACTATATGCTGCAAATTTCGCTTCCATTAGACTCGGAAATCTATCAGAATATCAAAACAGAAAACGGCATGATTGCGAATGCCGGGAAAAACAAGCAAGTGACTTTCACAGTAATGCCGGGTAAGGAAGAAAGCTTTGTGGTGAAAGCTGATGTTACTGATTTAGAAATGGCCGGCATCGAAATAACGGGGATGCCATCCTCAATGTCCATTGAAGAACCCGATTCAGGTGAAATGACAGAGGATATGAAATCACTATCTGATGCCACAGCTGAAATTAATGATGGTGTTGCCGATCTGAATGATGGAATTTCAGAATTAAATGAAGGTGCTGCCAGTCTGCAGGATGGTTCGGCTGAGTATAAAAAAGGCATTAAAGAGCTGGATAGTGGCTCGTCTGATATGATTAAAGGATCAGAAGAGATTAAAAATGCTCTGAATCAGATGAGTAAGTCATTAGAGAGCGGTTCTGGTGAGGATAATTCCGCCAACTTAAATGAATTAAAGTCCGGACTTCAGCAAATTGCTGGAGGATTGGAAGAAACCGAAACCGGATTGTCACAGACGAATCAGCTGCTGGGCCAATTAATTGGAAATATTCCAGACTATGATATTAGTAAAGCAGAGATTGCTGAGTTGAATAGAAGTAATGCAGATTCTCAAGTTATTAATCAACTGGTCGAAACTTATAAGGCAGCTCAAACGGTTCGAACCATGTACTTTGAGGGTAATGGGGAGAAGCAGCCAGCTATAGGTCCGTCTATAGAAAAAACGGTTAAATCATTACAAAAGCTAAAAGATGAAATAGATGGTATCGTGAAGAGCCTGGAAAATTCAGATATGAATAAATCCATGCAAGAATTGCAGCAAGGATTAAGTCAACTATCATCAAATTATAAAGAGTTCCATTCCGGTCTGATTGAATACACAGGTGGTGTGTCCGAATTATCTACTTCATATGGTGAATTGCACGGGGGCATCACAGATTTAACAGATGGAACCAGTGAATTGGAAAATGGCGTGAGTGAGCTTCATGAAGGAACATCTGAACTCGCTGAATCAACACGTGATTTGCCTGACGAAATGCAAAACGAAATTGACAGCATGATGAATGAATACGATAAATCAGATTTTGATCCTGTATCCTTTGTTTCACCTAAGAATGAAAAAGTAAGCAACGTTCAGTTTGTTATCAAAACAGAAAGTATTAAAAAAGATGACGATGAACAGGAAAACGAACAAGAGGAACAGGAAGAAGAAAAGGGATTCTGGGATCGCCTGTTAGATTTATTCAGATAAGAAAAAAGCCCCTGTATTTTAATAGGAATACAGGGGCTTTTGTATCTAGTATTTATCATTCGACAAAATTCGGGTCGTGACAGGCACCTTGACTTTTTTTATTTTTCCTGCAATAATAGTGAAAATTACATATTGGTACCTTTAAGAGCAGTCCAGTGAGGCTGACAAGGGCGTCGGATAATTGGAATAGTGGGTGAAGTCTATTCTTTCGCAGGCATAAGTATGCGTTTATGTTTACCTGTGCATACCTGTGCATACCTGTACCCATCGGAAAAGCTCCTTGTCAGATAATGGCAGGGAGCTTTTTTTATGGCCATTATTAAAAAGGATTTATATTCTAGTTGTCCGATTACATGGTACCAATTCTACTAAATCATTTAGGAGGAATTGGTTATGAAACAAACAGATCATGAATTTTCATTACAGGCAGTGCCTGGCAATCAGCGTAATGGATTTTGGAAGATGTTTGTCGTGATGCTGGGATTTACATTTTTCTCCGCCAGCATGCTGTCAGGTGGTGAACTTGGAGCAGGACTCACAATGGAGCAGTTTATTTGGATTGTTTTAGCCGGAAATTTAATTCTGGGACTTTATACAGGTGCACTCGCCTATATTGCGGCGAAAACTGGTTTATCCACCCATTTATTGGCCCGCTATGCTTTTGGTGAAAAAGGGTCTTATCTAGCGTCTTTTCTGCTAGGTGGAACACAGGTTGGCTGGTTTGGGGTAGGGCTTGCGATGTTTGCCGTTCCTGTACAAAGAGTAACAGGTCTTGAAATGTGGCCGATTATAATCATGGCCGGTTTGGTTATGACAGCATCTGCTTATTATGGAATGAAGGCTCTGGCCATTTTAAGTTTTGCAGCGGTTCCGGCCATTACCATTTTGGGAAGTCTCTCTGTGTTTAAAGCCGTAGATACAGTGGGAGGAGTCGCCGGCCTGATGCAATATGAACCGGCTGAGACGATTAGTCTGGCGGCTGCCCTTACGATTTGTGTGGGCTCCTTCGCAAGCGGAGGAACTTTAACCCCTGATTTTGCCCGTTTTGCAAAAACACGACGTTCTGCGGTTATTACCACTTTAATTGCATTTTTTATCGGAAACACGCTGATGTTTACCTTTGGAGCCATCGGGGCAATGGCAACCGGGTTTTCGGATATTTCTGAAGTCATGTTCACACAGGGACTTATCGTTGCGGCCATCATTGTATTGGGATTAAACATCTGGACGACAAATGATAACTCATTATATGCCTCAGGGCTGGGCTTTTCAAACATTACAAAAATCAAAAAAAGCAAGGTAGTTATCTTTAATGGCATCACAGGTACGATATTTGCTCTTTGGCTATATAACAATTTTGTGGGATGGTTAACGTTGCTCGGGGGAGCATTACCGCCGATTGGAGCTATACTCCTTGCTGACTTTTTTCTCTTAAACAAAGGAAAGTATGACTCATTCGAAAAGATGACTTTTAAAACCGTCAATTGGCCAGCCATTATTGCCTGGGGATCAGGTTTTGCTGCAGCACAATTATTGCCGGGAATTCCCCCTCTGAATGGAATGATCGGATCCGTCATCATTTATGCTGGATTATCTATTTTAATAGAGAAGGTAAACCAAACAGCTTCATCAAATGTAAAAAAAGGTGGCCTGAAATATGATTATTAAAAATGCTAAGCTACGAGGAAAAGAAGGTCAATGGCAGCTTATCCTGGAAAATGGATTCATTAAAACGATAACGCAAGAAATAGTGGATAATCAAAATCATCAAATAATCAATGCGGGTGGAAGGCTCGTTCTTCCGCCTTTCATCGAACCGCATATCCATTTAGATACGACCTTAACAGCGGGTGAACCAAAATGGAATAAAAGTGGAACACTATTTGAAGGAATTGAAACCTGGGCTGAAAGAAAAAGGACTTTGAACGTTGAGGATGTAAAAATCAGGGCCGAAAAAGCTCTGAAATGGCAAGTCGCTCAAGGGATTCAGCATGTTCGTACTCATGTGGATGTAACCGATCCGGACTTAACCGCCCTGAAAGCTCTTTTGGAAGTCAAAGAGGAAATGAAAGACTTTGTGGATTTACAGCTGGTGGCTTTTCCCCAGGAAGGAATTTTATCGTATCAGAATGGGAAACAACTCCTGGAAGAGGCACTTAAAATGGGCGCCGATGTGGTTGGAGGTATACCACACTATGAATTTACCAGGGAATATGGTGTTGAATCATTGAAGATTGCTTTTCAGTTGGCTGAAAAATACCATCGCCTGATAGATATTCACTGTGATGAAATTGATGACGAACAATCCCGTTTTGTTGAGACAGTAGCAGCAGAGGCCCACCGGTATGGACTGGGAAGCCGGGTGACAGCCAGTCATACGACAGCTATGCACTCTTATAATGATGCTTATACTTCAAAACTTTTCAGACTCCTTAAGCTGTCGAATATGAACTTTGTTGCCAATCCTCTGGTGAATATCCACTTGCAGGGGCGGTTTGAATCCTATCCAAAGCGCCGAGGAATCACAAGAGTGAAGGAAATGCAGGAAGCAGGTATAAATGTGTGCTTTGGTCATGATGATATATTTGATCCCTGGTATCCTCTTGGGACGGGGAATATGCTGCAAGTGCTTCACATGGGCATTCATGTGACGCAATTAATGGGGTATCAGCAGATTGTGGATGCTATGGACCTCATTACCAGCAATAGTGCTAGGACGTTAAATATTGAGGACCAGTACGGTATAGAGGAAGGAAAGCCTGCAAACCTGATTGTATTGGATGCTGGAAATGAATATGAAGCCATTCGAAAACAGGCAACAGTTCGTTATTCAATCCGAAATGGAAAACTCATCGCTGAGACTAAACCGAGTGACAGCAGACTAATACTGGAGAATAATGAGGAAAAAGTAACGTTTTCAAAATAAGCATATTCTTATAATGAAGAGGCTGGGATAAAGTACCTGGGCAGGCTTAAGCACCAATCTATTGTTTTTCCGAAAACACTCATGTCCCAGCCTCTTCAATTTTTCATAGAGCGTTCTTTTTGTAATCTATTAAATATTCCAGCACTTCTTCCAAAGATAGTCTGTGGATTTGATAGACTGTCAAGTTTTCAGTCTGTAATACAGCCTCTATGCTAGCTCTGTGATTGGTAACAATTTGCGGTGGGGAAGTTTCAAGCTTCAAAACATTAGGGTGGTGTTTCAGGTTATCTGATAACTCCGAAACCCAAATTCTTGCCCAGCTTTCATAGATGTCATCTTTATTAAAGGAATGAACGATCTTACCTGATTCCAACACCTTAATCTCATCACAAAGCTGATGAACTTCGTCAATGGTATGTGTAGCCAGAATTACACTTTTCTCTTCATGCTCCATAAACGTAAGAATATCTTCTTTCATTTTTCTTCGTGAAACAATATCTACTCCTGCTGTTGGTTCATCTAACAGAAGCAGGGATGGATGGTGACATAGAGAAAGAATAAAATCAATTTTTTTCTTTGTACCCTTTGAACATTTTTCATATTTTTCATCCAGATCAATGTCGTACCGTCTGCTTAGCTGTTCAAATTGCTCATGATCCCAGGCTGGATACCAGCGGGAAATCAGCTTTGCCAGTTTTCTTATTGTTAAAAAATGATACCCACTCAGCAGTTCACCTGCGTAACCGACTTGCTTCTTCCATTCGTCCTCATTTTTTGACCAGTCCTTTCCGAAAACTTTCCCTTGTCCGGAGTCCTTTTTTAAAACCTTCATCAGCAAACGAAAAAATGTTGTTTTTCCTGAGCCATTAGCACCCACCAGTCCGGTTATCGATCCTTGTTCAACCGTCAAGTTCAGTGGACCAATCTTAAACTTCCTAAAACTTCTGGATAAATCTTTTACTTCTAAGGCATGCATCATAATCCCCCATTGTTAAATGTTTTGTTTACGATATTTGAAAAAATAACGTTCAATTCCTCACTCGAACAGCCCATTTGTTTTCCCTGCTGAACCACCTTTTCAAATGCATCATGAAGAATCTGTTGTCGGGACTGACTTATTTGATTATTTTTTATTTCACGGACAAAAGTCCCTTTACCTTGAATCGTCTGAATGAAGCCATTCATTTCTAAATTTTGATATGCCCGTCTGGTGGTAATAACACTGCAGCCCAAGTCACTTGCTAAAGCCCTTATGGAAGGAAGTGGGGTCCCAGGAGGAAGCTTACCTCCCACGATAAGTGTTTTGATTTGCGTTTCGACTTGATAATATATAGGTTCTCTGCTTTCATTGGATACTTGGATAGGTATCCTCATAGGAGAGGACACTCCCTTCTACAAGAAATCTTTTTTTGCCATTCGTTGTTGCAGTAATCGGTTCCAGCCATAACAGCTTGTTATCCCGACAGTCATTGACAATAAAGCTACAGGCCATCCGACTGTTTTTACTAATCCGACGATATTCTCTGCAATTCCACTTGAGAAATATTGATAAAAAAGGATTACAGCGATAACGATGATGGCTGCATAAATGAACGGAATGATATGAAGGGTTTTTCCACTGGTGCCGTATTCCAGAAAGGGGCTCAAACCACCTACTGCAAGCATGAATCCAAACCACACAATCATTAATAGAATCAGTTCAGAAATTGTGAATAGGGTTAAAACGTTATCCGGTATCACAGCAATTAGGACACCTATGCTTCCAAAAAATGCAAAGGACATCGTTAACAAAGTCAAAATCATAAATATGGTCCGACTTAATGTTAATACGGAAAGCGTAATGGGTAAGGTACGAAGCGCTGCCATTCGCTTTAAGTATGGATTTTCCTTTGCTGATTTATAGCTTAAATAAGGTTTGGACATGAAAAGTGAACTGAAAGCGGGGGCAGTACCAATAATCATAAAGTCAAGTAAATAAGGTGTTACCGAAGTGGATCTAATATTTATAATGATATTATCAGAATTCGCGAAGAAGCCCCCAAGAGCAAAGCCAAGTATACTGCTTGCCAGAAATGTAATAAAAACTGCTGTTATATTCTGTTTGTATTCATTTGTGGCGAGCCAGATTGCATCCTTCAACAACGTTCATCACCTCTCTTTTATTCGGCTGGTTGAAATACATTAATAAGACCACGGTCCTCAAGATTTAAAAAGTCGATACCGTATAGGAGTAACACTGTAAAAGCAATACTCCATGTTGTAATACTTGCTGATGTCCAAATGAAGGCCTTCTTCTTTGTAGCTCCTAATGTCATGCTGATTAATGCGGTTAAATGACTGCCAACGAATAAAGGACCAAGCATAGCTAATCCAGGCAAACCGTATTTCTTCCATATATTTTGGGCTCTCACGGAACGTTTGCTTTCTCCTTTGTCTTTATCTTCCCGGCGTCTTTTTCGCCATGATTTTATTTGATGCACAAACATGATAACCAGAAACACCGTTACAATATTTCCGGTTAATCCGAGTAGCATAACAGATGTAATGGATAGTCCGGCTATGGAAGCAATTGGTATGACGCCAAAGGCTTCAAAAAACGGAATAGCAGATAAAATAAATACAAGAGTATATGCCCAAAGCAATTTCACTGATATTTCCCCCTTTAACTGTTAAGGTGTATATATTTATATATACAGTATAACAATAAAAAAATCAACCGAAATTAATAAAAATTCTGAAAAATATGTTAACCTCATGGCTAAAGTGAGGAAGGTTCAAGTGGAAAAGAAGGAGGGATTGATTTTTGGAGAATATTATAGGGCTGTTACTCGGCGGATTAAATTATCAGTTGCTTTAAATATGGAAAGGAAAAAAGGAAACATCTGCAATCATGCAGATGCTTCATCATTCTTATGCTTGATAAATTCTCCCCGATCCGCTGCATCAGGTGGACGTTCGAGCCATTCTTGGTTAATCATGATATTTGCTCCGTCCTCAGCAAATTGACCAATCTTAGCCAACTGCCTGGAATATTCTGATGTAATATCCCAGCACATAGACATGGAGATGGCTGCTCCATAATTTATGGATGTCCTCCTCTTTTATAGGTATTTTTTACAGTTTAAATTGCCATTATCCATCCAAATAAGAAGCAAAAAACATTAAAACATGAAAGCTATTGTGGCCAAAAAAATTCTATAAAAATAGTCATTGACATCTCTACAGAAGGGGAGTAGATTTTACTAGTAATAACAAATCAATCTCATATTTTACTTCTATTGAGGGGACGGTTCTTTTGTTTATGTATCGAAAAATAAATCTATCAGCTGCTCAAAGTATTGCGTTATTTTATGTCTTTGCAGTTATGGTATCGATTAGTTTGCTCAGTTTACCATTTGCCTTAAAACCCGGGGTAAATTGGAGCTTTGTAGATCTCCTTTTTACAGCAGTTAGTGCGGTAAGTGTTACTGGGCTTTCCGTTGTATCCATTGTTGACACATTAAGTACACCAGGAATCTTTATTTTGTTGTTTATCCTGCAGTTTGGCGGAATTGGAATTATGACCTTGGGCACTTTTTTGTGGTTATTAATAGGGAAAAAGATCGGGCTTAAAGAAAGACAGCTTATAAAAACAGATCAGAACCAGTCTACATTTTCAGGTCTGGTTAATCTGATGAAACAAATACTGCTCCTCATCTTAATGATTGAAATGTTTGGTGCTATTATATTAGGAACTTATTTTCTTACCTATTTTGATACATGGCAGGAAGCTTATTTACAGGGGCTGTTTGCTTCAGTCAGTGCTACAACAAATGCTGGATTTGATATTACTGGAAGCTCCCTGGTTCCTTTTGCTCAGGATTATTTTGTTCAGTTTATAAATATTATTTTATTAACACTGGGAGCAATAGGGTTTCCGGTACTCATCGAACTAAAGGAATATATAAGAAATAGAGATCGGAACTACGGATCTCACTTTTCCCTGTATACGAAATTAACAACCGTTACCTTTTTTTCATTAATGGTTGTAGGTACAGTTATGATTATACTGTTTGAATTTAATCATTTCTTTGCAGGGAAAAGCTGGCATGAGTCTTTTTTCTATGCATTTTTTC
Organism: Salinibacillus aidingensis; assembly: GCF_039522525.1. Classification (GTDB taxonomy): domain Bacteria; phylum Bacillota; class Bacilli; order Bacillales; family Alkalibacillaceae; genus Salinibacillus; species Salinibacillus aidingensis. Next base: position 447,847 of record NZ_BAAADO010000003.1, read on the forward strand.
AGTCATCCACAACTAGGAATGGCGGATTATCCACCATGGATGTCAGTCAGTTTTCTAATGCGACATTATTGGGAATATGCTTTTTAATGTTTATCGGGGCTTCTCCCAGTTCAGTTGGAGGTGGGATAAGAACAACGACTTTTGCTGTCATTGTATTGATGATTATCTCATTTGCGAGGGGACAAAAAGGATTAAAAGTATTTAAACGGGAGGTACATGAAGAAGATATCAGAAAGTCAGTTGTTGTCACTTTTCTGGCTTTAACATTGTGCTTTACAGCAATCATGATACTGGCAAAAACGGAAAATTTTACTATGATGCAGATCCTGTTTGAAGTAAGCTCTGCATTTGGTACGACCGGTTTGTCCATGGGTATAACTCCTGAATTAAGTATGATTGGTAAAATTGTGATTATCGCATTGATGTTTTTAGGGAGAATTGGCATTTTAACATTCTTATTTTTATTTAGTAGAAGTAAACGGGAGGCAGCATACCATTATCCAAAAGAACCACTGATTGTTGGATAATCAAGAAGGGGGATAAGGAGAAAGAGGTATGTATCCATAAACATTTATGGTTGCATGCCTTTTTACATTTAAAGATTGGCACCTTATCCGATTAAGTTGATATTCCTTTCTAATACTCTTATTTTTTCATTTCATAGCTAGCGTGATGTTCAATATCCGTACTCTATATGAAATAATGCAGAAATTTTTTGAAAACTGGGGAAATAACCGTTTAAATATTCTAAATTCTGTACATGCTAGGTAAAAATAAAAAAATTAAGAGGTGTTTGAATTGAAAAAATCTATGTTTCTCAGTTTCCTGGGAATATTTGTTGTCCTGGGAATTGTCGTTATAGTAAATGTAATGAATAATGAACAGACGAATGATAATGCAGAAACGGATGGACAGACTCAGACTGAGGATCCGTATAATCAGGATGCTGTTGAAGTGTCAGAGGAATCAATTGAGGTTACGGCCACCGATGATGGCAAAATAACAGCCAATAACTTATTTATTCCATGGACGATTAACAAAAACGGAGGAACCTTCTATCTGAGTCAGCGGGAAGGATCTGTTATTGAAATTAACGGGGAATTAGGTCTGGTAGAAGTGCAGGATGTTCAAGTATCCGAGAATATTCTTCATGAAGGACAAGGTGGATTTCTTGGCTTTGCACTCGATCCGAACTTTAAGGAGACAAACAGGGCGTATGCCTACCATACCTACTCTAAAAATGGAGAGGTTCTAAATCGCATTGTCTCTTTAACATTAAAAGATAACACTTGGGAGGAAGAAAATGTTCTTCTGGAAAACATCCCTGGTGGAGAAGTAAATAATGGCGGAAGACTGAAAATTGGTCCGGATGGCTTTCTTTATGCAACTACTGGAGATACAGGACAGGCGGAGTTAGCACAGAATCTGGACAATTTGGCAGGGAAAATCTTACGGATGAATCTAGAAGGAGAAGTTCCACAGGATAATCCATTTGAGAATTCGTACGTCTATTCCTATGGTCATCGAAATTCTCAGGGACTTGCCTGGGATGAACAAGGAAATCTTTATAGCTCTGAGCATGGTGAAGATGGCCATGATGAGATTAACCTGATTGAAGCAGGTCAGAATTATGGATGGCCGGAAATTACTGGAAATGAGGAAGAATCCGGGATGAAGGCACCTGTTGCTCATTCAGGTGAAGATACCTGGGCACCAGCCGGAATGGCCTATTCTGATGGTCGACTATATGTAGCATCTTTGGCAGGCAAGCAGATATTCACCTATGACATCGAAAGCAGTGAAACGACTGAATTCTATGACGAAGCAGGTAGACTGCGCGATGTACTGGTTGAAAATGGAAGTATCTTTACGATAACTAGCAATAATGACCAATATGGTGAACCAACAGCCAAAGATGACCGATTATTACAGCTTTCCTTAACCAAAGAGGTTTCCGCTGATTAATGAAACGATGAAAAGGGAAAAGGTAATCGCCCCTATAAGGGAACGATTACCTTTTTTCGTCTGGCTCCAGCGCCCGGCGACTAGCGAGACTTCCTTCACCTCCGTCCGATAAGTCAACATCGACTCACACAGTTCGTCGTGTTTCCTTTTCCGCGTGTTAACTGGCTGTAAGACCCCTGTTAGAAATAAGTGAGGGTCAACAGCCCGTAGACACCCGATTTGTTCAACTAACAATCAGTGGGGGATGCCCCCCACTGATTGAAGTTTCACTTTATCTCCTCCGGCTCAGTCCAGTCCGTACGTCGCTAATAAGAAAAGCGGAGGCGACCGTTTAGGCCCGACGGCATAAGCAGAATATCCGGAGTGGCCGCTTTTTGGCCATGTAGGGTATTCTGCTTATGACCGCTTGGGCTTGGGAGCCGCAGCTGGACAGAGAAAAGCGGAGGCGACTGTTCAGGTCATGCGGGATAAGACGAAGTCATGTAGTGGCATGGGTTTGGCCACGGAATGGCTTTGGCTTATATCCGCCTTGACCTAGGAGCCGCAGCTGGACAAGAAAAGCGGAGGCGCCCGTTTAGGCCCGACAACTTAAGCAGAATATCCGTAGTGGCTGCTTTTTGGCCATGTAGGGTATTCTGCTTATGACCGCTTGGGGGCCTGGGAGGAGCAGCTGGATAAACGGGCGCTTCCGCCTTTGTTCATTCCTTATTGGCTAGTTTTTCCATAATATAATCGGAAAGGACATTGATTTCATCCTCGGATAATGTACCTCCAAATGGTGGCATGCCTCCACTTCCGTTTTTGATTTGCTCAATTAGCTTTTCCCGATCCTTTGTGATGTCACTATTTTTGATGCTTGGACCGTTATGACCACCTGCTCCCTGATCTCCATGACAGGATAAGCAGTTGTTTTCATAAATGGTACGTCCCTGATCCAGAGAGGCATTGCCTTCATCCTGAGTTTCGGTTGAATCCTGCTCCTCATGTTCTTCATGCTCTTCACGTTTCTCGGCTAAAGGAGACGTATTGATTTCTTCCTTTGGGATGTCCTCTGCCGAATTGTACTGGCCTTCCAGGGAAAACGTATAAATTTTATCTCCATGTTTTGTACCAGCCAGGGAATTTCCTGCGGAGAATATAGAAATATATTGTTTTCCGTCAATTTCATACGTAATAGGTGGCGCATTTGCACCTGCGTCTGTTTTGAACTCCCATAAATGATCTCCTGTTTTTGCATCGTAGGCAATGATTCGTCCGTCATTGTGACCGACAAATACAAGGTTTCCTTTCGTTGTTAGAACACCACTGTAGGCAATGGTGTCCCAGTTTTTCTGCCATACGATTTTATTGGTTTTAATATCAATGGCTGTGACAGTACTTCGCATTGGCGAGTTTTCAACAGGCTGCCATACACTGCCCAAATACTCTTTTCCCTGTTCATAGGTGTTTTCTTCATCATCGGCATAGTGAGCGTAAGAAAAATAGTTGTCATTCCCAAGAACATAAAAATACTCTGTATTCGGATTGTAAGCGGACGGCGGCCAGTTTCCACCACCTTGAGGCGATGGTTTTACAGTCATTGGTTCGTCCCAGAATGGTGTAAATAACTTCCCATATTTCCCATCAAATTCTTCTGGTAAATCATTTTTTACGTCTTCTTCAGTCACTTCCTGTGGAACAAAATTATCTCCTTTAGGAAATGGCTGAGTAGGGGATGTTTTTTGTTTATCCAGTTGCGGAACCTCTTTCTCATCAATCCCTATCAGAGGCTCACCGCTTGTTCGGTCAAGAATATATACCCATCCGGTTTTACCGGCCTGTGCAATTCCTTTTTTCATTTCGCCATCCATTTCCACATCAAATAAAACAACCGGATTTGCTGCATCTAAATCCCAGATATCATGGTGAACCTCCTGAAAGTGCCAGTTACGTTCACCAGTATCTGCATCAAGTGCAACCACTGAGTTGGCAAAGAGATTATCCCCCTCACGATTACTTCCATCTAAGTCAGGGGATGTATTTCCGGTTGAAAAGTAAATCTGTCCTAATTCCGGATCTATCGCTGGTGTTTGCCAAACAGGTGCCCCGCCGGTAAGCCAGCTGTTATTGTCCTGTGGCCAGGTTTCGTGGCCTTCTTCGCCAGGGCCGGGAATGGTATAGGTTCTCCAAATTTGTCTGCCCATTTCTGCATCATACGCTGCAACATAACCCCGAATACCATATTCTCCACCTGCAATTCCTGTATAGACTTTCCCATCATAGTAGAGTGGGGCACTTGCAATGGTATGGCCTTTTTCCCATTCATCCACTTCTGTTTCCCATACTACTTCACCGGTTTTCTGGTCTAAAGCCACTAGCCTTGAGTCCAATAGTCCAACAAATACCTTTCCTTCACCTATGGCCACACCTCTACTGGTCCATCCGCAGCACACAGTATCCAGACCATCCGCAAGCTCAGGCTGGAACTCCCAGATGATTTCACCGGTTTTGGCGTTTATGGCCTGTACATCATTTGCTCCTGTAATATTGAACATGACTCCATCATAGACGATTGGAGTTGACTCACCTGAATATTTAAACTTGAAGCCTGAGCCCATGCTTGTTACCCATTCAGCCTTCAGGTCAGCAACATTGGAAGCATTAATTTGATCCAGCTGTGAATAGCGTCCATTGGAAATATTTCCTCCATTTGTAATCCAGTTTGCAGATGGAGGAGAAGTTAATTGTTCCGCAGAAAATTTGGGAGATACTTTTCCCGGATAATCCATATGCTGAAAGGATTGATGTTCCGCTTCAAATTGAGTTTTTTTGTCTTTTTCTTCATTACTGTCTTTCTGTTGCTCTTCTTGATTATTCTGATCATCAGGTTTTTTTGCGACATCGTCCGGGCCGGTGAATTGACTAATGATAACAATGGCAATGATAACAGCAGCCAATACCGCAACACCTGTAATGATCCAGGTATGTCGTTTCATTCTGCGAAGCTCCTTTCCTAATATAATCAAGTTTTCTTCAGTTGTAATTTACCCGAATATGAATAAATTACCCAAAATGTTATGGAAAGGGGAAGATAAAGAAATTTCAGGAAAATGGAGGTGCGGGGAGACTAAAATCAGAGGAATTACCCAGGTTCGCTCAAAAATAGGGATTATGAATAGCTAAATGCAGAGACAACTTATCTATAGTATTCGAGGCCGGAACATCCCAGCCTCATAACCTTATTTTCCAAATTCATTTAATCGTTCATAGGTTTTACGGAGAAAGCGATAAAACAATTCTTCTGTTGGCAATAATTTGCGTTGTGCCGGATAGATGACACCTACAGAACGTGTTAAATTCGGGTCTGCTATCGGTACAACAACGGTTGAACGTGGAGTGTTATCCACCATGGTCATTTCAGGCATCAACGCTACACCTAACCCTGCTGCCACAAGTCCCTTTAATGCATCAATATCCTTTCCTTCAACACCTATGTCAGGTGTGAAGCCTACATTATCACAGGCATCCATGACCTGCTTACGAAAGACAAATCCTTCCGGCAGAATAACAAAAGAATCCTCTTTAAGTTCCTGTAACATAATGGAGGAACGGCTGGCTAACCGATGATTCATAGGAAGAAGAGCTACAATCTTTTCACTGAACAATGTAGTCCCTTTAATTTTTTCTGATTGTTCCCGTTTAGGCATAGGTGCAATCATGGCCAGATTAAAGGTCCCATTAATGACACCATCCATTAATTCGGAATAGAGACCATTACTCATTTGAAATTTTGCCTCAGGATAGTACCGGCGAAATGCAAAAATAATGGAAGGAACGATATAAGCAGCCATACTAATAGGAAAAGCAATTCGTACTGTGCCTCTTTCAGGATTTAAGTATTCCTTGACCTCCCGTTTTGCTTCCTCCATCATATTCATGACCTGCTTCATCCGCTCTAAAAAAACCTCGCCGATAGGAGTTAATTTAACACGTCTTCCTTCTCGTATAAAAAGCTGAACACCCAGTTCATTTTCAAGATTAAAGATTTGTCTGCTGACTGAAGATTGAGCAACATGCAGGGCATTCGCTGCGTCGGTAACATGCTCTCTTTCAGCAACTTCCATAAAATACTTAATTTGACGGTGTTCCATTTCTATTCACCTCATTTAATGCGTTTAATGCATTAATTTCATCTATTATTAATATTGAAGCTATCATTTAATTAATTATAAAATGAAAACATGACAATAAAAAGAGATTATCTAAATTTTTAAATAAGTTACAGGGGTGGATGTTCATGAAAACCATGGAGGATGTGAAGGATATACAGAAACAAAACGTCAGGGATTATGTACAGCAAGTATACCATAGAGTAGAGAAACGAAATGAGTATGAACCGGAATTTTTGCAGGCCGTTAAAGAAGTATTTGATTCGTTGCTGCCTGTGCTTGTGAAAAATCCAACATACATTAATAAGGGAATCCTGGAAAGAATAGTTGAACCTGAGCGTTTCGTGTTCTTTCGTGTCCCGTGGCTGGATGACAAGGGAAATGTAAGAGTGAATCGGGGCTTTCGGGTTCAGTTTAATAGTGCTCTTGGACCATACAAAGGCGGTTTACGGTTCCATCCTTCCGTCAATACGAGTATTATCAAATTCTTAGGCTTTGAACAGATTTTCAAAAATGCATTAACAGGGCAGCCCATTGGTGGAGGAAAAGGTGGATCTGATTTTGATCCAAAAGGGAAATCTGACGATGAAATTATGAGGTTCTGTCAAAGCTTTATGATAGAGTTAAGTAAACATATAGGACCAGATATCGACGTACCTGCCGGGGATATAGGTGTTGGTGCCCGGGAGATTGGCTACATGTTCGGTCAGTATAAGAGAATGCGCGGAGCCTTTGAAGCAGGTGTTCTCACTGGAAAAGGTCTGGATTATGGAGGAAGTCTCGGACGCACAGAAGCAACCGGTTACGGTACGGTTTATTTTGTAGAAGAAATGCTGAAGGATAAAGGGTACGAGTTCGAGGGAAGCACAGTAGTTGTGTCCGGTTCCGGAAATGTATCCATCTACGCCATGGAAAAGGCAATGGAGTTTGGTGCGAAAGTCGTTGCCTGCAGTGACTCCAGTGGCTATATTTATGATCAGAACGGAATAAACCTTGACACCATTAAGCAGTTAAAAGAAGTTGAAAACAAACGAATTTATGAATATAAAAATGAACATCCGGATGCCGTGTTTGTAGAGGGATGTTCAGGTATATGGTCCATCCCTTGTGATATTGCTCTGCCATGTGCTACTCAAAATGAACTAGACCGGGAATCTGCGGAGCTGTTAATTTCCAACGGAGTTAAGGCAGTTGGAGAAGGAGCAAATATGCCGTCAACCCAAGACGCTATTGATTTATTTATTGATAACGACGTCTTATTTGCTCCTGCAAAGGCAGCGAATGCCGGTGGAGTATCTGTGTCTGCGCTTGAAATGGCACAAAACAGCACGAGAATCATGTGGACCAGGGAAGACGTGGATAGCAAACTTCATGAAATAATGAAAAATATTTACCAGGATAGCATCCAGGCGGCAGAAGAGTACGGCGACCCCGGCAACCTGGTAAAGGGCGCAAATATTGCTGGCTTTATAAAGGTGGCCGATGCCATGGTCAGCCAGGGTGTGGTTTAAAAGAGATTGATAAGCGTTTCGATGAAGCATTAGGTCAGATTACGACCTAATGCTTTTTAATCATTTGCTGCTGGTTTCCATTACGTGCCACTTTTTACTTGAATGAGTGTGAACGTTAAGTTTTTTAGCGAAGGTTTCTGCGCTAGATTGGTCAAGAAAGATTTTGTAGGACGGACTGGTTGTATCTTTAAGGATTTCTGTTTTTCCATTTATTTCTCTTGCAATGACGTACATAATGGATCAACCCCTTATTTATAAGTCAACTCCATATTTTCCTAATATTATATCGTAAGGTCGAAGTTTTTGGATTACAGTTTGGTTAAGATTTTGTTTCAGATTATTGCTATATGTTAAAAACATATATGAAACCCGCTCAGATAAATTTTCGAGCGGGTTTGTTCATTCTTTATTTAAGAAAATCTGGTTCAAGGAAGGCTGGATTTGGGTATTTGTAGAAGCCTTCTCCTGTTTCCACACCAAGCTTTCCTTTATCAAGATATTCTTCTTTCAGGAATTTTGCGAGCTTTTCATACATAGGATCGCCGGTTTTATTGGCTTTGTCCTTTACAACATTATAGGCAGTAGTAATTCCAACAATATCTAATATTGCAAAGGGTCCATTTGGTGCACCAGTGGCTATCATCCATGTTTTATCGATGGTTTCCACATCAGCTACATCGTTCACAAGCAGTTTTTCGGCGGCATCCAATAATGGTACAAGCAGAGAGTTTAAAATATAGCCTGGTTGCTCTTTATGTAATGGCAGGGCTACCATGCCAATGGATTTGGCAAATTCGATCACATCTTTAAATACACCTTCATCCGTACCAGGATGCTTCATAACCTCAGCCGTATTATTTTTCCATATCTCATTAGCAAAATGAAGCGCCAGAAACTTCTCAGGACGACCGGTTGCTTCGGCGAACTGGCTCGGCAGTAGTGTGGAAGAGTTCGTCGCAAAAATCGTTTTTTCCGGTGCGGCTTTTCCTAACTTATTGTAGAATTCTGTTTTAATTTCAATAACCTCAGGCACTGCTTCAATGACAAAATCGGCATTTTCCACCGCCTTTTCCAGGTCTGAATGAAAAGATATACGGCTATAAGCTTGATTCACTTCTTGCTCAGTAGCCTTTAAATCTTTTTGATAACGGGTCTTTAGCTTTTCAATTCTTTCTTTTGCTTTTTCAACAGCTTCCTGATTCATGTCGTAAACGGATACATGAAATCCTTTAAATGCTGTCTGATAGGCAATTTGGCTCCCTAATACGCCGCTGCCTGCGACTGTGACGTTTTGATAGTTCACGTAAATTCCCCCTGTTGTATATTTTTTCTTGGACTGTTTATTTGTGATGGAAGTTTCACTTTATGTCAGTCAATATTCATTATATATGTATTCTGAGAAAACAGGAAGGAAAATGTTTTTAATATAGTAAAAGCTCAGGGTTAGTGGCGGCAGAAACTAAAAAAATTGCATAAAAGAAAAGCTGAGGCGTAAATCCTGAGTGGATTTTTACCTCAGCTTTCTATTAATAAATTCCCGGGAACCATCCAGGCGTATTTGTGATAATATTCCATAAAGGATCAGGTACGACTAATTCTTCCTGATGATTTTTATTGAGTTCAGTTATAATTTCTTCTTCTTTCCCCTCTGAAATTTTTTGAACCCAGTCAGGATCAATAATCAGTTCACGGCCAAGCGCAAGAAGGGGGACGCCAGTCTGAAGAGCCTGTATAGCATCGTCTGCAGAGTAGATGGATCCTACTCCAATGAGAGGGACACGGTGATTGATGACTTCCAATAAGTATGCAATTCGTGACTTATTATGGTCCTCTACTCCTCGTCTTGGTTCGGACCGGAAATCCGTTAGCGACACATGTAAATAATCCAATCCCTGATCTGACAGCTTATCAACGAAGGCCAGTGTATCATCCATCGTAATTCCATGTGTTTCCGGCTCCTCAGGAGAAAAACGATACCCTGTAATAAAGGAAGAGTCAGCGTGTTCATGAACTACCCGTTTCACTTCCTGGATAACCTCTAAAGGAAAAGTCATTCGCTTTTCAAGGGATCCACCAAAGCGATCTTCCCGACGATTGGAATGAGGGGAGAAGAATTGCTGCAGTAAATAACCATTTGCTCCATGGATTTCAACACCGTCAAAACCAGCTTCTATGGCACGACGAGTGGTTTCACCGAACGCTTTTATAATTTCCTCCACTTCTGATTCCTTTAACGCACGTGGAATTGGATGATCATCCCCTTCTGCAGGAATGTCACTGGCACTCACCACATCTTTGTTGGGGACCAGATAGGTAGGACACATTCTGCCGCCATGGAAAATCTGAAGAACAGGTTTAGCTCCTTGCTCCTTAATTCCATTTGCGAGCTTTCGGAGACTTGGAATCATTTCATCACTGTCGGCACCGAATTCACCAGGAAATCCTTTTCCGTTTGGTGTAACATATGTACAAGCTGTAACCACCATGCTTACACCACTGGAACGCCGTGCATAGTAATTCACTTCAGCATCGGTAACGGTTCCATCTGAATTTGATGAAAAATTGGTCATAGGGGCCATAATGATTCGGTTTTTCAACTCAGAACCATTGGGGAGTGTGTATGTGTCAAACAGTTTTTCATATTTTGGATTCATATAGACGTTCCTCCTTAAATAAGTTACGAAAGATATCTTAAATGAAGAAAACAGGGAATGTACATTATTTTGCTTTACAAATCGGGAATTACTACAAAAGTCCCGTAAATCTTGTTAATATTCAGACATGGGTTTAAAATAGGTAAAACTTTAACTACCCTACAGAATGTTAAGTCATGCCCAATGAATCACATGCGGATATTGAAGTGGTGAGCGGTACAGAAGTGAGAGTTTGACAGTCTGAGCATAGGAAAAAGGTTGGTCAGTATGCATAAAATAAATCTGAAAAAATTAATCGTGCTCATCTTCCTGCTATTTTTTCTTTTCCTTTGTTTTACCGGCTACAGTATCTGGAGTTTTAGCAGGAAGGATCAAACAGCCCCTGCCGATGCAGCTATTGTGCTGGGGGCTGCGGCATGGGGAGAGAAACCATCACCGGTTCTGCAGGGAAGAATAGACCACGCCATTTCCCTTTATGAGCAGGAATATGTAAATAAAATTATATTTACAGGCGGTCAAGCTGAAGGGGCTTCCTATGCAGAATCAGAAGTAGCGAGAGACTATGCAGTTCCCCATGGCATCCCGGAGAAGGATATTTTAATTGAAACACAATCTGAAATAACTGAGGACAATCTGATTTATGCGGCAAAAATTGCTCAGGAAAATGGTTTGGAAAGCTTCCTGATTGTGAGTGATCCTCTGCATATGAAAAGAGCAATGCTAATGGCGGAGCAAACGGGGCTTGACGCTAACTCTTCGCCAGCAGAGAACTCAGCGTACGAGACACTTGAGAGTAAAATCCCCTTCTTTTTCAGAGAATTATTTTTTTATTCCGGATATATTGTAAGTTTACCGTTCAGGCATATTTTATCACGCATTAACTGGCCGTAATACCCCACTTCAAGTCTTGAGGGTAACCCAACATGGCTAAGTGGGGATAAACGGCCAGTAAATTCCTAATAAGTTCAACTAACCATCAGTGGGGCATGGAGTAACCCCCCACTGATGGAAGTTTCACTTTATAAACAATAGAGATTGGACAGGGGGGATTCAATGAATAGAGTTCTTGCGCTTGCAGGATCTGTTATCTTTTTTGCCATAGCCTTTTCCATTTATTCTTATGTTCCTGAGTCCCAGCGTGAGCCTAATGTATATTACTTTGGATTTTTTGAGACATTTGTCTTTGTGATGATTTATTCGGGTCCTGTTTATTTGATCGCAGGTTTACCGGTATCACTTCTAATTGATCAGCTGTTGAAGAAAATAAAGGGAAGATTGCCCTATTTGCCGCGCATGACGATGTATTCTATCGCTGGGATTATAATTGGTTTTTTATTCCATATATGGATGACAAAAAATCATATCGGTTCACTATCGCTTGTTATCCGCCCACTAATATACGGGTTTACCGCTGCGAATATCTTTCTTCATTTATTATTGTTGATTTCGTGGTATAGAAAATAAGGATATTCTTAGAAGGTAAATAATAATTAGGCTGCTGCGCGTTCATATAATGGTTGCTGATGTTCATCGTGGGTATTAGACCTAGTGGAAATGGGATGAAAAGTAAAACGCAAATGAAGAGGTATGCAAATTCATCAACCGAATTCGCATACCTCTTTTAATTGGAGTACTTTCTCATATGATTATGAATGAGTGAATGACCCTTCAAAGATTGATTCTTTTATTGGACGTCGATCAGATGGCTGCTCACGATCCTGTAAATCTGCAGGCAGCGTGCTTTTATCTCCCTGATATCCAATGGCTAGAAGTGCCTGGATGTCATATTCATCAGGGATATTTAATACTTCTCTGGCTTTATCTTTATGAAAACCGCCCATTGGATGGGTAATAAGTCCTTTTCGGGCTGCCTCTAAAGCGAGGAATCCCCATGCTGCACCTGCATCAAATGCGTGTGAACCATCCTGTTTATCTGAGATGATGACGGTGAGGACAGGTGCTGTTTTACACCATTTTAAATTCCCCTCCATAATAAAGGAATGAAATTTATCCCGATCTTCCTGATTACGAGCAACGATAAAGCGCCACGGCTGCATATTCATAGCAGATGGAGCCCAGCGAGCAGCCTCAAACAGACTCATTAACACTTCTTCAGGCACTTCTTTCTCTAAAAAGGAACGAGGAGACCACCGATCTAAGTAGATAGGATCAATATCGTAATCGGCCTTCCGTTGATACTTCATATCTGTAGTACTCATCACTTAACCTCCTGCTTACAATAATTCCAGTAATAGTATAGGGAATATATGCTTCGGTTTCAAAGTTTCTGTTTCGGGACTGTCCCGCTGTACGTTAAAGCGTTAACTCTTTAATGCTTTAATGCTTTAAATCGGAGCGGGACAGTCCCTGAGAAAATTCCAATACATTCCCGTTGACATTTTTGGTGAAAACTATTAGTATACATAAAGTGACTTTTGAGTCAGATAGTTTGACTGCCTGGTCTGGAGGGGTTTGATGCTTAAAAAAAATGAGCTCATGAATCGGGCCATTCAGCTGTTTTCCGAAAAGGGATTTTATCAGACATCTGTACAGGAAATTGCTGAAGCAACCGGAATTTCAAAGGGTGCATTTTACAAGTATTTTGATACGAAAGAAAGCTTACTGATTGAGATACTAAAGCTGCAGTATGAAAACATGATAAAGCAAGCATCCTCTATGAGTCAGCTTGAAGGAATGACCAGGAGAGAAGCCTTTATTGAAAATATGAGTCATGAATTAGAGCAGTGGATCAATAATCGGGATTTTTTCACAGTATTATTCAAAAACTTCCCTCCAAATGAAAACAAACAAGTGTCTGAAATTATGAGTAAGCTGAAATCATCGCTGGTGAACCTGCACCGGGAGACGTTAATAGACACTTATGGAGAAAAAATAGAGCCATTTATAACGGATATCGTTATTATTTTTGAAGGGATTTTGAAGGAATATATCATAACCGTGATTTTAAGGGAAAAATCTGTTGATGTATACCAGTTGGCTTCTTTTATTGCGACAGTTATGGATTCAATTGTTAACTCTCTTCCTTATACAGAACCGGTGTTAACAGATTATCTGAATCCGGCTAATCCAAAGGAACGTATTTTGGACTGTTTAGACATGATTGAAGATAAATTGAATAATACTAACAACATCACAACAGATAAGGAAAAACTTTTAAAGGCAGTTCAAAGGTTAAGAAAAGAAATGAAAACAACAGAGCCACAGCAATTTTTATTAGAAGCACTTATCTCCTATTTAAATAATGAAGAAATCCTCAAAAAAGAGGTTGATGTACTGGACCGCCTGTATAAAAGGCTGGTTCAGGATGAATAAAATATAATTGGCACGGTCAGTTTAATTGACCCACGTTTGTACGAAACACATTAGATTGAGGTTGGAAAGAAGGGTAATAACTTATGAGTGAACAGGAACATACAGAACAAACAGAAAAAGACTATAATAAATGGGTCATTATGATTGTGTTGCTTTCAGGAGCCTTTGTAGCTATCCTGAACCAAACGTTATTGGCAACAGCTTTACCAAAGATAGCTGCTGATCTGGAACTTCCTTATAGTGTTGCTCAGTGGCTGCAGTCCATCTTTATGCTGGTTAATGGGATCATGATTCCTATAACAGCTTTTTTAATTGGTCATTTCACAACAAGGAGATTATTTATTTCGGCGCTTGGATCGTTTGCCATTGGTACGATAATTTGTTCGATTGCACCGAACTTTACAATCCTTATGGTAGGCCGTATCTTTCAGGCTGCAGCAGCAGGTATTATTATGCCGCTTATGCAAACCATTCTGTTCCTGACTTTTCCACGTAACAAGCGGGGAACAGCGATGGGGATGTTTGGTTTAGTTATTGCGTTTGCGCCTGCAATTGGACCAACTCTTTCAGGATGGATGGTTGAACATTTTCCATGGAGAAGTTTATTTTATTTAATCTTACCTATCATCCTGATTGACATTTTAATTGCTTACTTTGTTCTAAAAAACGTGACAAAGCGAACTTTTCCAAAACTGGATCCATTATCAATTGTCTTATCTACATTTGGTTTTGGAGGCTTGCTTTACGGATTCAGTGTGGCTGGTGGAGAAGAAGGCTGGGCAAATATGAATGTCTACATCTCCCTGGCTGTCGGAGCAATTACTTTAACCTGGTTTATTTTAAGACAGTTAAAACTGGAAGAGCCTATTCTTGAATTCAGAGTCTTTCAGTATAAAATTTTCACATTGACAACTGTTTTGGGTATGGTTGTCTTTCTTGCCATGATAGGTTCCATGGTTGTCTTACCGCTATTGATGCAGGATATGCTAGGATTTACGGCCTTTGAATCAGGGCTGGCACTCTTGCCGGGGGCTGCCACGATGGGGTTAATGAACCCTGTTACAGGTAGGCTGTTCGATAAATTCGGTGCCAAATGGCTATCCATTGTCGGCTTAACCATCTTAGTTATTACGACATTTATGTTTGCAACCATGACTACAGAAACGACATTTGCCTATATTGCCGGATTAAATGCGGTAAGAATGCTTGGAATTGCAATGGTCATGATGCCGGTAACAACTGCAGGCTTAAATGAATTGCCTCTGGACATCATTTCGCATGGTACAGCGATGAACAACACCATGCGACAGGCTGCAGGTGCAATGGGAACCGCACTCATGGTAACGGTTATGTCGAATACCACCATTGAATCCCAGGGAGTACAGGGGGCGATACACGGGGTTAACATGACCTTTATCGTAGCCGGTGTATTTGCTCTCATTGGGCTTATCCTAACCTTCTTTATAAAACACAGACGACCAGAAGAAGAATAATGGGGACTGTCCCGCTCTCCGCTAACGCGCTAACGCGTTAAAGCGGTGCGGGACAGTCCCTATTTCTTTATAATCCCCCATTTCCATTCGGCGCAATTTCCTTTATAGTTATAGACAAGTTTATTCAACGACAAGGGGGATTTGGAGATGGTCCTTGAACTTAAAGGGGTTTCGTTAAAACGTAATGGCAAGTGGATTCTTGAGGACATAAACTGGAGTATTGAAGCAGGTGAACACTGGGTATTATATGGATTGAACGGAGCCGGAAAAACAGCTTTATTGAACTTGTTAAACGCTTACTATTTTCCAACAACGGGAAGGATGAAGGTTCTCGGCAAGGAGTTTGGAACGGATCCACTTGCTGAGCATTTACGTACAAGAATAGGATTTGTATCTTCCTCTCTTCAGCAGAAGTTTTATCCGGGAGATAACGCTTTTGAGGTTGTACTAAGTGGCTCTTTTGCGTCTATTGGTCTTTATGAAACACCCACAGATGAGATGAGACAGAAGGCCATTTCCCTTTTAAAGGAAATGGGATGTCTGGATTATGCCAATCAGACCTATCATACCCTGTCCCAGGGGGAACGACAGCGTGTTTTAATTGCCAGAGCATTAATGGCTGATCCTGAACTTTTGATTTTGGATGAACCAACGAGTGGTCTGGATTTCATAGCAAGAGAGCAGCTATTAGAAGTGATTGAAAACCTAGTTGACAAACAGAATGGTCCAGCTATTATATACGTAACCCATCGATCGGATGAAGTTTTGCCTGTATTTTATAAAACCCTGCTGCTGAAAAAGGGGAGAGTTTTTTCTTCAGGGTATACAACAGACTTGTTCAAGGACGAGGGTTTATCCGATTTTTTCGAGATTCCTGTGCATGTTCATTGGCATGAAGGTCGGCCTGTCCTTTCCAAAAAAGAAAATATAACATCCCGACATTAAGGAGAGAGGTATATTGAGGCGTATAGGAATTATAGGTTCAAGCGGCTCTGGAAAATCAACATTGGCAAGGAATCTCGGGGAAATTTTGCATATTGATGTGTACCACCTTGACCAATTATTCTGGAAGCCGGGCTGGGTATTAGCGACTCTCGATGAACAGAAACAAATTCAGCATGAGTTAACGAGTCAGGAAAATTGGATCATAGATGGAACGTATTCAAGCACGATGGATATTCGTCTGAAACAGGCGGACACGATCATTTTCTTAGATTTGCCGAGACTGCTATGTGTGTATCGGGTCGTAAAACGGCGAATTCAATATCGAAACCAGACACGTCCGGACATGGGAGAAGACTGTGAGGAAAAACTAGACTGGGCGTTTTTAAGCTACGTTTGGAATTTTCCCAAAACCAAAAAGCCGAGGATTCAAAACTATTTACAGAATAGGAAAGCGAATCAAGACGTTATCGTTCTATCCTCACTAAGAGAGATCAGAATTTTTTTGGAAAAAATCAGAAAGACTGTGCAGAACCGATGAAAACAGTGGTTATCTAAGGTGATGAAAACAGAGAGCACCGTCTTTAAACTCATCACCACCCCCATTTTAATTTGACATTATTTTATATTACGTTATCATTAAGATTGTTAAGAAAAAATTTAATTTATTGAATAGGGTTAACGGAGGTTATTTATATTGGATACACCCCAGGACAAGAGGGTAAATGAAACTCGAAAATACTGAGGGTGTGTGATTCAATCTATATCAGGAAAATGGACTTGTTCCGATCGTCAGGAAGAGTTAAGAGCTTTTATCAGAGAAACCAATGATACAGGAAAAATTAGACAAGGGGAGTTTTCATTACATGTTTTTTAAAAAACGTATTCTGTTTATCACAGCAATCATTTTTGCAATGCTATTAAGTGCTTGTGGAGAAGGAACGACTGAAGAATCTTCATCAAATGCTAAAGAAAAGAGCAGTTCAGACAAGCCTGCCATTGAAATGGGACAAATCAACTGGGCAGAAAATGTTGCCGTAACGAATATGTGGAAAGCTATTCTGGAAGATAAAGGATATGACGTGAATTTTAATTTAGTAGACATGGGTGCACAAATGTCTGCGTTATCAGCCGGGGAACTGGATGTGAACTTGGAAATCTGGTTACCTGTTCAGGACGCTAAGTATTTAGAGGAATATCAGGATGAAGTGAATTTCTCTGAAGAAACCTGGTATGATAAGGCGAAAGTCGGACTGGTTGTACCAAGCTATATGGAAGATGTCAATAGCATTAAGGATTTAAACAATCATAAAAAAGCCCTTGAAGGTGAAATTACCGGATTTGATCCTGGTGCAGGTACAATGATGGTAACCAAGGATGTTATTAAAGAATATAACCTCGATTATGAGCTGATGCCAAGCTCTGAACCAGCGATGTTAACGGCACTAAATGAAGCTGTTGAGAAAAAAGAGCCTATTGTTGTTCCATTATGGAGCCCGCACAGTATCTTTTCTCAGCTGGATCTGAAATATTTAGAAGATTCTAAGAAGGTCTATGGTGGCGTGGAAAAAATCCATCATGCAACCCGTCAAGGCTTTGCAGAGGATTACCCTAAAGTAAGCAAATGGCTGAAAAACTGGAAGATGGATGACCAGGCCATTGGAGAATTAATGACAGCTGTCAAAGAAGCTAAAGAGCAAGGGAAAGAGCCTATAGACGGTGCAGAAAAATGGGTGAATGAAAACCAGGACTTAATTAATGAATGGATCAAGTAATCAACCAGAAAAACTGCACCGGGAATCATCCTGGTAACCCTATTTAAAAAAAACAGAAAGTCCCGTGGTCTATCAATAACGGGGTGACACATTCATCGATTTCGTGTTCACAGATATGGCCACGGGACTGTATTTAACCATCCCGTTCATCTACTTAGAAAACGAATCCCTCCATTACATTCATCAACGAAAACGAGACGTATTTAATTAAAATATCTTCTTTTGCTTTGACAAACATGGAAATCCATGTTAAATTAATTTTGTTCTAAACATTAAATTTTTTCTTAACAAATTTAATTAATTGAATCTAACTCATTGCATTGTTATATTGTAACAATATGGGTGGAAGTCTGATAAAATCGCGTGTCCTGCTGTTAGCCCTCCATGAGAATGCCCTATTCAGCAAAGGAAGAGACTTACAGCATGTCATGCAGTTTAAAAGGAGGGAATGAGATGGAAACAAAATTACAATTCATTGGTGGTGAATGGGTACCAGCTCTCTCTAAAGAAACAAGAGAAATCATTAACCCATTTAACCAGGAAGTGATAGCCGTTGCTGCTGAAGGTAATGAAAAGGATGCAAAGGAAGCAATTAAAGCAGCACGTAAAGCTTTTGACCAGGGAGATTGGTCCAACACTTCAGCATCCGATCGTGGCGAAATTGTAATGAACATCGCAAATCTCATTAAAAGAGACAGAGAAGAACTGGCAAGACTGGAATCCCTTGATACAGGAAAAACCGTCGAAGAAAGTCGTGGCGATATGGACGATATTGCCGGCGTTTTCCGTTACTTTGCAGAAATTGCGGATAAAGATGGTGGTGAACTGATCGATTCCCCGCTCCCAAATTCAAATAGTAAAGTAGTAAAAGAGCCAGTAGGAGTCTGCGGACAGATTACACCATGGAATTATCCATTATTACAGGCATCCTGGAAGTTGGCGCCAGCACTGGCCGCAGGTAACACGCTCGTTATGAAGCCAAGTGAAATTACCCCGCTTACAACCGTAAAAGTATTTGAACTAATGGATGAAGCCGGAGTACCAAAAGGAGTAGCTAACCTAGTGCTCGGAGCTGGTGCTACTGTAGGTGCTGAGCTGTCATCAAATACAGATGTAGATCTCATCTCCTTTACAGGTGGAATCGAAACCGGTAAGAATATCATGAAGGCAGCAAGCGTAAATGTGAAAAAACTGGCGCTTGAGCTGGGTGGCAAAAATCCAAATGTCATTTTTGCTGATGCCGATTTCGAAACGGCTGTTGACCAGGCTCTAAATGGAGTGTTCTTCCACGCAGGTCAAATCTGCTCGGCTGGCACAAGGATTATCGTTGAAGATAAAATTCATGATCAATTTGTAGATGCCCTTGTAAAACGAGTCGCCAATATTCGTCTGGGCAGCGGGTTTGATGAAAACACTCAAATGGGTCCTTTAATTTCCAAGGAACATCTAAGTAAAGTTATGGATTATGTGGAAAAGGGTAAAAAGGAAGGAGCCACAGTTGCTGTTGGTGGAAAACAACCGGAAGATCCGGAGCTGCAAGACGGATTTTTCTACTTACCAACCGTTCTTACCGACTGCACCACCGATATGAGTGTTGTCCAGAATGAAGGATTTGGTCCTGTTATTACCATAGAAAAATTCTCGAGTGAAGAAGAAGCAATTCAACTCGCAAATGATTCCATTTATGGTTTAGCAGGTGGTGTCTGGACATCTGATATTGCCAAGGCCGAACGATGCGTAGCAAAAATGCGCATGGGCACCGTATGGATTAATGACTTTAACTTATACTTCCCACACGCACCATGGGGCGGCTTCAAACAATCAGGCATCGGCCGCGAATTAGGAAAGCCCGGATTAGATGAATACCAGGAAACTAAACATATTTTCCATAACCTCAAACCAGAGCCAATGAACTGGTTTTAGATGATTTATGGAAATAGATTAGATAAAGCCTATCAGACACATTAGCTGTGTTTGATAGGCTTTTTTATGAGAATGGGGGGGATGATGGGTGATTTATGTGGGGATTGATGATGAATCAGCCGAGAGCGGAGTAGTTTCGGCAGATTCAAGAGGGAATTGCAGGTGAATCGGCCGAGAGAGGTGTGGTCACGGCAGATTCAAGTGGCAATTGAAAGTGAATCGGCGGAGAGAAAGCACATCCCGGCTGATCCAAGTAAATGTCGTGAATTTCTATAACTCCCTTAATCTATTAAAAACTAAATATCCAAAGAAAACCATCTGCCATGCCCCTCTGTTTCTCCAATCATTTGCCGATTCTTTTCACCATTTAAAACATAGTCCAAATGAAGATAGTGGTCTTGAATATTATTATATAGGTGAAAAATGTCGCGCTCTTCACCAATCTTTGAAATCACATTCAGTAGTTTTTCCTTTGATTCATATGAAAATTGGTTTGCAACGTGTGTATGGAAAACGCCAATAACAGTATCATTTGGAATTCTTTTCATGATTTCAGGCAGTAAATCCACACCATCTCCTTCAATAAGTTCTAAATGATTCTTATTGACAACTTGAGATGCAGCTTCAAAAAGTTTTCTTCGTTCTTCATGCTCCGGCCAGATGAGTGCTTTCAGCCATAGCTTATCTTCATCATTTGATAGTCTGTTGATATGTAAATCTACACCAATCCGTTTTACAACGGGCGGACTACTGGACAGTAAAAAGGGGATGGCTCCTCTGACTTTGGAATCAATATGAACTTCAGCCTGTGGATTTCCATATACCTGGGTCGTTCCATATGAATAGCTATATTGATCCCACAACAATTGAATTCCGGCACTCGTCCCAATTTCAATAAAGGCTAAGGGCTTTTTTGTTTTTTCATACATATAGCAAAAGCATGGGTATAAATAGGCGCATCGTCTCACTTCATTGGTCTGTACGTTTTTGTTTTGAAGAATTGACTTGATTTCCTTGCTGTGTTTCAAACAGAAATCCTTAAAATGAGTAAAACTTTGGGTGATGTCATCTTTGGGGTGGTCCGCTATGCTAGCATAAAAGTTTCTAAGTGGGTGTTTCTGTCCCTTAAATAATAGATATTGAACAGCGGCGAAAAGTAAATTTGGTATTGGCTGGCCATTCTTTGCATGAGTACATAATTCGAGAATTTGTTCATCATCAGCAATTTTCAAAGATAACTTTTCATATAATTCAGATGAACCGTGACATTGTTCAGCAAAATTCATAAATCTTGCGGCTATGGAAGAATCCAAAATTATACACCACCTTTAAAATAATATGAACTATAACTGCTGTAAATTGAGTTCTTTGTTAATTTTTCTCACCATACACTCAGCAAACTTTTTTAACAAATTAGGATCAAAATCCTCACCTGAGTTTTGTCCTGTATATTGATTTAAAGCCTTAGAAATTAACTGGTCATAGGGAGTTGACACAAGAGAAATCGCCCATTCACCTCCTTCTTTTTTGGAAGCAATGGCATTCTCTTTTAAATAGTAGAGGGTGCGGCAAAGATTTAATGAATAATAAACTGGATCTTCTGTTATTTTCATAGAAACTTTGTCAATATCCTGTAATAGGGAATGGGTGAAATGTCTCTTTTCGACTTTAGGTATTTCAGAAATACTCGCTCCATAGAGAGTTATTCCTCTATGTTTGGTGACAACAAGGTGTGCCGCTAAATCCGGGTCCAGCTCATTTTCGGATAAATAATCCGGATTTTCCTGATATAACGGTTTGTGGAGTTTTGAATAATGCAGCTCAAAAGGTGTCGGGTACTTAAAATCCTGAAGATGATTGTGTGCGATAATGCTCATTTCAACTTTAATTTCCGGATAGGTTTTCTCCAGTTGCAGTATTTCCTGGATAAGTTTCTTTTTCTTATTTTGCGAAATCTTTTCATGTATGACTATAAGGATGTCGATATCACTTTTTCCTGGCTGATAACAGCCCATAGCCAAAGAACCGTGTAAGTATATACCTATAAGATTGGTTTGCAAATGAGTTTGATAGATTTGAATGAACTGGTTTAAAAAGGATTGAACATACATGTGTATTTCCTCCCCCCCTTATCATTTTCATTAAGGTGCTATTACTCTGTCACTTCCCGTTGATTCATGGAACCTTTAAAAAGATACCGAATCCCTTTACCTGCCAAAGGTTCGTCCTTGTACCTCGGAATCACATGAAAATGGGCATGAAAAATATGCTGTCCACCCACTTCGCCACAGTTCTACCCCAGGTTATATCCTTGAGGCTGGTGATTTCGATCCAGATAATCCTTCACGTCCTGAAGAAGATCATACGTCGCCATCCATTCTTCCTTCGTTAAATCAAAAACGGTTTCACGATGTTGCCTCGGGACAATTAACCCTGCACCTTCCAGTTGACATCCTTTCGTTTGCACATCTTCCAACTGTACAAACATACAATACTCATTACTCATAATGACCCGCTGCTTAGGCTCCAGCTCAGGATAACAAAAAACACACATTGAAAATCCTCCTTTGGGACTGTCCCCACATGCTTTAAAGCGATAAAGCGTGTGGGGACTTTTCTCGAATATAATAATAGTCTAATATAAAGCTATGTGAATGAAAAATAGAAAGCGAATGTAATCCAGGAGGTTGAAAGTTCTAGCTATTAAAAGGGAGGTATCCTTATGATCTATGAGTTTAAACAAATGACACAGGAGCAGGCAGAACAAATCGCTTACAACTGGCATTATGAAGGGATTTATTCCTTTTACGATATTGAAGCAGATAAGGAGGATATGGAAGAATTTCTGGATTCTGAACAGCGGGGCCAATCCATGTTTGCGGTAACTGGAAATAATGAATTAACAGGCTTCTTCAGTATTAACCAGGTAAACAACGATACCATTGATATTGGATTGGGATTGCGCCCCGATATTACTGGCAAAGGTTATGGTTTAACATTCCTGAAAGAAGGGCTAAGCTTTGCAGAAAAGAATTATAATCCTGGAATGATTACTCTATCGGTCGCCACCTTCAATCAGCGTGCAATTAAAGTGTATAAAAGGGCAGGTTTTACAGAGGCTGGAACATTTATTCAGAATACGAATGGTGGACAGTATGAATTTCTCAGGATGGTATATAAGTGTTAGAATTTTTGTCCATTAATCATTGCTCTCCTTCAGCCGCATAATAAAACGAGTTAGCCAGTATGCAATCAGTACAATCCCCATATCGATAAGAAATACATAAAATTGATTCATCCCTTTATTAAAGGATATAAGGCCCATATATTTCTCCAGCGTTGCAAAGCCAAAAGCAAATATGGCACTGGCAATAGCTATGTACAAATAATAATTTTTATTATGGTTAACACAATATTGATATACGAGCATAAAACCCACAGGTAGAACGGCGGCATTCAGACTTAAAGCAAAAGGCAACAATGGAAGTAGAAAATAATGATGAACAAAGTGAGAGGTAGATCCTAAAATGGTATCCGTATAACCCCATAGCATATGAACCGTAAACCCAAAAAACAGGATTTCAAAAATTCGTGTGCGATCGATGGATAAGAATAAGATGATTAAAGGTACCACCAGCATGGCTGCAACAAACCAGAATTGCCACGTATCAAAATAAGAATATTGCTTCCAATATTCAATAAGAGTGGAATTTAATTTTTCATCTGTTTCATATATAAGAGTCCAATATTCCTGAAATTTCATGTTTGATATCCTCCAGATTATATATCCTAATCTTATTTTTCTTAATAATCCCTTATTTATTCAGTGAAATCATCCTGACAGACATTTTTCTTATGACATAGCTATCATGCACACTACAAAAGGTGCAGCATGATTTATTTTTATTAGGTTAGGATAATATGCAGATAGAAACTCAGAGGCACAAGTCATGAAACCAACAGGAGTCTTATGTTACTCTACAGGAGATAATGAAGTTGCATAACAAAGGAGAGAAATACATGGCTAATCTGAACATTCCATTGTCTGTTTTAAACCTTGCCCCAATTCGACAAGGGAAGGATGAAAAGGGAGCCATCGATGATATGGTTGACCTTGCTCAGGCAACAGAAAGCATGGGTTATAGACGTTATTGGATCGCCGAGCATCATAATACAAAAACCCTTGTAAGCTCAGCAACCACGCTTTTAATGAAACATACATTAGAAAATACAAACAATATCCGGGTTGGATCTGGTGGGGTCATGCTACCGAATCACTCACCATTGGTTGTCGCTGAACAATTTGGAACGATGGAAACCATTTATCCGAACCGTCTTGATTTAGGTCTGGGACGCGCCCCTGGGACAGATATGCTTACGGCGAGTGCCCTTAGACGTTCACAGAGTGATACCGTTAACTCCTTTCCCAAGGATGTGCAATCCCTGCTTACATACTTTGGTCCGGAAGAAAATCAGGGTTTTGTTAAAGCCCATTTAGCGATTGGCACAAACATTCCAATATATATTTTAGGATCATCACCGGACTCTGCGGTGTTAGCGGCAAGATTGGGGCTTCCGTATGTATTTGCTGCCCATTTTGCTCCAAGATATTTAGAGGATGCCATTAGTATATACCGGGACCAGTTCGAGCCATCGGAATACCTGGATCAACCGTATATGATGGTTTGCCTGAATGTGATTGCCGCTGAAACAGACGAGGAAGCTAAATTGGAATCGACAACGATGGAACAGTTTTTCCTCAATGTTGTCCGGGGCTCACAAAACTTTTTAAGTCCGCCGGTTAAAAATATGGATGATCTGTGGAGTCCACAGGAAAAAGCCGCCGCTTCGTCCATGTCGAGTGTCACTCTTTTAGGAAGCAAGGATTCCATCAGAGACCAGTTAACCAGCTTTCAGGAAAAGTATGATGTTGATGAGCTGATGGTTGTTTCCTACATTTATGATACGGATAAACAAAAACGGTCCTACGAAATTTTAAAAGAGGTAGTAGATGAGAGCTGAACATGAGCTTGTCATGATAAAAGATCGGCATAAATGTCGATCTTTTTTTCGTTGAATAAGATGCCTGATTTGGTGATTTTTATTTAAAAATTCAAAAAATGCATAGTCAACCTCCAATATTTATGTTAACTTATATCAATAAAAGGTTAACAATTAGGAGGCGTTTTTATATGGAGAATGTTAATCCGAAACTAAGAGCCGTTGTGATTTGTGGTTTGTTCGCAGCTATTACCGCTATTTTAGCTCAGGTAGAGGTACCTTTACCTATCGTTCCCATAAGTGGACAAACCTTAGCTGTAGGATTGACGGCAACGATAATTGGAAGTAAGTTTGGTGCTGTTGCGATGATTTGTTATGCTTTATTAGGAGGCATTGGGCTGCCTGTCTTCGCGGGATTTAAAGGGGGAGCGCAAGTGTTAATCGGTCCAACAGGTGGATATATTTTTGGTTTTATTCTAACCGCTTATGTCACAGGATTAATTCTGGAAAAAACAACATTTAATTTATGGATGGCCATGATCGCGAATACAGTGGGAATGATGATTACTCTTTTGTTTGGCACCATTCAATTAAAAATTGTGCTGGACATGACATGGAATCAGGCGCTTGCAGCAGGGGTATATCCTTTTATTGCCGTCGGACTTATTAAAGCATTTCTGGCAAGCTGGCTTGGGATTACCGTCAGAAAACGTTTAGTTCAGGCTAGTTTAATCCATCAAGTTGATCATAGAGCAGCATGAAAGTAGGAGGGATTTAATTGGGCAACTGTAAATGGAGGAGAATCGCTGGATTAATCGGTTCTTTCTTACTCTTCATCTTTGGTACATATCAATTGGTACTGGATGGACCATCATTCATACCTATTTTATTTGCTATCAGTGGATTGGCAGGGTTTCTAGGAGGACTGCCTGGACCTGAGAGGCGCAGTTAGACCATACCCTGTGTCGAGAAGGTCCAGAACTTCCTGAACGAGCACTGGAGTGGGATCAACACTAAACGTTAACAGAGCCTGAAAATAGGATCTTTTAATATGAAGGTTGAATAAAGACATTATTCAGCCTTTTTTATAGTCCAGGAAATTATAAAATAAGCGATTTGTGGATAAGAAAAACAGGTAAGGCCACGTCCGCCTTTGTTCTTTGTAACCTATAATCAAGTATGTAAATATTGAATATAATATACTTATTACAATGTTCAACTTAAAAAGAAAGGGATGTTTGTTATCGACTTTATCATATTTTTCTTATTCGCAGTTTTTGGATGGATCGCATTAATGGGACTAAGTCATACAGAGAAAAAATGGCTGGGTGGATTTGGCGGATTTTTAGCTATTGTGTTTATCGTTGTTAGTCAAATCATTAAGTTTCAAACAGACTATTTTACGGAAAGCAGTTTTGGAAATGCAGAACCCGTTGGCCAATGGGTGGTTCCCGGTTTTATCGTTTTAGGCATTTATCTTCTTGGGTTGATTAATTATCGACTGATTAAAGCCGCAGTAAAAGCAAAATCGTGGCAACGTTGGGGTCTTGTTGTGCTGGATATTGTTGTTACAATCATCTATCTATGGGCCGGAAGTGTTACATTGTTTTTTGTGGGATTTAGCTATTTTCCATTTGCACCTTAATTTTTTGCAAAAGTAATTAGAAAATTATGTTAATATTGTGGCTGATATGCTTCTATATGTGTTTACCATCATGTCATACTTGAAATGCTTATGGCTGGTGTGCACTTTATATATAAAAAATAATATTATAAATGAACAGTCTATACCTTATTGGATGGTTAATCGTTCCCTTATCTGTACATACTTTAACTGCACTAAAAATGGAAAATGAGGGTCCAAATTGAAAACCATCAGAAATTGGGCGAAAAAACTAAAGCAAAGAATTATGGTTCTATACTTTTCCTGTAAGGATCAAAGAATCCCCTGGTATGCAAAGCTTTTTACAGCATGTGTAGTTGGCTTTGCTTTCAGTCCAATAGATTTAATCCCAGACTTTATTCCGATACTTGGCTTATTGGATGATCTCATTTTAGTCCCATTGGGAATAAAAGCAGCTATAGGGATGATCCCTGAACAAGTCCTTCAGGATAGCGAGGCAAAGGTAAAAGCAATGCAGGGAAGTACTAAACCTAAACCCGGAAATTGGGTTGCAGGTCTTATTGTTATATTGATATGGCTATTAATTCTTAATTGGATTATTTTGGAGTTATTTGTTAGTTAAAAAGAGGATTAGAAGGGAGAGGATGTATATTTGAAACAATTGAAGATTATAAATTACAGCTGTTCATATGCGCAGAGATTTACTGGAAAGCTTTACTTAGACTGCTGGGCAGGTAATCAAAAACTAAGAGTCTATTATCCTGCTCAAGGACTTACATATTTAGGGTATTTTCCTGAAAAGGATTATTCTATCAGTGTGTTTACTTCCACAGATTGTAAGAAATTAGATGGAGGTGACAATGGTGGGGATTGATTTTCATAACGATAGGAATCGTTTTAAATACGCCTTCCGTCATGTGGATTCTTTATGGATGGATTTAGTCAAAAGTCTAGTTCCAATCGAGAATACTTCAAGTGCCGCCGATATTGGCTGTGGAGGGGGAATCTATACTAAGGCACTTTTGAAGCTCGGAGTGAACTCTGTAACGGGTGTGGATTTTTCTCTCGCTATGATTGAAGGGGCAAAAGAAGCTTCCAAAGGTTATCAAAATTTATCCTTTCAGCATGGGAGTGCGTACGAATCGGGGTTGAAGAGAAATGCCTATGATTTGGTTTTGGAGCGGGCCCTTATTCATCATATAAAGGATCTTTATTCCTGTTTTCAGGAAGCCTATCAACTCTTGAATAATGGGGGGAATTTAATTGTACAGGACCGGACACCTGAAGACTGCTTACTACCTGGCAGTCAGGATCATGTTAGGGGATATTTCTTTGATTGCTATCTAAAATTAAAAGATATTGAATTAAAGCGCAGATATACAAGTACATTTGTCACAGAAAATCTTAAAAGGGCAGGCTTTAAAGAAATCGAAGAAGTGACATTATGGGAGACGAGAAGAGTCTATGAAACCAAACATGAATTATTAAATGACATTAAAAATCGAACAGGACGAAGTATTTTGTTTGAATTAGAAAATGATGAATTAAAGTCCCTAATCGACTATATGGATAAGTCATTGCCTATGAATAAAAAAATTACAGAAAAAGACCGTTGGACCATTTGGAAAGCCGTTAAATAAGAAAATGGTTCTTGTGAGGAGCACGAGAAAAATAGGAATGAGTCTCATATGGGGCCATCCAGATTAATCCCCAAATCTCGAATCATCAATATGAATCTCATTAAATATATAAATTTATCGGAATATTTGTTAAAATATATGGAAAATGATGTTAAAATAATTTTGTGTATGATTATAACTATACCGAATCAGTGAACAACTATTTGATTTTCAACCGTATGGAATAGATTATGGTATAAAATTCCGGACTTTTCGGAGCTGATCAAGTGAAGAAGCAATCAAATCTAATCTTTAGAAATCAAACATTTTTCCGGCTTTGGATGGCACAGAGCGGAAGTAGTCTGGGTGACTGGTTTAATCACGTGGCTTTAGCGGCGACCACACTTCGTTTAACTCAATCACCAACAGCAATGGGACTTGTACTGATATGTCGGGACCTTCCCCAGGTAACGTTATCTTTTTTGGCTGGTCCTTTCGTAGACCGATTTTCTAAGCGAATGATCATGTACATATCTGATTTCATACGTGCTGTTGTTGCTGTAATGTTTATCTGGGCAGCTTTAGAACAGCAGATGTGGGCCTTTTATCTGGGTTCAGTCCTTATGGGAGTCGCAAGTAGTGTCTTCGGACCTGCTAGAAACGCGGCGATTCCAGCTGTTGTTGCTGAGAAGGATATCACAGCTGCAAATTCGTTAACTGTTGCTACATCTGGAGTACTTTCCGTTGTGGGGGCTGCATTTGGGGGTCTGGTTTCAGCTGTTCAGCCAGCACTTGCTTTTGCCGTTAATGCACTTAGCTATATTTGGTCGGCTGGATGGGTTTTGGCAACAAAATGGAAGGAAGGAATAAAAAAGAATAATCAAGGATCATCACCTTCTTATTTTAGAGAATTGAGTGAGGGCTTTGGTATTTTAAAAGAAAATCGTTTAATCATGGCTCTGATTTGTACAAGTGTAGCCTTCGCAATTATGTCAGGCCCTTACTTTGTCATGATTCCTGTATTGGGTGATCTTACATATAATCTTGGAGGAATTGGGATAGGATTGCTATATGTTGCGGATGGGTTGGCATTTATTCTATCTGCAATGTTTGTGGGACGGGTTGTAGGAAGTCAGGTGAAGTCTGCCCACAGATGGTATGGCTGGGGATTTTTCATTCAGGCTGTATTTTTTGTTGCCTTCGCTTTTTCGACAAATGTCTGGACGGGAATGATTTTTATCTTTTTATCCCAATTAGGAGCGGGTATTTTATTGACATTAGGGACCACTATTTTGCAGATGACGGTTTCATCTGAAGTACTTGGAAGGATCTTTGCAATTGATCACACGGTGGATTCAGGTATAAAGCAGCTTTCTTTACTCATTTCAGGTCCCGCTATCTCCTTACTCGGTTCGCCTGTTGTTGGAATTATTGTGGGGCTGATTGGCAGTCTTGCAGGTGTCGCATGGTGGTATGTGAGCTATCGGGAAAGAAGGAATGTTGCATATCGATAAACTCACAGGAAATGGCTGGCGGGTGATTTCAAAAGAAGAATTAGAAAAGATGTAAGAATGGATATTGTTACAGGTTATGAAGATACAAATTCTATGAATCTAGTCATTTGTTAAAGGTGATACATATGAAAACATTCCCTGAAAATATTAAGTTTTGCTATCCTTGGCGCAGCTACCAGGCAGAGGTGCTTGAGCATTTAGACCATCACCTGGAAAATAAGCACCTTCATCTGGTTGCCCCGCCTGGTTCCGGGAAAACGGTTCTGGGCTTGGAGGTCATGCTTCGCTTAAATAAACCTACCTTCATTGTGGCACCAACCATTGCGATTCGAAATCAATGGGTGGATCGATTTACGGAGCTGTTTTTACAAGCAGACGAACAACCAGACTGGATGACCACAGATATTAAAAATCCCCAATTTATTACAGTGACTACTTATCAGGGTTTACACAGCCTATTTAAAGAAGACAACGAGAAAGAAGAAGAGCAAGACCATATTGATGATGAAGAAGCAGAAGAAGAGCCTGCACTGGAGCTTACCGAAAAAGAAAAAGCACAGCAACGCCTGTTTGAACAAAACTATCAAACCTTAGTTTTGGATGAAGCTCATCATTTACGTACCAGCTGGTGGAAAACGGCAATGGCCTTCCGTGACGAACTTAACGATCCATCCATTGTGGCTTTAACGGCGACACCTCCCTATGACGTGGGCCAGTCAGAATGGGATAAATATATTCAGTTATGTGGTCCTATTGATGAGGAAATTGAAGTGGCAGCTTTAGTTAAAGAGGGTGACTTGTGCCCGCATCAGGATTACTTATGGATGTCCATGCCGGCGAAAAAGGAACGGGAGCCTATCGAAACCTTCCATGAAGAAGCGGAAAATCTCCGAGAAAGCCTGCTGCATAACCAGTCCTTCCGGGAGCTTATTGAAACCCACCCATGGATGCAGTCCGGGGAATATGTAGAGGAGAAACTCAGCCATTATCGTTATTTTATCAGTATGATGGTGTATTTAAAGGAAGTCGGAAGTGATGCCTGGGAGCTTCCGTTTCAGCTTATTGACGAAAAAGCTAAGCATTTACCTTCGTTTGACTTAGAATGGGCAGAGGAATTATTGACTTCCATGCTGTACCGGGATGAGCTGGTCAATGAAAAAGAGGAGCCCTTGAAAGGGATTAAAAAACAGCTGTCCGGAATGAAGGCTTTAGAGCATCGTAAGGTTAAGCTGCGAGCCACCCGTAAAATGGAGAGAACATTATTGCACAGCACATCTAAGCTGGATAGCATTAATCAGATTGTTTCCTTGGAAAAACAGGCACAGGGGGATGACCTCCGATTAGTGGTGCTCGCTGATTATATTTATGCCGGTGACTTGCCTAAGAATCCGGATGAGGAGCAGCCGTTAATCCGGCTTGGCGTTGTGCCTGTTTTTGAAAACATACGTAGAGAGCTGGGGAACCGGTGCAAGCTTGGTGTTTTAACAGGCTCCGTCGTGATTGTACCCAAAAAGGTCGTTTCTCTATTACAGGAACAGGACTTACAATTTCAAACGGAGCCCCTGGTACATGCTGATCAATATGTAAAAGTCGAGGTACAGGGGGCATCCAGACAACATATGGTAAGCGCAATTACCGAAATTTTTTCGAGTGGAGGAATTGATGTTCTGGTAGGAACAACTGCACTGCTTGGGGAAGGGTGGGATGCACCAAGTGTGAACACGCTTGTTCTGGCCTCCTATGTGGGGACCTTTATGCTGACGAATCAGATGCGAGGCCGTGCCATCCGGACAGAACGAGGGAATGACGAGAAGGCAGCTAACATCTGGCATTTAGTTTGTATGGATCCATATGGTCCGGATGGTGGTTATGATTTTAAATCGCTTAGACGTCGCTTTCGTTCCTTAACGGGTCTGGATGAGGAACTTCCGTTAATTGTCACTGGACTTGAGCGCTTAAGGCTTCCGGACACGACATTTAACCAGAATCAAATCTCGCTCATTAATCATGAAATGAGCAAACGGGCAACGAATCGTAAGCGTCTGTTTGACCGTTGGGAAGAGGCTGTACAAAAAGGAGAGAAAAAACGGGAGGAATTTCAAACCGATACATCCTATGTGCCGAAGCCGTTTGTGTTTAGAAATACAGTGAAATCATTACTCATTATAAGCGCATTTGTATTTTTTAATATGGCTCGTGCAATTGGAGAATACGGATACTATCGGGATGCCTGGGAGCTGGTCGTTCCATTATTTATTGGACTGGGCCTGGGAGCCATTTTTTCTGCTCCGTTTTTATGGAAAGCAATGAAAATTTTCATCTTTAATCCGTCGATTGAGTCAAGTATGAAGCAGGTGGGAAAGGCTGTCTATCACACCCTTTATGATATCGGGCGAATCCAGACCTCTCCCGCTCACAATAAAATAAATGCGGAAAAAAATGAATGGGGAGAAATTGTCTGTTATCTGGAGAAAGGCACGACCCATGAACAGAAATTGTTTTTGCAAAGTGTTCAGGAGCTTGTTGATCCGATTGATAATCCCCGCTACATCATCCACCGAACATCAGGAAAAAGGTTTTGGATTCGGCATGATTATCATGCGGTACCGGAAGAAATAGGCCGGAAAAAGGAATATGCACAAAAACTGTTAGAACAGTGGAAAAAACGAATCGGGGAAGCGGAACTGATTTATACACGTACACCAGAAGGAAGAAAAATACTATTAAAAGCCCGGATGCGTGCGATGTCAGGGCAGTTTGTGAAGCGGTCGGAGCGAAAAAGTGTGTGGAGATAAAGGCTTAGATTTTAATCTCTTTAAGGAAAAAAGAA
The DNA here is from genome assembly GCF_039522525.1 of Salinibacillus aidingensis. Classification (GTDB taxonomy): domain Bacteria; phylum Bacillota; class Bacilli; order Bacillales; family Alkalibacillaceae; genus Salinibacillus; species Salinibacillus aidingensis. Next base: position 480,179 of record NZ_BAAADO010000003.1, read on the forward strand.
TACATGGGGTGTTATTGTGGAATCTTTAATAGATTTGCTTATCATTATCATTTTTTATACCCTGATTATTCCAGCCTGTGTCCTGCTTCATGAATTGGGTCATGCATTCGGTGTTGTTTTATTTAGTAAGAAACGGGCGACGGTTTATCTCGGGCACAACAGGAAAGGAAAAGAAACATTCAGAGTCGGAAGGATCTCCTTTTGTATTAAATGGTCTTCGGTTGGATTTTGTGGCTGGGAGCATAAGGAAGCTTCCGTTTTTCAACGGGTCATGGTATTTGGAGGAGGGCCCCTGGTTTCTTTTGTTTTATTTTCCCTGTTTTTTATACTTACTTTTCATCATACTCTTCACGAAGATTTTAACCTTTTATGTAACGGAATATGGATTTTTAATCTCATTAATTTTGCAGTCACTGCATTTCCCTTCATATATCCAAAATGGTGGGGACCCTATGCAGGACTTCCATCTGATGGATATCAAATCTATCAGACATTGAAAAGAGCAGAACCTATTCAATAAAGACCTTATTTCCGTAAAACTCTTGATCAAGAATAGCATTAAATTCACTATGCATGACTCGCCGAATAAATGCAAAGTCTGAGAGTAAGCAACCTTGTGAAACGTTTCTCATCGCCCGGCCTTCTGATATAATAGTAAGGTTAACTTTGTTTTGTATGAGAAAGAAGTGACAAACATGACTGAACAAACACCAAGGAATTCTGAACTCCTATCGGTTATGAAACAAGCGTTAAAGGTCAATAAAAAGCCATTTCCATGGGTGAAGGCTTTTTCGGCAGGCCTGGCAGCATCTCTTCCTATCTTGATTGGGCTGTTAGCTGGCCATTTGGACTATGGCTTGATTGCGGCAATGGGAGGCTTTACGTATTTATACGTATTCGATGTACCCTATGCCCAAAAAGCGAAGAAACTCCTATTTGTTATTTTGGGACTGACTCTGGTTACGGCACTGGGGACACTGGTTGCTCCTTATCCGCTTGCGATTGCGTTAGTTATGGGGCTAATCGGCGCTACAGCAATTTTTATTTTTGGTGCTCTCCGTATAGCCGGTCCGTCGGCTATTTTTTTCGTACTGGTATTTGCCATGACTACTGGAATGCCTGTACAGCCTGAAGATGCTCTCTTGCGGGCAGGACTCGTTTTTTCCAGTGGGATACTGTCGTTTATGATTGCCATGCTTGGCTGGTTCTTTAACCCACATGGACCAGAAACGAATGTTGTCAAAAGACTTTATGAAGAATTGGCATCATTCCTTGAATCTGTAGGAACGAAAACCTTTAATGAAGCAAAACATCGTGTTATGTCTGCTTTGAGAGAAGCGGATAACTCCCTTGCAGCAGGGTACATTCCCTGGCGAAAAACCGATTATTTCAAGCGTTTATACTTATTAAATAGTCAGGCTCATCAAATATTTCTGTACATTGTTGAAAACTTTTCGGACGATCATCGGGAGCTGCAGCCTGAATTAGCGAAATCCGTTCACCACATTGCAAAGACTTTAGATCAGAAAAATCCAATGGTTCAGGATTATAAAAATCTCCGGCAATCATCGGATAAAAATGATGAAAAAATTGAATTATTGCTGGAGCGAATTTATGATGCCGACGCAATTATGAATGAACCAGCAAGCCGAATTGATCAGGACATCCCTGTCAACAAGCAATCCATCCGTCAAGTATTGGGTGGGGGCTTTGATAAAAATTCCATAGTATTTATTACAGCCCTGCGATTTGGGTTTGTGACCATTATTGCAGCAATCATTGCCTATGAATTCGGTTTTGCGAGATCCTACTGGGTGCCATTATCCTCTGTAGCGGTAATGTCCGGTTTTTCCATTGTTGCCACCTATCATCGTGGGATCCAACGGGCTTTCGGGACATTCGTGGGGATTTTGATTGCCAGTCTCATTCTGTCTATTCATCCCTCCGGCTATTTGATCGCTTTATTGGTGTTGATTCTGACCTTTATCACAGAGCTGTTTATCGTGAAAAATTACGGTCTGGCAGCACTGTTTTTCACTCCTAATGCACTTCTAATGGCAGAAAGTACAAGTCAGGGGGGCTTTAGCTTTTCGTATTTTGCTTCGGCAAGAATCATTGATGTCATCATCGGAAGCTTAATTGGTCTGATTGGTGTCTGGATGATGGGAAGAAAATCTGCATCGAGCAGACTTCCTCATTTAATTACGAAAACCATTCGCAGTCAATCGCAATTATTACTGGCTTTATTTTCGAATCAGGGAAAAGGATTTGATGCAACGCAGAGTCGGGAACTTCGAAAAATGCGCACCAATCTTAACAATTTAAATATTTTATATAATACAGCGGCCGGGGAAGTGCCTGTAGATCGAAAAGCACTGGATTATTACTGGTCTGTCCTTTATTCCATGAATAGCTTGAGTTATCTTCTGGAAAATTGTGCTACAGACAATCGGCCCGAACTTTCAGATGAAACACTTTCTCAGCTGTTGTATGTCTGCGAATCCATGGCTAATGCAGCCAGTCGAAAACGCATCCCGACGTTAAAAGAGGTACCTCATATAGAAAAATTCCCAAGTATACAGAAGGAACTCATTGCTTTACAAAAATCATTGCGCAATGAAGCTTCCATCTAGCTCAGATGCATCTCTGCCAGTTTAGAGATGCATTTTTTAATTTTAAAGAGGTGTGTGGAAAGGATAATGCGAATATACTCTTGAATAGGTAATGAGTAAGGATAGGAGGTAAAACCATGCTGAATGTGTATGAAAAGGAAGAGGTAACCTGTGTGGAGGCTGTCATTGAAAACTCTAAAGTAAAAGTGGGGAAGGTCTTTTTGTTCTTAGTTGATGGAATGTTAGTAGATACTGGACCTCAATCTATAGAGTCGGAATTACTTGGTTTTCTGAAAAAGCAATCCTTTGATTTTGTCACGTTAACCCATTCCCATGAGGATCATTCCGGTTTAGCGCCGTGGATCCAGCAACACCGAAACGTTCCTATTTATATTCATGAAAAAGGAATTCCGATATGCCGACAGTCCAGCCCGTATCCGGAGTATCGTAAAATGGCCTGGGGATTCAGGGATGCTTTCAGGGCCCTGCCACTTGAAAATACCATTCAGTCACGCAGTCATGAATGGGAGGTTATCTATACTCCCGGTCATGCAGAAGACCACGTTTCACTGTTACATAAAGAAACCGGACGATTATTTACCGGGGATTTATTTGTTTCACCAAAAACAAAAGTAATCATGGAGAGTGAATCGATTCCGACGATTGTGAATTCGCTCCGTAAACTGCTGACCTATGATTTCCAATCTATTTTTTGCAGTCATTCAGGGTACTTTGAAAATGGGAAAGAAATGTTGAAGAAGAAGATAGATTATCTTGAAGACTTAAGGGAAAGAGTGATAGATTTACATAGACGAGGGATGTCTGTTGCAGAAATTAAACAAGAGCTGTTTCCCAAACCCTATCCGATTATAAAGACTTCCGGTGGAGAATGGGATTCCAGGCACATCATTTCCTCGATTTTGTCAGCTGAAGATTCATGGTAAATCGCAATTACGTTAACATGTCAGGAGAGTTTTAAGTGCGGAACAGAACGTATAAACGAATATGGCCGGTTTTCATCATACTTGCTATTGTCGTACCACTTATCTATTATACGCAACAGCCGGATGAAGTATATGGGAATGATCGAGCGTCCATTGTTAAGGTTATCCATTCTATTGAAGGGTATGAAAAGAAATCGATTGAAGTTCTGGATATTAAGGATAAAGGGAAACAAAGACTGGTGGGTTTCCTATCTGACAATCAGCCAGGCTATATGAGGTTCACAAGAAATCCAGAGGGGAATTATGAGTGGGATCATATCGAAGTTGATCGGCAGGATTCCTTCCATATGTTTCTTCCAGTGACTTCGCATCAAACGGAACAAATGATGTTTGTCATGAATCATCATAATGAAGTGGCAAAAATGACGATCGAAATCAATGGTCAGCAACATGAACTGGAGTTTCCAGCGAATCAGACTGCAGTAAAGTGGATGGACCTGCCTGAGTCCTCGGACGGTAGCTATTCCTTTCAACATTTTAAGTACTACGATAAAGAAGGAAATCTGCTGGAGGATTTATAACAACACGAACAGATAATTTTACATAGGATGGTTGGCGATGATTTTCTAAAATTGGAGTGATATCTGTGTCCAAACCCATTTATTATATCGTGATCATAGGTTTTCTGTTCATTGCAGGATGTACCAGCAATCAAGGGAGTGACAATGAGGAAATTGCCGCAACGGTCAGAGGAGAAGAGATTCCCTTAGAGGAAATGCAGTTTCTTTATAAAAATGAACAGATTCCTGATAAGATTGAAGGGACCATAAAAGCAAAACTAGCCATGCAGGAAGTTAAAAAGATGGGTCTTGATATTTCGAGTAAAGTTCAGGAGAGAATGGAGAATCTCCCAGAGCTTCCGCCAAAGGATACTAATCACGCAAGAACAGAATCTGAAAGAGCATTTTACGATTCACAAGCGGAAAAACTTGGCATGGAACCGGAAGAATACTATAAACAGTATCAACAAAAAATGTCTGAAATGAGCGTAGCAGTAATGACCTACATAGAAGAAAAGCTTGGGGAACCATGGGATGATACAGAAGAAAATCAACAATATACGAAACAAGCGAATCAACTATTGGATGACCTTGTAACAGAACATGAAGAAGAGATTCAAATCTTCATCGATCATAACTAACTAGTGAATTGGGGGATTCAAATGTTCAGGAAAATATTCGTATTCGTCATCATACTCGTCTTTTTCATTACCGGCTGTTCCAATGAAGATCCAGATATGTATGAAGTAAGCCGGTCAGATATGACAGAAAAGCTGGTCAATATCAATTTTGACTATCAATTGCCGGCAAAATTACCTTTTGAAGTTCAAAGCATTCAGGCCAATCGTCCTCCAACAGATCAGGCGATGTTCAGTTTAGCCTTTTATGGTCCGGATGGAGAATATCTATTTCTGGATGTATCCAATTCAGAGATAAAGCAAAAATCGGAAAATAATATGGAAGAAGTGAAAATCGGCGATAAAAAGGGATCCTATTTGGAAAATGATCAGGGAGCAAAGATTCTTTTCTGGAAAACGAATGGAGTTTCCTATCAGTTATCCTTAAAAGAGTCTGAAGAACAGCAAGGATACACGAAGGAAGATTTGGTTCATATTGCTAGGAGTTTTGAGTAAAAAGAGAACAGGTTATCTATCACATTTGATGGAATACAAAAATATACGTAATTGAGCAGTCCAATGAGAATATCAAGGGCTGCTTTTTTTAATAGAAGAGGAATTTTGTGTAATGTCTCGAATATTGTCATAGGAAGAGCAGGTTGCAACTTTATATCGTGAAAAGGAGAAAATTCAGTTGGACAAGATAAAAAATATAACGATTCCGAACAATTCCAGAATCATCGTTATCTCTGATATTCATGGAGAAATAGAACTTTTTAAAGAGCTGTTAAAGAAGGTACATTTCAATAAGGAAGATTACTTAATTATTAATGGTGACCTTTGTGAAAAAGGCAGTAACAGTGAAGCGGTTGTAAAATATATTATGGAACTTTCCTCAAAAAGCTTGAAAGTTCATGTGACAGAAGGCAATTGTGATACTTTGGCTGAAGATCTTTTAGATGGAAATCCCGATTTAATAGAATACTTATATCATCGACCTCATTCTATTTTAAATGAATGGCTTGATCAGCTTGGTATGTCATTGAATGAACGATTGAATATTCAGGAAGTAAAGGAATTATTAACAAAGCATTTTTCTGAAGAAATGAAATGGCTAACAAATTTACCAACAGCTATTGAGACAGACCGGTATATATTTGTTCATGCCGGATTAGAAGATAAAAAGGATTGGAAGAACACAAAACGGGATAATGCCATTACGATGTCTTCTTTTTTAGAGAAAACACATAGCACAGACAAATATGTGATCGTGGGGCATTGGCCTGTTGTGAATTATTCATCAGACACCCCGTCTCATAACCCTATCATAGACGAAAAGAAGAAAATCATAGCAATCGATGGTGGGAATGTTATCAAAGAAACAGGACAATTAAATGCATTAATCATTGAAAGAACTGTCGATGCAGAGTCATTTTCATACGTTTATGCTGATCCTTTTCCCACATGTAAGGTCGTAAAAGATTTTTGTAAAGATCCCAGAATGAAAGGATCTATTGAATATCCATTCTATGAAATTATTCCTTTAGAGGAAAACAATGACTTCACTTTATGTGAACAGACTGAGACAAACAGGCAAGTCTATGTTAAAAATGAATATATTAGCCGGAATAAAAAAGGACGTTCTACGGTTAAAACAGATGTATCATGCACACAAATCAATGTAAACGCAGGTGACATCGTGTCAGTGATAGATGATACGTGTTCAGCCTATGTCCTAATTAAAAAAGATGGTAAAGTTGGCTGGGTTGCGAAAGAGTGTATTCGTTAAAATCAAACACAACTGTTAATCCAATAGTCATAGTAAAAATAACTAAATGACATATGGCTGCTGAAGATAACGTTCGATAAACTCGGCTAATCCATCGTCTTCATGATGTCCTGTAACAAAGTCAGCAGTTGCTTTAACCTCTTCTCCAGCGTTTGCCATTGCTGCCCCAATACCGACGTGACGAAGCATTTCTATATCATTGGGGCCGTCTCCTATGGCTGCAACTTCATGTGGATGAATTCGAAGCAGATCTAGAATGGATTTAATACCTGACCATTTGGAAACGTTAGGAGCTACCATTTCAAAGCCGTCGCTCCAATTAATCACTTTTGCTTCCTCTTTAAATAAAGCCGATAATTCAGGACTGGGTGCTCCTGTTTTAACGCTATATTTTAGAACATCCTGATAATTTGCATGTCTTAAATCACCGATGTAGCGTGGTGGCATTTGCCCAACTTTTGTCCAATGATCCACTTCTTTATCTGTATTCTTACAATAAAGCCCATTTGCTGTATGGATCAAAACGTTATATGCGTTTTCCGCTGTCAGTTGATGAAATCGTTCCTCGTTTACCTGCAGGGTGTGAGTTTTCACGGCCTTCCCTGTTTCTGCATCATGAATGGCTGCACCATTCAGGCAGATCATCGGAGTTCGTAATCCCATTTCTTTATGGTAGGGAGCGGTTATTTCATAGTGTCGACCAGTGGCCAGAAAAACCTTCACTCCCTGATTAATGAGCCTGTTTATTGCTACTCTGTTTCGACGGGAAATGATATTTGAGGAGTTTAGAAGTGTTCCATCCATATCAATAAATATCGCACGTACATTCATTTTTATTGCCTCCTTATTTGTTGGTAAATCAACCATATCATCTGAATATTAAGGAGTGGTTAACTCAATGTTCAGATTGGATGAAGTATTTGAAAGCGAGTAAGTTTTATGGGAGGATGTGTTTAAATGAGGCTGGTTTAGTTGTACAGATAATATAATGGTGCAGATATTTTTTAGAAAAAGGAGTAATCTTATGAGCACGGATGATGAAATTCGCTGGAGACAGATATTTGATAATTATGAGAAAGCATTTCGGGAGTTAAAAAAGCATAAAGATACGGCATTTGATAGTAAACTTCAAAAAGCAGGTTATATTCATTATTTTGAAGTAGCGCTGGAATTTGCGGAGAAGGTGATGTATGCCTATTTAGATGCAAAAGGTCATTCCGCAGACACACCACGTAAAGCTGTGAAGGAATTATCGAAGCTCGATATCATTCAAAATCCGCAAGTCTGGTTCAAAGCACAGAACCGCAGGAAGTTACCTTTGTTCATACACAAAAATGATAAGCTATTTGATGAACTCATCATTGATATCGAGGGTACATATCTTCCGGAGTTGGAATTATTTTGGGAAACTTTAAATGAGATAAAATGATGATTCACCAATTATATTTAAGGTATCATTAGTAAAATTAATGTATTTAAGAAGAAGCTGGCGGGAGTCTATTACTCCTGCCAATTTTATTTCTTAATAAGTGAAACCACTGTCTAAGATATTCCTATGTTATTTAAATAGTTTAATGTTAACTTTTGGAGGATTTTGGATAAGTTAGTCGAATAACTTCCTATATATTAGATAGGAAATTTTACTTCCTGGGTAATCAGTCTTGAGACTTAGGATAATTCCTTCCTTTGAATGTTTCATTTGTATAATCAGGAAGTAACAATGGAGATAGAAAATAAAGAAGGTGAGTGTTTCCATTGTGGACTTTATTCAAAAATGGTAATTTCACACGATTATTTATTGGCCGTTTAATCACAAACGCAGGGGACAGCTTGTATGCAGTAGCAGCAATGTGGTTAGTCCATCAGTTGGGAGGTTCGACGTTCCATACAGGCCTCGCTGGATTTTTAACGATGCTACCCACGTCACTCCAATTTCTGGTGGGACCTCTGGTGGATCGCTGGGAGCTAAAGAAGACACTTATTGTGACACAGGTTATTGAACTATTGTTTATTCTGTTAATTCCGGTATTTTATTATGCAGGGATACTTAATGTTACGGTTGTCCTTGTTGTGATGCCTATCGTTGCTTTTGCAAGTCAGTTTTCGTTTCCAGCTGAACGGGCAGCCCTGCCAAGTATTCTGGAACCAGATGAGCTTGTTAAAGGAAATTCGGCATTTTCATTCGCTTATCAAGGATTGGATCTGGTTTTCAGTGGATTAGCAGGGATATTGGTAGCGATGTTCGGAGCGGTTACTTTGTATCTGATAGATTCGTTAACATTTGCAATAGCTGTTTTACTGTTTGCTACACTTCAATTTCCTGGAAAACAGAAAACCCATGAACCAAAAATGAGTGTGAGGGAAAACGTTAAAAAATACGGAAGGGACCTTAAGGAAGGCTTTCGTTTTGTAATGGGATCTATTATTGCAAAATTTTTCATCGGAGCTGTTGGGGCTAATTTTACGTTTGGTGCGGCAATGGCTGTCCTGCCTGCTTATGCAGACGTAAGAGGGGACGCTTCGTTCTATGGATATATGATGGCTGCACTTTCTGGTGGATTTCTTGTTGGTGCACTTTTATCACCGTATGCAGAAAAATTTTCATTTGGAAAGATGGGGATTGCCGCCTATAGCTTAAGTGCCTTTTCATGGGTGGCGTCTGTATTCGTTCCCTGGAACATCCTGAGCATCATGTTATTCGGGGCGGCAACGATCCCGATTGGAGTAACTGAAGTGCTTCTTGCTGCGGTTATTCAGCGCATTGTGCCACAGCGTTTACTGGCACGGACATTCTCGGTGATGACGAGCGTTTCCACATCTGCAATGCCACTTGGAGCATTGATTGGCGGTGCAGTGGGTGCAAAGATTGGAAGTGTAGCTACTTTCGGTGCAGCCGCTTTCGGTATACTGCTTGTTTCAGTAGTATGGTTTTTAGTTAAAGACCTGCGGGAGTTGCCAAAGTCAAACGAAATTGATCCCGGGAAATACGGATTGAGCGAACAAAATGAAGCGGGAGTATGATGCAAAGATATATAAAGGAGTGCAGAACTTATATGCCCTTACGTAAAAAAGAAAAAATGGCTACTATGATAGGAATGATTTTTTTCATCCTTTTTATAGCAGGTTTGGTATTGGGTATTTACTTTTTGGGGTTCGCCGGGATTTTTGAATTACTCGGTGTTCAATATCATTCAATTTGGTCTTTGTTTGTTTTTGCAGTTTGTTTCTTTATGGCTGGTTTTATCATTGAATTATTTTCCAAGCCAATTTTTGAAAGGTCCACCCGGAATGTGTCGGGAAAAATAAAACTGGTTTTTATACAGATCTGTTTTGAATCTGTATCTAACTGGCTCGTTCTATTCACCGTTGATGAGTTTATGCAAAAAATTAATCTTTCTTCTAAAACAGAGTTGCTGATTGCTCTATTTGTTTCAGTATTTGAAATTATACTTGAGAATAATAATGACGATGATGGAAATAAAAAGAATCCAATTTGATTCATAAACAAATTGGATTTTTTCTATTCAATACGGTGACATTAAAATATATCAGCAAGTGAAAACCTCCAATCATTTTAAACTTTTTGGAAGTTAAATAGCGGAAACCACTTTGATTCTATATTTAGGACACATTATATTATTAGGATAATTTTATTTTGAGGTATAGGTTATAATTTGAGATATTTTGAAATTTGTGAAGTGTTATGATCATATGTGAAAATTAATGTAGTTTCGTCTTAGAGGGTTCAAAGGCTCTACATACAGAGATTTATACGCTTTAAAGCACTATATTTGGATTTGTATACCATTATTTTCAGAGAGATTGTTTCTGGAATGAACCAATCTATACAAATCGAATATTATTCTGGTGCTTCAAGAAGAAACTAAGGAGGAGAAATAGAATGATCAGAAAGCTTCTATGGGTAACGCTAACATTCGCTTTAGCAGTTACGTTAACAGCATGTGGAGGAAATGAAAGTCAAGATCAGAACCAGGGTCAGAGTGATGATACAAATAATGAAAGCACTTCCGTTGGTGAAAAACTTGAATACACGATTACCGGAATTGATCCAGGTGCAGGTATCATGGGCCAGGCTGAAGATGCATTAAAAGAATATAGCCTTGATAACTGGGAGATTCAATCAAGTTCCGGTGCGGCCATGACGGCGGCATTAGAGAAAGCAATTGATGAAAAGAAACCAATCATTGTCACAGGATGGATCCCACATTGGAAATTTATGCGCTTCGACCTGAAAATGCTGGATGATCCCAAGGGTGTTTTTGGAGGAGAAGAACAAATTAACACCCTTGTACGAAAAGGATTAGAAGAGGATATGCCTGGTGCGTATAAATTCTTTGATCAGTTCAACTGGGAGCCGGAGCACTTACAAGATGTAATGCTGAGCATTGAAGAAGGAAAAGAAGAACAAAAAGCAGCTGAAGAGTGGGTTAAGGAGCACGAAGATCTGGTTAGTACGTGGACGGAAGGTGTAGAATCTGGAAATGGCAAGGAAATTAAGATGACTTATGTTTCCTGGTCCGATGTCATTGCCAGCTCCAATGTTGTAAAATACGTACTGGAAAATAAGTTAGATTATAATGTTGAATTAGTTCTGGTGGAGCCAGGCCCAATGTTTGCCAGTGTTGCAGAAGGTGATGCAGATGCAATGATTGGTGCATGGTTGCCTTCCACACATAAGTCTTATCTGGAACAGTATAAAGAAGACCTGGTAGATTTAGGAGTTAACCTGACAGGTACACGAAATGGTCTTGTTGTTCCTTCCTATATGGATATTGATTCCATTGAGGACTTAAAAGCTGAATAACACTTCTACTGGAATGATAAATAAAATCCGCAAACGTGCTTGTTTGCGGATTTTTTCGATTTATAAGGGTTATTCATCCAGAATAAGTTTAACGCTATTCAGTTTGAAGTATTGTAAATGTTATAGTGGAAATATCATGAAATAATGAATAGGGAAGGAGAATTGAAAATGGATGTTAAATTCCCAATTGGCCAGTTGGAAGTTCCGGAGAAAATAACACTGGAAAATATTCAGGAATGGGTAAAGCAAATCGAAACGTACACGGAACGATTAAGAGAAACGGTTGACTCATTAAGTGATGAGGAATTAAGCAAAACGTACCGGGATGGAAGCTGGAACGTTCGACAACTGGTTCACCATATTGCTGATTCTCAGTTGAATATGTATCAGCGTTTGAAGCTTGCTCTAACTGATGAGAGTCCAACCGTACCCGCATTTGATCAGGATAAGTGGGCTGTTCAACCGGATACAGAGCTTCCTGTTGAAAGTTCGATTAAAATGCTGGAAGGTATAAATGAGCGCATCGTATCTTTAGGTCACCGTTTAGCGGAAGAGGAATTAAATCGATTTTTTGTTCATCAGACAAACGGTGACATAACCGTGGGAACAAAAGTGGCAAAATTAGCCTGGCATGAAGAGCATCACTTAGCCCATATAAAAATCGCATTATCAAAATAGTAAAATGAAGCGGGCTCAAATTATAAGATTGTATCCCATTTGACTCCAAGCACTTGTTTTGAATCCCTCCTGAATTTATGCTAAAAATTAAAGTGTGAATAAAAATAAGCATGTGACACATATTATTTGTGTTACATACTTACCAGGGAGGTATAAAAATGGCAAAAAAAATACTTATGGTAGTAACCAATCATACAACGATTTCCGATGATCATAAAACAGGACTTTGGCTCGAGGAGTTTGCAGTCCCTTACTTAGTGTTTAAAGAAAAAGGATACGATGTAAAAGTGACCAGTATTGCAGGTGGCGAAGTAGCATTGGATCCAAACAGTATTGAAGAAAGAGCGGAATGGAAAGAAGCAGAAGAAGAACTGAAAAATACTGCAAAGCTGACAAAAGATGATGCAGACGGCTTTGACGCCATTTTCCTGCCAGGTGGCCATGGAACAATGTTTGATTTTCCTGACAACGAAACGCTGCTGTATGTTCTCCAGCGTTTTGCGGAGAAAGGAAAAGTTATTGGTTCTGTCTGTCACGGACCAGCAGGATTAGTGAATGCGACCTATGCAGATGGAACACCTATCGTGAAAGGGAAAAAGGTTTCTGCCTTTACGGATGATGAGGAAAGAGAAATGCAATTAGACCAGCATATGCCTTTCCTATTAGAAACCAAACTGCGTGAAAAAGGTGCCAATTTTGAGGGTGCAGAAAAATGGACCGATCATTCAGTGAAAGACGGCAATTTAGTCACAGGCCAAAACCCGCAATCCAGTAAAAGTACGGCGGAAAAAGTAGTAGACGCATTAGAAGCATAATCAGGGATATATTGGTTTCACAGAAAGCATAGAAAAGAAAATGACTGCAAGCCTAAAGCGCGTGAATGGATCTTTTATCCATTCACGTGTTTTTTATCTTATTGACAATTGGCACCATTCCTGTAAAATGATGGCCAACCAAGTTGAAGAATACTAAGGGAGAAAATAATGATGGATAAGGTGAAGAATCATTGTAATTGGGGGTGTCTTAGAAATGACCAATTTTATAAGAAAATCTTTTATACTTCTTTTTTCTGCTTTCATATTTCACATCGTCTTAAAATTCAATGATTGGCTGAATGTTAACTTTGGAAATCTATCAATCTTCATTCTTATTATGACAGCATTTACGGCTGCTGTTATATGGACAGCTCTTCAACTGGATAAATGGCTGGCAGCACGGCGGTTTCAGATTCTGATTAAATCTATAGTGAACAGCTTAATCATCCTGTTTTTTATTTATCAATTATTTACTCCTTACTTCTATACAGATCAATACTTACAAACAGCAGGATTGGAACAAATCGAGACGTATTACCAGCTTTCAAACGAAGAACTGACAGACCAGGATCGAAGCAGGATGGCTGAGTCCTCTCTGGTTGAAGGTATGGCTTTTGCCACACTGACTACGAATCATTATCCGAAACAACCATTAAAAGATGTGAAGCCGATGGATCTTCAGCGGAGCTATTATCACTATGATATGATTGTTGAATTGAAGCAGAAGAATGCTCAAACGAAGGTTTACCAATTTACATTTGCAAGGGAAGAGGGTAAGTTTAAAATCAAGGGGATCACACAGTTAAAGGCTGAAGAATGAAAATATCAACTCAAAACCATTTAGTGATCGGGCAAAAGGAGGATACATATGGCCAAACATAAGATTTATTCAATGAGTGTCGCAAGCGTCTATCCCCATTATATTAAGAAGGCGGAGAAAAAAGGACGTACGAAAGCAGAAGTCGATGAAATTATCCGCTGGCTGACAGGATATAGCCAGAAAGAACTCGAAGCGGAACTGGAAAAACAGACGGACTTTGAAACTTTCTTTAAGGAAGCCCCCCAATTGAATCCTTCACAGGCTTTCATCAAAGGTGTAATCTGCGGTGTCCGAGTAGAGGATATAGATGAACCCACAATGCAGGAAATTCGCTATCTGGACAAGCTGATTGATGAATTAGCAAAAGGAAAAGCGATGGAGAAAATCCTGCGGGAATCTTAAGTAAAGAACTACTTCTCGTCGTCTGCAGAGGTCAATGAAAGGATAAGATAAACCGACAAAATAGTGCATAAAAAGTCGGACTAAACGTTTCGATTCCTGCTATTCTATTGATGAAAGGAGGTCATTAAGTGGATTTGCTTAAGAGCATGAATGATGCAATGAGCTATATCGAGGCTAACCTTACTAAAGAAATAGACTTTAAAGAGGTGGCAAGGATTGCTCAATGTTCTGAATATCATTTTAAAAGAATGTTTTCATTTCTTGCCGGTATCACATTATCAGAATATATTCGCAGCAGACGACTGAGTTTGGCCGCATTTGAGCTTACAAATACTAATCTAAAAATCATTGATATTGCGGTTGAATTTGGATACAATTCACCAGACTCTTTTGCCAGAGCTTTTCAAAATCTACATGGTGTAACGCCATTAGAAGCAAGAAACAATGGACAGCAATTAAAAGCCTTTCCACCCATGACCTTCCAATTATCAAGTAACTGAGGGACCCGAAATTTTGTCGATTAAAACGAATGACTTGACTTCACCATCTGTAAAAAGTGAAATTTGGATTCCGGTTTTGAAAAATAGTTAAAGATAGGAAGCATGAAAAAAGGTACTTGGACTTCATTCCAAGCACCTTTTTTTAACATAGGAAAAGGTGGAGAACTTCCCGCCCCTTATTTTTCCTGATCTTCTTTAGTTGGCCCCATAACGCCTGGAACATTTAATCCTGCCTGGCGCAGAAGCACCGTCATTTGACCGCGATGATGGGTCTGGTGGTCAATTAAAGTACGCAGCAGTGCGCCACGTGGAGTTGGCGTACCATGGGCGTCCACTTCTTCCACGATTTGTTCGTCTGTTAGTTCTTCCGCCTGACGCTGAATGCTTTCTGCAACGTTTTTATATGTATCAGCGATGGTGCTTGCCTTGTCTGGTACCTTATTTGGATCACCGGAAATATTGATATCGAACCCAACCAGTCCCCCAAAATAAGCAGGCGCAGTTGCCAGGTGCCATCCAAGCCATCCTAATGTATTATGACCTTCTACAATCGCCTGGTCCAATGTTTCATCGGTTAGAGATTCAAGCACTTTCATCGTACCTTTTGATGCTTTTGACCATTCAGCTGCAAAATCCTCAGCTTTACGATACATGGAATCACTCCTCTATTATTTTTGATATCATTGTAACATGTGGAGATAGAGAATTAAAAAATACGAAACTATGGGTGTGATCAGGTGTTTTATGCCATGATTTTATTTATTATTGCAGGAATAGCTGAAATCGGTGGAGGTTATTTGATTTGGTTATGGTTTAGAGAAGGAAAGCCATTTTACTGGGGAATTGGTGGTGGCCTGTCACTAGCCTTGTACGGCGTAATCGCTACGTTTCAAACCTTTCCTTCTTTTGGGCGCGTTTATGCAGCATACGGAGGTGTCTTTATCATCCTGTCTGTTTTATGGGGATGGGGAATTGATAAGAAAACTCCGGATATGTATGACTGGGTTGGGGCAGGGATTTGTCTCATCGGAGTTTCTGTGATGCTTTTTGCCCCGCGGCAATGATGGCTAAAAAAGTTTCATTATAATTTAGGATACATCATCTTAAAAAAGCGCTATCAAAAATAGCGCTTTTAAATAGGAAAGGTTATGTTGTGGTTATTTTTTCAAAGCTGGTGACAACTTCCAAAAATTTATCTTTATATTTAGTCAGATCGGACACTTTGTCTATGTTATATGTATTTCTATCTTTATCATTAAATTGGACGTATTTTTTATTTTGATCTAACCCCAATCTACAAACCCATCTTCTAATATTATTATCTAACAGGATATTAAAATAGCTTTTGTTATCTCTGTAAAATATTCGTTCTTCATCTATTAGCTCAGAAAGGATGAGTTGGACAATTGTGTACCCTTGAATTTCCTCTTCAGTTGTAATGATACCGTCATCTTCGTCTTCTGATTCTTTCCCTTCCTCTTCAATTACGTTTTCTTTATCTTGGTCATTTGAAGTGGAATCCAAAGCAGCATTTAGCTTTTCATTTACCAATTCGTTAATAAATTGCTTTAGAGATTTTTTTACAACTGGTGTAAATTGATTGATAACATTCTTGGTTTTTCTTCCATCATACACATTATTGAGAATATATGTTATGAAGTCTTCAGTTGGCTCTTCCCAAATTTCATATAAGAAGGATTTGATTTTGTTGGTGTACTTCAAATCGGATGCTGTGCTGAAAATATTCTCAAGATCAAAACTGTCTTTTTTAAATTTAGCCAACTCAGTAACTTGGCCATCTTTAAAATCTAAAATATTAAATTCAAAAAACGGAGAAGTATCCATCTTATTTTGTTCGTCAAGATCAGTGTAAAACCTGTATAAAATTCCGTTAGTTAGAATAGAAAATTTGGCTGAGGATGTTCCAAAATACCTAAATAATTGAGAGTCATGTTTATTTAATTTTTCTGTTATAGCTTTAGCTTCGATCAAAATAATCGGATTTCCCTCATCCATTATTGCATAGTCAACCTTTTCTCCCTTTTTAATCCCTACGTCTGTTATATACTCGGGTGTAAATTCCTCTGGATTAAAAACATCATAACCAAGGAGCTGAAAAAATGGCATTATTATACTTGTTTTTGTAGCTTCTTCGGTTGAAATAGAATCCTTCATCTTCTCTACTCTCTTTGACAATGAAACCAAACTTCCTTTGAAATCAGACATCCTTTGTTCTCCCCTTTTATTAAATAATATTAAAACACACCTTTAAAGGTACTAACGAAACAAATTATAGTGGGATTAACATCTGGAGTGTCGGCTGTTTAATGTCATGTATATTAGAATTAATTTACAATTATACTGCTATTTTGATGAGCTTTAAGTGTAGGGGATGTTGTGAGAGAAGGAAAAAAGCTTATTTTATTGAATAGTATAGTATTAGAATAATAATTCAATTTAAATGGGGGAATTGATTTGGAAATCTACTTAGACCATGTAAGAGCGAATGTGTCGGACTTACAGAGATCGATTCAATGGTATGAGGACACCCTGGGTTTTAAAGTCACAGGTCATTGGCCACCTGAAAATCCGAATTATGCACATTTTGAAACTGAAAAAGGAGCTATTTTTGCCATAATGGAGCATGAGGAAAATCCTTCCCGGGGGCGATTTAATTTTAAGGTGGAGAATGTAGACGCCTTCTGGGAGGAACTTAAAGATAAGGTTGAAGTTGTGGAGGAATTATTCAACACACCATATGGCAGTAGAAAATTTACCATTAAAGATATTGACGGAAATGAGCTTGGGTTTGTACAGGTATAAAATAGAACAATAAATATGGAAAAGAGGAAGCTTCAATATGAAAATCATAACCGTTACAGGATTCATTGTAATTTTCTTGGTTTACATATTTGTCGATCAATATCTGCTTAAAAGAATACTTGGTGTAAAAACAAAGAAGTTCTGGTTATTTTCTAAGGATAGAAAAGTATTTGCGATTGTTATAGATGTGATAATCCTTATCCTTTTTGTGATAAGCTATTGGACTTTAAATAGTGGTGAAAATGTCATGCAATATTCAGCGATTGTTAGAACAAGTCCTATGTTTGGTTTATTCTTTCTGTTGTTTGTTAACCGTGGTATTGAGGAAAGATTAGTCAATCCTGCTGAGAAAGCCTACTACCGTGATTGGCTGGGTGCATTGCTTATTTTGTCAGCATTTTTCGTACTATCAATCTTTGAATAGCCTTGGAACGGAGGGATGAGATGTATATCAGTTTTAAGTCAGTCTTCGTTTCTTTTATTGGTACATCAATAGGTGTAATTCTATTTACGATTCTAAAAGGACTATGGACTGATTCTTATGACTGGGATCAATGTATAGCGATGATCATAGGCGGTCTAATCGCTCACGTTTTGCTAACAACGTTGATTTACTGGCAAGGTAAAAAGAATGCCGGGAACGATGATTAGTTATTTTTTTAGAAAGAACAGGCCCGCCAGCAGCTAATGAAAGTGCATCATTTACATGCAAGGATTGACGAACCTCACAGACAGCGTTATGATTTCTCTTATGAAGTTTTAAGTCTGCGAATAGATTTATAGAGTAAGGAGAAATCATCATTGTCCAGTTTTAATCATCAGTTTTTATATTCTATTATTATCATCGCATTAGGTTATTTATTGAAGCGGACGAATTTTATCAAAGAACGGGACGGCGAGGGGCTCTCCCGCATTATATTTAATTTAACGCTGCCTGCACTTATTCTTGTGAGTTTTCATGATATTACCCTGGATACATCTTTGGTTTTACTGATTATTATAGGTCTGGTTTACGGACTGATTATGGGTGCGGTGGGTATTTTTATTTTCCGGAAACAGGAACAAACGACAAAGGGTATGCTTACCATGATGGTGCCGGGATTTAATATTGGTCTTTTTGCTTATCCTCTGGTCGAAGGAATCTGGGGAAGCAAAGGAATCCAGTATTTTGGTATGTTTGATATGGGAAATGCCTTTATTGTCTTTGGTCTTATCTATGTCATTGGTGCGTATTATTCAGATTCGTCCTCGTCACTGGATGTCAGGACGATTTCCAGACAAATGACCCAGTCGATTCCTTTTATGACCTTTATTGTTACCATTTTCATCAGTTTGGCCAGCATCCCGCTCCCGGAAGCACTGATCGAAACGGCGAATATTATTTCCGTGGCCAATATGCCATTGTCCTTACTGCTATTGGGGATTTATCTGAACTTCACGTTTGAGAAAGGATACCTGAAGCTGATTATGCAGTATATGGCCGTTCGGTATCTCATCGGAATCGTGGCTGGCGCAGGATTATTTATCCTCTTGCCATTTAATGACATGTTCAAATATACAGTGTTAATTGGACTTATCCTTCCATCGTCCATGTCTGCACTCCCGTATGCCGTGGAGTTTAACTATGATCGACGGTTTGTAGGCACTGTGACAAATATGACCATTATTATCAGCTTTCTATTGATGTGGCTGATTGCAAATTTTGTGATTTAAAAAACAGAACAATATCTACTGTTGTTACATTTAAATGGTTTACCTCCTTTATTTGCGGATGTTTGTTTCATTTTATTTAGAATTCTACTGCACCTGAATATAAGTGGGGACAGAGGGAAGTATATACCCTGGAAGGAGGTAATACCATTATGAAACAAGATGATATTGAAACTCTATGGGAGTTAATTAAAAATGTAGATACGGCAATGTTGACTACAGCTACTGAAGAAGGACTTGTTTCTCGTCCTATGAGAACCCAGGAAGTAGAGTTTGATGGAGACTTATGGTTTTTCACTAAAAAAGAGACGGATAAATATGATGAAATATTACATAATCAAGATGTTAATGTAGCATATGCAGGTAAATCCTATGTTTCCGTCCGTGGAAAAGCGGAAATCGTTGAAGATTTAGACAAGAAAAAGGAAATGTGGAGCAAAGTACACGAGAAAATTATGCAAACTTCTTATGATGATCCGAACATTATCCTGATAAAGGTAAAAGTGGAAGCAGCCGAATACTGGGAAGAAGGAAATTTCATAAAGAAGGCTGTCTTCTACTATAACCGTATGACAGGGCAAAATTCTAAAACTACAGATATTAATGAAACGATTGAATTCAATAATTAACATCAAAATGGGTTGTCTGTTTATAGGACAATCCAAATTATTTGTTAGATCACTGAATGGAACAGGTAATAAAGTGAGACTTCTTGTTGAGGTATTTCTTCAATAATTTTAAGTAAACGTTCCTTGGCTGTATTCATATTGAATTCATCCTTCTTAACGATTTTCTAGGTTTAAAATAATCTTAAAGATAAGCCTACGTTGGTTGAATAATATCTACTAATTATTTTTAGAACAATGAAAAGTACCAATTAGCATTAACACAGCCATAGAGAACCCAACTGTAAAAACAGGTATAGTTATAAGTCTTGAGTAAATTATACCCATTGTCCCTAACATTCCTGACAAAATAAACCAGTAAATGAATTTTGTGTCTTTGGTTTCTTTTGTGTTAATTACTGCATCCAACACAACCAATACATAAAATCCAGGATAAAACATCGCAAATTCATAATTCACTACGGCTAATGCTTCCTTGTGTAATCCATTCATATCTAAATAGAGTGCCTGATTTATATGGGATAGACGATTTATAAAATGTTCTATAATTAAAAATGTGATGGCTTTAATATATTGAAGATTTAATAACTGACCAAGCCCTGGCATCACTATACTTATTAAAGCAGTTCTTATTCTCATGTTTATCACCTATAATAGCTTACCCTACAAGGATAGAACATACATTTTTTTACATTGCTGCCTCTTTAATTTAAAAGAAATATTATTCATCGATATACATCACGCTTTCATTTTTTATTATTTGTTCCTTCTATTTATCGCTTACTAACTGGCGGTAAGACCCCCTTATAAAAATAAGAAATCAGTGGGGATCCCCCCACTGATTGAAGTTTCACTTTGTCTCCTCCGGCTCAGTCCAGTCCGTCGTCGCTAATAGTACAGCTGGATAAACGGGCACTTCCACCTTTGTTCATTACTGTACCCTGTACCATGCAAACCATCCATCTTCCTTGCTTTTTGCTAAAAACAGCTGACCATTTGCAGCATTTTCACTTTTTCCTTCCCAAAGTGGAAAGTGCAGCTTTACTAACCATGATTGTTCCGTCACATCTTCCCCGCAGGCTTGTTTCGCCTGGTTATAATATTCTTCATTTTGCTGATCATTTTCAACAGCTTCAGCAAAAGGCAGAGCTGAAGTCACTTCCCATTTGGAGAAGTAATTTCCATAGTCATTTTCCCCATATGTATCCGGTACAATATTGTTCAGTGCTTCACTCAGCTCGTCCTGATCATCTATTTTCGTATTCAGCAGATTCTTTGTACTCGGACAATGAACATCCGATTCTGCACTTAATTGTACGGGGAAAATGAGAAGGAATGTAATGATACATATCAAAACTGTTTTTTTCCTCATAAAATCACCTCACTATTACTCTTCCTAATCATGTTTAAATTATTCACTTTTCGGACTATCCTTTTTTGTGAACTTAGCGAGCGGCATGAATCGTCGTTTAAGAAAAAAAGTTTTAATCGATAATGACTTCAGAATTACCTTATTAAATTTAAAAAAATATTCCAAAATATTACAGAAAGATGTATAATGGTATTTGGATTTTCATACTTTGCATGAGATTTTGAAGGGAGGAATGATGTGAGGTATTTAGTCCTCTTGTTGGCAGGGCTTGTGTTAGGTGTGATCCTTCGTTTTATCGAAACGAGAAGTGTGTTTTTAAAGCAGTGGATGAGAAGGGTACTGAATTATTTATTCCTTGTGTCACTCATTACAATCATAGTTGGATATGGAATATTCCTTAATGTATATCTACTGGATGCAGGACTTTTTATTTTTATCCCAGCATTTGCTGTATTTCTTGTTAGACAGACGTTTATTTATGTTAAAAGGAAAAGGTGAGCGCTCTCTTAAATGTTGAAGAATCAATTGACATAAGTTCATTTAAAACATAACTCTCGGAGGTTTTACTATTAGAAAGAAAAAATGGCTGGCAGTTGTCCTAATAATAGGAGTACTAGTATTGAGCTTTCAGGTGTATTTAACCATTCAGAAGAAAACACAATTAAAAAAGGACACAATTAACTATTTAGTTGAAAAAGGATATGACGAGGAAACTGATATAAAAGAAATTGAGGTTGTGAAACTCCTGGAATTAAACGAGGATGATGAAGCCGTACATAATGGCAAATACCAAGCTGTTGTAAATTTTAAGGATGTACCGGAGACAGCCTATTTTTATACTTATAAAAAAGATACGAAGGACATTATCCGGATTGACACGGTTGATGAGGGATTAGATTAACTTATGAGGATGGTGATGTTATTTATGTGCTGAAGGAGGAATGGGACTCAGTCATGGGAAAGCTCGCTCATAAACCAAAAGTAATGGTGCTGGGAACTTTTCATATGAGAAATACACCAGACATACACCATGTCGAAGTGAATGATCTAATTGAAGAACATTACATCAAAAAACATCATGAAATGTATTTGCAGGTTTCACGGATTGGAAAAGGAACAGAATATGTTGGAATCGATTGGGTTCGCTGGTGGTATCAGCGGAATCTCATTATCTACTCCAATATTGCAAAACTTGCTCAATCTTCATCGGATCGTATTCTTTTAATTATAGGAGCTGGACATGCGTATATACTATCTCAACTTTTAGCGGATAGCGGGTTGTTTGAGGTTATACCTGTGAATAAATACTTGAAATAACTGATTCTAAAAGGGGTTGATTAAATGGAGATTCAGGTACATGAATGGGGGGACAAGGAAAGTCGAACACTGGTATTGCTCCATGGGATGGGAAGCACAGGCTTGAATTTTAGTGAATGGACCCAGCATTTGAAAGAAGATTTTCATATTGTGGCATTGGATTTACCTGGACATGGACGTACGCATCCTTTTCCTGACGAAGAAGATTATCATCCGAGCTATATAGCAAATCAATTGGGTAAACAAATAAAAAAGGCTGAAAAATCCGGAGTCATCCTTGTGGGGCATTCCTGGGGCGCACATTTAGCTTTATATATAGCCAAAGCCTTTCCTGAACTGGTGGACGGTGTTGTTTTACTTGATGGGGGCTATTTGCAAATAGATAAAATATCCAAATTAGAGGATGAATTAGAACAGGTGGAAAAGGTTTATAATCAGGTTCGTTTTCCTTCATGGGAAGCTTTCATCGAGGCAGAAAAGAGTGAAACCAATCATTGGTCTGATGAACTGGAAAAAGCAGCAAAAGCCCAAATGACAGAAAGAGATGGAGAGGTTCGCCTGGCAGCAAGTGTTCCAACAACACGTGGCATCATAAAAGGGATTTTTTCTGAGCCCACTCGTGATGTCTTTTCCTGTATAGATTGTCCAGTGTTGCTACTTATAAGCACCATACCGGAAGAATTGGAGGAGCTTAGAAGAGAAGCCATAGGGGAAATGAAACAAAAAATGATGAATCTCAACTCCATTGCCATTCCTGATACAACCCATAACATCTATGTTGACGCACCTGAGGACGTGGCGGATAAACTGATTACCTGGGTGAGGGACGAACTTACAAAGGGAAAGGTGTGAATACGAATCAGAGAAGGTAGTAAAATAGGAATAGGATTAGTGGTGGATTCCTGGAACCTCAATCCAAATAAAGGTAGACGAGGCAGTTGCAATTAAATTAGTATGAGGAAGGTTCTAAGACACGAGCAAATTTGGTCTTATGCAACAAAAAAAGGAGAGACAGAAAATGAAAAAAACAAGTTATGTCCTTTTGATAGTATTGCTAACTTTTCTAACGGCATGTTCATCTAATGACGAAGCAGATAATAACGGAGAAAACAAAACTCAAACAGAAGAGTCTGCAAATACGGATGAACAGAAGTCAACTAATGAAGAAGGAAAAGTTGATGTTGATAAAAATTTGCTTAGTGTTGAAGTAACATTGCCAGCTTCAATGTTTGAAAATCAAGACCCCGAAGAAGTTATTGCAAGTGCAGAAGAGGACGGAATAAAGGTGACCGAGAATGACGATGGTTCTTATACTTATAAGATGTCTAAAGCCAAACATAAAGAAATGATGGCGGAAATGGGTACCGAAGTCAAAAATACGGTTGATGAAATGGTATCAAGCGGTGATTATACATCAATTAAAGACATTACTTATAACAATGATTTTTCGGAATTTACAATGGTTGTAGAACGAGAAGCTTACGAAAACAGCATGGATGCATTTGCCGCTATGGGATTGGGAATGTCCGGAATGATGTACCAGTTATTTGACGGTGCTGATCCTGACGAATATTCGGTAGCGATTTCTTTAAAAGATGAAGCGAGCGGAGAAGTTTTTAATCAAGTTAAGTATCCTGAAGCATTGGAAGAAACTGAATAGTTAATTCCAGAGTCTTAAGCGCTATGAATATTCATAGCGCTAAGTTTTTGGTCGGTACATTTGTTGAGAATACGAATAAGAATCTTTTATGATAAAATATGTTGATAGTGAAGCACAGGAAAAAATTCGCTATTAAAAGGGGGAATGATTGAATGGAACATGTGCAGTACCAAAAACCATATGCTAAGTTATTTATTGCTTTTTTTAGTGCATTAATGATTGCGTTCGTTGGATTCTATGCGGGTCAGTATGTACCACCTGCCTATTTCTTACCACTTATATTTGTTGAATTAGGACTAATTATAGCTATGATTTTCCTACGTAGAAAGAAAGCAATTGGTTATCCCCTAATGTTTACATTTATGTTTGTTTCAGGGTGCACCTTGTATCCAGCCATCGCCATGTATATATCCCAATTAGGTGCAGAAACAGTTGGGAAGGCCATTGTTATAACGGCTTTATCTTTCGCCGGAATCGCTTTATATACAGTCATAAGCAAACATGATTTCCGGTTCATGGGTGGCTTCCTATTCATTTCCCTGTTTGTATTAATTGGCCTGGGAATTGCGAATATATTCGTACCATTTGGGGGTCAAATGGACCTGATTTATTCAGGGTTCGGTATTCTAGTTTTTGTAGGATACACGCTTTATGACTTCAGTCGATTGACGCATGAAGGATTCACGGATGAGGATATCCCAATGATTATCGTATCTATTTACCTCGATTTCGTTAATTTACTGTTGTTTGTTTTACGTTTTTTAAATAGAGATTAAATAATCAGGGACTGTCCCTCACCGCGTTAACGCGTTAAAGTGGTAAGGGACAGTCCCTAGCTAAAGGAGCCTAGTATGAATAAGCAAAATGTAACTGTAAATGATTTAGTTCAAGCCGCAACCAAATTTCGTGATGATCGGGATTGGAGACAATTCCATAACCCCAAAGATTTAGCAATTTCCCTGTCATTGGAAGCAAGTGAGCTGCTGGAAAATTTCCAGTGGAAGGATAGTGCAAAATCCATGGAGGAGAATGAAGAAAATATATATGAAGAATTAGCGGATGTGCTCATTTATTCTCTGATGCTTTCGGATGTTTTAGATGTTGATTTGAATGAGATCGTGTTAAACAAATTAGAGAAGAATGCCCGGAAGTATCCTGTGGAGAAGGCGAGAGGGACGGAGAAGAAGTATACGGAATTATAATTAGGGACTGTCCCGCACTACTTTAACGCGTTAAAGTAGTGCGGGACAGTCCCCTTTTATTGGAAGAAGTATACTAATTGATAATGGTTAATAAATTCTGGGATTTTAGTTATAATTAGATTGATGTAATTATGTTTGAGCATGTAAATGAGGTGAAAGGATACATGTCAGAATACACGTTTGATTTTTTACAGGAATTAGATCCTGAACTAGTACAAATCGGTCGGAGTATTGAAAATATATTTTATGATGATCCTCATGGAGTTTTGGTAAAAAGCAGGTTATTTGCCGAACATATGACTAAGACCATTGCTTCATTGGAAAATCTAGATCATATTAAATCGTGGAAACAAGTGGATAGAATTGCTTATTTGGATCGTGAAGGTTTATTTACAAAGGAAGTTGCACAATCCTTTGATATGATTCGTTATATTGGAAATCGTGCTGCCCATGCAGATGGTAAAGGAGATCTTGAAAAGGCTTTAAAAGTGCATAAGAACCTGTTTAAAATATCTGTTTGGTTTGCGGAAGTGTATGGAAGTTATGATTTCAAAACTCCAGAATATCAAAACCCTCCTATGCGCAAAACAGAGGGACTTGACACGAACCAAATTACAAAACTGATTGAATCAACATTATCAAAGCAATTATCCTCATTTTTTAAACAGCAAGCGATAGATGAAGGTTTTGTAACGGATGATAAACCTGGAACCAATCAAAAGGAATTAGTAGAAGAACAACAGGGTAATCCTCAAGAAGAAGAACCACCAAGAGAAGAAGAGGAACAGCATGATACAGCAGATCAACCTGAAGAAGGTCCTAGAACATTATACGGAAGTGAACTCCTCTTCCAGCTATCTAAATTGAAGGAGTCTTCTCAGGAAGCTATTGAAGGATCAGAAGCCTTTAGTTCCTTTAAAAAATATTTACACGTCGAGCGTCCTATACAAAATGACCTTGAACACATCTTAAGAACAAAAGTGAATGAACAGAGTAGTCAATTGATCTTCCTTTGTGGAAGTGTGGGGGATGGTAAGTCTCACTTGTTAGCCTACATGAATGAAACCTATCCAGATTTAATGGCTAATTTTAAGGTCCATAACGATGCTACAGAGAGCTTTGACCCTCATAAAAATTCTTTAGATACGCTCGCGGAAGTGTTGGAGCCATTTTCTGATGCAAATATTGATAAAACGAACGAAAAACGAATTCTAGCGATTAATTTAGGGGTACTACATAATTTCTTAGAGTCCTCCTATGTAAAGGAAAGTTATACAAAACTTGCTTCGTTTATTTCTGAATCAAAAATCTTTGAGACCGATTATGTATCAGAGAACTACATGGATGACCATTTTAATTTAATTAGTTTTTCTGACTATCATCCATATGAATTAACAAAGGAAGGCCCAGAGTCCTCCTATTTTATGAATATATTTGAAAAAATTGTTCAACCAACGGATGATAACCCATTCTACAGAGCATTTAACCGTGACCAAGCAGAAGGCATAATGGGGCCTTATATGACGAACTATAAATTGCTCCAGCAAAAAACGGTCAGGCAAAAGCTTTCTCAATTATTAATTAAAGCTATTGTTCAACACAAATATATTCTTTCAACACGTACATTGCTTAATTTTGTTCATGATATTTTGATTCCTTCTAATTTAGAAGAGCACTTGACCTCTACATCTGTCATTGAGGAAACACAAGCTTTGTTACCAAATATGTTGTTTAATAGTTCGGATCGATCTCCGTTACTCAAAGTAATTTCCTATGTTGATCCTATTCATACACGTTCAGAGATGATCGATCAGATGTTAATTGAGCTAAATAATTCAACCGATATCTCAAAAGTGTTTCAAAAGAATATAAGTCAAGAGGGGTTAAAAGACTGGGTCGATGCCCTATCCGATTTAGGCCCATTTTATGAGCTAACAAAAGCGACAAGACAGGTGTTAAATACATCCTTGATCCGTTTTTGTTACTTCTTGTCTGATGAAATGGAAGAGATATTCAAAAATAAAACCTACAATGATTTTATGCATTATTTATATGCCTTCAACCTAGGGATTCCTGCAGGCCTTAAAGGGATATATCAAGAAACGGAAGATGCTATCTTTGCCTGGAAGGGAAGTCCTAAGGGGAATGATCAATATATTTATTATGAAGAATCAATGGGCTCCATGAATATTGCTCAAACCTTAGAATTGAAAAGGTATACGAATCATTTAGTCAAGCGAGACCAAGACGTTTTTTATCGATTTAAGGATACCTTACTTATCGGATTTCAAAATCAACATAAAACAGAGTATGCATTGCTTGAAATTGACTATCCATTATATGAAACCATGGTGAAAGTTCTAAATGGTTATCGTCCAAATAAAAAGGATAAAGAAGATGCGATTCAATTTTTAGAATTTGTAGAGAAACTGATGCAAATAGGTAAAAAGGAAGATGAAATGGTAATTCATGATTTAACGGAAGATTTATTATTCAAGCTTGAATATGATGCTGAATTTGAAGAATTTACGTTTAAGAGGGAGTAAGTCATGGGATATACAGAGGAATTGAAAGCCTTACGCAAATCGTTAAGAATAAAAGAGGATAAAAAAGGGTTAACACACACGATTAATAAAAAGTGTCCAATCTTTCCATTTCCAACTCGTAACCCAGAGCGTGCGAAATTTTCTAGAGGCTTTGAAGGTGTTACAGGGGAATTTGCCCGTATCGTGAGTGGAAATGTATTAGACCAAGAAATCGAAATGGAATCGGTCATTAAAAAAATAAGTGATACGGTGAATCCTGATGAGAAGGATTTACCTTACTTTAATCGCTTGATTCGAATGTTTTTATCAGATGACCTACAAACCATGAAAATATTTCATCCGCACATCTATCAATATCTTCCTTTGACATCTGGGAAAGAAGCAAAAGGTGAAACCAATATAGCCATATTTATTCGTGATGTACTCTTACAGAATGAGCAATATATCCAGGAGTTTTTCACGAAATCAGAAACTGATCACCTTATGTCTAAATTGATACTAGATCAGCTTGACTATTTAAAGGAAAAGAGTCATACAAAACGTTATCACATTATGATGCCAATGATTTCTGACCTTTTTGAAGAGGATATCAAATTCCTTATGCAGCATAAGGATTACTTTATTGAAAATATTAATATGTTTTTAGCGTATTATTATTTCTTCTATATTACCCAGCTCACATTAAAGCTGAATCAAACGAAGAAAGCAGACTTTCATTCGGTAAATGAGGTTGTTTATACCCTCGATTGGGAAGGAGCCAGTAAAAGTCGTATTGGATATGAACGAGGGTATCAACGTATTAAAGATGCAGCTAAAAATATATTGGTTCATAATAACTGTTTAGAACATTTGAATTTTCTTCTTGATACTACAACGGCTAAAAGCTATGAAGGAATACGAGAAATCTTCCAGGATCTTTCTGAGGAGGAAAAACAGGATTTCCTAAATGTATTAAAAACATGGATAGGAGAGTATCGATATCATGTATCGCTACTTCCCTTAGAAACATTAGCGGATGATTTTGATGGCCTTGTAGACCAGCTGTTTTTAAGCCTAGATGAAGGTGTGCCAAAAGAAACGAAGACCCGTTTTGCTTTATCTATTGAAGAAATCGGGAAAAGATATTTCCTGAAGACACGTGGGGTACTCGGCTACATGCTTAATATATCCCAGGATTTTCTATTATTATTAACCACAATAAGTGTGAAAGATGAACGCAAATCTTTAAAAGATGTCTTTCGTGAATTTGAGAAGAGAGGCGTGTTTTTTGACCGCCATTCTCAAGATGAGGTTGTACAACTATTTGATAAACTAAATCTTTTGGATAAAAAGAGTGATAGTGGGGATGCACAATATGTTAAACCAGTTCTATAATTATCTCTCAGAAAAACTAATTGCTTTCTTTGAAGATCAATCGTTATCAGGAGGAGAAAGGTTTTATCTGCAATTTGATGACGAGAATCAAGTTCGCCAATTTTATGATGCTCTAGGAAAGCATGATTATGCGGACAGTTTCATTTATCAGCATGAACATGGTTCCCCTTATGAAACATTTGGGTTAAAAATTGGAGAAGTTACCGTAGTCGTTGCAGCAACCGTTAATCATGTAACTCCTGACTTTTTAGTAACCCTCCGTAATAAGGTAGGGGAACAGCAAGAAGACTGGGAAAATACAGCGTTATTAAGTATTTGTCATGAAACTCTAGATAGTATTCGTGGGGGAAGCAGTGACCTTCAAAAGGAAGGAATGCCCTTTCATGTAAAATCAATCACTAATACGTTAAAGCAGGAAATTGAAAATTCAAGTCTGTCCAAAACGGAAAAGGAAATCGCTAAGTTTCACCTGAATAAAAAGCTAGAAGACATTATCCTACAGCCGGCCTTGGTAGATTTTGCAGAGGTCCTCGGGTTACTATCACAAGGAAGTATTGAGAAGAAGGACTATCCATCATTAGGTCTTTTTTATGATGAACAGTTAGACCAATATACTCCGTCCCAAGTAAGAAAAAGGCTGGAGGAAAACCATAGTTATTTTGAAAAGGTACAACACATACATGAATACGAAAATTTGGAACAGCAACTTGAAAAGAGCTTTGATGATAAAGGTGTGACGCAACTCAAGAAGGATGACTGGCAAGCCTTAGATTATTCCTTTGTAAAAGAATCAAATGAACGGTTAATTGAAGAGGACAAGAAGGTTTTAGAATATATTGAAATGGTGGATAAACAAACAAAGGAAGGACTTGTTTTTTGGGAAAAACCAATACGGGATACAAAAGCAGGTAATCGTAAACGACACATCATTATTTTTAATCCAGAACGAAAAGAAGAGATCAACCTTCAATTCTCTTTTGATGAGTTTTTAAAGCAGGAGTTTATAAAAAATAAGACAAAGGCTCACGTTGAAAAATCCGGGAAAAAGTTAAACGTACAATTATTTCATGATGCGGGAAATACGACATTCTACAAATTTACCTATCAACACAAAAACCAAACAAAATCGACCTATGACTTTCAAATTGCTATTGTTGAATGTCCCCCTACATTTTTAGAGCCTATTCAAACGCTATATGAAGTGAAACAGAATGAAAAAAGGATTATTATACATGGCGAAGGGAACAACGTATTCATTGGTCAAGATCAACAAAATGCCAATGAATACGACGTAGAAGAGCCAGATGAAGTCATTGAGTTAGCTTCAGAAGAGGAAGGAATTGAAATCTCTGAAGCATCAGCGGCTTGGTCAGATGATTCTCTCAAGTTTACGATCAAAATCAATGAATATACGCTTCCATTTAAAATTAAAGACCAACTTACGAGAACACCAGCTGTATTAGGGAAACAAATATGGAAAATGAAACGTGAAAGGAAGGCTCACTTCACATTTGAGAATGATCAACTTCAGCAAGGAACTTTGGTTTACCATCCACGTGAAGAATTCAAGCGTTATTTACAATTAGAAAAAATGTGGATGAATCAAGGAATGCACTTTGCGAAGCTTGGTTCTACAGGTTTAGAAGCAGAATACTTGAATATCCCAAGTAAACTTAAGGATGCTTATGAACACCTGTTAGATTTATATCGTTCAAAACATTTATTGCCAAGCTTAGCTTATTTAGAAGATCAGCTTCTTGAGCAATCGAAAAAGTATGTAGATATTTATAATTCGTGTGTGCGTGCTGTTGAGGAAAACTCTATCTTGACAAAGGAAGAGAAGAATATCTTTAAACTTGGAACGATAGAGGAAGCAAATCGGATTTACTTAACACCTCTACATCCATTAAATGTAGCCTATCAAATCGCGTTCCATGAGCAAATAAGTGGAGAGCAGTTAGAGCATCACATCTTAGATCGGTTAAGACCAAACAATCTCCTTCCTTATGTATTTGGAAATCAGGATGAGCTCTATCGCCCTATTATCCAGCATCATGCAAGTGAGTGGGTTGTTTATGAGCCATTAAAAAATGTGACGGTCGGGGAATCGAATGCCTATTTGGCCAATGTTGTAGAAGAAAAGCTGCAACAGTTTGTGGAGCACTTTAGCTATTTATTTTTAACTGGTTCAAACTCACCATTTAAAATAAATGTTATCAATATTACGAATGATGAGGAGGTCCTTAGAGGGATTTTCTATTTTGTAAAGAAACGGATCGAAAAATATGGGCCCCATCAAGTCATTCCATTAGACATTGCATTGTATCAGGAAAACGATTATGTCAGTGCGTTTGAAACCTTCTCATTATATGATGATGTGGAATCCATAGAAGAAAGATTTGATATATCCTTAGAGTCTAAAAAGCTTGATCCAGCTGATATGCTTCGTTTTGTACGAGAAAATATTCGTTATTACAAACTAAAAGACACAGAAGACTACAACTATGCCCATATATCCTTTTACAAAATGATATCTCAGGATAGTTATGCTAAAGATAATATACAGGAAATGGAAACTGGATTATCCTTACATGGACTACTTTCCTCTGTGACGTCTGCTACGGGCAGACAGGATTATCGAACAGGGTTTGGAATAAAAAATGTACTCGAGCCGGAAAATCAACTGATTGAAACGGCCTACTGCTTAAATGAACTTGCTAGTAACTTGGAAAATGAAGGAAGCAGCCCATATCGAAAGAACGAAGCCATCGTGACTCGCACAACTTCCTTTAAAGAAGAGACGTTAGATGCTTTGTACGATTCATCTTATTGGGTTACATTTATTGATCCTAATGTCGATCTAGACTTCTTTCAAAGATCAGAGCGTGATTTGCTCATTATCCATTATAGTGATCAGTATTCGTATGATCAGTATGATGCCATTACCGTTACAGACAAATCCTCGCAATATCGAAAAGTCATTAAGCAATATTTAGAGGATGAATATATAAAGGCAGAGGATGATCAAATCAATTTAGCTATAAGGGCCTTCAACGCGGTGAATGGAGAATGGCTTTTAAGAATTATTGGAAGTAAGGCGCAATTCTCACGAGAGAAATTAAGCATTATTTCGGCCTTAAAATATGCATTAAGCTTTTTAGACCACGAGCGTATTATTTGGATACCTATATCGTTAGAAGAAATTCTAAGGGTAGCAGGTGTGGTTAACCTAACGAAAAGTGCTGGAATCTTTTCAGCAAAAAATCTTGGGGTTAAAGGTTCGACAAGTGACGATCTCCTACTAATCGGACTTGAAATAACAGAGGATCAAAAAGTGTATTTTCATTACTATCCTGTAGAAGTAAAGGTTGGTTTAAACCAATCTTCAACGATTGCTAAGGCTAAAGAACAGATTTCAACTACTCGCAGCTTATTGGATGAGCAACTAAAAGAGGTCGATGAAAATGGTGATAAAATCTTTAAAAATGCGTTCTTTAGAAATTTCTTTGTTCAATTATTCTTAGCCAATGCCCAAAAATTCCTAGCTAATGGTCTGTGGCCAGAGAAAAACTTTGAGGATATTGAGAAGGTGAAGGATATTCTCCTCAACGATAGCTATCAAGTAGGTAACCATTTACGCCCTAATATTGGCGATGGGATGGTACTTTCTTTCAAGAATGAAGCAACGTGGAGATCAGCAAAAATCGAGGATCGTTCATTGCTGTTACAGCTTTCTGAAGAGGACGCATATTCAGGTGTGATTGAAGAGGTTGAAACCATCAAGTCGAGAATTCATCAAGGAAAAACAGATATAAATACGAATATTTTATTGGCTAATAACTATGGCCAGACTCCTCAGGCCACAGAACATGCAGAGCCAGTAACAGACGAAAAGAAAGAACCTGAAACGAAACAACCAAATGAGAAAGAGCTGTCAAAAGAAAAAACTGAAAAAGAGAAAAAGCCAGTGCCTGATAACGAGGATCCAGTTCAACCAAACCCCGAGGAGGAAAAGGATGAGCAGCCAGTAGACCTAGAAGATGTTCGTGTATTATTAGGAACTGTCGAAGGATCCAAGCACAAAGTCTACTGGGAATATGGCCATAAAGATTTAGCTAATCGGCATATTCTTATTTCAGGGAAATCTGGACAAGGAAAAACCTACTTTATGCAGTGTATGCTGATGGAACTGGCAGCGAATAATGTTTCAAGTATTATTTTTGATTACACAGGCGGTTTTAAGAAGTCTAAGCTAGAACCTGAGTTTAAGGAATTTTTAGGAGATAAGCTTGAACAAATTTTAGTAGCTAGAGACAACTTTCCAATAAATCCTTTTAAACGAAATGAGAAAGAATTGGATGAGGACGAATTTATTGAAGAAGATTTTGCTGATGTAGCTGATCGTATGAAAAGTGTATTTGCGGCTATTTACACAGATTTAGGCATTCAGCAGCTCAATGCTATTTATCAAGCCATTGTTAAAGGTATGCAGAAGCATGGAGATAGCATGAACCTAGAACTACTTCGACAAGAATTAGAGGAAGATAACTCAGGTTCAGCTAAAACTGCATTATCCCAATTAAATCCTATGATTGATAAGAATCCATTTGATAGCTCCCATGATTTTAATTGGGGAAAGCTTGAAGAAGATAAAGGAAAAGTTTTGGTGATTCAACTGACTGGCTTTGCAAGTGATGTCCAAAAAATGATTACAGAGTTTATCCTATGGGATTTATGGCATTATAAGCTTCAGCATGGAGATCAGACGATTCCAATGCCAGTTGTTCTAGATGAGGCACAGAATCTTGATCATAGTGAAAAATCCCCAAGTGCCAAAATCCTAACAGAAGGAAGAAAGTTTGGCTGGTCTGGCTGGTATGCGACACAATTCTTGAAAGGTCAACTGAATACAGATGAAATTGCACGTTTACAAAACTCAAGCCAGAAAATATATTTCTTACCACCAGAAAACGAAATCTCTACGGTGGCATCCAACCTTTCTCATGACAACGCATCAAAGCGAGAATGGGAAAGACGATTGGCTGCTCTTAATAAAGCGCAGTGTGTATCCTATGGACCAATGCTAGGTAAAGATGGTTCATTAAGACAAAGTGAGCCGGTTATTGTTAATATTTCTTCTTTAGAAGAGCGGATTAGGTTGTTGGGGGAGAAGGAAAATTGATAAAAGCCTTTTAAGTAATGGAAGGAGTGCTAATTGTTAGCACTCCCCTCCTTTTACATTCAATTCAAATTTTAAGAGAACGCTATATCTAATAAACATCACTCACTACTTGTTAAATATTGATACAGCTTATAATCAATACTCTTCTCCATAACCATATTCATGCACACAACAGGTTTATAGCTATCCTCCATTTTTGTTTGTTTTATTGTATCCTGATCTATATCTGCTTTACCTAAATAATAGAAGTCTTTCCCCTCGTCATCATCCTTCTTAACAAAAATGTGAACATCAATGTTATTCTCTTTTGCTTGAATAATCTCTTGTACTTCCTTTGATTTTAATGTGCGATTACTTCTTGTGAACCACCTGAGTATATCCTGATTAACAAATTCATCACCATAATCAACGCTAGAATCAACATCTTCATCTTTGTGATAGGTGATAAATATAGGGGTGGTTTGATATTTTGTTTTATAACCATACATCGTTCCCTTTTCATCATTCTCCCAATTTAGTAATCTACAGACATCTTTTCTTGAATACTTTTGATATAGAGTAAGTGGCTGTTCACTAATGTAGGTTCTGTTCTTCAATTTAGCACTTTCTATAATATCTGCGACAAATATCTTAAAATAATTATTCTCATTTAGACTCTTACGAACGTATGGATTGAAATAAAAGTTGTTATTATCGTCTAAAATAATAACAGGTTGGTTGCCATATTTATTTTGATCAACAGAAGTGAAAAATGACAAATTAAAGATTCTTTTTACTGATTGCAGTGTTGCTTCATTAACATAACAATTTTCACGCTCTAATTGATTGATATATTCTTTTTTAGAAATCGTGTCCTGCTTAAAAAGCAAGTCTAATAATATGATTTCATGCTTTCTTTTCCCATTTAAGACTTCTTGTGAGAGCATAGTTAGTACTTGGTTTTCGTACTGTGTGAAAGAAGGAAGCTCTTCTCGCATTTTTATCAAAAACTTATAGTAGTTTTCGAATTTTTCGATAAGTACTAAAGGATCAATTGAATGGTTGGTAATAAAGTCATATAAATAAGGTACTCGTCCAATTTTATTTTTTAATTCGCTATATGAATCTTGTAAAATTTTTATAGAATTAAGTGTGCTATTTTTGATAGATTTGAAAATTTGTTTTTGAGCAATTTCCTCAAAGTTAACCGTGGAAACTCCTTTTATATAACTTGTATCATTCAAACGTCTTCGAATATTATCTTTGTTTTGTGATTGGTCGCCAGACAGTGCAATAGGAATTAAATAGTTATTTTTGTAATTACCGATGAAATCAATGATAGTTACAAAGTCTTTTGACTCATGCTTACGCAGACCTCTTCCTAATTGCTGGACAAAAACAATGCTGGATTGGGTCTGTCTTAACATAACGACTTGGTTTATACTTGGTATATCAATTCCCTCGTTAAAAATATCAACAGTTAAAATATAATCTAATACTCCATTTTCTAATCGATTTACTTGATTCATTCTTTCTTCTTGCGAATGATCTCCAGTTAATGCAACGGTGTTGTAACCCTTTTGATTCAATGATTTAGAGAGTTCTTTAGCCTCATCTTTTCGACTACAAAATATTAAACCTTTAACCTCTTCGCCCGAATGTCCATAATACTCGATTTTATCAATAATATGATTAACTCGCTCCTCTGTTACAAGTTTTGCTAAAGAGGCTGTATCATCTAGAAGTTCACCATTTAATTCAAAATCAGTTACCCCAAAGTAATGAAAAGGACAAAGCATATCTTCCTCGAGAGCTTCTTGTAAACGAATTTCATAAGCAATATTATAGTTGAACAACTCGTAAATATTAAAATCATCTGTACGTTCAGGAGTAGCCGTCATCCCAAGCAGAAACTCAGGAGAAAAGTAATCAATGACTTTTAGATAAGACTGTGCTCCTGCTTTATGAACCTCATCAATTAAAATGTAATCAAATTCGTCTTTTTGAAACCTTCTTAAGTTATCGTCTTTTGAAATACTCTGTATTGTTGCAAATAAATACTTTGCATTTGTTTGTTTATTAGAACCGGATAGAATTCCAAAGTCTTTGTCAGGACCTCCCATTACTCTTTGGAAATCAGATTTTGCTTTTTCTAATATTTGTTCCCGATGAACAATGAATAGCATCCTGTTTGGTCTATATCTTCTGACATCAAATGCAGAAAGATAAGTCTTTCCAGTACCAGTTGCTGAGATAACTAATCCTTTATTCTCTTTAGACTCTCGTAGAGCCTGAATTTGTTTTAATGCCATTTCTTGCATTTTATTTGGTGTGATCTTAATGGAGTCTTTTAGTGCATTTTGTTCATATTCAGAAGGAAACTCTATTACATTTTCTACAAGTCTTTGATCTGAATTTTGATTATATCTTTTTTCGTATTGTAAAATCCAATGCTCTGTTAATGGTTCTGCGTCTTCCCAAATTTCTTCAAATTGATTTTTAAAGTGATGTATGATCTCACCATTCTCATGAGATGTCAATTTTACGTTCCATTCATAATTTTGCTTTAGGGCATGTGCAGTTAAGTTAGAGCTTCCAACTATTAAGGAGTAATACGTATGATTATCAAAAATATATCCTTTAGAATGAAAGCCTTTAGTAGTAGTTAACCTAACTTCCACATTTGTTATTTTTAGTAGTTCTTTAAAAACTTTAGGTTGATTAAAATATAAGAATGTCGAGGTTAAAATTCGACCATTTACACCTTTCCTTTTTAGATCATATAAATGGGACTTAAGAGTAGCTAACCCACTATCGGTAATAAATGCAACAGAAAAAAGAAAGGATTTACATCGATCTAATTCTTCTAAGAGGGAAGGGAGGACCTGTTGTTTCTGCTTCGAATCATTGACTAACAATTCTGGCTTGTATCGGTCATACTTGTTGTGTTTATAGTTTATAAATCCTTTATGTAAAGAGGCTTCTAAATTTTCCAGAAATCCTGACATATAAACACCCTATCTAATAGTTTATTTTGGCTATATTTTAATATTTTACCATTTTTGTTTCAAATCAAAATAATAAGCTACTCACTTTTTGCTGGTGAATAGCTATTTTTAAAGTTAATCTATCGTAATGGTGTTTTATTTGATAATTTTTCTATAGCTGGAATGTCAGCAGGTGCCCAATCTAACTCAGGTAATTTTTCGGGTATCAGCCATTTAATCTCCTTATGTTCAGTTAATGTTGGCTCCTTATCCAAAAGTTTACAATAAAAGGTGGTTAAATGAACAATGCCAAAATCATATTCATAAACGGTTTGATCTATTTGTTCACCTATCTCTATTTCGCAACGCATTTCTTCCTGTATTTCTCGTTTCAGCGCTTCTTGAGTTGTTTCTCCTTCTTCAATTTTACCTCCTGGAAATTCCCATTTTAGAGGTAATGATTTTTCAGGTCCTCTTTGTGCACAAAGAATTTTCCCATTTTTAACTAAAACCGCTCCAACTACGTATATATCTTTTTTCATACTTGGCCTCCTATTAAATGTTCGATAACTATACTCTAACATATTTGAAAGGATAAGGTTTATAGGGAGGAGGAGAAGAGTGCTTTCATAAAAAATAACGATATATCAATAATTTTTTATTTGATTTACATATAACTCTGTATTCGTCATGATAATTACAACTTTTCCTAAATACGTAAATGAGCCACAAATGTGTTTTGTACCTTCCCACAAAAAAACATAAAATATAAAACTTTAATATTAGATTCCTGTACATATAATCCTGAAGTTGGTTTCGCTATAATAATGCTTAACGAAAAAATCATTCGAACAGGATATCTTCTATAAAACGTTCAGGACATTTAATTTTTCAGTTTGAAGGAGGGTAATCTTTTTATCATTAACTTTTGTAACCGCTTACGAAGTTGTGAAAAGTTTTAAAAGGGGAGTGAATGTATGTACAGAACCATGGATGGAGAAGAGATCTTTATTATTGATGCCCATATTGCTTTGTGGGATGCAAGTAAGGAAAATCAGTTGAATGTACATGGACAGCAATTTATTGACTGTTTTTATGATTATCAGACGAGTCTGAGTCCTCAGGAATTTTGGTGGGATAAAGAAGATTTTTTAAAGTACAGTGAAGATCGTTTGATTAAGGATGTATTTCATAAAGGGTACGCGGATATGGCAATTTTCCAGCCTGTTTTGCTGAAGGAATTCTATAAAAACGGGTTTGGGGACATAGAAAATAGTCAAAAGCTGACTCAGACTTATCCGAATCGACTTATTTGTAATGATACCTTTGATCCGCGTCATGGGAAACGTGGCTTAGAAGAGTTAGAGAAGTCGAATGAACGCTACAGTCTCAAGGGTGTAAAGCTGTATACTGCTGATTGGTATGGTGATTCCAAGGGATATAAACTTTCCGATGACTCAACCTACCGTTACTTAGAAAAGTGCCAGGAATTAGGAATTAAAAATATCCACATTCATAAAGGACCTACGATTACTCCACTTAATCGTGATGCGTTTGATGTAGCAGATGTTGATGACGCAGCAACCTCATTTCCAGAATTGAACTTCATTGTTGAACATTTAGGTTTACCTCGATTAGAAGACTTCTGCTGGATTGCAACCCAGGAAAAAAACGTATATGGCGGTTTATCCGTGGCTATGCCGTTTATTTATGCACGTCCGAGATATTTTGCAGAGATTATGGGTGAATTACTCTTCTGGTTAGATGAAGACCGGATCATTTTTGGTAGTGACTATGCAATCTGGGAACCTGGCTGGTTAATTGAGAAGTTTATGGAGTTTGAGCTTCCAGAGGATATTAAACAAGAAACAGGTGCTGAATTAAATTTAGATGTGAAGAAGAAAATTTTGGCGGGCAATGCTGCACGTTTGTACGACATTGATATTGAGGCACAAAAAGGAAAGATTAATAATGACAGGCTTGCTCAAGAAATGAATCTATCAAGTGTTTAATTCGATTTTCCAGTTGAGAGGATGTTGGTATGTCAAAAAAGCAGGACGTAATGGAAAAGCTGGATAAAGTCTACGATCCCGAGCTTGATCAGCCTTTAACAGATTTAGATTTTATTGATGATATAACCATTGAAGGATCTGATGTTGAGGTAAAATTTCGGCTTCCGACTTATTGGTGCTCCCCAAACTTTGCCTATATTATGGCTGAGGATATTAAGGAGTATGTTTCAGAAATTGATTGGGTTAAAGAGGCGCGGGTGACACTGGATGATCACTGTGCATCTGATGAAATTAATCATGGAGTCGCACAGGGGAAGCAATTTAGCCAATCTTTTGAGGGCCAGACTACTGGAGATCTGGATGAATTGAGAAAAACCTTTCGAATAAAGGCTTTTTATTCAAGACAGGATCGATTCGTTCGTCATCTGTTGAACAAGGGATTTTCTAAAGAAGAACTTGTTCGATTGACGCTGCAGGAGTTGGAAGATATCACACTTTCTGAGGAAGGAATCCATTTACGTGACAAATACTTACAGAAAAAGAAGGAATTAAATCATCCCGGGACTTGTATAAATGCAATAACGGATCCCGAGGGGAATGCCATTACCATAGATGATTTATCAGATTACTTATTAGGAATAAAGACCACCAGGTTAAGTATGGAGTTTAACGGACATTACTGCAGAGGTCTTTTGGAAGCTCGTTACCATTTAGAGAAGACAAATTAAGATGTGCTGATTAGTGCTTCATGCATTAATAATAAATTTAAGGAAAGGTGATAGAATGAGTAAAAATGTATTGATTATTACGGGAGATGCTGTAGAAGCTTTAGAGGTTTTTTACCCTTATTACCGCTGTGTAGAGGAAGGAATTGACTGTACGATTGCTTCACCAGTTAAGAAAAAGCTTCAAACAGTGGTTCATGATTTTCTGCCGGAAATGGACACATTTACAGAAAAATGGGCGTATAAAATTGATTCTCATGCAGCAGTGGAGGATGTAAACCCAGCTGATTACGATGGATTAATCATACCAGGCGGTCGCGCGCCGGAATACATTCGGATGGATAAGAAGGTTCAGGAGATTGCTGCACATTTCCTGTCTGAAGATAAGCCAGTCGGTGTCATCTGTCATGGACAACTCGTTTTGACCCCGATAAGAGAGCATGTAAAGGGACGTGAATTAACAGCTTATTCAGCATGTCAACCAGAAGTGGAAGCTGCAGGAGCAACCTATATCAATGAACTCATACATGTAGATAAAAACATTGTATCTGGTCATGCATGGCCTGAGCTTCCTTTATTCATGCGCGAATTCTTTAAGATTTTAGGCGTTACAGAAGGTGTGAAAGCATAGGAGAGGTGCCTGTCACCACCCGAAAAATCTTGTTTCACAAAATGTCTCACAGAAGGTCGGCAATCTATTCTAGTGATTTTCACAAGATACATCTTCCATAAAGAATCTTCATTGAAGATTCATAAAGTAGCCCCTCAAGGCAGCAGAACACCGAGGGGCTATTTTTTATTTTCACTTCAAATAAATCCGAACCTGATGACGGATTACAATCATTTGAAGTTTTTATCCGTATTCATGCAGGCAGGATTTTCCGTTTTTTTGTTCAAATAGATAAGATACAGACTTAAACGGAGGTGAATCTATGCAGCTTCTCCCTGAACTTGCCAATAAAATCATCTATGAAGTTCGTGTCATCCTGAACGAAAATCTGATTGTGGTAAATAAAAATGGTACGATTGTGGCCTCGACCGATGAAAGTCGAATTGGTAGCTTTCATGAAGGAGCAAGAAACGTAGTCAAGACTGGCGAGAAATTGTATATCACACCTGAACGAGTAAAGGAATTAAAAGGCACAAAGCCAGGCATTAATTTACCTGTGAAGTTTGATCATAAGGTTATTGGGGTTATCGGAATTACTGGTAATCCAGAGGAAGTTGAACCTTATGCTGATTTGCTGAGGAAAATGACAGAATTAATCATTCAGGAATCCTATCATTTGGAACAAAAAGAGTGGGAGAAAAGAGGTCTGGAAGCCTATTTTTATGAATGGATTTTTGCCAGGGAAGTTGATGAAGATTTCATCCATAGAGGGCAGATGTTGGGAATATCAATTGGAAATCCTTATATGTGTATTTTGATTCAGGTACATACAGAAAATGAGATTCCGGAACTTCATATGGAATCAAATGTCTTGAATTGGTTTCAAAGTCAGTTTCCGAAAGGTGGGGAAGATTTTCTTATCCGCTGGGGAAAAGGAAGATTTTTATTAGTGAAAAATAAAACTCCTGAAGTGAAAAAGGAATTTTTAACGTATCATTTTGATCGATGGCGGCGTTATTTTCTAAACCATTATAAATGTGTGCTTTCATTTGGAGTCAGCAAGTCCGTCGCTAAATTATACATCAATCAAGTATATACAGAGGCAGAGAAGGCTTTACAGGCTGCCGGAAAAAGTGGGGAAATTTTATTTTATGAAGATTTACAATTGGATATTATTCTTTCCGAAGCCTGTGAGCAGGCACAAGAGGAATTCGTATCCAGGACACTCCAAAATGTATTAAATAATGATGAATTACAGGATACCCTTGTAGCTTATTTACTTCAAAATCAATCGATAAAAG
This sequence comes from Salinibacillus aidingensis, assembly GCF_039522525.1. GTDB lineage: Bacteria > Bacillota > Bacilli > Bacillales > Alkalibacillaceae > Salinibacillus > Salinibacillus aidingensis. The sequence goes on from NZ_BAAADO010000003.1 coordinate 522,167, forward strand.
AAACCTCAAAAAAATTACACATACACACCAATACCCTACATTACCGACTTAAGCAAATCACCGAACTTACAGGGCTCGACCCGAAAAACACAAAAGGGGCCACATTGTTTTATGTGGCACTTCATATTATTGGAAAAGTATAGAATGTTTACCCAGCATGTTCCTTGTTGCGATATTCATAAGCTTCAAGTAAATAATCAACAATATGGACCGCTCTCATTTGGTGAGCCATTCTTTCCTTTTCAATGCCCATTTTCATTTGCAAAAGGCATCCCGGGTTTGCCGTAACAATGACATTTGCTTGGGTTTCCTGTGTCCGCTTCATTTTATAGTCTAATATTTGCATAGACATTTCGGTTTGCACCAGATTATAGATTCCGGCAGATCCACAGCATCGACTGGCATCTTTCATTTCTACATAATCGGCACCTTGAATACTCTGAAGCAATTGTCTTGGTTCCATGAATGTGTGCTGCCCATTTTTTAAATGACAGGAATCCTGATAAGTGACGACTTGCTGGGGGAGTTCCAATGGCTGCTTATGAAAACCCAATTCAATCAACAGACTGGAAATATCTTTTATTTTACGATCAAAGGATGCTGCTCGATCCTTCCAGTCCTCTTCATTCTTTAAAAGGTGATGATAGTCGTTTAAAAAAGCTCCACACCCACCGGCATTGGTAATGATATAATCAACATTAAGATGCTCAAAGGCTTCAATGTTTTTCTTAGCCATTTCTTTTGCCTGCTGTTTTTCTCCGCTATGACCATGGAGCGCACCGCAGCAAATCTGATTATTAGGAATAACAACTTCACACCCGGCGTATTGTAAAAGTTTGATGGTTGATTGATTGGTAGATAAAAAGAGAGAGTCCATTAAACACCCTGTAAAAAAAGCCACTCTTTTCTTATTGCTGGATAGAGGCATGAGAACTTCATATCGATCCTTAGCCGTTTTCATCTTTGGTACCATAGGAAGGGATTTTTCCATAAGCCTGAATGCAGATGGGAGAATTTTTGTTAATTTAAATTTATGTACGAGCTTTTGGATTTTGAACTTTTGATAGAATCGTAGTAGCCCCGCTAATCTTCTTAAACGCTTTGGCTTGGGAAACAGGCCTTTAAAAGCGATTTTTCTTATCATTCTTTTGAGGAGCGGTGTTTTTTGGTTTTGATAAATAATATCCCTTGCTTCTTCCAGTAATTGACCGTATTGAACTCCTGATGGACATACAGGTTCACAGGCCCGACAGCCAAGGCACATATCAAGAGATTTTTTTACTTCTTCATCTGGTTCAATGTCGCCATCCACGACTCCTTTCATTAATGCGATGCGTCCCCTTGGAGAATGGGCTTCATCCTCTCCGGTCTCAATATAGGTGGGACAGCTCGGCAGGCAAAACCCGCACTTCATGCAGTTTAGAAGTTCGTCATAGTCCATTCTCTGCTGGAACTCTTCCTGAATTCTAGCTTTCTCCTGCGTATTCACGATTGATCACCACTCTTTTTTGATTATGATTGATAAACATCTTACCAGGGTTCATGATCTGATTAGGGTCCAGGGCAAATTTTAGCTGTTTCATCGCATTTAAGCCTGTGTCTCCTAATTTCAAATGAAGGTATGGAGATTTCATAGCTCCAACTCCGTGTTCTCCTGTAATGGTTCCACCTAATTCAATAGCTTTCATAAAAATTTCCTCAAAGGCTTTTTCCACGCGTTCAATTTCTGCTTCGTTTCGGACATCTGTGAGGCAAGTAGGATGTAAATTTCCATCTCCGGCATGGCCAAACGTACAAATGTTCAGGTTATACTTTTTTGCGATAGTGTTAATAGCTTTGACCATATTCGCGATTTCAGATCGAGGTACAGTAGCATCTTCAAGGATAGTGGTAGGTTTTAAACGGGAAAGAGCAGAAAGAGCTGCACGTCTGGCTGTAGTGAGTGCCTCAGCCTCTTCGTTTGTTTGAGCAATGGTAACGTCAAATGCTTGATTTTCCTTACAAATGGAGGATATGTCGTGAATGTCTTTCTCAACTTTATGGGGGTCTCCATCTTGTTCAATGAGCAATACAGCTTTTGCGTGCGTCGGTAAACCAACCTTCGAAAAATCCTCAACCACTTTAATGGTAGGCTGATCTAAAAATTCGAGTGTGGCAGGAATGATTTTATGGGCAATAATTGCAGAGACGGCTTCAGCAGCCATTTGGATATCTTCAAATAAAGCAAGGGCTGTCTTTTTTGTTTGTGGAAGAGGCAAGAGCTTTAATGTTGCTTCGGTAATAATGCCGAGTGTACCTTCTGATCCAACTAACAGGCGTGTTAAGTCATATCCGGCAACGTCCTTTGCTAATTTGCCTCCTGTACGAATAATATCTCCATTTGGAAGGACAGCCTCTAACCCAAGAACATAATCCCTGGTAACCCCATATTTTAAACCCCGCAGGCCTCCGGAGTTTTCATTGATATTTCCGCCGATTTGCGAGACTTTTAGTGAGCCTGGGTCTGGTGGATAAAAAAGCCCTCTTTCTTCCACTTGGTTGATAATTTCCTGTGTAATTACGCCTGGTTGTGTCGTAATGGTTAAATTCTCCTCATCAATCTCAAGAATTTTGTTCATGTTTTTCAGCAGCAGGACAATACCGCCTTCCAATGGCGTTGTACCCGCGCTGAGGTTGGTCCCTGATCCCCGGGGCACAAGCGGAATTTTATAATGATTACATATCTTTACGATTTGTGAAATCTCATCTGTATTGTTTGGAGCTACAACAGCATCCGGCATGGACTGAAACTGCGGGGTTGCGTCATAGGAGTATACAAGTTTATGGGTGTAGGAGTCCTGATAATTGTGTTCTCCTACAATTCTCAATAATTCCTGTTTGACTTTATCAGGTAACATGAAATGACTCCTTTGTTTATCATAGTACTTTTATTGTATTAAATAGGGGCAGGGATATTAATGTGTGATTGTACAGAAATGGAGATACAGGGGAGAAGTTTTTTTGTACTTTTACCTAAGAAATAAGATTCGTATAGCTTGGATAAAAAAACCCGCTATTCTTTAACTCAGAAGAAAAAGTTAAATAATAGCGAGTTTGCGTGTGAAACATTCCGTGAAACAAGATTTCTCGGGGAGTGACAGGTACCTTACGAAATCAACTTCAGCCCAACCGCCGAAGACAAAATCATGGTAATAAACAATATTCGCTTCCATTCCCGGGGCTCCCCATAGATGAGCATTCCCATTACAGTTGACCCCACAGTTCCGATTCCTGTCCAGACGCCGTAAACGGTAGCCATTGATAAGGTTCGCATGGCAAACCCCAGGAGTGTCAGACTAAGGCCAAAGGTAACGATAAGAATCACTAATGCATCCCACTTTTTCATGGCTAATCGCTTTAAATTAAGTACGCCTATGACTTCACAAATTCCTGCTATAATAATTGCTAACCATGCCATTTATGCTGTCTCCTTTGTTTCTGAAGATTCATTTGGTTCATTTGAGATTTGTTTTAACCCAATCACTCCAATGAGAAGAGTACTGATTAATAGGATCTTTAATAGATTAAAAGGTTCCCCGTATACAATAATTTCCACCAGCACTGTTCCGGCTGTTCCAAGACCCGCAAATACAGCGTAAAGCGTTCCTACAGGGAGGCGTTTTGCGGAAAGTGGTAAAAGGACAAACGTTGTTATAATGGCAATGATGGTAAACGTCCATTCGACTGTATTTCCTGAATGTTTAAGTCCGGCCACCCAGAATACTTCGAAACAGGAGGCTAATAGGACGTAAATCCAGTATCTGTTCATGTGCGTCACTCCTTATCAGATGATGCTAACCCTCGCCAATAAATCGGAAAGGAGACATTAACTCGTTCAAAAAATTCGTTTTTTCCGGTAAACAGAAGCTCGATGACGACTCCATCTACCAGCGTTATATAAGCGAGAGCAGCCTGGTAACTGTCTACGCCGGTAAGCTCACCATTTTTATGGTGATGTTTCATGAGTTTGACCAAAAGCCGCTGCATTCGGGCAATAAAGGCATTCACGATTTTTGAGACTTCCCCTCTAAAGTGCCAGGGTGGGAAAAAGCACATTCTTAATAATAGTTTTGCTGTATCAGATTGATAGAATCTATCCTCAATATAATCAAAAAATCCCAGTAATTTTTCTTTGATCGACTTTTGCCCGGATGATTGAAAATAGGAGAGGATATTTCTTCTTTCCAGACGAAAAACATACCTTACAACAGTAAGGAACAAGTCGTCCTTACCCTTATAATGGGAGTAAATAGTTGATTTTTTAATTCCTGTTTCCTTGGCAATTTCGCTTAAGGAAGCACCCTCATACCCATGCCTGGCAAAATGGGAAAGGGCAACATTACGAATTTTTTCTGAACTCACTTATTTCACCTACCTACCGTTCGGTCGCTTTATTTTCTCACAGGATATTTATAAAGTCAATGTGCTTGTTTTAGAGGTTTACAGGGGAGAATTTGGTTTTGATGAAGAAGAATTTTTATAGATTCCGAGAGTCCAAAGATTGAATGATTGCGGGACGATGGAACCTACGGAAGCAGGGAATGTCACCATAGCTGTTTTCGATGATACATGCGGAAATTTAATTCAGATTGCACAGATGAACGCTTGACGAATGTAAGGCAGCCCGGCAGCAATTCCACATTGGCGCTGTGAAACATTTTGTGAAACAAGATTATTCGGGTGGTGACAGGCACCCATCCGAGTGTGTAGAGATATTGGTCAATAGTTTGTTGATCAAAAATATATGTCTCATGATACGTCTGCCATCTGAAATATTATTATTTGGGAGATGAAGCATATGCATGAGGAAACGAGATTACCTCAAAACGGAAAGGAATTTGCACTGTTTTTAGCCATTATTTCAATAATCTCAGTGAATATTATCGCGCCTATTATTATGGGATTTGAATTTGGTTTTCACAAAGAGGTTTACTTTGAGACTTTGCAGGTTCTTCCGTTTGTATGGATAAGTGTTATTTTGCTGGTAACTCTTGTGGCAAATCCAATAGTGAATGAACTGTTACCAAAGTTTGTGGGACCTAAAGAGGGATTTAATGCGAGGGTATTATTTAATATCTTATTTAGTGTAACCATCTTGTCCATTTTACTTACAGTTATTGGATCCTGGATCGGATTGGGAGAAATTAGTTTAGAGCCGATCCAAACATTCTTTTATTCCTGGCCACGTAACTTTTTCATTGCATTTTGGGTGGAAGCCTTAATTGCTCAGCCAGCAGCAAGATTTGTCATGAAAAAATTACATGCAAGTCAATCCGTAAATAAAACAGCAAATGCGTAATGCTTCAGTTCGAATGACACAAGTAAACTGCTTCGCTATGATATATGTATTCATCAAAAAACCGCTATCTAAATCGATAGCGGTTTTTTTGATGCGGCGGCCCGTGAAACATTTTGTGAAACAAGATTTTTCGGGGCGTGACAGGCACCTAAACAGCCTGATCATCCTGTTTCTCGGTTTTATTAATAATCGATGTTCCAACAAGGTCGCCGGTAACGTTGAGTGCTGTACAGCCCATGCCTACCAGGGCGTCAATGGCTGTTAACAGGGCAACGGCTTCCATGGATAGGCCTAATTGCGCAAATACTGTAGCAATCATAACAATACCTGCTCCTGGTACACCTGCTGTACCGATGGATACGAGTGTTCCTAACACGACAATTTGTAGCATGTCCGGGAAGCTTAAGGTTTCACCCATAACGTTGGCAGCAAATACTGCAGAAATAGCGATTCGGATGGCAGCCCCATCCATGTTAACCGTGGCTCCAAAAGGCAGGCTGAACCCGTATAAACTTTTGGATAGCCCTAAGTTTCTGGCTGCATTCAGTGTAAGAGGAAGGGTACCTGAACTGCTTTGAGTAACAAAAGCAGTGATCATCGGTGTACGTGCCTGTTTGAAAAATTCACCTATTCGAACGTTAAACAGCTTCATGAAGATGATATAAATGACAAGCATACCTAATAAAGCAAGATACAAGACAAGGACCATGCTTCCCAATTCCTCCAGCGTATTCAGTCCCTGACTGCCGACTGTATTTGCAATGATCGCGAAAATTCCAATCGGTACATACTGCAGAATCGCCTTCATAATTGTTAAGGTAGCTTCGTTCAATCCATTTACAACCTTATATACCTGCTCTCCCAGCTCACTGTAATCTTTGGTTGAGCGTAAGTAGGAAATCGCAATACCAAAGGCAAGTGCTGTGAAGATGATTCCAAGCAAGTTCATCTCACTAAATGCTGTCACGATATTTTCAGGTACAATGTTTAAAAGTACGCTGATAAACCCGGGATTTTCCGGTGTTTCAAATTCCTCAGTTGGAAGAGTCATGCCTGTTCCAGGATTGAATAGGCTGGCCACTGCTAAGCCAATAGCAATCGCGAAGGCAGATGTAATCACATAATAAAGAAAAACCTTTCCGCCCATTCTGCCTAAATCCCCGATTTTAGTCTGATTGACCCCGACTATAAGGGTAAATAAAATAAGTGGAATAATTAAAAACTTAAGCAAGCGAAGTAACAGGTCTCCGAATGGGGACAGCACGGCCGCATCCGGTCCAAAGATGAAACCGACAATAATACCAAGTATAAGTGCAACTGTAATCTTTAAAATAAGGGATGCTTCGATATATCCCCGCCATATTGCTTTCATCTTTCAATCTCCTTTCTAAAATTATTTATTCCTATAAGTTTACTAGGAATTATAGATTTCTATGAAAATATAAGGTAAAAAAAGAAGAATGTCAAAACTTTTGCTTTTTTGTCCATAACCATTTATTTACCTTACATCAAGAGCTTCTAAACATGCACGATGTTTGTTTCATGGAAAAAACACCATGCGAGGGTTTCACATGGTGCTTTCCAGACTTAACAAAATGTATCTTTAGGTTTTGGCACGGATAAACCGAATAAAGGTCTAAGATACAGAGCAACAAAGGTTCCTCCCAGGGCTAAAACACCCCAGATATATCCGTGAAGACTGAAGGATGCAATTCCACCGAAGTAAGCTCCGATATTACATCCAAAGGCCAGACGTGCACCGTAGCCTAACAGAATTCCTCCAATGATAGAGGCCACTACATTTCCTGGGCGTAGTTTTGAAAACTTAAACAGACCGCCTGCTGCGGATGCAAGAAAGGCACCCAGGATGACACCAAGATTTAATACAGTAGTAGAATCTGCAAAAATAGAAGATTCAAGAGCAGCGGCATTTGCACCCTGCCAGTATCCCCAGCTGGCTACGTCAATTCCAAAGAACTGGGCTGCTTTAGATCCCCATAAAGCGAACGCTGACGTTACACCCCATGGTGCACCGCGTGTCATAAGTGTTAAGGCATTAAGCACGGCTAACACAATTGCAGCTGTAAACAGGGGCCAGGAACCTCGGAATATTCGCTTCCACCCTTTTTCACTAGGTAATGGAGGCATTTTGGGCGGACGTTTCTTCTTTTCCACTCTTAAAGTAATCCATGAGATTAGTCCGAATAAAGCGATCGAAACAATCCAGGCGCCACCATATCCAAGTCCTGTTGTCGTAGCTAATGATACAGGTTCAAATGCCGGCATTTCTTCTGTCCAGAATGGCAGATGATAGGCTCCTAGAGTTGATCCAACAATAAAGAATAATAGCGTAATAAACATAACAGAACGCCCGCCACCGACGGCATAAAGTGTACCAGACGCACATCCGCCCCCAAGCTGCATTCCAATACCAAATAGGAATGCACCGACGATAAGACTGACGCCAACGGGGGAAACGTAGCCTGAAACCTCATCACCAAAGAATGAAAATCCAAAGGCCAGGATAGGAGCAAATAGCGTAACGGCAACCCCCAGCATAACCATATGTGCACGTAAAGCCTGCCCATTTCCAACAGACATCAGCCTGCGGAAGGCGGAAGTAAAACCAAATCGTGCATGAAAGAGGGTATAGCCAAGCAGCAGTCCAATGACCAGCAGTAGTGGCTGTGCTCCATTTTGTGTCATCATGAGATAGATTAGTAACACAGCTCCAACCAGCAGTCCTCCAATGATTAATGGGGTTTGAGGCTTATTTAACGTTGACTGGTGCTTTTGCACGGGTTCAACCTTGTCTTGTTGTGTTTGAATATTTGCAGTTGCCATTTAAAAAACACCCTTTTCTTATGAGTTTGGTTGGTTTAATTCTGATTTACTTTATTTATAATACTCACATGTCAGCAACATGTCAAAGGAAAAATTTTAAGGACAGAGGAGCAGGCCGGGAATCCCTTATTAAGGGAGTGGCCTGTCCTTCTGTCCTGAATTTTAAGATTGGGCAAATTTTTTTATTTGCTCTTCAGGAATATATCCAATGGAACGATCTGCTTCCTCACCGTCTTTGACCAGGACAAGTGTCGGGATACTCTGAACCTTGAATTCATTTGCCAGGTCTGATGCCTGATCAACATCTACAGAGTAAAAGTCAACACTGTCCAGTTCATCAGCTGCTTTTGAGACCACCGGCCCCAGCATACGGCAGGCTGGTCACCAGTCGGCGGTAAATTGAAAAACAGCCGGCTTGTCCATACTCTTAATAAGGTTCTGATACTCTTCGGATGTAATGGCTTTAACCACCTTTTAACCCTCCTTCTCTTTTTATTCATGTCTAATTTTCCCTGCAGATGCTAAATATATCCTGAATCAATGAAATATTGAATCACCTTCCTCAATTCATCAAAATTCAACGTTTTGTCCAATACGATTTCCGGTTATTTTTAATATACTATATGGAATCTCTTTAATAGAAGGGGGTGTATGGAATGAAACTCTATTTAGATCCCGGGCATGGCGGAACTGATCCAGGAGCTCAGGGGAATGGGTTGGATGAAAAGCATATCGTACTGGACATTGCTCGCAGAATTCGAAATATTTTAACCGATGAATATGAAAATGTGACGATTCGTATGAGTCGTACGGATGATCGAACAGTGAGTTTGAATCAGAGGACCAATGACGCTAATGAATGGGGCGCCGATTATTATCTGTCTATCCACTGTAATGCCTTTAATGGCTCTGCCAATGGCTATGAGGATTATATTCACAGTAGTTTATCCGACTCTTCCCAGACTGCTGAATATCAGGACATTATGCACGAGGAAATAACGAAGGTGAATCAATTAAGAGATCGGGGTCAGAAAAAAGCTAACTTTCATGTGCTGCGGGAAACGACGATGTCTGCACTGCTCACGGAAAATGGCTTTATTGACAATGAAGATGATGCAAATTTACTGCGTGATCCATCCTACCGTCAAACCGTTGCCCGCGGACATGTCAATGGGTTGGTGAGGGCCTTTAACCTGGAGCGGAAACAGGATCCAGGAGGTACCCTTTATAAAGTCATCGCTGGATCATTTCAATCAAGAGATAACGCAAGAAGCCGTGCGAATGTTTTACGGTCAAGAGGGATAGAAGCCTTTATTACTACAGTAACAATCTCTGGTACCCAATGGTATCGTGTTCAGGCCGGTTCTTTTTCTAACCGGCAAAATGCAGAAAGGCGTCTGCAGGAGGTGCGGAATGCCGGAGTTCCTGATGCATTTATTGTGACAGAAAATGTAGGCAGCGATAACGGGGACACCGATAACGGGGACAGTCCCCAGCCTGATCCCCAGCCAACAGGATATCGGATTACAGGGGTAACCTATCTTTCCCCTGAATTAATGAACCAATACGTTAGAGGCATAAACGGCAATGCCATTGAAATTGCAGGTTACTATTTAACGTTTGGAGAATATTATGGCATCCGTGGAGATATTGCTTTTGCCCAGGCGATGCATGAAACAGACTTTTTACGCTTTACCGGAATTGTGGAGCCGGAACAAAATAACTTCTGTGGTTTAGGTGCAACCGGACCAGACAACCCGGGAGCAAGCTTTGATACACCAAGAGAAGGGGTAATGGCTCATATTCAGCATCTGTATGCTTATGCGACGACGAAGCCATTACCTGAGGATTATCCTCTTGTCGATCCCCGCTTTGACTTGGTGACCCGGGGATCTGCATCAACCTGGACGGGATTAAATGGCAAATGGGCCGTTCCTGGAAATGGTTATGGCCAATCGATTCTGGACATCTATGAACGTATGATCAACTCGAGTATTGATAACCTGGAGGATGTACGTCAAAATGTCAGGGAAGCATAACCTTTAACCCGGGCCGTCACCATCCAGTTTTGTCCGACTTTAAAAATAGGTCAGTCATCCCTTAAAGTGGAATGGCTGACCTTTTTAATAACTGATTTAAGATAAAGGAGCTTCTTTACCATGATGGGCAAGCCCTGCAGCATTAATGAAGAAAATATAGACTGGATAAAGAATCAGCAATGCTAAAATCATGAAGCCGGTACCAGGGCCAGGTTCATCTCCTCCATAGGTAATAGGAAATATAGACGCAAAAAGAAATACATAGAGAACATGATAGGGGAACCATAGGATTACAGACCAGAAGCTCGATTTGCGTCCATTTACCCACTTTTTCGTTAGAATGAAAAGACCAATAGTACCCGAGATCAACGTCATCAAACTCATGACGCCAATGATGATCACCATTTGGTCAATATTTACCTTTGTCAGCCTGCTCAGACGATATAGATTGACCATCAGTTCAATTGGGACGAATAATAGGAAGGCATAAATCGCACTGATTGCGTTTAATTTTACGAAAAAGCTCATAGCAAATCCCCTATTTTGGCTTTTTTATATCATAACATGGGAGAATTATATTTTCCGAATCTGTTTATCAATCAGCATACGTTGGTATAATAATAGAAAAGGATTCAATCATTGAGAGGATGTGTAATAATGGCGGTTACTTATGAAAACTTTCGGGGAGATACTTATTATTTGCACAGCAGAAAAACGAAAAAAGGATAATAGATGATTTATTTTGCGCTGGATCCCATATACTCATTTACACTATAAAAATGCCTGAAACATTTATGTGTAAAAGCTAAATTATGGTAAAAAGAGAGAAGGTACTCTATCATAAATGTATGCTTACCACGGCAGATACATTTAGACTTGTATGTGGGAAATGGAAATGAATATAAACAGATAATCCAGCATAACGTTACTTTTTCTTATTTGGCAAAAATTCGATAACAAACCATGCAATTACAATTCCAACTACAGTTTCTAAAATGTTCCACTTCCATTCAATTGTGTTAGTAAAAATGTAATCAAATATACAAAGCAAAAAATACAAAACTAAAACTAAGATGATTCGTGTTTTATTATTCATAAAAATCCTCTTTCAGTATTTTATCCAATATTATACATTAAGTGAATATAAAATTAAATCAATATATGCACTCAGCAATCGACAGCTCGGTGATATATAAATTTCAATCATTATAGAGGAGCAGGAACCTGGATTGTTCCTGCTCCTCTTCACTTTAACGCTTTAAAGCGGTGAGGGACAGTCCCTCGATTGGTTATAGGTACTCCTCAAACCACTCCGCCATTTCATTTAGCCGGTCTATTCTTAACTTTGGCTTTCCGCTTCTGGACAGTTCGTGATCGGATTCCGGAAAACGGACAAATTTTACTGGCTTATGCTGGTGTTTCAAGGCAACATACATTTGCTCACCTTGTTCGATTGGGCAGCGGTGATCCTCTTCACCGTGAATAATGAGCAATGGTGTTTCCACCTCATTAACGTAACGGATAGGGGAGTGCTTCCACAGCTTGTCAGGTTCATCGAGCTTGTCCGTCTTCAATTCCCACTCCGTAAAGAAGTAGCCGATATCACTTACACCATAGAAGCTGAACCAGTTACTTATCGAACGCTGAGTGGCTGCGGCTTTGAACCGATGGGTGTGTCCTACAATCCAATTGGTCATAAAGCCGCCATAGCTGCCGCCGGTAACACCAAGGCGCTCATGATCAACCCAATTAAATTTTTCAACTACGTAATCCACCGCATCCATGATATCCTCATAATCTTTCCCACCGTAATCTCCTCTGACAGCATCCACAAATTCCTGACCATAGCCGTGACTGCCACGAGGATTCATGAAAAGTACCCCATAGCCTTTTTCCGCAAATACCTGAAATTCATGCATAAAGGAGTTAGAGTACATCATATGCGGTCCCCCATGAATCTCAACAATCAGCGGATATTTTTTGCCTTCCTCAAAATCTACAGGCTTCATCAGCCATCCCTGTAAGGAAAGGCCATCACGTGCTGTGAAATTAATTTCGTCAGGGAGGGAAACCTGCTTATCTAATAACCAATGTTGATTGGCTTCCGTTAAGCGAGTTTCCTTTCTGCTATCCAAAGAAACATGATAGAGGTCACACGGAATTTGCGGATCACTGACTCCAATCACCGCTTGTCTGCGATGTTGATCAAGTCCAAAAGCATAAATCTGACGTTTGCCGCCAGCCACAGTAGTTATGCGTTGGTCCAAACCAATGTGATAGAGGTGTGTATTTCCCCGTTCACTCGCAAGCACATATAGCCCATCATCATTCGCTGTCCATACCGCACCCGGACTTCCTGCACCTGTAGCCAAGTCATTAATAGCCACATCGTTGACTTCTGTATCCCAATCTCCGGTCAGACAGATAAGTTCCTTGGAGTGGAGATCAAGTGTCCAGACCCTGGTCAAAGTTGCTCCTTTATATTCCATATTGTGCCCCAGTATAGAAAGCTTTTTGCCATCATGAGAATAATTGGGGGCTGTATACATTCCTTCACTGTTCGTTAGTTTCGTTAAAATCTTGCTGTTAAGGTCAAGCTCATAAATATCGGAAATCATCGTGAAGTCAGGGTCTTCAGAACGATTGGCGGAAAAGGCAACCCGCTTTCCATCAGGGGAGAAGGCAGCATTGTTATGATGATAGCTTCCCTCTGTAAGCTGTGTTTTTTCACCGGTTTCCAAATCTATGAAAACGAGCTGTGAAAACTTTTCCTCAAGCAGCCCCTGGCCATTTGCTTTATATTTTAATCTTGTTGTGATGTAAGGCTCAGGTTCCTTTTCCTGTTCTTTGGACGCCTTTGCATCAGACTCTGTTTCCTCGATGGATTGATTCTCTTTTAGGCTTGTCGTACATAGAATGGAGCGGCCATCGGGTGACCATACTGGCTGACTGGCACCATTTTTGAAAAACGTAACCTGTTGGGCCTCACCACCATGAAAGGAAATTTTCCAAATCTGATTTGTACCGGACCGATTGGATGTAAACAGAATCGTCTTCCCATCCGGTGACCATCGTGGACTCGTATCCCTGTTGTCACCCTGTGTAAAGGGAATCAGCTCCCTGGTTTGTATGTTCATCACATACAAAGAAGATTGATAGTCTTTCTGTTTATGAATTGTACGCTTCACAAAAACCACCCAATTGCCATCAGGTGACACCTGAGGATCGGAAATAAAGGAAAATTTTAATAAATCGTTGACTGTAATTCCACTTTTACTCATTCATTTCCCACCTTTACGTATGTAATTGCCTGGTGAATTCAAAAAATTCATTCCCTTTCTGTTATACACTAGTTCTATAGTCACCACAACTATTTTTAATCATGTGAAATTAAAGAGTACTTTTTTAAATTATGAAACTTGAATCTATGTAAAACGTACTTTATTAAAAGGGTGGAAAATCTTACAATATTTAATAACACCACTGTACAGGGGGGCAAAAATTGAGGAATTGGTGGAAAGGCAGGAAGGAAGTTATGAGGAAAAGGAAGAAGAACCATGATCACCGTTTTCGGGACTATGTTTTTGATTTTCTCAGCTGGATTCCGGAGCTTATCGTCCTGCCCATTCGATTTATTATTTGGATTGTCAGGGGAATTGGAAAATTGATAGGTGACTTTTTTTAATCCTGGATTATAATGTTAAATACTAAAACGAGCGAATAAAACATACCGAAAAAGTAAGAAGCAGGGGCATAATACCAACATCTTTAATTCGTGAAACACTGTAGATAAATTGCTTTTTGAATTAAGAAAGTCATAAATGATATTGGGGTGATGTTTTGACATTGTTTATTCTTTTTACACTAATTTTATTTTTTGATGGAGCAGCTATCCATTTTCACAGGACTGGTAAGATCGCTTTATGGTTATCTGGAATAGTGATGGGCGTACTTTCCCCAATATTGGGATATTCTTTCGTTTTTGTGTTTTGGCAACTCAGTAAAACTTTCGACCCTTCCTCTACACACGAAGGTGCAGCGTATGCAGGTGTATTTATATTTTTGGGATTGTTAGCTAATGCTATTATTTTTTTCATTATCGGTTTAATTATAAAAATCATTAACCACTTTAAGTCTAATAAAATTAATGTCTAATTACCAAGATGATAAGATGTGCTGGTCAAAAATCATTCTCTTAGGAATTAGTATCATATTAACTTGTGAAGAATCGTGGCGTCGGATCCCGGGTTCATCTTGTGGGTTTTGAATATCTTATTGTGCTGATGGGAGTTGTGCTTTCCTTTGTCGGTTTTCAAAAGTGGAATAAAATGAGACAGAAATTGCATGATAAGTATATGTACATATGTTGGTTTCATGTTATAATATATATAGAATTGCATACGATAGAAATGCCGTCCCATGCTGGTAACATGGAACGGTCGTACAATAGACCAACCCCATCACGAGGGGGGAGGCACTATGAAGGGAATAACCTCTCACGGCCCTGCTAAAGCACATGAGGGGTTATTTTTTATTGTCGGACATGATGATGGCAATTAACGTGCCAAAAGCGATCATTAAGGTCATCGCATCGGTCATATCCATAGGCATCACCCCCTCCCTGGGAGACCCTCTTCAGGGCAAAAGGTGTGCCGTCCCCTCATGTGAAGCTTGTCTATTGTATTTTTTATTATAGCATAATCGAACATATGTTTCCATTTTGTTTAAGGAATTAGTCTTTTTCGACTAGATGTGAATAAATGAAAGGGAAAGGCCATCACCATGCAATGATATGTTATAGTGCCTATGGAACAGACAAAAAAAGGAAAGTGCGGGAGAAAAAAATGGAAGAAAAATCCAGATGGAAAGGCTTTGTTTTAGTTGTTTTAGGCGCTCTCTTTTGGGGAGTGGGCGGGACGGTTGCTCAGCGTTTGTTTCAGGAGGATCATATCCCTGTAGAATGGCTGGTATCCGTACGATTAGTTATAGCTGGACTAATCATGATTTTTATCGCACTGTTTACCAACAGTCGGGACCGAACGTTTCGGATTTGGACCCATAAAAAGGCAGCTATTCAATTGATTATTTTTGGCATTTTCGGGATGCTGGCCGTCCAATTTACATACATGGCTTCAATTAATGATGGGAATGCAGCGGTTGCCACTCTTTTGCAGTATCTAGCGCCGGTTTACATTATTATTTATCTGGTTATAACGAAGGCGAACAGGCTCAAAAAGAATGACCTTATCGCGGTTTGTCTGGCTATTATCGGTACCTTTTTATTGCTTACGAATGGATCATTTCAGGAGTTATCCGTGCCGTTATCCGCTGTTATATGGGGGTTTTTATCAGGAATTGCTCTGATGTTTTATACGCTTTATGCGAATCAGTTATTACAAAAATGGGGATCTCTGAATGTCATCGGATGGGCAATGATTGTTGGCGGAGCGGCACTTGGGCTGTTTTATCCACCCTGGAATATTGATATGAGCGGCTGGACCGTGGAGACAGTTTTCTTTCTTATATTTGTTATTTTGTTTGGCACGATGTTCTCATTCTGGTTTTATCTTGAAAGTTTAAAATATCTATACCCACAGGAAACGAGTTTACTAGGGAGTGTTGAACCACTGGCAGCGATAGTTACGTCTGTCGTGTGGCTGCATATCCCATTCGGAATCTATCAGGTTATGGGAACAGCCCTGATTCTGGTTATGGTAGTGGTCGTATCGATGCCGGAGAAAAAGCGGACAGTTCATGTCGTCCATTAATTTTCATACATAATGGTTTTACTTGATTAGGTTCATAGATTTATAAAGAAAACCACAGGAAAGAGTAGTTCAGTTGTGGAGTACATAACAACATGTATTTCAAAATGGACTACTTTTTTATGCTGTAGGAAATTATCGACCCATTTACATAATAAATACTTTAGGATTTGCTGTTAAAATTGGAATTATGTGTTAATGTAATGGTGAAACATGAAGGAGAAATATGCTTATTCAACTCTCCCGCTTAGAACCGTCAACAGGAAATAAATTATTATTCTTCTTCCACGAAACTGTACGTTAGATAAAGGATGAGGTGAAGTTATGAATTTTATTTACTCATTAGATCCGTTTGTTATGCAACTAATAATCATTCCTTTTATCGTTATTGGTTTAGGGGTTTTGCTGGCTGCTGTCACAAAGAAAATCTTTATCGGTCCTTTAGCAACACTAATTCTTAACTTACTGTATGAAGTCTGCTATTCAATGTATTTTTACCCGGACTCGGAACTGATCTTCAGTTCCTGGAATATTATTTTCCCTCTTTTATCCTTAGTCTTTTCGGCAATTTTTGTATGGGTTAGAAAGTCAAATACGGAAATAGAGATTGAGGATTAAGTGACATGTTACTTTTGAAATGAACAAGCAGGAGAGCTCAATAACGAGGGAGAGGCGTGTTGAAAATAAGAAAAGCCTCAAGAATTATTAGGAATACTTGCGGGGATCGCCAGTTGTATTCTATGGTTTGTACTTAAACCGACTGAATATGAGCAATGATAAACACATTTTTTTCACTAGCACTTCCAGCAATTGTTGCAATTATAGCTTCTAACGCCATATAATTTCTTAATGTTGATAGCATTTCTATGGTCACTGCTAATTAGCTTATATATGGTGCTTACACCAGGCTGTTTTGCTCTTTTTGGTATTACTTGTGTTTGTTATTTAATAAGTTTTTATTTTATTATTATTAGACAGGAAAAGAGACAAACAGGATAAACTTATATCAAACTAAAGCAGCTAATAGAATATATGATTCCAATAGCTGTTTAAGTTAACGAGGGGGAGAAAGGCTTGCTTACATACAAAATTGATGAAGAAGTTTCTTTAAGATTATTTAAGGAAGATGATGCAGAAGAATTTTACAATTTAACCATTGAATCAAAACCATATTTAAAACAATGGCTTGGTTGGCTTGATTATATAAAGAGTGTTGAAGATTCTGCCAATAACATAAAGGCAAGACTTAAAGGGTTTGTAGAAAATGGTGGTTATCCCAAGTCGTTTGCTATCATTTATAGAGGTGAAATCGCTGGTACGATTGGATTTAATGAATTAAATAAAGCTAACCGAATTGGTGTTATTGGTTACTGGTTAGGTGAAAGATTTCAATGTAAAGGTATAATGTCAAAGGCGTTTAAAACTGTGATAGATTATGGTTTTAAGGAACTTGAGTTAAATCGAATTGAAGTTAGTGTCGCAGTTGAAAACCAAAAAAGCAAGGCATTACCTGAACGATTTGGTTTTACAAGAGAAGGTAAAATTAGACAAGCGGAATGGCTTTATGACCATTATGTTGACCATAATATTTACGGACTTTTATCTGAAGAATGGAAGTAAAAATTCTAACTTTTGGTGGTAACCCCCAAAAGTTAGAATTTTTGTTTACTGTTTATACTGATAAATATGTTTCGAAATGTATGCTAATCTATATGCTATTTCTATTGTTAGTAGAAATATTTCTCAAACGAATGTTATTAAAATATGGGGTTAAATTCTATTATAAGGCTATGGGTTTACCCATTGTCCTACACAGTCAATTCAATAAGATTTCCCTCTGAATCCTCAATGACACTTTCATAATACCCATCTCAGTTACCGCTTTTGTTCTTTAATTAAACATTGTCTCCACGATTTTGCTGATGTGAATTTCGGTTGTATTGAACAGTAGAATGTCAAGATCGTCATCCTTTAGTATCATGGGAAGCTCTGTACAGCCGAGAATGATTCCTTCAACGTTTTTCTCATCGATCATTCTGTTTATGATATCGATATAGTCTGCCTTTGTCTGTTCATTGACAATTCCGTTTTCCAATTCCTTTACAATTTTCTCATGGATATAGCTCTGTTCGGATGCTGTTGGAACGACAATGGTTTTGTCATTCTCTGAAAAGGGGGTCTTAAAAAAGTCATGCTCCATTGTAAATTTCGTTCCCAGCAGACCTATCCTCTGCAGGCCTTTTTCCTGAACCGCCTGATACGTTTCCTCAACAATGCTTATCATCGGAATCTGTACTCTTTCTTGTACCTGGTCAAATACAATATGAGGTGTGTTGGCAGAGATTGCCGCATAGTCCGCACCGATTTGTTCCAGCTTTTTAACTGCATCTGTGAGGTAGTCTGTGAGTCCATTGATTTGGTTGGAGTCAATCAACTCGAATACTTTGTACATATTAATACTGTTAATCAGAAATTCAGGCAAATCCTCCTTAGTTCCAACCCTTTCCTGATACTTCGAAATAATCTTCTGATAGTACTCTACGGTAGATTCAGGTCCTAATCCGCCAATTAATCCGAGTTTTTTCATTTGTTTTTCCTCCTTAATCTTATTTTAACATATTGGAATAGTCAGACTTTGATTTTGACCGGGAAAGGCTGTATGGTTAAACCAAAGTTTCTGCAGGGAAAGGAGTACCTTTATGAAAATTATTGTCACGGGAGACACTCATATTTCCGGAAAAAATAAACCGCTCCCTCATCGATTGCTTACTGCCTGTGAAGAAGCAGATCTGATTATCCATACTGGAGATTGGAAGTCCCCTGAGATTTATCAGACGTTAAGGGAATACGCGGAGGTTAAAGGAGTTTACGGGAATGTCGATGGGGAGGAAATTACGGATCAATTTCCTATCAAGGACAGGTTAGATGTAAAGGGCTATAAAATCGGTATTGTTCACGGTCATGGAGAGAAAAAGACAACGGAAAAGCGGGCCATTGAAGCTTTTCAGGAAGATATGCCGGATATTTTAATTTTTGGCCACTCGCACATTCCGCTCATCCGGTATTTTAAAAAGACATTGCTGATGAACCCGGGGTCACCTACCGATAAACGAAAACTGCCTTTTTATTCATTCGGAGTTTTGGAGATTGGGGAAGAACTGCGGACAGAGATTGTTTATTTTAAATAGACGGCCTGTGTGAGACCGCAAAAAGAATTTCATAGATGAAATAGTGAAGAGGGGTATGGAGGACGGTCTATTGTTCTCATGCTGGTTTATCGCTATAATAGATTCAGGTTTATTTTAATTTTCTGAACATAATGGAGGCGAGTTAATGATTGAATTTCCAAAACCAGATATTGAACAATACTTAAGATCCTCTGCGATCACTCATTTTGCGGTAAGTCCGGATGAATCATCGCTGGTATTTAACACGAATCTAAGTGGTGAAATGAATCTATGGAAGTTGGATTTGCCGAATCAATTTCCCTATCAGGTATCCTTCCACAATGAAAATAGCCAATTTGTTGCTTATGACCCGGAAAATCGCTATTTGCTTACGGGAATTGACCATGATGGGGATGAAAACTTCCAGATTTATGCTTTACCGATAAATGGTGGTGTTCCACAGCCTGTTGTGACAGGTGAAAGTGATGAAAAGTTCTATTTTAGCCATTTATCAGAGGATGGAGAGCATCTTTACTATACAACGAATAAGGGGAATCCTAATTATTTAAATCTTCGCAGACGCAATCTGAATACGAAAGAGGATGTACAGCTTTTTAATGGGGAGGAGGCTCCTGTTGAACTGGAGGCGGTAAGCCCTGATGAGGAAACCTTTGTCTATCTTCAGGCTTATGCGAATACCTATCAAATACTTTATTTACATACAAACGAGGAAAGCATGCCTCTGACACCTGATCCAAAAATAGTCCATGTGGCATCAGGCCCGGTTTTTACAGATAACGAAACCATTTATTTCGTTACAAACTATCAATCTGAATTTTCCTATTTGGCTGCTTTTGATTTAAAAGCGAAAACCTTTAAAGAGGTACTCAAATTTGATGAACGGGAAATCAGTGACCTTATTTATCACAAAGCGTCCAAAACCCTTTATCTTGTGACGGAGCATGGAGTTGCAGATGAGCTTTATGCCTATGATATAGAGGCAGGTGAAGTCGAGGAGATTGATATTCCGATTGATACCATTGATCAGCTGAAAGCAGCGAAAAGCGGAAATCTTTATCTGTTGGGAAACAGTGCTGTGGAACCGTCTAATATTTATAAAAGAGATGCTGGCGGTGACTGGACACCGTTAACGAATAATCGGGTTATGGGTATGAGTTCTGACGACTTGGTGGATCCGGAAATTGTCACCTATAAATCCTACGATGATACGCCGATTGAATCATTGTTATTTAAGGCAAAACCAGAAGTGGCCAATGGGTATACGGTATTCTGGCCCCATGGAGGTCCGCAATCTTCAGAAAGGAAGTCGTATCGTTCCTACTTCCAGTTTCTCGCGGGAATCGGTTATAACGTCTTTGCACCTAATTTTCGCGGAAGTACCGGTTATGGAGCAGAGTTTGTAAAGCTGGTTGAACAGGATTGGGGGCATGGACCGCGTCTGGATTGTGTGGAAGGTATTGAGTGGCTGTTAAAAAATGGCTATACAGACCAGGAGCATCTTTTCCTGTTAGGAGGAAGCTATGGAGGGTATATGTCTCTGTTACTGGCCGGCCGCCATCCTGAGTATTTCCGTGCAGTTGTTGATGTCTGTGGTCCCAGTGATTTGTTCAGCTTCTACAATTCTGTACCAGAAGACTGGAAGCCGATTATGAAGCTGTGGCTGGGTGATCCGGAAAAGGATAAAGATCGGTTTATTAAGGATTCTCCCATTACTTATTTAGACCAGATGACAAAGCCGATGTTCATTATCCAGGGGGCCAATGATCCGAGGGTCGTGAAAAAAGAGTCCGATCAAATGGTAGAAGCGTTGAGAGACAAAGGTGTGGAAGTAGAGTACTTCGTGATGGAAAACGAAGGACACGGCTTTTCCAAAAAAGAAAACGAAATCAAAGCCTTTCGTAAAATCGCCGAATTCTTTGACAAATATCAATAAGGATTTTTCGGGTGGTGCCTGTCACCACCCGAAAAATCTTGTTTCACAAATTGTTTCACAAACTAATGTCCATCGTTTTTCCTCGTTCATTTGTCGGTGGATTTTGAGTCTTTCAGCTTAATTGCTTCCTCAAATCCTCTCCTGTTTTAGTTCATAGGATAGATTTTTTCAATGGAAAACGATAATACCTGGGAAGATGTTAGGGATTATGTATCATTTTATTTTATAAATATAGCGAATGTGCTAGTTTTCCTAATAGATTAATCCAGGCGGTAAATCCTGGAAACCCCTCCTTCCGTTAGCCTTTTGACAATTTTCTCATCCCTTAAAGACCTGAAGGTGTAGTACTTTTGTAGATGGCTGAAGGGTCTCCGGAAAGGTACAAAACTACTAATTTTTTACAAAAGCATTTCTGCAGTCAAAATATGACAAAATTTCATGCAGATTTTTACTATACTAGAATTAACTTCATAGACTTTTCACAATAACTCGCCTGCAGCTCTAGAGCCTACATGTTTAAAAATTCGTAGGGAAGGAGGGATGAACAGGGAGTTTTTTTGTTTTTCATCAGGAATAGTCAGGATATTAAAAAAAGGAGGAGATTTTTTGCTGAAAAAGAAACGTCGGCGAACAAGGACTTTTAGTATGGTCGCCTCTGCATTGATGGTATTTTCACTCGTCGCACCGAGTATGACCTATGCTGAGAGTGCAGCAAAGAACAACAAAATTCATGAATCAGCGAAGAATACCCAGCAGGTGGCGGAAGCAAAAGTCAGTGATCGGCTGCACAAGCAGTTTAGTGATCAAAAGCAAGTGACGTATCTGGTTAAGTTTAAGGAAAAGACGGATACGAAACAGGTTGCCCAGGATGCAAGGAAGAAGGCACAATCGAACAATCTATCAGCAACGAAAGCAGAATTCACTCAGCGCTCTGCCGTGATTTCTGCACTAAAAGCAACAGCCCAGCAATCTCAGCAGAATGTAAAAGCTTATCTTCAAAAAGAATTGGAAAAGGGCAGTGCAAAGGAAGTCCATTCTTATCATATTGTTAATGGAATGGCTGTTACGTCCACTAAAGAGGTTGCGGAAAAGATTGCTTCGTTTGAAGAGGTTGAAAAGCTTCTGCCAAATGAAACCCGTCAATTGCTGACACCTGTGGATACGAAGGTGAAAAACAATCCTGAATCTGAATTGACCAATGTAGAATGGAATGTTGAACGCGTTGGTGCACCAGAAGTTTGGGAAGATGGAATTGATGGTACTGGATCCGTTGTAGCCAACATTGATACAGGGGTTCAATGGGATCACCCGGCCCTTCAGAATAACTATCGTGGCTATGATGCGGATACCGGTGAAGCAAGTCATGATTACAACTGGTTTGATGCGACAGCAGGAGAAAGTGAGCCTTATGATGATCAGGGCCACGGAACTCACGTAATGGGTACGATGGTTGGAAATGAACCGGATGGATCCAATCAGGTTGGTGTTGCACCTGGGGCTAAGTTTATTGCTGTTAAGGCATTTACGGCTGCTGGTGGAACAGACGCGGATTTATTAGAAGCAGCAGAATGGATTATGGCTCCAACAGATTCTGAAGGAAATGCACGTGCCGACCTTGCTCCAGATGTTGTCAATAACTCCTGGGGTGGCGGACCTGGTTTGGATGAATGGTATCGTGATGTCGTGACGAACTGGAGAGCTGCTGGTATTTTCCCTACCTTTTCAGCAGGGAATACGAGCTTAACGAATCCAGGTGGTCCAGGGTCTGTTGCTACACCAGCAAATTATCCTGAATCTTTTGCGGTAGGTGCTACAGACAGCAGTGACAATCTTGCAGGATTTTCTCTGCGCGGACCTTCACCATATGACGAAATTAAGCCTGAAATTTCAGCACCTGGGGTAAACATTCGCTCTTCTGTTCCAGGCGATGGCTATGATGGCACCTATAGTGGTACGTCCATGGCTTCCCCTGCTGTATCAGGCGCTGTAGCGTTGCTTCGTCAAGTGGATAGCAGTATTACCGTAGATGAATTGGAAGAAGTGCTGATCAATTCAGCTATTCCAATGACCGATGATGAATATTCAGAGTCTCCGAATAATGGATATGGACACGGTTTGTTAAATGCATATGACGCTGTTGCTCTTCTGGACAACGGTCTTGGAACAATCAAAGGTACGGTTACCAAACATGGGGAAGATAACGTTGCACCAACCATAGAACATACAGCTCCAGAAGAAACGTATGAAGGAATGGATCTTCCTTTGAATATTCATGTGGAAGATGATATTAGTATCGCTTCTGTTTTACTTGAATATCAAAATGCCAATGGTGAATGGGTATCTGTTGAAGCAGGCCGTACATCCGGAGATTACAAGTCTGCAGATTACACAGCTGCCATTCCAGGTGACCAAATTAATGGTGATTCACTCACTTATAAATGGACGGTTGAAGACTTTGGAGAAAACACTACGGAAAGTGACACGTATACCGTAGACGTTCTTCCTGGTATTTCCCTTGGTTATTCCGAGGATTTTGAAGGCACTCAGCCAGCAGGATGGTCTGTATTTGGTGAAAACAGCTCCTGGGAGTGGGGCACACCTGAATCAGGACCAGGAAATGCTGCGTCTGGTGAAAATGTATATGCGACGAACCTTGCAGGTGATTACGATAGTGACATGAATGCAACACTTATGATGCCACCGATTGATTTACCAGAAGGAGAGGCTTACCTTCAATTTAATCAGTGGCACGATTTAGAGCAGTATTCATCAGGAACGGCCTATGACTTTGGCCATGTCTTTATTTCTACCGATCAGGAAGAGTGGACGCAAATCCTGCAAGTTACAGGTACCACCAGTGATTGGGAAGAAGCAGAAGTAGATCTTTCTGAGTACAGTGGTCAAAGAGTCTATATCGGCTTTAACGTTACAACTGACGGTAGTGTTACCCGTGAAGGCTGGTATATTGATGACGTGGCATTGTCTGATACGTCTAATGGAAATCAGGCATCGCTTCATAAGAAGAAAGGAAACAACGGAAAAACAAAAGGTAAGAATAAAGGGAGAAAGAATGGAAATGCATTCGGGTTTATGAATGGCTTAGGTGTCATGAAGTCGAGCCCTAGTGCAGGTCTAAAAGAAAAGGTAAACCCAGCTGATATTCAGCCGAATTTACCTAAAGAAGATCCTCCTGCCCAAGAGGACTATGTTAATCCTAACTTATTGCCTATGCAGGCGCAAGTGAGCGTACTTGAAAGCGGCCGTTCAGTGACAACTGATCCGGCTACAGGAGAGTATTCGATAAGCCATGCTGCCGGAGAATTTACATTAAAAGCAGAGTCCTATGGCTATGAATCACAGGAGCAAAGTGTAACGCTTGAAGCTGATAGTGAAGCTGTAGCAGATTTTACACTTGAAGAAGTTGATCAGTTTACTGCAACAGGAAAAGTTACCGATCAGGCTACAGGTGAGCCGGTTGAAGGTGCGACCGTTCTTTTAGCTGAGGATGCAAACGTTGCACCCGTTGCAACAGACGAAAATGGGGAGTTCTCCATTACTGGTTATGAAGGCTCCTATACCTTAAAAATCATGGCCCCTGATTATTACAGTAAGGATGTTAGCATTGATCTGACAGAAGATGTTCAGGTAAATGCTGAGCTTGAGCCACTGTACACCTATCCTGGCGGGGAGATTGGCTATGATGACGGCACTGCCGAAAATGCAAGAGCTTTTTATGATGCCGGGAATGCCTGGGCTGTAAAAATGTCTCTTCCAGAGGGCAAGGATCAGGGTGTTGTCACAGACGGTGTGTTCCGTTTCTGGAATGAGGAATGGCCACAGCCGGGTGGAACGGAATTTGCTGTTGAAATCTGGGATGCCAATGGTGAAGAAGGTTTACCTGGTGAAAAGATTGCCGGTCCGATTGAAGCAGAGGCGCTTCGTAATGGTGAATGGACAGTTGTGGATTTAAGAGAGCACAATATTTTTGTAGATGGGGATTTCTACATGGTCTATGTACAAACCCATCCAAACCCTGACACTCCAGGACTGGCTACGGACGAAAGCAGCGAGCATGCCGGACGAAGCTTTCAGCGAGTGGCTGGGGAATGGTCACCATCTCCAACGTCAGAAGGAAACTATATGATCCGTGCCCGTGTAAGCTATGAGGTTGAAGATCCTCAAATTACCTCACCGGAAGCTGGACTCATTACCAGTGATGAAGAGGTAACGGTAACTGGTACAGCTTCACCAACGACAGAAGTTGAACTGACGAATAATGGAGAAGCTGCAGGAACTATTGAAGTAGGAGAATCCGGTGAATTTGACATTCCTGTTGAACTTACCGAGGGTGAAAATGTATTAAAAGCAGTATCCAAACTTGATGGAGCTGTGACTGGTGAGTCTGAAGAAGTTTCCGTCACATTGGATACGACAAGCCCTGAGCTTACCATTGACAGTCCTGAGGATGAGTCGAAATCCAATCGTGAAACAGTAACGGTTGAAGGTACAGTCAATGATGCGAATCTTGATTGGGTAAAAGTCAATGGAAGTGAAGCTAATATTTCAGATGACGGCACGTACTCCAAGCGAGTTTTACTCGATAATGGGGAAAATGAAATTGAAGTGGTTGCTCAGGATTTAGCAGGAAATCAAACGACTGAAACGATTACGCTTGATGTTGACTTTACAGCTCCTGAAATCAGTAATCTTCTGCCTGAGGAAGACCATGAACTGAAAGCTGGAGAAAGCGTGCGTATCGAATTTGACAGTGAGACTGATTTGGATGCAACGTTTGTCATCCATATGCCACTCACCAATGCACGTAATCAAGTATCCAACGCAACTGAGCTTCCTATGATGGAAATGTCTGATGGCCACTATGTTGGCTACTGGACCGCCACAAGCAATCTTAAAGCAGAAGGTGCAGTCATCGAAGTAAAAGCAGTAGATGACCACGGAAACGAAACAAGAAAGAAAGCAGACGGGAAGCTTTATATTAATTAAGGTGGTGCCGCCGCGGGTAGTGCCTGTCACCACCCGAATAATCTTGTTTCACAGATTGTTTCACAGAACCCCTGACATCTCACGCACGGTGTCGGGGGTTTTTCTATATTCATTCGCTGATAAAAGTACACTATAATTTACAATTTGTGGAATGTTGGGCAAACCTCTTGATTATCAGCACAATTCGTCGATAATTATAAAGAGTGAAAATGATATAAAGCAGAAAACCGATAAGGGCAAACTTATTGAAAAATAAGGACGCAAAACTAAGGGCCTAAAGCTTACGAGCTATGGCAGCCTGGTTGCCGAAGAACTGGTCATAACAGACGAGCCTTTTTCTTTGGCTGGTCTTTTTTCATGTTATCTACCTTTTTGTCCTTATTGGATGCTGATCTTGTTACGAACAAAAGTCATTAAGCAGCAATCTATGAGTAAGGAAGAGGCGCAAATGAGTGTAATTTTACTAGCAGACGATTCAGCTTTTATGAGAAATTGGCTGAAACAAATTATTCAGCAGCACGGGTCTCATGAGTTTGTAGAAGCCAAGGATGGACAGGAAGCTGTTACAGTTTTTCAGGCTGTCCGTCCTGATATGGTCATTATGGACATGGTTATGCCCGTGAAAAATGGACTTGAAACTCTGTCTGAGATCATGAGTTTTGATTCAACAGCCAAAGTCATTATATGTTCATCGCTTGGGACACAATCAAATGTCATGGATGCCATCCAGTCAGGAGCAAAGGATTTCATTGTAAAGCCTTATTTTAAAAATTTGGGAGAAATTATAGACAAACATCTCGGAACAGCCACCACTTCAACTGAATAAAATTCCAGAATCGCTGGCTGCTTTGATATTTCATACCCATGTTTGCTATAATATAAAATTGGCTCGCCTGATAATCAGGAGAGAGCGGGCAGGGAGAGGGCTATTTAAATTAGACAGGTCGATAAAATGAATAAATGGATGAACAACTTTTTTCAGCTCGACAAGTATGAAACTACACTGAAGAGAGAAGTTATGGCAGGTTTGATTGGTTACTTTGCGATTGTTTATATCATTGCTGTAAACTCTCTCATACTTTCAGAGGCCGGAATACCACTGGAAGCAGCAATTCTGGCGACGATTTTCATTTCCTTTGCGGGCTGTTTTCTTATGGGATTCTGGGCCAATATGCCAATTCTTCTCGTTCCAGGTATGGGAGTAAATGCTTTATTTTCCTATACTATGGTTCAATCGATGGGGCTTTCCTGGCCTGAAGCTTTAGCTGTTGTACTGGTTTCAGGGTTAATATTTGTATTCATTGCATTTTCCAGTTTTGCGAAAACGTTGAGTGAATCGATTCCCCAATCCCTGAAGGAAGCCATTACAGTTGGTCTTGGACTCTTTTTAATGCTCATTGGACTAGAAAAGGGTGGGATTGTAGAAAAGGGTACAAATTCGATTGTGGCACTTGGGGATTTAGGTAATCCAGCTGTGCTTGCGACCGTACTGACTTTTTTGATTGCCATCATTTTGTTCATAAGGAATGTACCCGGCAACTTTCTTATAACTGTTGTAGTAGGAACCTTTATCGCATGGGCATTTGGTTTACTGGATGCACAGAGTAATAACACCAGTCAGCTATCCATTCGTGAATACATGAATGTTTTCGGTTCGATGTCTTTTGACCGTTTATTCTCCATAACCTTCTGGATAGCGGTGTTTTCCTTAACGATGGTATTGGTTTTTGAAAACGTAGGATTAGTACACGGACATGCGAATTTTATTAATCGCCCGGATGGATTTTCAAGGGCATTTCAGGCAACATCCGTTTCGGCTATGTTATCTGGCTTGTTCGGAACCAGTCCTACTGTTGCAACAGTTGAAAGTTCAGCAAGCATGGCAGCAGGTGGCCGAACAGGAATTACGGCGATTACGACCGGCTTTCTGTTTTTGCTGTCCATCTTTTTTATTCCGGTCATTAAGCTGATTCCAAGCAGTGCCATTGCCCCCATTTTAATTATTATTGGCGGATTAATGCTCCAGAATATTCGAAACCTGAATCTCAAGGATATGAGTGAAAGTTTTCCAGCCTTCCTGATTATTGCCCTGATTCCATTCACGTATAGTATTGCGGATGGGATGGCAGCCGGATTTATTTTATATCCAATCTTAAAAGTCGGGATAGGCCGGGCACGAGAGGTTTCGTTTACACTGTATATTATTGCGTCACTGTTTTTAGTGAACTTTGTGGTTCATGTGATTGGCTGAACGTGGATTATTAATTAATTGATTAAGGGGTACAATCCATTATTGCGATTGTACTCTTTTTTGTGTATTCATGGGAAATTCCTGGACAGTAGAAGCTTACTATGCTTACCCAATCATCATCTTATTTTGTTATAATCAATCATCTATTAATTCCTCCATATATGTTAAAATTTTTATAAAGGAGGGTAGGATATGTTCAATATTTTTAGTATTATCCTTATCATTGCCGGAGTTATACTGTTAACTTTTTTTCTAAGTATTATGATTAAAAATAAAAAGATTTTGGTGGTTGTTGAAGCATTGATTATCTTTGGACTGATATTCAGTGTTTATCAAATGCAGTATACTAGTTTTAAAGCTCTCTATTCAGAAGAAATATTTACTGATAGCACCGTAGTAGAGGAAGTCCGAATTACCTTATATAAACCACCCAAAGAGCGCGGTTTATCTGAAATTGACAGGCAAATTACAATCAAAGATTCACAAGTTATAGAGGATATATTGAATGATTTTTCAGGAGTGGAACTAAAGAAAGATCGTGATTCTGCGGGATTATTTAAAGAGTTTGGAATAAGACTCCTTATAACAAGGGAAGCGAAGGAGGATTACTATCTCTCTGATTACCATGGTTTTCGTGTGAATGAAAATTACCTGGGTACTTATGAAATTATTAACGAAACGAACCATTTGAAAACCATTTTATCTATAATGGAAAACACAAAGTAGATCAATTTATAGTGGAATCGATTTTCTTCCTTTATGTTGGATATAAGAAAATATGCTCAAAAGAGGGTCTGTTCTAGAAATCACTCACTTTTTTACCGTTGACACTTTCAGAAAATTCATCATATAATACGGTCAGCAGTTAGATTGTTATACTGGCTGTTTTTTTGTATAAAATTTTTTTGTAAGCGTATTCAAGTATGGAGGTGTACATATGCTGCAAAACCTTCCTGATAAAATCTATTTAAAGGATGTAGGGCCAAGGGATGGATTACAGAACGAAGAGACTTGGATTGAAACAGAAGACAAAGTGACGATGATTGATAAACTGGCTCAATCAGGATTAAAAGAAATTGAAATTTCCTCTTTTGTCCATCCGAAATGGATTCCGGCTTTATCTGATGCGAGAGAGGTTGCCAGACAAATTCAGCGTTATCCTGATGTGAATTATTCAGCGCTGGTTCCTAATCAGAAAGGACTGGAGCATGCACTTGAAGCAGATCTCGATGGAATTTCCGTATTTATGTCTGCAAGTGAAACCCATAATCAGAAAAATATCAACAAGACGATTGATGAGACGTATCCAGTTCTGCGTGACGTCATCGAAGTGGCTAAGCAGGAGAATAAGGTGGTCACCGGCTACGTTTCAACGGTGTTTGATTGCCCTTTTGAAGGAAGAACTAAACCAGAGCAGGTGATCCCTGTTTGTGAACAATTACTGGAGTCAGGTGCTGATTATCTATCGCTTGGAGACACCATTGGATCAGCCGTTCCATCACAGGTGGAAGCTTTACTTGATGAATTATTGAAGCGTTACCCTGAGGAAAAGCTGATTATGCACTTCCATGATACAAGAGGAATGGCGATGGCAAATCTATTAACCTCTCTTAATTATGGGATAACACATTTTGATAGTTCCGTAGGCGGGCTGGGTGGCTGTCCATATGCGCCTGGTGCAGCGGGGAATGTTGCAACGGAGGATGTTCTGTATTTATTCCATGGCCTAGGAATAGAGACAGGTATCTCAATGGATCATCTTTTGGATACAGCCGAATTTATTCAGAGTAAATTAGGGAAGCGGCTGCCAAGTAAATCCCTTACTCATCAATTAAGCAGAAATTAAAATTTATTATGCCGATATAAAAGCAGGGATTCAGCCATGCTGGAGGGAGATAATCGGTGAACAGCGAAATGACTAAATGTTTCTGAATGAAAAAGAACGAAATCATCAGGATTCCGTTCTTTTTTCATGCTACTCATCCTCAGTCTCCACTTCATTTTCATCATAGGAAATCCAGTCACTGAAGCTTCCCGGGTAGAGTTTAACATTATGGAATCCGGCCATTTTTAAAGCCATAATATTCGGAGTAGCGGAGACACCGGACCCGCAGGAAACCATAATTTCCTTATCTTTCGGGAGGCTGGCAAAGTGCTGACTCAGATCATCCGGATCCTTCCATCGTCCATCCTCGCTTAAAACGTCCTTATAAAAGTAGTTTATGGCTCCAGGAATGTGTCCGGCTTTTTTATATAAGGGTTCATTTTTGCCCAGATAGCGGTCTTTGGAGCGGGAGTCAATTAAAATCGCCGAGTCCTCCTGGAGCTTTTCTTTGACCTGATGAATATCTACTACTTCATCTGCTCTCGGCTTTGGAATAAAGGTTTTCCTTTCAGCAACGGGCTGTTTCGTCGTTATTTCATAGCCCTTTTCCTGCCAGCGTTCTAATCCACCGTCCAGAACATAGACGCTTTCGTGTCCTAAATAATGAAGGAGCCACCAGCATCTCCCTGAAAACATTTCATTACCCTGGTCATAGACGATGACGGTTGTATGTTGATCAATGCCGATATTTCCAATCTTTTGAGCAAACTCATTAATGTCCGGCAGAGGATGATTTCCGCCGTGCTCTGTTTTTTCACCGGCTAAATCCTTATTCAAGTCTAAGTAAAACGCTTGGGGAATATGGCCTTTGAGGTATGCTGCTCTGCCTGCACCCGGATTCGTTAACTCAAACCGTGTATCGACAATGACCATCTCATCGGAAGCATCCATTTTTGTTTTTAACTCATCGACAGATATTAGAAATGACAATCCTATCCCTCCAAATGACGTAGGTTTATCACGGATGAACTGGCCGTAATATCCCCACTTCAAGTCTTGAGGGTACCCCAAAAAGACTATGTGGGGATAAACGGCCAGTAGATTCCTGATAAGTTCAACTAACCATCAGTGGGGGATGGAGAAAAGTCCCACTAATGGAAGTTTCACTTTATGTTTATTCTAAATGAAAACGGTGAAAATGAATAGTTGTAAAAAAGGATGAAAGAAGGTCATCATTCCTTTATAATAGATTTCAACAAGAATATCGTCGGGAGAGATGAAATTGGTAACCATAAAAGAAATAGCAGAAATGGCGCAAGTATCTAGATCAACCGTTTCCCGAGTGCTGAATGACTCTGGATATGTCAGTGAGGAAGCAAGAGAAAAGGTAGAACAGGTCATAGAGGAAACCGGTTATGTTCCAAGTCAGTATGCGAAATCCTTACGTACAAAAAGGACAAAAGTCATTGGAGTCATTCTGCCGACTATACAGACCGAGACCCCGAGCAGAATTGTAACGGGCCTTGGCAAAGAATTGGAGGAGCACGGATACCAGATTCTCTTAGCCAATACCAATCACGACAAGGAGAAGGAGCTGGAATACCTGGATCTGTTAAAAGTTCGTCAAGTGGACGGAATTGTACTGATTGCCACGAACACGGCACCTAATTTAATAGAGAAAATCAAAGAATTACCCATCCCGGTCGTTATGATTGGCCAGGAAGCAGAGAATGTCATGTATGTTTCCTATAACGATTATGATGCAGCCCGTACACTTACATCCTTATTTATTCAAAAAGGTCATAAGAAAATTGGATTTATCGGAGTGGATGAATCCGACAAGGCTGTAGGGATTTTACGTAAACAGGGATATTATGATGAAATGCAGGCACACGGTTTACCTGTGGAAGAGAACTGGGTGCAAAAGGCAGTCTTCAATATAGATTCCGGTTATGATGCCATGAAGAAGATTCATACCTCAGAAGGCGTCCTTCCATCTGCTGTGTTTGCGGTAACAGATCGGCTGGCTATTGGAGCAATGAGTTATCTGAAACAGGAGGGGTTACGTATTCCTGAGGATGTAGCGGTAGCTGGGATTGGGGCTTCGGAAATTTCCCAGTACATTCATCCGAAACTCACAACCATCGATTATCAGAATGAAAAAGCTGGAGAGGAAGCAGCAAAACAGTTGTTATCCTGTATTCACTCAAAAAAAGTGAAAGAAAAAATGATCTTAGACTATAGACTAATAGAGAGAGATAGTGTATGATAGTACCTGAAATCGATTCCATGATTTATTTTTGAATAATGTGGAATCGATTCCACCCAAAAGAATACTTTTAAAGGAATAAAAAAATATTTTTATACAATGTGGGATCGATTCCACAAATAAAGGAGTGTACATCATATGTCTGATAACAAGAAAATTGCAGAAGAGCTGATTGAGGCCGTTGGCGGTACAGACAATATTCAATCTGTTACTCATTGTGCCACTCGTCTGCGCTTTATCATTCAGGATGAAGATAAAGTTGAAAAAGAAAAGGTGGAAGATATTGATAAGGTCAAAGGGGCCTTTTTTAATTCGGGACAATACCAGGTCATTTTTGGGACAGGTCTTGTGAACCGAATTTATGAAGAAGTCGCAAAATTTGATTTGAAAACGGCTTCCAAAGATGAACAAAAGCAAGAAGCTGCTGAACAAAATGGTAATCGTTTACAACGGGCTATCCGTACATTTGGCGACGTATTTGTTCCGATTATTCCTGTTCTGGTTGCAACCGGTTTATTTATGGGATTGCGCGGGCTGTTTGTACAGGAAAAGATTCTGGCCTTCTTCGGTTTGACCCCTGAGGATATTCCGGCGGATTTGCTGCTATATACGGAAATTCTGACTGATACGGCCTTTATCTTCCTGCCGGCTCTGGTTGCCTGGTCAACATTTAAAGTGTTTGGCGGAACTCCAATCATTGGTATCGTACTTGGGTTGATGCTTGTCAGTCCTTCACTTCCAAATGCCTGGGGTGTAGCTGAAGGTGCGGACCCGATTATGTTCTTTGGTTTTATCCCTGTTGTTGGGTATCAGGGTGCTGTTCTTCCTGCCTTCATAGCCGGTATTATTGGTGCAAAACTGGAAAAATCCATTCGAAAACGAGTGCCGGAAGCGTTAGATCTTATTTTAACACCGTTCCTTACATTGTTAGTGATGAGTATCCTGGCTCTATTTGCGATTGGACCTGTATTCCATACCGTTGAAAACTATATTCTTGATATTGTTCTGGCTCTACTTGAGCTTCCGTTTGGTTTAGCCGGTTTAATCCTTGGTTTCTTAAACCAGATTATCGTTATTACAGGTGTTCACCACATCTTCAACTTACTTGAAATTCAATTACTTGAGAACCTTGGGGAAAATCCGTTTAATGCGATTGTTACGTCTGCGATAGCGGCTCAGGGTGGAGCAGCCTTAGCTGTTGGATTGAAAACGAAAAATAAAAAGTTAAAGGCTTTAGCTATGCCATCGTCCGTATCTGCGTTTCTGGGTATTACGGAACCAGCCATCTTTGGTGTCAATTTACGCTATGGAAAGCCGTTCCTAATGGCGCTTATCGGTGGTGCAGCAGGTGGTTTTGTTGCATCCATTACAAACCTTGCCGGAACGGGGATGTCCATTACGGTTATCCCGGGAACCCTCCTTTATCTCAATGAACAGATCTTCCTGTATCTGCTCGTTAACATTATCGGAATTGCCGTAGCATTCGGTTTGACATGGATGTTTGGCTATTCAGACGAAAAACAGCTTAAAGAATAAATAACGATAAAGGAGCTTTTTATGCATCAGGAATTGAACAATCTCAAAAGGAAAGCACATGAACATGCAGAAGCTTATAAACATGTAGTTGCAGACGATCCCTATCGTCTGCACTACCACCTTATGCCACCTGTTGGGTTGTTAAATGATCCAAACGGTTTTATTTATTTTAAGGGAAAGTATCATATCTTTTATCAGTGGAATCCATTTGAAACGGCACACGGGGCCAAGTTCTGGGGACATTATATCTCTGAAGACCTTGTACATTGGGACAAGGCCCCCGCAGCTCTTGCTCCTGATCAGTGGTACGACAAAAACGGCTGTTACTCAGGCAGTGCAGTGGTTTCCGATGGAGAACTCTATTTATTTTATACTGGAAATGTAAAGGATGAAGCCGGAAATCGGGAATCCTATCAATGTCTGGCAACCTCCCATGATGGCATTCATTTTGAGAAAAAGGGCCCGGTCATTCACGTTCCACCTGGATATACCGCTCATTTTCGCGATCCAAAGGTGTTTCGTCATGAAAATAAATGGTATATGGTCATTGGTGCCCAGACCGAAGCAGAAGAGGGAGTTGTCGTACTTTATTCTTCAGAGGATTTATTAAATTGGAGTTTTCTGGGTCCTATAACTGGCAGCAGACAGAATCAACTTGGGGACTTTGGTTATATGTGGGAATGTCCGGATTTATTTCCTCTTGGGGACAAAGATGTGCTGATCGTTTCACCTCAAGGATTAGCTCCACAGGGATTTAAGTATCAGAACGTATTTCAGACGGGTTATTTTGCCGGTGAGGTTGATTACCAAAATGTTCGTTACCAGCACGGAGACTTTACAGAGTTGGACAAAGGGTTTGATTTCTATGCCCCGCAAACCACATTAGCATCCGATGGTCGCCGTCTGCTGTTTGGCTGGATGGGAAATTCAGAAGAAGGAGATGCTCGCCAGCCAACGCATGAACACGAATGGATTCATGCGTTAACCCTTCCCCGTGAGCTGGAATGGAAGGATGGAAGACTGTACCAGAAGCCGGTACGTGAGCTGAAACATTTAAGAAAGGACAACATCGAAAGGAAAGATGTTACTTTTGAGAGTGCGAATCCAGTTTCGTTTGACGGGATAAACGGAAATGTTTTTGAGCTTGAAGTATCTATTATTGATTGGAATGCACGCAGTTTCAGCATTAAAATTGGTAAAGCTGTAAAAATACGTTATGATACAATGGAAGGGATTCTATCATTGGAAAGAGAAGGATTCACCCCTGATAAGGAAATGGAATCAAGAAAATGCTATCTTGAGAATCTTCATCATTTGCAGATATACAAAGACACATCTTCCGTAGAGGTTTTTGTGAACCATGGCGAAGAAGTATTTACTGCACGTATTTTTGATGAGCCGGACGCACAATCGCTTGTTTTCCAGTCTGACGGCCAATTAACCGCAAGCCTGAATAAATGGAACCTCGAGAGAATCACAGAATTTTAAATAGTGGAGTGGTTAGATGTTAGGGAAATTTTTTAAAAAGAAGAATCAAGCTTCAGAAAATGCTGAGGTAAAAGATATTACGATTTTAGCACCAGTGTCAGGAGAACGGGTATCCCTTGAGGACGTTCCGGATCCTGTTTTTTCACAAAAAATGATGGGAGAAGGTGCGGCCATTCAGCCTAAAGAAGGCAAGATTTATGCACCTGTAAATGCGGATGTTATTCAGGTATTTCCGACTAAGCACGCGATTGGTCTGAAAGCCAATAATGGTGCAGAAATTCTGATTCATGTCGGCCTTGAAACAGTAGGGCTTGAAGGAGAAGGCTTTACTGCAAAGGTCAAAGAGGGCGACAAGGTCAAACAAGGGGATCTCCTAATGGAATTTGACATCGATATCATTAAGGAAAAAGCGAAGGATACCGTGACACCGGTGATTATCACGAATACTGACGATATGAGCGAAATTACCGTAGATGATACAGCTAAAGAACTGACTGCAGGTGAACATCCGCTGCTTAGAGTCAGTAAATAACCGCGTACTTCGCTGGAGTACAGCAGTGTCAGTTAAGGAGGAGAGGCGCATGTTGATTGGCGGCATAGAGGCTGGTGGAACAAAATTCGTATGTGCTGTCGGGGATGAAAACGGCAATATAAAAAATAAAACAACATTTCCTACAGAGGATCCAGATCAGACGCTTGAAAATGTAGAGAAATTTTTTAAACAATATGAGATCCAGGCGCTCGGTGTTGGTACATTCGGGCCGGTGGATCTGGATGCTAAAAGCAATACGTATGGGACGATACAGAAAACCCCTAAAATCAATTGGCAGTACTATCCTTTTTTACAAAGACTGAAGGAAATCTTCTCGATCCCGATTGCCATGGATACAGATGTCAATGCTGCATGTCTGGGTGAATTTACGTATGGAGCTGCCCGGAATGCGGATTCAAGTCTGTATATTACGGTAGGAACTGGAATCGGTGCAGGACTGGTGCAGCACGGCCGAATATTTCAGGGGAAAAATCATTCAGAAATGGGCCATATTCTCATTCCAAGACATCCGGATGATGACTTTAAAGGGAACTGCCCCAGTCACGGCACTTGTTTTGAAGGACTCGCATCAGGTCCTGCGATTGAAAAACGCTATGGGAAAAAGGGGCATCTGCTGGCTGAAGAGGCCCATGTTTGGGAGCTTGAAGCCTTCTACTTAGCCCAAGCCATTATGAGTTACTATGTTATCCTGTCACCAGAGAAAATCATTCTTGGTGGCGGCGTCATGAAGCAGGAAAAATTATATCCAATGGTCCAGAACAAATTTATGGATTTATTAAATGGATATTTAGAAGTGAAAAATGTAAAGAATCTGATTGTAGCTCCGGAACTCGATGATGAGCAGGGCGTCATTGGATCTGTTATGTTAGGGCTTAAAGCTTTGGAAATGAAGGCATAAGCCGTCGTGAATTTAGGAAAATTCGTTGTCCCAATCGTGGAATAGAATATTGACCGAACGGAAGCCGCCTGGAAATCCAGGTGGTTTTTTTATATGTATAATGAACGTGGGTAAACAGGAATAAGGCCGTAATATCAAGGGGAATTTATCTCGCTTTGAAGTTTATACTAAAGTATAGTTTTTCTTTCCGGTTATGTATGGTACCTTTTTATCATACAAATAGACAGAGCTTCATGAGTCAGTTGCACATCAGGGGGAATGGGGAGGTTGAAGATGAGAAAGGATGAGCTGGATAAAGAGTGGGTCACACTAATGGTTGAGGCGAAACAGATAGGTCTGACCATTGATGAGATTCGGGATTACTTTACAGACAAAGGTGCAGAAAAAAAGTTAGAAGCGAAAAAAAACGGTCTGAGGGTATAAGCACTAATTTGCTTTTAACAATTATACCATGCATTTGAAAACAGGGATTGGTAAGGGGCCAATTCCTTTTTGTTTTGTATAGATCAAAAAAGTTTCTATGCCGGCACCTCCACTCATTATTCATTAAAACGCCAATGGTACTAAGAAATTTCTCAAGGGAAAATATATGAATATGAATAAAAGTGTAATTTTGTCGATAGATGAATCGTCTTATACGTGAGTATGGCAATTGGGAGGAGAAGACTTTGACACATGAGGATACATTGACAACCTGGTTTCATCATTACAGTGATGATGTTTATAACTTTCTGATTTATTATGTGGGACACGGGGATGTGGAGGATATGGTTCAGGAGGTATTCATCAAGGCCCTGAATCATATAGATACCTTTAAACACGAGTCCAAGCCGAAAACGTGGCTCTTTAGTATTGCCCGTAATGTTGCGATTGATCATATGCGAAAAAAGAAGAGGAATCGCAATAAGGAATCGAAATTAATCCAACATAAACAAACCGTAAATGAGAAGTCCCCAGAAGACATTTATCAGTTAAGTGAAACCAGAAAAGAAGTTTACCAGGCGATGCGATGCCTGAAAAAGAATTATTATGAAGTCCTCCTGTTGCGCGGTATTCAGGAATTATCTGTAGAAGAGACAGCTGGAGTATTAGATTGGAGTCAGAACAAAGTAAAAGTGACATTTCACCGTGCAATGAAAGCCTTAAAGAAGCAATTGGGAGGGGTAACATGAGAAAAGATGAGCTATGGGATGAGTTAGGGTCATTTCCAAAGGACCAGCAGATAAACGGGCAAGTGAAACAGGAAATGCTGCAAAATCTTCAATCTGAAGCTTTACAAAAGAAACAGCAGCGCATAAAGCCTTCGAAGCCGCGTAAGCCTGGAATGGTGTTAAAAAGAGTATCCATCAGTTTTGTAAGCCTGGCTGTTTTATTCATTGCAGGAACCTTTTTATTCAGTGAAATTCAAATGAACCAGCAAACGACACCCCAACAGAATGAGGACGGAAAACAGGATACAATGCAAATGCAGGATGCTGACCAGGGAGAACAGGCAAAGACGCCGGAGCCATTGGAAAAAGAGGATGCGCTTCG
Source organism: Salinibacillus aidingensis (assembly GCF_039522525.1). Taxonomy (GTDB): domain Bacteria; phylum Bacillota; class Bacilli; order Bacillales; family Alkalibacillaceae; genus Salinibacillus; species Salinibacillus aidingensis. The sequence continues at coordinate 560,631 of NZ_BAAADO010000003.1, forward strand.
GATCTTAAGGGAATTTAAATCAACATTTAATGAACTTTATCATCAACGTAGTGGGGATGACCAAAAGGTGACAGGTATCCAATCACTTGAGGAAGTGAAGAAAAAGCTGGAAACGATGATGTCAGCTGACCTGGCTCAATGGTTTACGGAATCCTATTTCCGTGAACAAAATGGAGAAGTGTATGTCGTTGCCATGGATGGGCCAACATGGCTTCAGGAGGATATCCCCTTTGATTTGGAAAAGATAAGTAACACAGAGTATAAGGTGCATCAGGAAAGAGACAACGAGCAATTAGGGCACCGGATCATGACCTATGTTCTTGTCTATGATGAAAATCGCTGGATTGTTGACCGAATAGAAAGTGAAAATCTGGACCAATAAAAAAATAGACACGAATGACTTTCTCTACAGAGGAGCCATTCGTGTTTTTTATTGTCTAGGAAATTATAAAATTACGAATTTGTAGATAAAAAATCATGAGAGGCCACGTCCGGCTCCAGCGCCCAGCGACTAGCGTGACTTCCCTCACCTCCGTCCGATAAGTCAACATTGACTCACGCTGTTCATCGTGTTTCCTTTATCTCCTCCGGCAGATTTACATATTGGTTAGTAAATCTTATCCCCGTTAAAAATGGAATTTTTCACGACGACATAATCAACATGTCGAATGGATTTTAATTCCTTGCCTCCAGCATAGGAGATGGAGGATTGCAGGTCCTGTTCCATTTCATTCAGTGTATCCTGTAGCGGGCCTTTGTAATCGACATACATTTTTTTGCCCTCAACGTTCCTTTTTTCTCCTTTTTGAAACTCGGAAGCGGAGCCAAAATATTCTTTATAAAGCTTTCCGTCCTTTTCAACGGTTTCTCCAGGTGACTCTTCATGGCCGGCAAAGAGAGAGCCAATCATGACCATAGTTGCACCAAAACGGATAGATTTGGCGATATCCCCGTGAGTACGGATTCCTCCGTCCGCAATGATGGGCTTACTAGCTGCCTTTTCACACCAGCGTAAAGCGGCCAGCTGCCAGCCTCCAGTACCAAAGCCAGTTTTAATTTTGGTTATACAAACTTTTCCTGGGCCAATCCCGACTTTTGTAGCATCTGCGCCGGCATTTTCCAGTTCTCTGACGGCTTCAGGTGTTCCCACATTTCCGGCAATCACAAAACTGTCCGGTAAGTGCTTCTTAATGTGCTGAATCATTTCAATAACAGCGTTGGAGTGACCGTGGGCAATATCAATGGTGATAAATTCAGGTATCAATCCTTCAGTAGCTAATTGTTCAACAAATTGATATTCCTCTTCTTTCACACCGACACTGATCGATGCAATCCTGCCATTTGCCTGCATGTCCTTTACAAAATCACGACGGGTTTCAGGTTCGAAGCGATGCATAATATAGAAATAACCGTTTTCGGCTAAATAACGGGCAATTCTTTCATCAATAATGGTTTGCATATTCGCAGGTACCACTGGAAGTTTAAATGTATATCCTCCAAGTTTTACAGATGTATCGCATTCTGTTCGGCTTTTTACGATACATTTTGCTGGAATTAACTGAATATCTTCATAATCGAATACGTTTTCCATTGTCATCCCCCTAAAAGACGAACGAATTTATATAGTGCAATTAAAATGTTCGCCTATATGAATTTACAATAAATTTTAGTGAATGTCAAAGTTTTTTGATATCTTTATTGATTTTCAGTCTGAACTTGTTGTTATAATAGGTTTAATTATTTTCTAACACGAATTTTTAAAGGGGATAGGTAAATATGAAGTTTTCCGGGAAAATGAATCATTTTCAGACGTCTATTTTTAATGAACTGGCAGACTATCAAAAACAAAAGATAAATGCAGGCTGCGAAATGATAGATTTGAGTATTGGCAGTCCGGATCTTCCGCCACCTGAATTTGTCAGGGAGGAATTAGCCGGAAATGTAAAAGATCCTTCCCAGTACGGTTATACATTGACAGGGACCGATGATTTTCTTCAGGCGACAGTGGATTACTACAAGGAGCGGTATGGTGTATGTCTGGATGCAAAAGAAGAGGCCCTAATGGTCATGGGGTCACAGGACGGCCTTGTTCATTTGCCCCTGACCATTACCGACCCTGGGGATTTGATTTTAGTACCCGATCCTGGCTATACGGCTTATGAAACAGGGGTTTCCTTAGCTGAGGCCACTCCCTATAAAATGCCATTGAAAGAGGAAAATCATTTTTTGCCTGATTTGGACGCCATCCCTGAGGAGGTCAGGAAAAAGGCAAAGCTGATGATTTTGAATTTCCCCGGGAATCCTATTCCTGCCCTGGCCTCACGGGAATTTTTCGAAAAAGTAGTCGAGTTTGCCAAAACCTATAAAATAACGATTCTACATGACTTTGCCTACTCCGAATTGTATTATGAGGAGAAGCCAATCAGCTTTTTATCAATTGAAGGTGCAAGGGATGTAGGGATTGAATTCAACTCTTTATCAAAAAGTTTTAATATGGCCGGCTGCCGGATTGGCTATGTGGTTGGAAATTCTGAAATTATTGAAGCCTTGAGCCGCCTGAAATCAAACCTGGATTATGGGGTATTTTTGCCAATCCAAAAAGCGGCGGTAAAGGCTTTGCGGAATTCCGCACAGTTCAGTGATGATTTACGAATGATCTATCAGGAGCGTCGTGACCAGTTTGTGAATGGATTGCATCAGGCAGGCTGGAGTGTTGAAAGTCCGAAAGCATCTATGTTTGTATGGGCCAAGGTCCCACATGGAATAGATTCCGAATCATTTGCCTATCAATTAATGGATGAAGCCGGAATCGTTGTCGTTCCTGGCCAGGCCTTTGGCGAAGAAGGAGAAGGCTATGTTCGTATTGCACTTACCCAGGATAAAGACACACTGCGGCGCGCGGCCGAAAAAGTGAAGGAAAGCGGCTTATTTTTATCACGCATTAACTGGCCGTAATGCCCCCACCTCAAGTCTTGAGGGTAACCCATCAAGGCTAAGTGGGGATAAACGGCCAGTAAATTCCTGATAAGTTCAACTAACCAAAAACCCTTGCTGATGGAAGTTTCACTTTATCTGAGTCAGCCGGCCGCTAAAAAAATAGAAGCATACGTCTGTCTGTCTTTTCGTTTTCGTGTAAAATGGAATCATATACAGATTAATGACGCTAAGAACAAAGGAATAGATTTGCATAACATCAGGAGTCATTGCAACTGAGGGAAAAAGTAGGTGATCTGAATGTGGTCATGGCATCCGGTCCAGCTGTCTCTTTTTGTGGCAACCATTGCCGCAGTTATAACATTTATCCTCGCCATTTACGCTGCATACGGGATGATACGGAAACAGAGAAGAGGAAAGGCACTGGTCGAAACATTATTTTTTATGCCGCTGGTACTGCCGCCGAGTGTGGTTGGCTTTCTTCTGCTTATCGTGTTTGGGGATCAGGGGCCTTTTGGAAAACTATTGGAATGGCTGGGAAGTGATGGGGTTGTATTTACTCCTACAGCCGCTATTATCGCAGCAGGTGTTGTTGCCTTTCCATTAATGTACCAATCTTTGAAAACCGGTTTTCAGTCTGTTGATTCCAACATTTTGGGGGCTGCTAAAGTGGACGGGGCTTCGGAATGGACGCTTTTAACCCATATCATCATCCCAATGTCTTCAAGGTCATTATTAACAGCCCTGATTCTTGGCTTCACCCGTGGATTCGGCGAGTTCGGGGCAACATTAATGTTTGCGGGTAATATTCCGGGAAAAACACAAACCATTCCGACCGCCATCTATTTTGCCATAGAATCGGGCCAAAATCAGCTTGCATGGTCGTATGTCTGGATCAGCATTGGATTTTCGTTCCTTTTACTCCTGCTGGCAAATCGAGTAAGAGCCTAGCTTTGCTAAGTTTTTTCATCGAAGCATATTTTTTCCTTTTCATCAAAAGATAAAAACAGACAGAATTAGAGTATGGAATCATAAAGGATGGTAGGCTGTGCAAATAAAAATTGAATGGACTTATACAACAGCTAAAGGAACGGAAGTATTTTTTCAATCAGAGAACATGACGGTAGAAAAAGCTGTGCTGGTAGCAGAGGATATAGAAAAGACAGGCCGGGCCAAGCATGTACATTTTATCGATCATCAGGAGAGCTCATGGAAACTGAAGGAATTAAAGAAGTACATGGAGGGCATTCAGACAGAACCTCACAATGTTACGGTTTATTTTGATGGTGGCTTTGATCGGGAATCCAGGCATTCAGGATTGGGCTGTGCCATTTATTATGATCAGAATGGGAAATCCTATCGTTTGCGAAAAAATGCTGCTGTAGATGAGCTGAAAACGAACAATGAAGCGGAATATGCTGCCCTTCATTTAGCGTTACAGGAGTTGGAGTTTTTAGGCGTCCATCATTTACCGGTCACATTTATCGGGGATTCCCAGGTTGTGATCAATCAACTGAAAGATGAATGGCCCTGCTTTGAAGAGGAGCTTTCCAGGTGGATGGACCGGATTGAAGAAAAAACACACACCCTCGGAATCCAGCCTGACTATCAGCTTGTCGGCAGAAAAAAGAATCAGGAGGCAGACCATCTCGCTTCACAGGCTTTGAAGAATATTGAAATTATGAGCACCATCGAATTAGATGCTGAATAGATTGTGGGGCAAAAACATACCAGATTGCAAAGGCTTGTTCCGGTAACATCTTTACAAACTGCTGACATTTGTTAGCAGTTTGTTTGTTTTCCTTAGATGGATTGAATTTTGTTAGGTCTGGATTAATATTTGCGGTGAATCGGTGGATATTGTTATGTATATCGATGGATTGTGATTTGCCAGGTTGATAGCTGCAGTGAATAGGTGGATAAATCCAGGAAATCGGCGGATAGAATCACCAGATCGATGGATACACCCACGAAACAGACCGATAACACCATCAATCCCCATCACCTAAACCGGTCCCAGTTGAATTTCCCCCATATATTTCACAAAAACAAAATATGAAAGTTCTGAAAATAGTGGTAAAATAATACCAGAGATACATCATCTGTGTCCGTTGCAGCTACTACATAATGAACGCGGGAATCAGGTAGACTTTTTAAATGCAGATGGGTGTATCTCAAATTCAGTTAGGGGGAATGGAAGGATGTTAAAGAAGTTTGCTTCGGATGCGTTGGGTTTATCTGATATTGGAAAGATTATTGAGCCCAAAGATTATGACAAAACGGATGCGGATGATTATGTTCGTCATGAGGACGATGAGAAGATCTACTTTCTTATTAAAACAAAAGCGGATGAGTACTGCTTTACCAATTTGGCGTTCATCCATGTGGACGGTGAAAACGCGGTATCTTCCAAGCGGACGCTTCGGCGTTATCCCTATTTTCAGTATCAGATTTCGAATGTGCTCCTGGAAACAGCGGGGCGTGTTGATTTAGATATTGAAATTAAATTCTCGCTTGGGAATCAGGATTTCAGCATCGATGTAGATAAAAATCAGCTGGAGCAGTTAAATGATCTTTATAAGGCATTAGTGTACATTTCTGAGGCTACTCAGGAAAACAAAATCATGTTAAAAATGAGTGAACAGAGTCTTGATAAGGCTGTAAATGTTCTGCAAAACTCCCGTACAAACGATGCCAACCTGGCTGATCAATTCAAACAAATTACGGAATATGGATTTTCCTGGCTCCATTCCAATCATGAAAAATTCCACCAGAAAGACTTTGGAGACGTGTTTGAAAAGTATATTAATCAATAAGCTAAGACCCGGCCTGATTTGGGCTGGGTTTTCTTTATTCACTAAACAGGTTCGTTAAAATAAATTTTCACCCCGGGAAGGACACTTGAAAAACAAAGAAGGGTTTTATAAAATCATATTTTGAAATGTTTTTTCAGAACGTCATACCTCTTTAAAATAATTCAATCTGAAAATTGTACATAAAGGAGAGAGATACTGTGGGTCCCGCGGTTATGGGTATCAGCTTGTTAGTGTTTATGGCAGCTGCGATCATGCTCGTCGTGTATTTATTTAAACGGAAATCATTAAAAAATGTTAAGCATCTTTTTTTAGTCGGCTTGGCCTTGTTTATTTTCAGTCTGTTTTTACCAGGACCAACGGAGGAATCGACTTCTCCTGATAAAAAGAATGAAGATGAAAATGTAGAGGAGAAGGAAGAAACTGATCAAACAAAAGATGATAAAGAGCGCGAGGAAGAAAAGGATAAAGATAAGGAGTCTGCGGATAAAAGTTCGGATGCAGACGAGAAAGACAAAAAATCAAATCAAGAGAAAAACCAGGACAAAACAAACGGAAACAGTGAAGGAAAGGTGAACAATGATCCTGAAACAGGGGATTCGTCTGGTTCGTCACAGACATCGGATAAACCATCTCCCAATTCAAATTTGGAATCAGCCCGTGTTACGAGGGTAGTTGATGGAGATACAATTGAGATTCAATATAAGGGAAAAACAGAAGATGTCCGCCTTCTGTTAGTAGATACACCGGAGACCGTTCACCCAAGTAAACCTGTTCAGCCATATGGGCCTGAAGCCAGCTCCTTTGCAAAGAAGGCTTTATCCGGAAAACAGGTCCAGGTTGAATTTGATGGACCAAAGCGGGATCACTATGACAGGCTGCTTGCCTACATCTGGGTTGATGGAAAAATGTTTAACCAGCTGCTTCTTGAAAAAGGCCTTGCACGGCTCGCTTACGTATATGATCCGCCATATACTCATTATGACGCTTATGTAAAAGCGCAAACGAAGGCTGTGAATGCCAATCGGGGAATCTGGAGTATTAATGGCTATGTAACAGAGGAAGGCTTTAATGATTCAGCGTCAGGAAACTCTTCGGATGGCGGCTCGAGCTCCGGGTCCGGTTCGGGTTCGAGCGGTTCTGATTCCGGCAGCTCCGGCTCTGGATCAGGAGAGGTCATTTACGATCCTGATGGCCCGGACCGCGACTGCGGAGATTTCGACACTCATAATCAGGCACAAAACTTTTTCGAGGCAGCCGGTGGACCGAACAGCGATCCACACCGCTTGGACAGGGATGGCAACGGCCTCGCCTGTGAAAGCCTGCCATAGTTTGGGACTGTCCCCACATGCTTTAAAGTGTTAAAGGATGTGGGGATTTTTATTGTGTTGACGGATTCCTGGGCTGTGGTGGCGGATGGATCGGCATGAGAGATGGATTCCCTGTATTTTTTGACCGATAAATCCTGAATTTTAATTGATAAATTCCAAATTCAGACGGAAATCACCACCAAAATGACAGATAAAATCCGGAGCGACTGATAAATGGCATAAAATGATGGATGAATCCTGGTTTTTGCCCGATAACCTCAGGAATTAGAGCGATGCCCGCATTCACCTGATTGGTTAAAATCCTTGATTGACTAGTATTCCACCGATATAGCATTAGCCCTCAAAATAATGGGCAAAAAAGTTAAGCTGTTCGTCTGAAAAAGTTGGGTATGCTATAATAATTAGGAAAATTCAAATAAATATCCTAAAATATTAAATTTGAACATTCAAAAAATGGTGAGGAGTAAGTCTGCGTGCGCAGGCGCTGGTGGACGATAGCCATGTATCGATTTTTGTGCATTTAATATATTCTGACTGGGGGAGAGGTCATGACAACAATAGGTTTCATCCGGCATGGCATAACAGAGTGGAATGTGACGGGCAGGGCTCAGGGAATCTCGGATGTTCCTCTGAATGAGACTGGAAAACGTCAGGCTTTAAAGGCAGGAAAAAGACTTTCGAGGGAAGAAAAATGGGATATGATCATAACCAGTGATTTGTCCAGGGCGATAGAGACGGGTTCAATCATTGGAAGGGAGATAAAAGTCCCTATTCATCACTATGATCCAAGAATCCGGGAGAAAAACTGCGGGGAGGTTGAAGGAACAACTGAGGAGGAAAGGTTGCAGAAATGGGGCCGTAACTGGCGTGAATTGGGTCTTGGCATGGAGACAGATGATGAAATAGCAAAAAGAGGGACAGAATTTGTGGAGGAGATTTCTGCTGCATACAGAGGAAAGCGAATCCTCGTTGTCAGTCATGGATTGTTGCTTGGACTCACCTTAAAGAGACTTCTTCCCAATCAATGGGAAAAGCCGGAATTGGAACATACATCGGTTACGATATTAGAATATAAGGATGATAAGTGGGACTGCTCTTTGTATAACTGTACAAAGCATTTGAATGACACTCACACTCATACGATCTGAATTTATCATAGCCAACCAAAAAGGTTAACCTTGGGAACAGAGTTAACCTTTTTTTGCTGGTTCATATAAGTTATTTCATCCGAATGACAATTTTCCCTTTCGCATGGTGAGTCTCGCTTAATTTATGAGCTTCTTTAATCCCCTCTTCAGAAAAAGGAAATTCATGGCCAACTACAGGTTTTACCTTGCCTGCTTCTATGAGTTTTCCTAATTGATCAAGCTGTTCTCCGTCAGGCTCAAGCCAGAGAAAACCAGCTTTTATATTCCGGGCTTTCGCTTTTTCCTCATCGGGATTGCCAGCTATTGAAACCAGCTTACCCCCATCTTTCAGCACTTGAAAGCTCTTATCCATGATTTCACCGCCGAGGGTGTCCACCACAATATCATAGTCATGAAGGATATCCTCGAAGTTTTGCTCTTTATAATTAATGAACTCATCAACGCCTAGTTCCGTTAAAAGGTCCTCGTTTTTCCCGCTTGCCGTAGAAGCGACATAGGCACCAAAATGCTTGGCAATTTGAATGGCAAAGCTTCCGACTCCTCCAGCCCCTGCATGAATAAGGACTTTGTTCCCTTTATTGATATTTGAGAAATCGACAAGGCACTGCCAGGCAGTTAGTCCGGTTAAGGGTACGGAAGCAGCCTCTTTAAAATCGAGGTTTTTTGGTTTGGGTGCAAGTAAATGCTCATCAACGACTGTATACTCAGCGTATGTACCTTTTGCGGTTGTGTCCGGGCGGGCGAATACTTCATCTCCAATCTGAAATTTTGTCACTTTCGAACCTGTTTCTGTGATTACTCCAGCTGCATCCCAGCCTAAAATAACTGGAAATTCAAATGGCAGCCCTTCCTTCAGGTAACCCTCTCTCACTTTCCAATCAATTGGATTAATGGAAGTAGCATACATCTCCACTAGTACCTGGTGTTCCCCGATTTCCGGTTTAGGAATTTCTTTCATTTTTAATTGATTTCTTCCGCCATATTCTTCAATAACCACTGCTTTCATGAATGTTAACCTCCTGTTGATATAGATACTGATAAAGTATAAGGTTATTTTTTATATTATATGCTATCTTATACGATTGCTAGTCAGCAAATCATTCGCTATCCAATTCATTTTAGTGAGAATGTCTACCAATTAATCATAATAAAATGGATTATTGGTTAATGGAGGGATCATTTGTAAAAATACATAAGACCTTCGAATCATTTTTATAAACCGATTGTATAACAGACTCTTAAAAGAACTATTACAGGAAAATGGATTATTGAAACAAGAATAATAATCTGTTATATTTTAAAATGTTTAAATTATGAAACAAGAAGGGGTTGAGCGTGTGAAACGGAAAATTTTAGCGGTGACGTTCTTCATCGGTCTTTTGATTTTGACTGCATGTGGAAATACGGAAGGGGAAAGTAATGGAGGCGAAGAAGAAAAATCAGAGCCTTCAAATAAATGGGAAGAAATTCAGGAAGCTGGTGAGATTGTCGTTGGGACGTCAGGAACATTGTATCCTGCATCCTATTATCCTGAGGACTCCGATAAGATCACTGGTTATGATGTGGAAATCGTCAAAGAGATGGCCAAGCGTCTTGATTTAAATGTTTCTTTTGAAATTATGGGAATTGACTCTATGCTATCTTCAGTGGATAGTGGCAGAATTGATTTAGTCGCAAATGACATTGAAATTACTGATGAACGCCAAAAGAATTTTGCTTTCAGTGAGCCATATAAGTATTCCTATGCAACAATGATTGTCAGGGAAGATGATTTATCCGGTATACAAACACTGGAGGATTTGGAAGGGAAAATAGCTGGCGGTGGTGCTACAACCGTATTCAGTCAAATTGCCAAGCATTTCGGAGCTGAAATAAAAACCTACACAAATGTTACAAATGATGTATATTTACGGGATGTTGAAAATGGACGTACAGATTTAGTTATGAATGATTATTACCTACAAAGTCTGGCGTTAGAGGCGCTGCCGGAAATTGATGTAACCCTGCATCCTGACCTGCGTTTCCATCCATCAGAGCAGGCCCTGGTCATGCAAAAAGATGCCGAGGTTTTCCATGAGAAAATCAATCAGGTTTTGACGGAAATGCGTGAGGATGGAACGTTAAAAGAGCTTTCAGAGCAGTTCTTTGGTGGAAAAGATGCGTCAACACCTCCTGACAAAGAGATTAAAGAAATTGAAGGACTTGACCTATAGGTGATTTTTCATGATGGAAATTAATATCACTGAATTTGATGTCAGTAACCTTTTTGATCCGAAGTTGGCGATAGACAGCCTTCCTTTTGTTTTGGGAGGGCTGCCGATGACCATTGCCGTTTCCTTTGTTGCTATGGGTATTGGTTTAATCCTTGGGTTGTTTCTTGCATTGGGGAGAAACTCTAAAACTATTCTTTTAAGATGGCCGGTGCGTCTCTATATTTCCTTTATGCGGGGAACCCCCATTATTGTCTTTCTGTTTATTTTATATAATGGGCTTCCGTATGCAGGAATTGAATTATCCGCCTATATGGCAGCCATTATCGGTTTTGGATTAAACAGTGCGGCATACATAGCGGAAATTAATCGGGCTTCGTTAAACAGTGTGCCATCCGGACAGTGGGAATCCGCCCAGGCCTTAGGTTTAACAAAATGGAAAACGCTGGGGTCTATTATTCTTCCGCAGGCAACGCGGATTGCCCTGCCCCCATTGACGAATGTCTTTCTGGACTTAGTAAAGGCAAGTTCTCTGGCCGCAGTCATTACGGTCCCCGAGCTATTCCAAAAGGCACAAATTGTGGGTGGCAGGACATATGATCATATGACGATGTATGTTCTGATTGCTCTTATTTACTGGTCATTATGTATCGTTATTTCTGCCTTTCAGGAACGGCTGGAAAAGCGTTTTAGCCGGTATATCCAAACCTGATTTTAAAACCCGGAATATACAGGTTATTTCAAACTTGTTTATTCCGGGTCTTTATTTGGTTCATCGTAATTGTGTTACTTTTTATGTTTAAAAGATTAGATTTATATCGATAGAAAGCGTATACTGGAACATAGAAAAGACATATTTTGCAACATAGGAGGTATTTACATGGCATTTGTCATTACAAGCCCGTGTCAGGAGGAGAAAGCAGGAGAGTGCGTAGAAGTCTGTCCTGTCGAATGTATTGAAGAAGGTAAGGATCAATTTTACATAGACCCGGATATTTGCATCGACTGCGGTGCCTGTGTAGCTGTCTGTCCTGTTGATGCAATTGTGGAAGAGTTTGATATGACACCTGACCAAGAGGTTTATTTAAAGAAAGCGGAAGAATTTTTTGCAAACCGGTAAAATTGTATAAATTGGAGTGAAGGAGTGTGTCTTCCCAGTGGAGATACACTCTTTTTTAAGCAGGTATATTCAATTCTCTGTTGAAATAATGATAGAGAAATAGATGTATAAAGAGGTGTTATGAAGATGACAAAGCCAATAGAGTTAGATCCTAAAACAAGTCTGATTGATTTGTACGACTTAAACCTGGAGAAGCGGACAGGTTCTTTTGTTTTGCATGATGAGAAACTGACAATTATTGAAACGAGTGCCAGTCCTTCCGTTCCCCATCTCTTAGAGGGGCTGAAAGAATTGGACATTGAACCTGAGGAAGTGAACTATATCATTGTGACCCATATTCATCTTGATCATGCAGGCGGGGCTGGGGTTTTTCTGGAAAAGTGCCCAAATGCTACTGTTGTGGTCCATCCGAAAGGCAAACGACATCTTGCTAATCCCTCCAGATTAATAGCGGGGGCGAAGATGGTATATGGAGATTTGTTTGAACAGTTGTTTGACCCTATTGTTCCTGTACCTGAGGACAGACTGATGGTGAAGGAGGATGGGGAAACCCTTCAGATTGGGAAAAATCGTACGTTAACGTTTTATGATACACCTGGGCACGCCAAACACCATTTTTCCATCCACGATTCCTACAACAATGGAATATTTACCGGCGATACAATCGGTATACTCTACCCGAAAACACCATTAGAATTTATACTCCCGACAACTTCTCCCAATCAGTTCGACCCTGCAGCTATGATGAACTCCCTTGAAAAAATAGAAAAGCTTGATGTTGATGCGATAAATTTTGGGCATTATGGTCAATCGGCAAACCCGCAGCATGTATATGAACAGATGCGCTACTGGCTTCCGAAGTTTATGGAAATTGGTGAACAGATTTATTCTGATCTGGCTGATGCCCCTGATAAAGAAAAGGGAGGAGCTGTAGCGGAGGGATTGCTGAATGAAATAGGTCAATACCTGGATGAACAGGGACTTTCCCGGGATCATGAAGTATATCAGTACTTAAATATGGATATGCAGGTCTGTGCGATGGGGATTGTGGACTATTTAAAGAAAAAATCATAAATGAATAAAGAAGAGCCCAAAGCCAATTACGGATTGGGCTTTTTTACGTTTAATCCTTCTATTATCCTCATAAAAATTTCATTCACATCGATTATTGTAAGTAGAGCAATTTTTTGTTCTGTAAAATGTGTGAAGTGTATAGATTTTATTATGGCACAATGTGTGTACAGCGAGGGATTAAAATGACAATTGAGGAACAGTTGATTAATAAAACGTATTATCAGACGTTTATGGATGGCGTCCAAAATGTGCATCCCATTAAAGTACTGGGAGAAATGTATTTAAATGAGCATAAAAGTGACATTCCGGAGCTGTCCGCTATTCGATTTGCTCAGGGAGAGGTTTATTATCTTAATGATGACTACGAATCAGCGATCCTGAAGTGGGAAAATGTTTCGAATGAACTGCAGCCATGGGCACAAAAAAATCTTGGCGATGCCCATTTTGAACTTGGATTACTGCCGATTGCAGAGGAATACTATAAAGCTGTTGAAACAGATTCAAATGGGTTAAAGTCAGAGATTCTATTGCAGCTATTTTCATTATACATACAGCTGAATCAGTTAGACAAAGCCATGGATACGATTAAAAAGGCGGTTGAGCTGGATCCGGATTATCCTGATGTGACGGATATGGCCAGAGCATTTTTTGAAGAACGTAAGGAATGGAAGGAGGCCCTTCATCTTGCTGTAAATGAGGCTTTGCGAACAGAGTCTTTATATTGGTTTGAAATCATTGAAGGGTATGCAGAAGCCGGGCATACGATCGCTTTTGAGCCTCATTATTTTACAGAAGTGTTAAAAACCCTTTATTCCATTCAGCTGGCTAGGTTTGAAAGTCTGACGGCCGCATTATGGAAAAGTTACAAGCAAACCGATTTTTACTTTTCCTGGCTGATGGAAATGAACAAATGGCTGCTGAATATGGAAAAGGGTCAAAATCATATGTGGCGCACGCTATCGCCTTTATACAAAGAGAGCTTTTTGAAGCTGCTGGAGGGTACTTATTTCATTAAGGACTTATCTCCTTTACTACCAAACTACTTAACGAACTGGATACATCTGTCCACACCTTCAGATGATCTATTCGCAGGTTCAGCCGTTCTCGCCTGGAATGAGATGTTTCCGGCTGACATTGATGATACAGTCGTTCGACGGGCTGAGCACAGGGTGAGTGAATCCCCTGACTATGAAAATGTTTTAGATGAGTGTCTTCAGCTTTTCGAAACCTTGCTGAACTGGGCACAGGATAAAGGAGTAGCCCTGGATGCTCGTGCAGAGAAGCTCGTCCAGCAATTGGCAGATTTAAACGAGCACCGTTTGATGATTTGGGGTACATCAGTTGAGGGGAGAAGAACCGTTGTCAACCAGTTTCTTCAACAGGAGCTTATCGGGGAAACCGCCTCTGCTACTGTTTTTGTAAGGGATGCTGAGGATACCAATATTCAGATCATTACTGAAGATAAGGTGCAAAATATAGAAAATCTGGAAGACAATCAGGAGCAAGCACAAAGTCAAATAGCGATGGTCGATTACCAGGTACCGGCACCATTTTTGAATACCCATCATCTGGCTTTGATTTATCCCGGAACTGCAAAACATAAGGAAATGCTGCCTTATCTTCAGGTTGCGGACAGTTTACTATTCACAATAGATATTGATTCACCCCTTACCCCCGAGGAATTGGATATGGCCGTAACACTTGCGGAAGAGGTGCCGGAACTTGCGATTCACTTCCTTCTTTCAAGTGAACATGGACATCGCATTCATAATCAGGAAATAAAAACGAAAACCATATCAAGAATTCATACGTACTTTCCAAATGCCAGGATATTGAACGATTTCAGTCAGGAAACAGGGGTAGAGGAAATGTCTTCCTTCATAAGGATGATCACCCATGAAGAAAACAGAAAAGAAAAACGTACGAGAAAACTCCTGCACTTTGTGAAACAAACCATTACCTATCTGCTTGATCAACAAGTAGAAATGGAAAGTTCCCTGATGGACGAAATGAAATGGAACAATGAAACCCGTGCCAAAATTAATGATGCCCTTAAAAAGGTGAACCATATTGAAGATACGAAAATAAAGAATATGAAAGATAGCTATCGGAAAATGAAGGAGAATATACGTCAAAAGCTTGAATCCAGGATTCCGGAATTATTAAGAAACAGTTCTGAGATCGTGGATGAAGATTCCAATTTTGAAAATATCCATGATGAAGTGAATGCTGAAATGAATAAACGAGTTGTGTATTATGTGAAGGATGAAATTTTACCTGCCTTTCATAGAGACCTGCAAGGATGGATTAGGGATAATGAAGAGGATTTTAAGAATCTTCAGGATGATTTAGATGAACTAAGTGAGGACCTTAACCGTCAATTTTTTGAGCAAAAGATTTCGCTAAATGGTGATTTTAAAATCCTTCAAGACTGGAAACGGGATATCCATCGAATGACAAGAGGAAGTTTACAGATTGAAAACCGGAATATATTGAAACGGTCGGCTTCTTCACAGATTTTATGGAAGGGCGCAGGAAAGCTGTTTGATGTGATCAGACAGGATAAGGAAAAGCTTGAGGCAAGATTTAAGAATTCTATTGAAAGTAAGGATTACAGCGGGACGGTTAAGGCGATCTCAGACGAGTTCATGCAGCAGTTTGAACTGTTTGAGCATTCTCTGGATTGGGATGTGGGAACATTTTTTACTCAGCCCTATGAAGTACTAAATGAAGCCTTAACGGAAACTCAAGAGCTGATCGAAAGAACGAATGAGGAGCTTAACAATATGAGAAAAAATCCGGAGACCTATCGTGATCCTCTTACATTGTTTAAATTACGTGTTCTTCAGTTTGAATGGCTGACAAATCGAAGCCGTTACAGAAGCATGTAATCATAAACGTATCTAAAACAACCGCTTCATATCTTTGGCTGTCAAAAATAAACCATGGGCGGACCTGATGTTGATCCGCACATTTTTCAGGTTTTCTTCCTCAATTCATTTTTAATATATCCCAAAAATTCATGCGCTTTTTTCTTGGGGGCTTTCGTTAATAAACTAACGATCAAAAATAAGAGGCTGGAAATGAGTAGCCCCCATATTCCTGAAGCGAGTCCAAAAGGAGTTGTTTGTGAAACTTCGAGCATGATAACCAAAAAACTACCTGCGATTACACTTGTTAGTACCCCGGCAGCAGTTCCTTTGCTCCAGAAAAAGGTGCCGATGATTGCTGGAACGACAACCAGTAGTCCGGCCGAGGATGATACAGACAATACTGCAATCAGGTTCAATTCCATTTGTGCAAATAAAAAGGCAAGGACTGCGATTACTGGTATAACCAATTTCCCGATTCGAAGCTGCATCTGGTCACTTGTGTTTTTCTTCACATTCCCATACACATCACGAGCAAATAAAGACGATAATGTGAGGAGTATGGAATCTATTGTTGAAATGGCTGCTGCCATAATTCCGACCATCACGATCACACCTAAAACAGGTGGAACTAGGTCAGAGGATAAAAGCGTTGGTGTAGCTAAGTCTGCGTTTGATAAATCAGGAAATTGGAGGCTTGCCGTAAAACCCCAAATGACTGAAACTAACGTGTAAATCAATCCGAACCCTAAAAATCCCATTAACATCGTACGGAGACTTTTGAGGGATGCCGGCATAAACAGACGCTGACTGACCTGTGGATTCGATAGACTGAAGAAAAACCACGGGATCGTTAATCCTAAAAAGGTAGTGAAACTGAAGTAGCCGTTTCCTGGAACAGTCAACAGTTCGCTGCGTTCTGTTTCAAGAGTATGAAAGAAGCCGTCAAAACCACCTAAACGATTGATAATGATAAGCACAACGATGGTTGATGTGATGACCATAAACAAGGCCTGCAGAGCATCTGTCCAAGCAACAGAACGGATTCCGGCAATATAGGAATAAACAATCGCTAACAAAGTTGCGATCACGACACCTGTAGTAAAAGGAATGGCATTATTCGTCACACCTTGTAACAAGTAGCCGACACCGGATAATTGAACGGCGCTGTAAGGTATTAAGAAGAGACAGCTTGACAGGGAAACGACAACAGCAACCAGTTTGTTCTGATAACGATCGCCTAACATTTCCGAGGGGGTAACGTACCCGTATTTTTTCCCTGCTAACCAGAATCTTGGTCCAAAAAATGCAACTAAAGATACGCCGATCAGATAGATGAGTTCAAACCCTAATGCTCCGACGCCACCGTTATATGTAAGACCGGCTAAACCAACCAGCATAAATGCGCTGTAGGTGGTAGCACTATAGCTTAGTGCAGAAACAAACCCGTTTAATTTTCGATTACCAAGGAAGTAGCTGTCCATGGTGGTCTGTTTTCCTCGCCTTGATAAAAAAGCAATGAATAACGCCAGAATAATGTAGATGACGATAGCTGACCATACATAAGTCGTTGTCATGGTTATTTACCCCAATCCTTTGTAATAAAATAGTTCACCCCAATGATGACAATCGTTAATCCTGTCCATAGCAGAAAACTTCCATACCAGGCTGACACATTAGTGAATATTGTATAAGGAAGAATGTAGGCCAGTAACACAGTTATTAAAATAACCAGGGCCCATTTTCGCTCTGAGGACGCCATGTGTAATCACCTCCCAGTACGTTGAAATATTTCCAGGCTGCTGCCACCCTCCATTATAGAATAAAGTGACAATATTTTGAACAGTGCGATGGGTTATTTCCTCCTTTTTAAGAAAGGCAAAGAACTTCCTGAAAAATGGTTCAAATCAATTGAAGTGACCTTGTAAACGTGATAACATATCCAATAATTTATTACGTATTAACCGGCCGTAATACCCCCACTTCAAGACTTCAGGGTACCCCAACAAGACTAAGTGGGGATAAACGGCCAGTTAATTCCTGATAAGTTCAACTAACCATCAGTGGTGATGGAGAAAGCCCCTACTGATGGAAGTTTCACTTTATAGAAAGGGGATGTTCATGATGCGATATGTGACCTTACAAATGATTTATGAGCATCCAATTGCGCAAAAATATGTGAGACGTGCGGGAATGGCCCATGCGATATCTGTATCCTCCCATGCGTTCAATCTGGCTCATAAATACGATGCAAATCCGGATTGGGCTGCAAAAGCCGGATTTTTGCATGATATTGGCCATTATACATGGTTTCGTAATGGAGAATGGGATTATGAATTATATCGGGACTGTGATATACACCCTATTAAAGGGGCTGAGCGTGCACACAAACTACTGGTTCGGTTAGGAGAAGATAAAAAGGCAGCAAAAGAGATTTCCCATGCCATTTTATTTCACACGGAATCAGCACTGCCAGAAGGTCAATTTGAGTTAAATTCTTTACAGAAAGTTGTGCACCTGGCAGACGAAAAGGATAAGCAGCCCGGCGATTTGCATCATTACCGAAATATCAATCAGGAAAAAGAACGGCAGCTGATTAAAACACTGGATGAGAAAATTGATCTGGATTCAGGAAACTATACTGAGAAAATTTCCATTGGCATAGATAATGAAAGCTAAGAACAAGTTGCAGGCGAGGGTCTGCCTTTTTATGGCCGCCAGCTGCATAAATGGCGCTGTCGCTTGTGGTTTATAGGCAGGTAAATTGACTGGGGAATAGAGGAATCTTACAATTGAAAGTGGATGATAGATGCATTTTAGCTATCACCACATCATACGTTAACGAAAAGGAGTGGACCACTTATGGGTAAAAAAGTAGCCGTTTTACTTACAAATATGTTTGAGGATGTGGAATATACAGAGCCTGCAAAAGCATTGAGAGAAGCAGGTCATGAGCTAACGGTTATTGAAAAGGAAAAAGGAACCTCTGTAACCGGGAAACAAGGAGAAGCAAAAGTGGAAATTGATGCTTCTATTGATGATGTGAAGCCTGAAGATTTTGATGCCTTATTAATACCAGGGGGCTTTTCACCGGATATATTACGTGACGATGAGCGGTTTGTTACCTTCAGTAAACACTTTATGGATGAAAAGAAGCCGGTTTTCGCAATATGTCATGGTCCCCAGCTATTGATTACGGCGAAAACCCTTGATGGACGTAAAGCGACTGGATACAAGTCTATTCAAGTTGATCTTGAAAATGCAGGTGTAAACTTCGTGGATGAAGAAGTTGTTGTATGCTGTAACCAGCTGGTAACCAGCCGTCAGCCGGATGATATTCCAGCATTTAACCGAGAAGCACTTAAGGTTCTTGAAAGTGAATAATTGTTAAAGTATAGATCCCCCGGGAGTTTTTCTTCCGGGGGAATTTTTTGCTCTTTATTTCATTGCCTCTGTGTAAATATATTTTTCCAAAATAGTTATTTTCGCCATTGCATACAATTGAAACAGGACTATTAATATATAAAAATGTATTTTAATTCCAAACTAATAGTAAAAAATTATTGTGTAATTTCACAAATCTGTCATTGACTGTGACTACAGATATAGATTATGATACTTTTTGTGTCTTTTTTGAAAATTTATTCCATTAAAAAATAGCGTTGCCATAGGTTCAAATATTTTCCTATAAACCACAGTCCATTATAATTGTGGATTTTGGATATCATCTGCCATAAAGGTAGAATTTTTTCTTTTTAAGGATTTTTATATTTTCAAATCGCACAAAATTTAGATATCGGCTAACGAACAGCTGAAGAATGGTAGAGGTGAAAATAATGAGTAAAAGATTTCAAATTAAAAAGTTACGAACCAAAATTTTGCTTGGTTTTTCATTAATTATGCTATTGGTTCTCGTTTTAGCGGGGTTCAATATATATTCGACTTACCAATCTAATCAGGAAATTGATGAAATTATGGAAGAGCAAATGACTTTATTAATTGCAGATGAAAAGATTGCTTTTAACATGGCAGAGAGAACTGCATTAATTCGTGGGTTTTTGTTATATGAAGATGAGCAATATAGAGAGCGTTTTGATTCATACATAGAAGAAAGTATTACATTAGAAAATCGGGTGTTGGAGTTATCTGATTCCGAAAAGGCAAAAGAATTGATTGATCAAAAAATTGAATGGGGAACCTTAACAGATAAGGTTTTTAAGGAGTACGACAATGGCAACAAACAAGCTGCAATGAACATTATGAGCGAGGAGGTTCAGCCGCTTGCACGGGAGCTGATGGACGGTTTCGAAACACTGGCGAATAATCGTGAGGAAGTTATTCAGAATAAGGGTGAGCAGATTCAGGCCAATGGTGAGCAAATGGCCACCTTAGGATTGATTGTCGCTGGAATCATTGTCATTGTTGGAGTTCTGGCTGCATTCATTACAGCCCGGAAGATTACGAATCCAATAAAGCTCGTTGTGGATAGGATGCAGACTATAACTGACAGAGACTTAAGCCATGAAGATTTAAATAATCCATATAAGGATGAAATTGGCCAGCTGATTGAAGCTACGAACCAAATGAATGGACAGACAAGGGAGTTACTGCAAAAAATCAATGAGGTTTCAGGAACAGTTACGTCGCATAGTGAAGAACTCTCCCAATCGGCAAATGAAGTGAAAAATGGTTCAGAGCAGATTGCAAGTACGATGGAAGAAATTGCTTCAGGCTCAGAAAGTCAGGCCAACAAAGCCAGTGAACTTGCTTCCCATTCAAATTCCTTTACTGGAAAAGTACAGGAAGCCTATTCCAACGGTGAAAAAATCCATAATTCTTCTAACGAAATTTTGAAAATGACCGTCGATGGACAAAAACTGATGGAGCAATCCGTGGAAGAAATGTCCAATATCGATCAAATTGTTAAAGAAGCCGTAGAAAAAGTAGACGGATTGGATACGAAATCAAAACAAATTTCTAAATTGGTGACGGTTATTCAGGATGTAGCCGAGCAAACGAATTTATTAGCTTTAAATGCTGCTATCGAAGCCGCTCGTGCTGGCGAACATGGAAAAGGATTCGCCGTAGTAGCAGATGAAGTAAGGAAACTCGCTGAACAAGTAGCCCATTCGGTAACGGAGATCACAGGTATCGTTGATGGGATACAAACAGAAACAACAAATGTGGTGGAAGCTTTAGAAAATGGATACTCTGAGGTTGAAAATGGAACAACACAGATTCAAAGAACAGGGGAAACGTTAGAAAACATTAACCATTCAGTGGAAGAAATGGTTCAAAGTATAGAAACCGTGTCCCAACATCTGTCACAAATCGCTGGGACGAGTGATGACATGAACGCTTCCATTTCAGAGATTGCTTCTGTATCAGAGGAGACAGCTGCTGGTGTGGAACAGACCTCAGCATCTGCCCAGCAAACGAATAGTTCAATGGATGAAATATCGGCAAGCTCTATGGAACTATCAAAATTGGCGGAAGAATTAAACGGTCTGGTCAACCAGTTTAAGCTGTAAAATAGCTAATTATTCTATGGAAAGGGGATTTTTGGCTTTCTTCCCATGATTCCACCGAACTATTTAAGAAGGATTCTTGTTAATATAGAATATATCATTCGGAGGTGACATCATGAGAATTGCATTATTAAAAGAACCGTCTTTAATGAGAGATATATTAGTGCATGAGTTAAAAAGCCTCTTTCCAACAATTGAATTTACGGCTTATGGGCCTGAAGATCAGGAAACATTACAAAATGATTATGAAAGTATAACCTTATTAATTATAGATTTAGACACGAATATGGATGAATCCACAATCATTGATTTCTATAAAAGTCAGAATATAAAAATCGCCGTCTGGTTTTCAACATTAGATAATCCGGACCTTTTTAATCTATTAAAGTTAAATCTGAATGGGTACTTTTTTAATGGTATGGAAAAAGAGGAGCTGACGTATGCAATCCAGACAATCATTAATGGGAAGCGATATGTCCATCCTGAAATTAACCAGATCTTTTTAAATGATTATTCCCGTCTTCATAATCATGCTAAGCCCCGTCCTGTTGGAGTCCTTTCAAAGCGCGAATGGGAAGTGCTTGAACTGCTTACAAAAGGATACAAAAATCAGGAAATAGCAAAATTTTTATTTATCACAGAAAAAACGGTTAAAATTTATGTAAGTTCTATCTTAAGAACCTTGGAAGTGGAGGACCGTACCAATGCTGTTCTGACGGCGATTAGAAACAAGTGGTTTGTGCTTTAGAAACCTTGCATACAGCTTGGAGTAGACTGAAAATTACGGATTTTCATTTTGGAAAATTTTTATCTTCAGAATTCTAAATACTTCCCTATTGTATGACGATATAACTAGTATACATGTTTCATATACACATCGAAAAAGGCAAACTTTCCGAAAGGTTAGGACGCAAAGCTCAGGGTCTAATATTCTTTTGGGGTTATGAACTGAAAGAATGATGATTGCCAGGCTGCCAAGTATTATCTTTTTGGCTATTCAACGTTTGTGAGTAGCCTTTTTTTATGAAAATTTTAGTGGAAAAGAAAGTAGGTAAAGTTATGACGACAACGGATGCGAAGAGTACTGAATCTGTAACAAACATCCTGAATGGCACGATACAATCGGTCAGGAGCGTGATTCCTTTAAATATAGATATCGGTACACCTCAATTACACGAGGAACCTTTAGAGTTGGAATTTGGAGTACTGATTGGGATTACCGGAGAAATAAAAGGATCACTTGTCTTAGCGGGATCGGCATCACTTTTTGGCTCTTTAGGAGAGAGTATGTATGGAATGAGTTTAGAAGGGGAAATGCTTTCATCGTTTAGTGGAGAACTGGGGAATATGATTGCAGGCGGAATGTCCACCAATGCAGAAGAGTCAGGGACACATACAGATATAACCTCTCCAACGATAATGGAAGGAGACACCTCTTTAAAAGGCTTTAGAAAAGGGCTCCAGATACCGATACTAATAAATGAGTCAGAAGAATTTACGATTTATTTACTGCTTGATTCTTAGAATAGGTTGATTATCATCTGGTTAGGAGGAGTGAAATGGATACAAATCAATATATTGAAGTGTTTTTAGACGAAAGTCGTGAACACTTACAAGCAATCAATGATCATCTGCTCGAACTGGAGAAAGAGTCTGAGGATACGACTATCGTAGGAGAAATTTTCCGTTCGGCACATACACTTAAAGGCATGGCTGGAACGATGGGGTATGAAGACATATCATCGTTAACCCACAAAATGGAAAACGTTCTGGATTTAATTCGCAATCATCAGCTTGCTGTGGCAACAGATCTAATAGATATCCTATTCAGCTGCCTGGAAACATTAGAAGAAATGGTAGAGTCTATTGCCTCAGGCGGGGACGGAAAAAAGGATGTCTCCCAATTAGTTCATCAACTGGAAGCCATTGAGAAAGGTGAGCAGCCTGAAACATCAAATGGAGATCAAGAAGCAACAGGTACAGCCGATACGCTGGAGAATCTGGAAATTGATGAATACCAAAAAACCGTTATTGATCAGGCCAGAGATCAGGGTTATCATGCTTTTCAAATAACCGTTACCCTTAATGAGGATTGTATGCTGAAACAGGCTCGTGTTTTCATGGTCTTTGAGGTCCTGGAGGATTCAGGTGAAGTCATCAAGACCTCCCCTTCTGTTGAAGAGTTGGAAGAAGAGGATTTTAATGACCAGTTTTCTGTCGTTCTTTTAACACAGGAAACCCTGGACAGTGTTAAAGATAAAATTATGAAAATATCTGAGATTAAACAGGTTGAAGGTACACCCTTGGAAGACTCTCATGTACATATGCCAAATGATGAAAAGAAAGAGATTCATAGAGAAAATGAACCTCAGGAAAAACAGAAAGAGGTAAAAGAAGAACAGAAGCAACAACAGTCGCCGAAACGGCAAACGCAGTCCAAATCAATAAGAGTCAATATTGACCGTATCGACCATTTAATGAACCTGTTTGAGGAAGTCGTTATTGATCGGGGCCGTTTGGAGGAGTTATCCAGCAAAATCGGTCATAGTGAGCTGATCGAAACAGTTGAACATATGTCTAGGGTATCTAAGGATATGCAAAATATGATGCTAACGATGCGTATGGTGCCAATCGAGCAGGTGTTTAATCGATTCCCTCGTATGATTCGCGGTCTTTCCAAAGATCTGGATAAAAAGATTGAACTTGAAATCAGTGGAGCCGAGACTGAATTAGATCGTACGGTTATCGATGAAATTGGAGATCCATTGGTTCATTTAATTCGAAATTCAGTGGATCATGGTATTGAATCTCCTCAGGAACGCCGGGAAAAAGGTAAGACGGAGGAGGGACATCTTCAGCTCAAGGCATACCATAATGGCAACCATGTTTACATAGAAATTGAAGATGATGGTGCCGGAATTAACCGGGATAAAGTTGTGGAAAAAGCAATCAAAAACGGTATTGTAACAGAAGAAGAGGCTGAAAAGCTATCTGATGAAGAAGTCTATCCTTTAATCTTTTCCTCAGGTTTTAGTACGGCAGAACAGGTCTCAGATATATCCGGACGTGGGGTAGGCCTGGATGTTGTGAAAAATACCATTGAGTCCTTGGGTGGACAAATCTTTACTACATCTGTTCCTGACAATGGCAGTAAATTTACGATTCAGCTTCCATTAACCCTGTCGATTCTTTCGGCAATGCTGGTCAATGTGGAGCGTGAAACCTATGCGATTCCGCTCTCATTTATCGAAGAGACGGTTATGCTTAAACCTGAAGAAAAGATGTCGGTAAATGGACAGGCTGTTATGGACTTTAGAGGAAAAGTGGTACCTCTTGTATCGATCCAGGAAGTCTTTGAAGTACCCGGAACAGAAGAAACAGAACAAAACGGAAATCAGGATGAAGCCATTGTTGTTGTGAAAAAGGGAGATAAGCTGACCGGATTAATTGTTGATCATTTTATGGGACAAAAAGAGGTCGTACTTAAATCACTTGGAAATTACTTTAAAGATGTGTTTGCCATTTCCGGAGCTACAATCCTTGGTGATGGAAGCATTTCACTCATTATTGATCCAAATGCATTAATTAAATGATAGAAGGAGGATGGTCACATTATGAATGAACCATCTAAGGTCATTGTTTTTCAATTAAATGAAGAACAATATGGTGTGGATATACAGCAAGTACTATCGATTGAAAAATTAACGGAAATTACAAAAGTTCCGAAGACGTCAGATTTTATTAAAGGAATCATCAATATCCGTGGGGAGATTACTCCAATTATAGATTTAAAGGATCGTCTGCAAATTGGGGAAACCGAATATACGAATGACACCCGTGTTCTAATTGTGCAATTAAAGGATATTCAAGTCGGTTTAATTGTTGATACTGCGTCAGATGTGATTGATATTTCAGATGCATCGATTGATCCTCCGCCCAAAGTAATAGGTGGAGTGTCGGACAACTTTATTATTGGCGTTGCAAAATTAACAGAACGCTTATTAATTTTACTGGATTTAGAACATGTTTTAAATCTGGATGAAATGAATGAAATCAAATCCGTTACAGATGAAGCATAGAGGAAGGAGAATACTGATATGGCAACCGTTTTAGTAACAGATGATGCTGCGTTTATGCGTATGCAGCTTAAAGATATTTTAACAAAGCAGGGGCACGAGGTCGTAGGAGAAGCTTCCAATGGTAAGGAAGCGATTGATCAATATTCTGAACTGCAACCTGATCTGGTAACTATGGATATCACCATGCCGGAGATGGATGGAGTGGCTGCTGTAAAAGAAATTAAAAAAATGAACCCGGATGCGACAGTTGTTATGTGTTCAGCCATGGGACAGCAGGGAATGGTCATTGAAGCTATTAAAGCAGGAGCAAAAGATTTTATTGTAAAACCTTTCACCTTCGAACGAATACAAGAAGCACTGGCCAAAGTTTTATAGATTAACTAAACTTCAGGGGGAAACTGACATGCTAAATAAGCTTAAGTTTAAAAATTTAAATATAGGTTGGAAGTATGGAGCTGTGCTAATCATTGTGTTCATTTTGTTCGGTGCGATGACCAGTGTGGTGTCCGTTCTTTTAACAAATACCGGAAATAATATCGAGGCCCTGGAGCGAAGAGGAGACCGAGCCATTAGTGTAACCCAAATGGGGTCACTTACCCGTTCAAAAGGAATTCGGGTTGCGCGTTTTGCTCAAACGGGTGATGACGTACTAGTTGAAGAATATGAAGACCGGCGGGAACAATTTAATACATTAGAAACAGAAATTCGTCCAAAAATGGATACACCCGAATTAGAAAAACTTTTTAATCAGATTGTAGAAAATGATAAAGAATTAAATGCCCTCTTTACTGAAGAAATGGTACAAGCGGAGAGACAAAACGACAAGACGGAAATGCAATCTCTGGCTAGAGATGCGGATACTGTCCGATCAGAAACAGTTGATCTTCTTCAGGAACTGCGTACGGTTGTGAATGAAGAACGAGCCTTAGCTGTGGAAGAAGCAAAAGCAAGTCAGGAACTAACTCTTATCGTGCTGATTTCATCGATGATTGGAGCGGTCGTGATTGGAGGATTGATTGTCTTCTTCATTAGTCGTGCCGTTTCCCGCAACTTGAATAAAGTTGTCCATGTTAACAATATGGTAGCTGAAGGAAACCTGGCCATTGACGCGATTGATTACGATGGTCGTGATGAAATTGGTAAACTAGCTGAATCCACCAACGCTATGGGTAGAAATCTAAAAGACATTGTAGAAAAAATTTCCGAGATTTCTGAAACGGTAAGCAGCCAAAGTGAAGAACTCACTCAGTCAGCCAATGAGGTAAAAGAAGGATCCGAACAAATCTCCTCCACTATGCAGGAGCTGGCATCCGGTTCTGAGTCACAGTCCAATAATGCCAGTGAGCTCTCTTCCAATGCCTCGTCATTCGTAGCCAGTGTGGAAGAAGCCAATGCAAATGGTGAACATGCATATAAATCTTCCAATGAAGTTATGCAAATGACAGGTGAAGGACAACAATTAATGGAACAGTCTGTAGAGCAAATGACCACCATCGATCATATTGTCCAGGATGCCGTGAAAAAAGTACAGGGATTGGATCAGCAGTCCAAAGAAATTTCAAAGCTTGTGGTCGTTATTAAAGATGTGGCAGAGCAGACCAACCTACTAGCTTTAAATGCAGCCATCGAAGCGGCTCGTGCAGGTGAACAAGGCCGAGGTTTTGCGGTTGTGGCCGACGAAGTAAGAAAGCTGGCAGAACAAGTGGCAGACTCTGTTACAGATATTACAGACATCGTAGGCAATATCCAGAAAGAATCCTCCAATGTAGTTGATTCCTTGCAGAATGGATACTCAGAGGTGGAAAAAGGGACAAGTCAAATTAAAACTACAGGAGAGACCTTTGATAAAATTAATTCAGCTGTAAGCGACATGGCAACAAATATTAAGACGGTAACGGATAAACTTTCAACAATGTCCAGTACAAGTCAGGAAATGAGCTCATCCATTGAGGAAATAGCCTCCATTTCAGAAGAATCTGCAGCAGGCGTTGAGGAAACATCAGCTTCTGCAGAACAGACAAGCACTTCAATGGAAGAAGTGGCAAAAAGCTCCGAAGACCTGGCCAAGCTTGCCGAAGAGCTGAATGAATTAATTCGTCATTTCAAGTTATAAGATTTGAGTAAACATGGGGATGCTGGTTGATTGAATAGATGATTCCCAATATGAAATGGTGAAGCATAGGAGTCGAAAACATGGATAACTTTCAAAACAATACGTTTCATGACGTTATTGAACAGCAATTGTTTTTTCATCACTTTCAGCCCATTATGGATATACAGAAACATAAGATTATTGGATATGAAGGTTTATTACGTTCCAACTATATTCAGAACCCGGAAACCTTATTTAATACGGCTATCGAAACGAATCGATTATTTGAACTGGACACGGCGTCTATCATCAAGGCTATTCAGACCTTTGATGAAATGCTGGTGGATCAAGTTTCCGACGTTTATGTATTTTTAAATGTATACCCATCAACACTTTTGTCTCGGACGTTTTTGTCTTTATTAAAAGGAGCTTTTCCAGATGGGATTCGGTCAGACGTTCATATGGTATTGGAAATAAATGAGTCAGAGCTGATTCATAATGTTCCTTTATTTAATGAAACACTCACAAAATTACAATCGTTTGGCTTTTACATCGCACTGGATGATGTCGGGAAAGGTGCTTCTACCTTTAAAAGAATCATTGAATTAAATCCGGATTTTATTAAATTGGATAAGTATTTTGCCAGGGATCTTCATCAATCCCCAAATAAACAGGAAATGATTCGTTTTTTCTCTAATTATTGTAAAAAACAGGAGATTAAGCTTGTTTTAGAGGGGCTTGAAACCCGAGATGAACTGGAAACGGCAAAAATGTTAGGTATCACCCTGGGACAAGGATACTTTCTTGGGAAACCGAATCAGCTTGAAATTTATCTTTAACAGGATTAATAGGAAACCTTCCATACGATGGTATGGAAGGTTTTTTTCGAATTTATCAGGACTTCATTGTAAATAAACAACTTCATTGAATATATAAGCATTTCATTATATACTAATACAGGCTTAAAGGAGGTGTTGATAAATGATGGAGAGAACGGCTATAGATCTGGAGAGTGTCGCCAATGTATTCAAGCTGCTGGGGGATAAAACCCGCTTAACAATGGCTAAGATCCTTGATGAGGATGAATGCTGTGTTTGTGAGTTTGTGGAAATTTTTCAGATGAGTCAGCCTGCGATTAGTCAGCACCTTCGAAAATTGAGAGATGCTGGGGTGGTAAAGGAAGAACGAAGAGGACAGTGGATTTATTATTCTTTAAATCAGGCAAGTAATCTTTACCCTTTTGTCAAACAAATACTTCAGACCCTGCCAGATCAGGGGGATAAGCTAAGGGTGCTTGATAAAAGCGGAGCAAGGATTACTTGTTGCTAACAGGAGGTCTTATGTTTGTCTTTATCCGTTATAATAGCGATTCTGATATTTCTGGCAACATTAATTTTAGTCATCTGGCAGCCTAAAGGACTATCCATCGGCTGGTCAGCTATCGGTGGAGCAGTTCTTGCCTTACTTGCCGGTGTGGTTGGCTTTCAGGATGTCGTTGAAGTAACAGAGATTGTCTGGAATGCTACTTTAGCCTTTGTTGCTATCATTTTAATTTCTTTAATTTTAGATGAAATTGGATTCTTTGAATGGGCGGCTTTACATATGGCGAGAGCGGCCAAAGGTCATGGAGTCCGTATGTTTGTTTATGTAAGTATCTTAGGTGCCCTGGTTGCAGCCTTTTTCGCGAATGATGGTGCGGCACTTATTTTAACGCCTATTGTGTTAGCTATGGTACGGAACTTGAATTTTAAAGAAAAAATGATTTTTCCTTTTATCATGGCGAGTGGATTTATTGCTGATACCACTTCACTGCCACTGGTGGTAAGTAACCTTGTAAATATTGTTTCGGCGGACTTTTTTAATATTGGATTTGCAGAATATGCATCGAGAATGATTATTCCGAACCTGTTCTCATTAGTGGCTACCATTACGGTTTTATTTATTTATTTCCGAAAAAGTATCCCGCGAAGCTATGACTGGTCCCAGCTGAAGGAACCCAAAGAAGCTATACAGGACGAAAAACTGTTCCGTATTTCCTGGTATATTCTTGGTGTTCTTTTAATTGGGTATTTTGTAAGTGAATTTATTCAGCTGCCTGTTTCGATTGTGGCCGGTGGCGTTGCCGTCATCTTCTTATGGCTGGCGAAGAATAGTCAGGCGGTGAATACAAAAGCTGTTGTTAAAGGGGCGCCTTGGGACATTGTCTTTTTCTCCATTGGGATGTATGTTGTGGTCTATGGTTTGCGGAATGCCGGCCTGACGGACTTATTAGCCGGTCTGATTCAGGCAAGTGCTGAACAGGGATTGTTCGTGGCTACCATCGTGATGGGCTATCTCGCGGCAATTCTGTCGTCGATTATGAACAACATGCCAACAGTGATGATTGATGCCCTGGCTATTGCTGAAACCAGTACATCAGGTGTCCTGCGTGAAGCACTTGTCTACGCGAATGTGATCGGTTCTGACCTCGGACCAAAAATTACACCAATAGGTTCCCTTGCAACGTTATTGTGGCTACACGTATTATCACAGAAAGGTGTAAAAATTTCCTGGGGAACCTATTTTAAGACCGGTATAATTCTGACTGTACCTATTTTATTCATTACTCTTATAGGACTCTATATTACGCTACTGCTGTTATAACTCACAGACAGCCTGTGAAACATTTTGTGAAACAAGAAAATTCGGGTGGTGACAGGCACCAGAAGGAGCGATCTTATGTCTAAAAAAACGATTTATTTCTTATGTACAGGAAATTCTTGCAGGAGTCAGATGGCTGAAGGCTGGGCGAAAAAGCATTTGGGGGATGATTGGCAGGTAAAAAGTGCGGGCATTGAAGCTCACGGACTGAATCCCAATGCGGTCAAAGCTATGGAGGAAGCAGGAATCGATATTTCTGATCAAAAATCAGAAACCATTGATCTCGAGCTCTTAAACAACGCGGATATGGTGGTTACGCTATGCGGAGATGCCAATGACCGCTGTCCGACTACACCTTCCCATGTGAAACGGGAGCATTGGGGCTTTGATGATCCGGCTAAGGCTGAAGGTACTGATGGGGAGAAATGGCAGGTTTTTCAGCGTGTCAGAGATGAAATTGGAGAACGTATTAAACGTTTTTCCGTGACAGGTGAATAATTAGAAGATTACAGCTGATCATTGTTGAATGATCAGCCCTTTTATTTTGAATTGTTTCTGGATTTTGTTAACAATGAAAATATAAACTAATTTCAGTGGAAAAAATCAAAATTTGCCGAATGAGGAGTAATTCAATGATTACCTTTCAAAATGTAAGTAAGACTTACGCGGACGGAACGCATGCCGTAGAGAATATTGAGCTCAGTATTAAAGAGGGCGAGTTTTTCGTTATTATCGGCCCCAGCGGTTCAGGTAAGACGACAACCCTCAAAATGATCAATCGACTAATCCCATTAACTGAAGGAACCATATACATTCAGGGGAAAAGAATCAGTGATTATGATATTCACGAACTAAGGTGGAATATTGGCTATGTTCTGCAGCAAATTGCCCTGTTTCCACATATGACGATTGGTGAAAATATAGCTGTTGTTCCTGAGCTGAAAAAATGGGATGAGGATAAAATTTCGCAGCGCATAGAGGAACTGATGCAAATGGTCGGTCTCGATCCAGCCATTTATCGAAATCGTAAGCCAGGAGAATTATCAGGAGGTGAACAGCAGAGAGTCGGAGTGATCCGGGCACTGGCTGCTGATCCTGATTTCATTTTAATGGATGAACCCTTTAGTGCGCTTGATCCGATTACGAGAGAAAAGCTGCAGGATGATATCCTAAACGTTCAGCAAAACATTAAGAAAACCGTTGTGTTTGTCACTCATGATATGCAGGAGGCCTTACAGCTTGGTGACCGGATTTGTGTTATGCGTGATGGAAAAGTTGAACAGGTGGGATCACCGGACGAACTCTTACATAATCCTGCCAATGAGTTTATCGAAAGCTTTGTGGGGACGAATAGTCCTTTTGAAAATCAGAAAGTAGACCTTGAGAACCTGATTACCCCTGCATCTGAACAGAAGCAGGAAATCAAATATACATTACCTGCAAAAGCAACCCTTCAGCAGATTTTTGACGGTTTATCCAGGGTGGATCATCTGCATGTAGAAAAAGATAAGCAGGTGATTGGTACCGTGAATCGCCGGCAAATCTTCGGCTATCTGGCAAATCAAGGCAAGGAAAGAAGGCAGCAGTATGGAACCATGGATTGATGTTTTTCAGAAAAGACAAGGAGAGCTTTTTAGTGCATTTATTGAACATATCCAAATTTCTTTTATTTCCTTATTTTTTGCGGTCATCATTGCGGTACCGCTTGGTGTCTACTTAACACGTAAAGAACGAATAGCGGAATCAATTATTGGGGTAACGGCTGTCCTTCAGACGATTCCTTCCCTGGCTTTACTAGGCTTACTTATCCCGCTTGTAGGGATTGGGAAATTTCCTGCAATCATTGCCCTTGTAGCCTATGCCCTGCTGCCGATATTGCGAAATACATACACAGGCATAAAAGACATTGATCCATCCCTTCTTGAAGCTGCAACTGCGATGGGCATGAATTCAGTGAAAAAGCTGCGAAAGGTTGAGCTTCCTCTGGCGATGCCTGTAATCATGGCGGGAATCCGTACAGGAATGGTGCTCATTGTAGGAACTGCCACCCTGGCCGCTTTAATTGGTGCAGGCGGGTTAGGTGATATTATTCTGCTTGGAATTGACCGGAATGATTCTTATCTTATTGTTTTAGGGGCTATTCCAGCAGCTCTTTTAGCTATTTTATTTGATGTGTTATTGCGGAAAATGGAGAAGCTTTCTTTTCGTAACATTTTCAGGACAACCGGTGCGCTGGTGATCATTGCTGCATTGTTCATTGCGACGCCTTCTTTACTGAAAGATGATCAGGAAACTATTGTTATCGGTGGCAAACTGGGAGCAGAGCCGGAGATTTTAATTAACATGTATAAACAGCTGATTGAAGAAGAAACAGATCTGCGTGTGGAGCTTGAACCTGGCTTAGGCAAGACCTCTTTTGTTTTCAATGCCTTAAAGACAGGAGAAATCGATATTTATCCGGAATTTACCGGAACAGCGATTGTACAGTTTCTCAACGAACAGGCCGTCAGTAGAGATGAGCAGGAAGTGTATGAGCAGGCGAAAAAGGGTTTGAAGGAACAGTTTAATATGGTGTTCCTGGAACCTATGGCTTATAACAATACCTATGCATTAGCGATGCCTAAAAAAATTGCGGAAAATCAAGGCGTACAGACCATATCAGATTTGGAGCCCATAGTGGAGGAAATGACCGCAGGATTTACCCTCGAGTTTAATGATCGAGAGGATGGTTACAAAGGGATACAAGATTTATACGGAATAAACTTTGGTGAAGTCATCACTATGGAGCCACAGCTTCGTTACAATGCCATAGAGTCCGGTGATATCCAATTAGTCGATGCCTATTCTACAGACAGTGAAATCCGTCAATATCATTTAAGAGTGTTGGAAGATGATAAAAATCTGTTTCCGCCTTATCAGGGAGCCCCATTACTCCGGGCAGAAACGATTGACAAGTATCCCGAAATTAAAACCGCATTAAATCAGCTTGGTGGAAACATCACGGATGACCAGATGCGGGAAATGAATTATCGTTTAAATGTTGAAGGCTTAAGTGCTGAAGAGGTGGCACGGGAATTCTTAGAGAGAGAAGGATTGTTAGGAAAATGATACGCAAAAACATTACGGGCCTTTGATGACAAATGGACAGGATTGCCCTATTTCAGCAAGAATTAAACACGAACCCTTCATCAAAATATGGTAGAATAAAGAAAAAAGGGAGCAATAGCGCTCTCTTTTTCTAGTGAATTCCAAAAATACGGCCCATAAAAAATAAAGAAGATGATACTAACAGGAGGATCAGACATGTACAAGGAACCCATCTTTTTAAAACCCGTTTTTCAGGAACGCATCTGGGGCGGGCAAAAATTAAGGACAGAATATGGCTATCAAATTCCAAGTGAACAGACAGGAGAAGCCTGGGTGATTTCTGCTCATCCAAATGGCCCAAGCATTATTCAAAATGGTCCATTGCAGGGACACACTCTAAAGGAAGCTTGGGAAAATCACGCAGAGTTATTTAATAAACGCTCCAGCAGACATGAGGCCTATCCATTATTAGTGAAAATTTTAGATGCTAATGCTGACTTATCTGTTCAGGTCCACCCGGATGACAGCTATGCCCGGGAAGTGGAAGGGGAGCCCTATGGCAAAACAGAGTGCTGGTATGTTCTGAGTGCTGAAGAGAATAGTGAAATTATTTTTGGGCATCATGCCAAAACCCGTGAGCAATTGGAGCAGATGATGGATCAAGGGGAGTGGAACGATTTACTGCAGCGTGTGAAAGTGAAACAGGGAGATTTTATCTATGTTCCAAGCGGGACCCTTCATGCCATCGGAAAGGGAATCGTTATTTTGGAAACCCAGCAAAGCTCTGACATTACGTATCGTGTGTATGATTATGATCGCACGGATGATCAGGGAAATAAACGGGAGCTTCATTTAGACAGAGCCAAACAGGTAACAAAGGTTCCTCATAAACCCGTGGACTTTAGCCGGGACAAAAGGGTCGTTGATGATTTAACCATCACCAGTCTTGCAGAGGCTCAGTACTTTGCCGTTTCTCATTGGCACCTGAATGGCCGCACGATGCAAAAGCTGGACAAAGACTTTCTGCAGGTAAGTGTCATCGAGGGAAATGCGGAAATAACGGTCGAAGGAAAGACCTATGAAGCCAATAAAGGCACACATTTTATTCTGCCTTATGGGATTGAGGAGTATGAATTAACTGGTAATGCAGAACTTATCGTTTCCTGGACGTAACAGAATATCATCGTAAATGGCTTGTCCTTGGATACAGGGCTGTGAATACCTATGTCAAAACCTTTGGAGGGGAGAGTTTTGCATATTGATACCCAATCATTAAATGATGAATGGAAGCTTTATAAATTGGTGAATGACCATGGTATGGAAGTGCATGTTTTAAACTTTGGCGGAATCATTAAAAAAATTCTGGTTCCGGATAAAGAAGGTAAGTTTGAAAATGTGGTCTTAGGCTATCAGGATATTGAGCAATATGAGCATAATTCAACTTTTTCAGGTGCAATGATTGGCCCTGTAGCCGGAAGAATTAAAGGGGCTTCCTTTCAACTCAATGGACATACATATCATTTGGAAGCCAATAACGGGAGCCATCATCTTCATGGGGGATCCAGCGGTTTTCACAGTCTGATATGGAAGGCTCAGCCCTTTGAAACTGCAGATGAGGCTGGTGTCCATCTCTTTCATGTACGTGAAGATGGGGATGGAGGTTATCCGGGTCAGGTAAAGGCAGAGGTAACGTATACCTTAACGAACGACAACGAGCTGATTCTCAATTACAAGGCGGTTACGGATCAACTGACACCTATTGCCTTGACCAATCACTCCTACTTTAACCTGAGTGGAAATGCAAAGGACACCATTCATGATCATCAGGTCACCATTCAAAGTCACAGATTCGTGGAGCTTGATAAGGAATTAATTCCGACCGGAAGAATACTTAAGGTGGAAAATACCCCCTTTGATTTTTGCAGAGGTCGATATTTGAGGGATGGAATCCATAGTAACCATGAGCAGAATAGAATCGCAGGGAACGGCTATGACCATTATTTTCTGTTTGATGAGAGTGAGCCAATCAAAGTAGTCATGAAAGATCCACGCAGCGGTCGTATTCTGTCAGTTAAATCGGATGAGCCAGGAATGATCATGTATACGGGCAATCACCTACCGGAAGGGCTGAAGTTAGCGGAAGGAACGATGAAAAAGTATTCAGGTGTCTGCTTTGAAACCCAAAGCTCACCTGCATCATTACATGAAAAAGGGTTTCCAAGTGTTTTTTTAAAGCCTGAAGAAACCTATCAAAAACGAACGGTTTTTCAGTTCGATACTGAGAAATAAAGAGACCGGGACATAACTAATTCGCTTTGTCATAAACCGAAAGAAGGGATAGCTTAGCAAAGTATATTTCCTTAGCGGCGGTTCCTGCACCTAACATAATTCCGATTTATTTTAGCGAAAACACTTTTGTCCCAGTCTCTTTTCTTTAAGAATTTTTATGTTCTTCTTCCTGTGCACCCCACCAGGATACATTTTTCAATCCTGGTATATTTGAAACATGGAATTGCGGATCTTTTCCTGCTTTCTTCTGTTTTATATAGTCATTTAACACGGCCATCGCAATTTTGCCTAATAGCAGAATAGCAATCAAGTTTACAACAGCCATCATAGCCATAAATAAGTCTGCCATATTCCAGACAATATCAATGGAGGCTCTGGAACCGAGGAACACCATAGCTAATACAGCAAATCGATAAATGTTCCGAAAAGGACCGGCAGTTTTCA
The DNA here is from genome assembly GCF_039522525.1 of Salinibacillus aidingensis. Classification (GTDB taxonomy): domain Bacteria; phylum Bacillota; class Bacilli; order Bacillales; family Alkalibacillaceae; genus Salinibacillus; species Salinibacillus aidingensis. The sequence goes on from NZ_BAAADO010000003.1 coordinate 596,290, forward strand.
TGAAGTCGATATTGGTTTCGCCATAGTAATAATTTCCAATAAGTGAACTAAAGGCGAATAAGAAAATGGTAAGGGCGATGAAAATGGTTGCCCAGTTTCCGATTTGCGCACTAAAGGCTACCTGTGTTAACTGTATGCCATCCTCCGTTACACTCGCAAAGTCTTCATAAAGCAGAATGATAAAGGCTGTGAAGCTGCAGATGACGATCGTATCAAAAAAGACGGCCAGGGATTGAACCAGTCCCTGTTTTGCGGGATGACTTACGCCGGCTGTAGCCGCTGCATTAGGCGCACTCCCCATACCGGCTTCGTTGGAGAAAAGCCCCCGCTTAATTCCCTGCATAAGGGCAATACCCATTCCCCCACCGACAAACTGTTCGATGCCAAACGCATGCTGAAAGATCATCGTGAAAATTCTCGGGATTTCCGAAATATTCATTAATACGACGATAAAGGATACAGCAATATAAATCACCGCCATAATCGGGACAATGGTTCCTGATACAATGGCAATTCGCTTAATACCTCCAAATATGATGAAACCTGCCAGAACCACTAATATGATTCCAGTCCATGTACGGTCGATATTAAAGGCCTGTTCGACAGCCATAGAAATGGTGTTGGCCTGAACGGCGTTAAAAATCAGACCAAACGTGATGGTGATAAGAATAGAAAATAAAACAGCCATCCATTTTTGACCCAGTGCCCGTTCAATGTAATAAGCCGGCCCTCCATGAAATCCATCTTCATCCGGAACTTTATAAACCTGAGCAAGCGTGCTTTCAATAAAAGCAGTTGCCATACCGATTAAAGCAACCCCCCACATCCAGAACACAGCTCCAGGTCCACCAATGGCAACAGCCAATGCCACACCAGCTAAGTTTCCTGTTCCTACACGGGATGCAATACTTATACTAAAAGCCTGAAATGCGTTTATCCCTCGTTTTCCACTTTGTTCTACAGCTTCTTCTCCTATTACCCCAAACATGTTTTTAAAGAGGCGAAATTGGACAAAACGACTGCGAAACGTGAAATAAATTCCTGCGCCAATTAATAAATAAATAAGAATATAATCCCAGAAAATCGTATTCCCCAAATCGATAATACTGCTTAATATATTTTCTAACGTTTCCATCCTGGTGTACTCCTTTCCACTTTACCTTTATAAGTTTACGTATGAATTCGTATGAACGGTTATGACATCATGTATTGCACAGGTGCTGAAGGGTGTAAAACTGGAGAAAGATGGGTGTTAATATGTAACAGAATGCTCCAATTATATCGAAAATCAAAGGACTTGTATATTTTAAAGTAATGAAAATGTTCAGTGTCAAGAGAGTATACCTTAAGTGATAGCCTTTGCAGGTACGCAGGTTTCCATACTTTAAAGGGTTAGGTGTTATCTGTCTGTTTAAATATCAAAAAAATCAAAATTTTGTATGAAGGGTTGTTTTTGTCAATCAGCATGCTATACTGTACCTATCAATTCAATAAGCTTTTCATATAAATGCAGGAATACGGCCTGCAAGTCTCTACCGATTTACCGTAAATAAATCGACTATGGAAAGCAGGGAACGGAAAAACGTGTAGCAATCAGGTTTTTTATAACCTTAATGAGCTGAAACTGTCCGATTTCCTTGTTTTCATATGTCGATGAAACAAGGGAGTCGGGCAGTTTTTTCATTAATTACTAATTCAGGGTTGGGCTTGAAAATTGAATATGGGGTTTTTCATATAATCGCGGGAATATGGCCTGCAAGTTTCTACCGATCTACCGTAAATAGATCGACTATGAAAAGCAATGGGACGGTAAGGATACCAATATATCCTTACCTGTACAATTTGAGTTGATTGAATGACTCGAAATGATTGCTTCTTCATGGATTTGGTGGAGATCGTCATTTCGAGTTTTTTTCTTAGTAAGGAGGATTCATATGAGGCGATTACAGGAAAGAATTTTGCGTGATGGAAGGGTTTTGTCCAGTACGGTATTGAAAGTTGACTCATTTTTAAATCATCAGATTGATCCGGAACTCATGAAAGAAATGGGAGAGACTTTTGCTCATCGATTTAGGGAGAAGGGGATTACCAAGGTTGTGACGTTGGAGTCTTCAGGGATTGCTCCTGCAGCGATGACAGCCCTGGAGCTTGGTGTTCCTGCTGTATTTGCCAGAAAAAGAAAATCTCTGACACTGGCAGATGATCTGTATTCAGCGGAGGTTTATTCGTATACGAAACAGGAGAGAAATCAAATTTCCATATCCAGGGACTTCCTTTCCTCAGGAGATCAGGTTTTACTCATTGATGATTTCTTAGCGAATGGTCAGGCTGTGCTTGGGCTAAGTGAGATTGTAAAGCAGGCGGATGCCACCCTTGCCGGAGTTGGTATTGTCATTGAAAAAGGATTTCAGGATGGAGGACGCATGCTGAGAGAAAAAGGCATACATATTGAATCTTTAGCTATTATTGATTCTTTATCCGATCAGAAAATACGATTTCAGAAGGAGGATGTAACGGTATGAAAACGGCAGCGTTAAGTTTCCAGCATCTATTGGCGATGTACTCAGGGGCGATTTTAGTTCCACTCATAGTCGGAGAGGCTTTAGGATTAACATCGGAGCAGCTGACTTATTTAGTGGCTATCGATATACTAATGTGCGGGGTTGCTACCATTTTACAAGTGTTAAATAATCGTATTTTTGGAATTGGTCTTCCTGTAGTGCTTGGATGTACGTTTACGGCAGTAGGTCCGATGATTGCTATTGGAGGTCAATATGGTGTTTCTGCTGTATATGGGGCCATTCTTGCTTCAGGGGCCATCGTTGTTTTTATTAGCGGGTTCTTTGGAAAGTTAGTTCGTTTTTTTCCGCCGGTTGTAACAGGAACGGTAGTCACGATTATAGGTCTTACTTTAATTCCCACAGCCATAAATAATATGGGCGGTGGAGAAGGAGCAAGTGATTTTGGCTCCATTTCCAATATTTCTCTAGCATTCGGCACCTTGATCTTTATTGTTCTGTTGTACCGTTTTACAAAGGGATTTATCCGGTCTATCTCAATTTTATTAGGGTTAGGAGCAGGTACGCTGGCAGGAATCGTAATGGGAAAGGTCGATTTTTCTGCCGTAGGAGAGGCATCTGTTTTTCATATGGTTGAGCCATTTTATTTCGGAACCCCGACATTTCAGTGGTCAGCGATTTTAACCATGGTACTGGTCGCCATTGTTTCCCTGGTTGAATCCACAGGGGTATACTTTGCCTTAAGTGATATGACAGATCAAAAGTTAACGGAAAAGGATTTATCAAAAGGATACCGGGCTGAAGGGCTGGCAATCCTATTAGGCGGGATTTTCAACGCCTTTCCTTATACGGCTTTTTCTCAGAATGTAGGATTAATGCAAATGACAGGGGTTAAATCGAGAAAAGTTATTCTTTTAACTGGAATTATGCTGGTTACGCTTGGTTTTGTACCGAAAATTGCAGCTATAACTACGATTATTCCTACCTCTGTGTTAGGTGGCGCCATGGTTGCCATGTTCGGTATGGTTATTTCCCAGGGAATTAAAATGCTGAGCCGGGTCATCCCTGATTCCCCTGAAAACTCTATGATTGTTGCCTGTTCAGTTGGAATGGGATTAGGCGTTACTGTTGTACCTGAATTGTTTTCTCAACTGCCGCAAAGCATTCAGATTTTAACAAGCAATGGAATCGTGGCTGGCAGTGTGACGGCTATTATTCTGAACATATTGTTTAACATGCTGCCTTCCAGGAAATCCTCCAAGGTAATCACCGAACAGGAAGCACAATCAGCATAAGGAACTGATCATTCAGCAGGTTTATACCTGAACACTCATTCATAAAGAAATCGTCTGGATCTCCAGGCGATTTTGTGTTTGTGCAGAGAAATAGGTTATTCTATGGATAGTAAATCAGACGGATAAGTCCAGTTCAAGCATATTTATGAAGGCTTAAAACGTTTCGCTTCGTCAATGTTTTACAGGCAGCCTAAAGGACATTCAAGTCACGCTTCTTTGGTTGGATGTTCTTCATGAATGGTTTTTGATCCATACACCGTACGAATGACGCCTAAGTTATGTTATAGTAACGTTAGAAAAAAGGTAAAGTAGGTGTAATGGATGCTGTTTTCATTGATACAATCAGATGATGTCTGGATTCTCTGGGCCTTTTTAGCCGGCTGGGCAGCTGTGAGTATTTATCTTGAGCAGAAATATGCCTGGGCATCGAAGGTATCAGGTGCCATTATCGCTCTTGTGGGTGCTATGCTTTTAGCCAATTTAAATGTCATTCCGATTGAATCACCGGTTTATGACACCGTCTGGAATTATGTTGTTCCTCTGGCGATACCACTCCTTCTGTTTCAGTCGAACTTGTTACGGATATGGAAAGAGAGCAGAAGACTTTTATTTATGTTTTTCCTTAGTGCAATTGGAACGGTTGCAGGGGCAGTCATCGGCTTTTTCTTATTAAAGGATTTTATCCCGGCTCTGGACGAAATTGCCGGAATGATGACAGGTTCTTATATAGGAGGAAGTGTGAATCTGGCCGCATTATCGGCAAAATTTGATACTCCGTCAGAGCTTATTTCATCGGCCGTTGTTGCCGATAATATGATGATGGCTCTCTATTTCCTTGTATTAATGGTCATTCCGGCGTTGAAGTTTTTCAGGAAGCATTTTAAAACGCCTCACGTAAATGAAGTAGAAGAATGGAGTGGCAATGAAGAGGGGAATCTGGCTGCCGCCTATTGGAAAGGAAAAGAGATTTCGTTACAGGATATTGGAATTGCTGTCGGGACTGCATTTACGTTAGTTGCCATCTCGTTCACATTAGCCGATTGGTTTGCAGGTGTGATTCCAGCAGGTGAACAGGAATCTTTTCTATTTAATGCTTTAAATGGATTATTCGGGGATCCTTACTTAATGCTAACGACCATTACTGTACTGGCGGTCACCGTTTTCTCCGGATTTTTTGAAAAAATTAACGGAGCTCAGGAAATCGGCACTTATTTAATTTATATATTCTTTGTCGTCATCGGTGTACCGGCTTCCCTGCCACTTATTCTGCAAAATGCACCGCTGTTATTTGTATTGGTGTTCATTATGGTTGGCCTGAATATGATCATCTCTTTTGCTCTAGGGAAGATGTTTAAGTTTAACCTGGAGGATGTGATTGTTGCCAGTAATGCCAACATTGGCGGTCCGACAACCGCAGCAGCGATGGCCATTTCCAAAGGCTGGAGTAAGCTGGTGGCACCTATATTGATTGTAGGTACTCTCGGTTATATTATTGGAAATTATATCGGCTCGGTGATTGGCTTTTGGTTTAGCACCTTTTAATAGAATGTTTAACAGAGCGTGGAGAGCAGGGAACTGCTTATCACGCTCTCTTTATTTGAGACTGTTTACAATTGGAATCCTCGTTGAAAAGGGATTTTTGTAACGAAGCCATCCATATAACGAATGGTTCCTGTCCATTCGACAATACCTAAGCTTTTTAGAACTTGATTATACGCTGGAACTAAAATAAACTAAAATTACAGAATATTCAGCAAGTAATGTCCTCAAAATGGTTTGAAGGAGTGTATTGTTCTTGAGGTTAAATACGAATGTCAATGAGGGATTAAGTCAAATGCTGGAGAGGGCAAGGCGAAACACATTAGGAGACTTACTTGCGCGTACGAGAGAGAGGATGCCGGATAAGTTTGCTTTAGCGTATCGGGATCAGCGCTTAAATTACGAGGAAATGGATGATCTGGTTAATCAGACGGCCCGTGCTTTTTTAGAGGACGGGATGAAAAAAGGGGATATGATTACCGTCATGTCCAGAAACAGCCTCGATTTTGTGATTGCTAATTTTGCTTTGGCCCGCATTGGTGCGGTCATGATTCCGATTAACTATATGCTGACAACGGACGATGTCGCGTATATTCTTGATCATGCCGGGGTTAGCGGTTTTATTGCTTCCGAGGAATATGCTCCTGTTTTAGACCAGTCAGCGGGATACCTGGAAATTAAATTTCGTTATTTAATGGATGTTCCTGAATCAAGCGAAATTTCAACACAGCTATCAGGATGGACACCTCTTTCCACAGCACGAAAGGACCAGTCGGCAGAATTTATTGATGAAAATATTGAGGATGACGATCTTGCTCATGTCCTTTATACGAGCGGTACAGAATCCCGGCCAAAAGGGGTAATGCTGACACATAAAAGTCTTATAAGTGAATATGTCAGCTGCATTGTTGACGGAGACATGGCTGAACAGGATGTTTTTGTCCATGCTTTGCCTCTTTATCATAGTGCCCAGCTTCATTGCTTCCTGGGACCAAGTATTTATCTTGGGGCAAGTGGCATTATTCTGGACGGAGCCAATCCTGAGGTCATGCTTGAGACGGTTGAAAAAGAGGGGGCTACACAGTTATTCTGCCCGCCAACTGTCTGGATTGCTCTCCTTCGTCACCCTGATTTTGATAGCCGGGATTTATCCTCTTTGGAAAAATGCTATTATGGAGCTGCGATTATGCCACGGGAAGTACTTAAAGAGCTTTCAGAGCGTCTCCCTAAAGCGCGGTTCTGGAATTTTTACGGCCAGACAGAGGTAGCTCCCCTTGCAACGGCGCTTCAACCGGAAGATCAGCTTCGTAAATTAGGCTCAGCAGGAAAACCAAGCCTTAATATGCAAACTAAAATCGTTGATGATAATGATGAAGAAGTACCAAGGGGAGAGATGGGTGAAATTGTCCATCGAACCCCACACGCCATGAAAGGCTACCTTTACGATCCGGAGAAAACGGCAGAAGCCTTTAAAAATGGCTGGTTTCACAGTGGTGATTTAGGAGTAATGGATGAGGACGGGTACATAACCATTGTGGATCGGAAAAAGGATATGATTAAAACCGGTGGCGTCAATGTGTCGAGCCGGGAAGTTGAAGAAGCGATTTATCAGATGGATGGCATTTCCGAAGTGGCTGTGATCGGAATTTCAGATGCATATTGGATTGAAGCTGTCACAGCTGTTATTGTACCAAAGTATAATGCCGACGTAACTGAGGAGAACGTCATCGAATTCTGTAAAGATCATTTATCTGCATTTAAAGTTCCGAAGCATGTAGCATTTAAAGAAGAACTACCGAAAAATCCGAGTGGAAAAGTTCTGAAGCGAACTTTAAGGGAGGAATTCGAACACTTAAGCAGGAAGTAAAAAACGATAAATGTTAATACAAAATCCCGTATCACTTTTATATAAGTGGTACGGGATTTTTCGTTCGTTCATTAGGAATCCTTTTCGACTTAACATTGATCATGGAAGAAAAACAAATCATTTCAAATCGCATTTTTTCATTCATACCATGCTTTTTTTGGTCTGGTGTCAGGGTATCCGTGCTGATTGCGATAGGCTTTCCGTTCTTTCGTAAAATCAAACCAGCTTCTGTCACTATGGGGGTTTTGGGCGTAGAAAATTAAGCAGCGAATCTGGTCTTCCACACAAGGATCTGTCCAAACCCCCAATTGCTGTTCAAGCAGATCAAACAATTTTCCGCCATCCTTATCCTTTAATGTATGTAAATCATAAATTTCAAGGTCATCCACTATCTTTTCTGCCAGCGCAGGCCCAATCGAAGGTGCTTCCTGAAAGCGTGCCATAGCAATGATCTTTCTTGCTCTAATTATAGATGCCCCCATCACCTGTGCTAACTCGTCGGGGCTGGAATCTTTTATATTGCTGATTTTGATTCCTGCTTTTCTCAGCCTGTTCTTTTCGTCAGAGAGTAATGAAAGCTTAGGTGCAGCCAATTTAAACATCTCCTTTTAAAGCATTTCTTTAATAATACATTCTGTTATTCTTTAAGAAACCCTTTTTCAGGAACAATAGATAAAGTACATGAAGGATCCAGGAGTATGTGTAATGGGGAGTATTAATAGGGATCTTACCATACCCATGAATCAGATGCCAAAACAAGGAGAGGAGGTTTCGTAAGGGGATAATCGTATGATTGTTGCCCTGGAGCTAATCCTGAACGATGCCCGGATTTGGGTTGACCATCATAAAAAATTAATTGAAAATAGTGATATCATTTAATTGCAACAAAGTAATAGTAAGTAAGGAAGTTAAACGTTTCCTGCAGGGTCAATAACGTAAGATTTTTAAAGGAGTTAATGTATGTATACCTATATGAGATGGGGATTAAGCGCCTCCATAACCTTATATGCCTTATTACACTTCATAACGTATTTCTATCCTAGTGAATTTTTATTACATATCGAAGCAGTCAGCGGTCTGTTTCTGTTTGTATTGGCTGCCCTGCTGCTATCATTTACAAAATTTAAATTGCCTTTATTTCTTGTCGGAACAGGTCTGATCATTCTCATTTTATCTGACACTTCCATTATTGATGGCCTTCGTAATGGAATGATATTAATGCGAGATATCATTGGACTTCTGGTTATCATTCCGATGATCAGCTGGGTATTAAATACCGAGCCTTATATTGAAAGCATCATGCGTGCCAGCTATCGGTTTATTAACACAAGCCGGAAAATGTATATCGGAATTGCTTCCTTTACTCAGGTGATTGCCTACTTTTTATTATTTGGCTCCATTCCGATGATGTATCAATTTGTAAATAAAATGATCGGGAATCACCATGGAGAGCCTCTGGAACGGTTTAAAGGAACGGCTTTGGTACGTTCCTTTGCTCTTTCTACCATATGGGTCGTCACGATTCCCAGCTTTATTTATGCTGTAGAAGCACTGGATGCCTCTTTATGGCTTTCAATCATTCAGGGATTTTTTATTTCCCTATGTGGATTGACGGTAGCTGTCCTCTTTTCATACTTTGAAGAAAAGAAATATGGGGTGCATTTAACGGAAATCATCAATAAGGAAATGAAAGATACCCTCCACGAAACACCAGAATATGAGCAGGCAAATAAAACCGGGGAATTCATGATTCTATTTATCACACTTTTTGGCTCTATTTTTATACTCCATGAGCTCTGGTCTGTTGATTTAATGGTAATAGTTCCTTTAGTGGTTATCGTGTGGACGTTTGCCTATTTTATTGTAAAAAAACGTACCGGAAAACTTGCTGATGAAGCTAAAACATACTTTAGCAAGGGAGTTGTCAATCAATCCTATCAATTCAGTGTCATGCTTGGTGCTGGTATGATGATCTACAGCTTAAACCAGACCGGTTTTGAAGATGCGGTTATATTTGGTGTCGAGTTTATTCAGGAATCCCTGCCCGGCATGAACTTTCTTTATTTTCTTCCTTTTATTGTGATCATCCTGGGTTTCTTAGGTTTAGGACCATTAACAGTTATGGTTCTTGTGGCTGGCATCCTTCAGAATATATCCCTTCCCTATCCACCTGAGATTATTGTTCTGGCCATTACTTCAGGAAGTGTGGTATCAATTTTGATATCCCCATTACTGATGCCTAACATTATCTTAAGTGGACAAAATGGAATGAGCGGATTTAAGAACGGGATCCAGTTTAATCTTGCATATGCCATTGTGTTCTATATTTTGGTTCAAATATATATCCAGACGATGGTTCTTATCTGGTTTTAAAGGAATGAGTAAATAAAAAACTTAAATAAAGTAAACAAATGTATAATAATTGAAAAGGCTTATACATAATCTAAAAAAGAAATTAGATGTATAAGCCTTTTAGTGTATTTGGAAAATATGATGTAGATAATTAATGGTTTATATCCGCCTTGACCTAGGAGCCGCAGCTGGACAAAGAAAAGCGGAGGCGACTGTTCAGGGTCAATTGCATAAGCAGATTATGCTTATGAGGGTTTGGGTCTGGAAACAGTAGTTATGAGTACTGGAAAAAATTACAGAAGAAAATGTATTGTGCCAGGTACGTAATCATGGTATATTAATTTTTGTCGTTAAAAAACGACATCGCAAAGGAACAAAGGAACTACAAATTAATTACCAGACATTTACTATTGTTAATACATGTTCTTCTATGGTAAATTTAATTTTGTCGCTTTTAAAAGTGTTATTCTTTTTTTGGTAATAATTTGTTGTTGAAGTGATAAGATGATTCATGATAAATTAATAGTCGTCGCTGCAAAAACAGCAAATGTAATTCTTTATTTTATAATTACCTATTGAAATGAATCATTAAGCATGTTATATTATTATTTGTCGCTTTAAACGGCGAACAAAACAAACTAAAAAAGTTATTGACTTTCATTTGATAACTTGATATACTAATTAAGTTGCTTTAAAGGCAACTGGCTTCGAACTTTGAAAACTGAACAAAACAACCAGTACGTCAATTCGCTATTTAAATAGCATTTTGAATATGAGCATTATGGATTTTAACATCCAAACTTATTGGAGAGTTTGATCCTGGCTCAGGACGAACGCTGGCGGCGTGCCTAATACATGCAAGTCGAGCGCGTGAAACAAGTTGATTCCTTCGGGATGA
>NZ_BAAADO010000004.1:0-451371 GCF_039522525.1 Salinibacillus aidingensis
AAGGTGTTATTACATCATCAGTACAAAAATATAAAAGTTCGGGTCGCATAAATTAGGAGTGAGCGAAGTGCTCACCCCAACATTTGACTTGGAACCAAAATATTATAGCTCTTTAAAGATATCAACATCTTCAACAGAAGTATATGGAGAAAATGAAAATCTTACTGACTCTCTCACTTCATCTATGTTTAGGCCAATTTCCTGTAAAACATGAGACGGCTTTGTACTACTACAGGCAGAACCTGAGGAAGCAGCAATAATTGGCGATAATTTCTTTAACAGTATTTCATTATTTAAACCTTTGAATCTAACATTCACAATTCCTGGTATTTTGTTTTCAGAATCTGAATTATAGGCTATTCTATTGCCAAATTTTTCATTTAACAGTTGTAGCAATTTTGCTTCAAGCTGTTCCAAGGCGTATATATTGCGTTCAAAGTTCTCCTTAGCTATTCTTGCAGCTTCACCAAATCCAGCTATATTATGGACGGAATAAGTTCCACTTCTTATTCCTTCTTCCTGACCACCACCATGAAATAGGGGAGTGAGGGGTGTTAATTTTCCATATTCATCACTTCGAATGAATAATGCTCCAACACCTTTTGGACCGTGCATCTTGTGTGCTGAGCAGGATAGAAATGTAACACCATCCAAGAACTGCAAATCAATATTTAACTTACCTAATACTTGAGTAGCATCAGTATGAAAAAAAACGTCTCTTTCTAGGCAAATTTCAGAAATCCTCTTGATGTCATTAAGGGAGCCTATTTCATTATTACCCCACATAATACTAACTAAAATTGTATCTTGTCGAATAGAGTCTTTCAGATCTGACGGATTGATTCTGCCGTAATGATCGACGTCCAGGTACGTTACTTCAAAACCTTTTGTCTTAAGAAACTCACACACGTCTAAAACTGCGTTATGTTCTGTCTTTGTTGTGATAATGTGTTTACCTTTATCTGAGTAGTAGTCTGCTACACCTTTTATAACAATATTATTACTCTCAGTGGCTCCACTAGTAAAGATTACCTCATGTTCTTTAGATTGAATGAGATTAGCAACGTGTGTTCTTGCTTCTTTTACTGCTATTTTTGCATTTTCAGCTAATTCATAATACTTTCCTGAAGGATTACCAAATTCTTCTGATAAATAAGTAACCATTTTATCCTTAACTTGCGGAAGTATTGCGGTCGTAGCACTATTATCTAAATAGAGCATTAAACTTCCTCCTTAAAATGATCTTCAGACAGTTTGATTAAATTATTTAGTAGCTTTTGATAGTTACCAGCATGTTTATATTCATGTTCTAACAATTTTACCCCACGTTCCAAATGAGCATTAAATACAGCCGGAAAATAGGCTTCTTCAGGAATATTTCTTCTTGCATGCTGCCTAATTAAAGCCTTATAAAAGTAATCTCTTTCACCAGTTAAGGTGTTTCGATTAAATTCTAACCCGCTACTATCGGCTTGTACTTCTTCGGGCTCTGATGGGTCTAGAATTGATAATGAAATAGATATTCTTGCTAATAGATTAGGAGTTAAGCCTGTTGCACTTTGTAAGTTTTTAAGTGAATTGGCTGTGCTTGCTGTTGTTTTTAGACGGAAATTCAATTAACTCCCACCTTTACGTTATGATTAAAGAAATGTGATTCAATTTCTGTTTTCTTTTCTAAATTGTTGTAGTTCAAAGTATATTCATTTGAAATAAATGGAGACAATTTTTCATATAACTCCTCACTAATTTCAGAATCGGTAGACAAGATCATTATTTGATCACTAAATTTAGGTATTAGTTTCGTGATAATCGACTGTTTATGTTCTTTATCAAGTCTTCCTAGCAAAGTATCCAGAATAAATGGTAGTTGCTTTTTAGAAGAGGTTATAGTACCCCATATAACTGACAAGACAAGTAGTTCTTTCTCACCAGCGGAAAGTATCTCTTTGTCTATTTCTTCATTTTCATAACCTACAAGAGATAATTGGAAAGTCTTAAAGTCAATCTTGATTTGATTAATAAATAAATCTTTTCTTAATAATTCATTAATCATTTTAGAGGAGAAGTACTCAACATCTTTTAACTTCTTTCTTAATTGATTTTCTTGGAACTTTTTACTTATATTAATGACTTTCTGAGATTCATTGTAAGAAGACTTCGTTTTGTACAGGTTATGAAGATCATTTTTAACTTTCTCATACTTTTTATTAAGAGACTCAATCTCATCCTGTAGAGGAACAATTTGACCTTGTAATTGGCTAATCTCATTTTCTAATTTTGCGATCTCATGAGTATAACGCTCCATAGCAATAATCATCTCCGAAAATTCGGAAGATGTTTCGTTATCTTTTAATTTACGTCTAAGTTGTTGGAGTTCTTCTAGGTCATTTTTGTTTTTACTAATTAAATTGGATATTTCGTGTAATTTATTAATGTTGGTTTCAGATAACAAGGAAAAAACTGATTGTGCCTCAGTCTTTGAGGCATTGTGAATGATATCAACATCTTTATTTTCAGCTAAATGCCCCATTAAAGTATTCTTTAATTTTGCTTCCTTTTCATTGTTCTGTTGAATTCCTAATTCATTAACAATTTCACTTAATGGGAGATTGCTAATTTTATCTTTTAAAATATTTGATATATGATACTCTTCCTCATCTTTTAATTGTTGAACAAGATTAACTAAATTCGGGATAGCAATATAAAATGGTAGATCGGTAGCAATAAACTCTTTTATTTTGTCATTGACATGCTTTCTCTCCGTCTCTAATGCCGAAATTCTGTTTTCTACTTTTGTTCTTTCTTCATAAATTAATCCGCCATGAAGGGAGAACTCCTTTTTAGTTTCATCAAATTTTTGCTTATTGATTTCAAGCTCTTCTTTTTTTGTATTAAGGTCATCATTTAACTCCTTCAATAATTCAAGCTTAGAAGTTAAGTCTTCTTCAATTACTTCCTTGTCATTTTCTAAACTGGCTTCCTTACTCGTTTTAGAACTTTGAGAAATATAATTCTCTAGATCTTTTTCAAGGTTATGAAAAAGATCTAGATTGAATAAATGAGATGACAGATCCTTAATATATTTCGAAAGAGTATCTTCACTTGTCAATCTTGATATATCTTCCCCGTCAAATAGACAAAGTTCAAGAAGGGAAGGGGGAAATGTCGTTCTTAACGATTCAAAGAATTCATCTTTTTGTACTTCGTTTAAATGTTCATCATCTTTTATAACGGCTACTTTTTCTTTAATCGACTTTTCAGTAACATTCCAGCTTCTAACTATTGATACATTTATATTTTTGAAATTCTCAACTGTTTTAAAATCAATACGAATCTTAAAATGATTGTTAGAGTATGCTTCTAACGCATTAGAATTTAGCAACCCTCTTACTTTTTTTAAATATTCATTAGATTCTGTTTTGTACCCATAAGCAAGAGGTCCATAAAGAGCTAAACGAACACTATTTAAAAATGTTGTTTTACCTGAGCCGTTTTTCCCGCCTATTATAATAGTATTTTTATCATCTTTTGTGTCAAAAGAGAAGCGGTTTACTCCTAGATACGGGCCAATATTTGTTAAAACTAATTTCTTAAAGATCATCTCTTGTTGGTCCTTTCATTTCAAAGTTATAGGTGTAAGTAATCCTGTTTTAAAGCAGATGATATTTTATCCATTAATCCTCTCTTAACTTTGAAACCAGAATAGTCTTTTTCGATTAAGAGTAATTTTTTCATAAGTTTAAAGTCCAAGCCTTCTTCGTGGCACATCATTTCTAGCTGTGATAATTCTTCTTCGTCAAAAATTAAGCTCTCATCTTGTTCCCATTCTAAGTCATGACCCATTATATCTTTATATAGTTTTGGTAGGCTATCCTCAAAGTCACCATGGTCAAACCATATTTTTCTAATTTCCTTTAATTCATCCAGCCTGATTAATTCGTATTCCTCGTCGTGTGGGTGTTTTAAGTTCTTTTGTACTTTTAGAAGTCTTTCTAATATTTCTCGTCTAGCTTCTAGGGTAAAAGGTCCAAGTCCTAATCTACATAAATTACCATCTTCATCTTTAATTAAAATATTCGGATCATCAGATGTGGAGAGGTCAATATTATGCTCTTTAATATAATCATTTAGTTGATTCTTATCTACGATGTCAAAGTCATCAATTGGGATCAATTCTTTTTTTCTGTATCCTTTTTTAGGCACTAAAATACACTCTTTACCTTCATGTTCTTTGATCTGCATTGGTCTGAAGTAGATTTGTCCGTTCATTCGATATTTCATACGCATTGTACGGTCATCTCTTATTGATGTTAACCAATTCCTAAAATTAAGGAGAGGTTTCATCCAATCATGGCCATTATCTATAAAACCTGTTAATGCTTTATCTTCATTAACAACTGTACAAACCCAACAACCAAAACGTGAATTACCACATGAACCGGCTGATTCTTTAACAGTTTTATCAACCACGAGAGGACACTCACCACTATTTGAATCGCTGTATAAACGATAGAGTTCCTGATTGTCATCCCCCCATGGAGAATTAAAGTTTAGTAAATATCCCCAAACATCGTCTAGATCAAACCGCTTAATAGGAGCATAAACATATGCGTTTGAAAGAGTGGAATGTCTCATTAGAACTTTTCCGTCAACAGAATGTGATTTAATAACATTAGCACGAGTAGCACTTTCTTGCTCTCGAACACCTAACACCATAATTACCTCACCAAATGTATTTACTTTGTCCTTTATAAACTGATTTGCTGGATCAATTTTTAATCGATCTGTACACCATCTAAATTGCTGGTTTGGAGAAGGATAGCCTTTACCAATAATATTTACCCAGAAGGATTGATCAACCATTGGTTTAACCTTATGGGTTTCAATAGGAAGCCCTAATTCGATCGCTTTTTCTTCAACTCGCCTTAGAGTAGTGTTAATAGATTGGATAATCAATGGCGTTTCAACTAGGGTGTCTGAAGAAATTACATACACTTTCTTCGTTAATTGATAAGTTTCTAATTCAGAAAGTGCCTCAAAAACTAGTTGAACTACAACAGTTGAGTCCTTTCCACCACTATATCCGAGAACCCATGGTCGATCATCGGAAAGATAAACCTCTTTAATTTCTTTTTTGGCTTGTTCTACGAGGGAATTATCTATATCATTATTTTCTTTTTCATTATACATCTCAGTTATGATACCCATACTCATTTTGATACTCCTTTCAGAAACTCATCTTCCATACTAGATTCTTGTTGTGTTAAAGGTAGTCCTAGCAGCTTTTTAATTTGAATAGCCGTCAACTTTATGGTTTGTGCATTTTTTTGAACACGCCCATTTTTAATAGAACGTCCTTCCCATAATTCTGAATTTGTTCTAGACCAATCAATATTTTTTAGTTTTTTAATGTAAGATTTCCATTCATCTGTATGGTATTTTCTTAAATAATTACCAACAAGCCCAATTGCTTCAAAGAAAACACCATGTCCAATAATATAATTCATTCTCAAATCTTTCGGAGAAATCTGTTTATTTAACACTTGGTTCCATTCATCAAGAGAACTTGTTAAGGTTTCCCAAAAGAGTTTTAAGAATTCTTCATCATTATCACTAATTGAATCTCCCTTCGCCACTCCTAAAATTTTCAGATTACTATTAAAAATATGATTCAAGGCTACAAGTTTTGGGGAATTTTTTGATAAGGAGACTTTTTCTTTGTCCGTGTATCTTTTTAATAAAGGAATGGAATCAACAATATCCTTTGTAACCATAGAAAGTTTATCTCGGTAATCATATAAAATACCGATTGATGAAGTGGTATTCACCGCATGTCTATTTAAATCTGAAAAGATTTGTTGAGATTTTTTTAAACCTGTATCAATAAAAAATACAACAGAAATCGTCTCACTACCTAATTCAGGGTTAATTTTCAGTGCTTCTTCAATCGCTGCACGACGATGCTGTCCATCGTTAATTAAAAATCTTGAATCCAGGGAAATTGCTAGCATACCCATGTCCTTAAACGTGTTATCCTTAGAGACTGGGGTGAAATCAACGTCACCATCAATAGAAGCAGTAAGTGAAGAAAAGACGTAATCATCAGGGTTATCAATTATGTAATTGGTAATATCAGGTATTCTGTTTTTATTTAAAATTCGTTGAGCTCTATGTTCAGGTGGAATTTCATCCTCGTCAAACAGGAATATTTTTGGTATCACACGTAGTGGACACATTGCAATATAGTAATCTTGACCAGCCTGAACCCCTTTAATAGCTGGGAAGTTATAACTGAAACCAAAATCCATCCAATCACTCCTAATTACGTACGTAATCTTATGTATTTATTATGTAATTAAATCAGCTAAAAATCAAATGAAATCACTCAAAAATCATATCAATTCTAGTAGAACATTTGAACCGCATTTTTCCATTCTCTTATACTCCTTTTTTTAACAGTTTAAAAGTCTCTTTTCATACTAATAGACAAATAGACGAGAGATTCTGTTGAAGAAAAGAAAGATTAGTTCAATCATTAAGATATGCGTTGTTTTCATGTTTTTTATTTTTATTTAAAATCTCAATATTTACATTCATTTGGTAAACGGCAGGAAAGGTTGTGAATGTTGACTAGAGGCGTTTCTGTACATGCCGTTGGAAAACACAATGGCTGTATTTGAAAAGCTTTTTATATGAAATCCGATTATACTGAGATAGGTGTGGATAATGACCAAGGATGGAGAAGTAATTACCATTTCATTATACAAAAGTGGACAGGACAACAACGGAATTTGTTGGTGATTTTACATTGAAGGAAATTCTGCAATTGGATGCAGAAAGCATTTTAGTTGAAGAATTTACAGGCGAAAAGGTTCTAGTTTATGAAATATCGTGGATACTGTTCGTGAGAAAAACTGGGATATTAATTGAATTGAAATCACCAGGCTATATCCTGGAATTGTAGAATAAATTGGGGATTTATTAATAAAGCGTAACAGGCATCTTTCGAATAACAATAAGTTGATCATCAAATGTTCAACCATGAGTTGATCCAAAGATCCAATGAACTGCAATTGAATATTCTGTTTGATGCAATTGCAGGAAATACCTGGGATGATGTAACAAACGAACAGCTATTTATGAGAACCTGTATATTCTAGTAAGTGGCATTCTCTTTTTTATAAAGGAAGCGCTCTTCATAAGTATCCTAGTCGATGCAAGTATAGAAAAAACTATGTACATAAAAATGTTGGGTTTACACTAAGTCGAAGTAGGATGGGACATGGGGACTTCCCCCCACATCCCATATTATAGTATTTGTTTCAATTATTGAGTAGTCGTAAATGATTAACTCATTTGTCATAGAAAGGATTATCTCTACGATAGGGTAATTACTTAAATTTGAGTCTTTACATAATCACCTATAATCCCTTCAAAGCTTCCTCAATCGTCTGATCCCCTGATAGTAAATCAAAGGACTTTTTATAGGTATTTTCCTCATCAAGACAGGCGAGAACCGTTTTGGCTACATCTTCACGGGGGATGGAACCGCCTTCTGTCATATTTTCCGCAACCTGAATGTGGCCTGTTCCTGCTTCATTTAACAGGCCGCCGGGGCGCACGATGGTGTAGTTTAATTCGCTGTCAATTAAAGCCCGATCTGCATAATGCTTAGCGACATAGTAGGCCTTGAGCGGTTCATACCAGTTTTCCCGGTTGTTTGCCTGAAATGCACTGACCATGACAAATCGTTTCACATCCGCCTGCTGGGCTGCTTCAATGGTTTTGATGGCCCCATCCAGATCGACAAGCAACGTTTTATCGGAACCGGTGCTGCCACCTGAACCAGCGGTAAAGACCACGGCATCACAATCACTGGCAGCATGCTGAATGTCCTCCACAGACCCTTCCAGGTCCGCAAGTACGGTTTCAATTCCTTCCTGTTTGAATGCTTCTGCCTGCTCTTCTTTTCGAACCATCGCTTTAACGGTGTGTTTGTCGCTATTATGTAATAACTGGACAAGCTGCTTTCCAATTTGACCATTCGCTCCTGCGACGAGTGTTTTCATTTCTTTGCTCCTTTCGTTTTGCATCGTACATTTTCAGTATTTCAAACTCGCATCAAATTATCAAATCTTGTGATACATCCGGGTGAATAGGTTCAGGACAAGGATGTGAAATCCAGTGTTTGCTGGATGTTGTATTGCTTCAGTTTTTTATATAAGGTTGTTCGGCTGACCCCTAAGAGCTGTGCCGTCCTGGTACGATTTCCGCCACATTCCTTAAGCGCTTTCAAAATAGCCTGCTTTTCTGAACTGTGTACTGATTTTTTTCGCTTGTCGGCCAGGTCAAAATCAGGTTGATCACGTTTTTTGTGTGAATCCTGATTTGCCTCGAGTAGATTCAGTTCATCAGGCAAATGATGGGGTTCGATCCAATTGGATGGGCAAAAGTGAACCGCTCGTTCTAAAACATTTTCCAGTTCGCGAATATTCCCCGGCCAGTGATATTGTTCAAATTTCTGAATGACGTCAGGGGAGACGCCAGCAATGGTTTTATTGGTTTTGGCATTAATTTTCGTTATGAAATGTTTACAGAGAAGGGGGATGTCATCCAGGTGTTCCCGTAATGGCGGAATTTTGAGACGAATGACGTGGATCCGGTAAAACAAATCCTCTCTGAAATCCCCATTTCGGACCAGCTTGGCTAAGTCTTTATTCGTAGCTGCCAGGATCCGGACATCTACTTTGGTGGGCTGGGTTGCTCCGATTTTCTCGAATTCCTGCTCCTGAAGAACACGCAGCAGTTTGGTCTGCAAAGTTAAAGGCATATCCCCGATTTCATCGAGAAAAAGGGTGCCTTTGTGAGCCAGTTCGAACTTTCCGGGTTTTCCTCCTTTTTTCGCTCCTGTAAACGCCCCGTCCACATAGCCAAAAAACTCTGATTCCAATAGCTCCTCCGGGATAGCGGCACAGTTGACTTTGATAAAGGACCCTTTTCGGCCGGAATGATGATGGATCCCCTCTGCAAAAAGCTCCTTTCCTGTTCCGCTTTCCCCTGTAATCAGGATATTTGAAAAGGACTTGGAGGCAATCATCGCTTCATCCTTTACTTTATTCATTTGATCATTGGAGGTAATGATGGGGGTGAAAGGGTTTGATTTTTTGGACATTCGCATGAGTTCTTTCCGGTAAAAGGACACTTCACTTTCCAGTTTCTCCATATGTAATAAAATGTCCCGCCAAGTGTCCAGCTGTTGGAAGATGATCTTAAATATAGTACCGATTTTCTGTCCATTTTGATAAATAGGCATACTGGTTGCGATGCATTTTTTTCGGTTGATTTCGATGAGTTCTCCTTCCACTTTCTCCTTGTTTTTCAAGGTTTGATTCGTATGAATTTCTGGAGCAATCGCAGACAGAGGCTCACCCATAACTTCTTCCTTCGTTTGAATTTGATAAAGATTTAGAAAGCCGCGGTTGGTTCTCGTAATTTTTCCATGGTTATCGGTAATGATGACGGCATCATAAGCCAGTTCCAAAGCGCTGTCCAACAGCTGCTTTAGGTGGGTTGTTGTCTCCAGTTCATCAGCAATTTTTTCATAAGAGGTGACATCCCGCAGTACAACCATGGCTCCTGATACCCGGTTGAGTTCCCGAATGGGGATAAAGGAAGCGATAACGGTCTGGTTGTAAATGGTCATTCGTTTTGCATCAATGATGGTCCCTTTCCGGATGGCTTCGGACAACCTTTTTCCCAGTTCAGGAAAGAGCCTTATGATGTGTTCAGGCTGAAGATCCTGTTTCTCGATTTTTAGAAGCTTAAGAGCGGTTTGATTATAAGCTGTTACATTAAGGGATGAATCAACAGAAATAACGGATTCCTGGAGGTTTTCAATAAGCGAGGTCATGCGGTTGATGGTATGTTCCAATGCCGTCATGTGAGAGGTGACTAGGTCTGATTTTGACATTATGCCGAAAATTTTTTCCTGATGATCAAGAACAACCGCCTGGCTTACATTGCCTTCCATCATTTTGTCTCTGGCTTCATAGAGGGTCTGATCCTTATGAATGGTAATGACTCTGGTTTTCATCAGGGGCTCGATACCATCATCCAGGGAGGACTGATTGAGCAGCGCCCGGTAAATGGAATATTTGTGGACGATTCCCAGTAATTGATCCTGATCGGTTACGCAGCCCATATCGACCTGATGATGAAGGAACGCTGACAGGGCTTCTCTTATTGTGCTATCCAGTGAGAGTTGAACATAGTTTACCGTCGTAAAATTTTTTACCTTCAAGTATGCTCCCCCTCCTAAATTATTAGAAAATTCAAACGAAACTAATTTTATTATAGCGTAAGTCAACCGAACTGACAATGAACAGTTGTAAAGGGGAGTACACAATTGTAAACCTTTCTTTACACATGTGTACAGTTGACGGCCGTGTCTGAAAAAGAATTCTCTGACACAAGAAAAATTTTTACCCGGGAGGATCATGGGCGTAAGGGAATGATTGGGTAAAAAATAATTGAATATTATGAATTTGGCATGAATTTTGCATGATACATGTAGTGAAGAGGAAAATTGATATTTTTGGGGAGGCAGTCAATGAAGTATGAAACGATTCTTTATGAAGTGAAGGACTATGTCGCAAAGCTTACCATTAACCTGCCGGATATGCGCAATCCGCTGACAGAGCAATCAGCCGGGGAGCTGCTGTCAGCCATAAGAGAGGCGGACCGGGACCCTGAGGTAAGGGCGATTGTCATCACCGGGGCTGGCAAGGCTTTTTCTGCCGGTGGAAATTTAAATGAATTTAAGAAAAATCTCGAAAAAACCGCACCTGAACTGTATTTTGAAGGGCGGGGGAGTACGGAGCTTTTTAAGGCCGGAGCCGAAGTAAGGACACCGCTGATCGCCAGTGTAAATGGGCCGGCACTTGGAGGAGGGACCGGTCTGGTGGCGATGTGTCACATTGCAATTTCCTCCAGTGAAGCGAAATTGGGGCTTACAGAGCTAAAGCTTGGTCTTGTGCCCTTTGTCATTATGCCCTGGGTACGAAGGGCAGTAGGGGAAAGAAAGTTTCTTGAAATGATGCTGACCGCTCAAGTTTTTAAAGCAGAAGAGGCGAAGGAATGGAATCTTGTCCATCAGGTGGTCGAACCGGAAATTCTTGAAGAAGAAACGATGAAACTGGCCCATCAGGTGGCATCCTTCAGTCCGCTGGCCGTTCAGTTAAGCCTGGATGCCTATTTTCAGTCGGAACAGATGGATCGAATGAAGTCCTTTGATTTCCTGTCAGATTTACGCCTTGTCTCGTTTATGAGTGAGGATCTGAAAGAGGGAGCCAGTGCATTTCTGGAAAAGCGCACCCCGCAGTGGAAGGGGAAATAAATTTTTAAAGGGGGAAATGGGGATGGGTGATATTCAGGCCACCATGGCAGCGAATGTCTGGAAGGTAGAAGTGGAGGAAAAGGACGTGGTAAAAGCGGGAGATATTGTCGTCATCCTGGAATCTATGAAAATGGAAATTCCGATTGAAGCAGAACAGGATGGAGTGGTCACCGCAGTAGAAACTGCAGAAGGCGACTTTGTTCAGGAGGGCCAGGTGCTGTTAACCATAAGTGAAGAATCATAGAAAGGAGACAGATACGGTTATGAAAAAGGTGAGAATCGGAGCTGCACAGGGCTTTTACGGGGATACCATTGAACCTGCTGTCGCCACGGCAAAAAAAGGGGATGTGCAATATATCTGCTTTGATGCCCTGGCAGAACTGACGATGGCAATTTTGAAGAAGGACCAGATGAAAAATGAAAAGGCCGGCTACACGAAGGATATTTCCCTGCAGATGAAGGCGCTTCTTCCTTATGTGAGAGAGAAAGGAATAAAGCTCCTGACCAATGCAGGCGGCATTAATCCTGAAGGGGCCCAGCAGGAGATAATCCGGGTGGCTGAAGAGCTTGGCATGGATGATTTAAAAGTGGCTGTCGTTACGGGGGACAATGTACTCCACCGTATAGATGAATTTCAGGATCGGGGAATTTCACTCAACCACCTGGAAACGGATCAGCCGATCGAAACGGTAAAAGATAAACTTGTTTTTGCAAACGCATACATTGGAGCCAGACCCATTGTGAAGGCGCTGGAATCCGGCGCAGATATTGTGGTGACAGGCCGCACAACGGACACCGCCCAATTTCTTGCTCCCTTAATCCATGAATTTGGCTGGGGAGAAGAGGAGTGGGATAGACTTGCAAGCGGTGTGTTTATGGGGCATTTACTGGAATGCTCGGCCCAATCTACAGGTGGAAATTTTAGTGGGAACTGGTGGGAGATTGAGGGCTTTGACCGGATTGGCTATCCGATTGCAGAGTTCAGCGAAAATGGAGATTTTACCGTAAGCAAAGTGGAAGACCGTGGTGGATTAGTAACAGTGGACACCGTCAAAGAACAGATGCTTTATGAAATTCATGACCCCGCGAACTATATCACACCGGATGTGGTCGTTGATATTACAAATGTGCAACTCGAAAATACCGGTCCGAATAAGGTCAAAGTGACAGGCACCCGCGGGAAACCCCGTCCGGAAACCCTGAAAGTCGTCATGGGCTATGAAAATGGCTATACAGGTCAGGTGATGGTTGGATTTTCCTGGCCCGATCCTCTAAAAAAGGCGAGAAAAGTAGATGAAATCATCCGAAAGCAAATCAAGCAACGAGGGCTGGACTATGACGAGGTCAGAACGGATTTTGTCGGCTATAATTCCCTGCATGGACCGTTAGCTCATGAGTATGAAGAGGATTTAAATGAAATCTATTTACGCATGGCTGTTCGGGCGAAAACAAAAAAAGAGGCAGCAAAATTCAGCCGCTTATTCCCGCCATTAGCCCTGAATGGTCCTCCGACAATGAGTGGTTTTACCGGGAACACAGCACCACGGGCACTGATTGGAATGTGGTCAGCGTTAATACCCCGGGAGCTGGTTGAGGATCACATTCAGATAAAAAATGTGGAGGTGTCGGCCATTGGCTAGTGTGCAGTTAAAAGACGTAGCCCAGGCGCGGGCCGGAGATAAAGGGAACAAGGTGAATATTGGCCTGTTTGCACCTGATGAGGAGTGGTTTGAACGTTTTAAATCCCAGGTGACTCCTGAACGGGTAAAGGATCATTTCAAAGGGCTGGTAAAAGGGGATGTGGTCCGATATGAGCTTCCGAATATTCATGCCTTTAATTTTGTCTTAACAGAAGCGCTCGATGGTGGAGGTTCTTCTTCCATCAGGATGGATAATCTGGGGAAGTGCTTCGGCGCCAATTTGCTGCGAATGGAAATTAATGTAAGTAAAGAAGTGCGAAAAGAAGAAAAGAGGTGAAAGGAATGCCCTATGAACCTTATTTGACCGAAGAACATGATCAATTAAGGGCAACGATTCAGAAATTTGTGGAGAAGGAGATTTCCCCTTACGTCGATGAATGGGAAGCGGCCGGTGAATTTCCAAGAAATCTGTTTGAACGGATGGGAGAGCTGGGATTTTTAGGCTTTCATTATCCTGAATCTGTCGGAGGGCAGGGGGGCGATTATTTTACCAAGCTTGTCCTGGCAGAGGAATTAAATAAATGCGGCTGCGGCGGGGTACCGATGGCCATTGCGGTGCAGACGGATATGGCTACACCACCGATTTATAAGTTTGGCAATGCGGATCAGCATGAACGTTTTCTGACCCCTGCGATAAGAGGTGAAAAAATTGCCGCCATTGGCATTACGGAGACGAATAACGGTTCGGATGTACAGGGGATTCAGACGCGGGCGAGAAGAGATGGCGATGAATGGGTGATTAACGGAACGAAAACCTTTATTACCAATGGGACGAAAGCGGACTTTGTGATACTTGTTACCCGAACCTCGGATGAACCGGGCGCAGATGGAATCAGTCTGTTTCTGGTGGATACAGATACGCCTGGGTTTTCGGTTGGGAAAAAACTCGACAAAGTGGGGATGCGTTCCTCGGATACTGCTGAACTGATTTTTGATCAAGTCCGGGTTCCAAATGAAAATTTACTCGGGGAAGAAGGCAAGGGATTCTATCAAATTATGTGGCAGCTTCAGGGAGAACGGATGATAGGAGCTGCAGGTGCCATAGGCGGTGCTGATTTCGCTTATGAGCAGGCGCTGAACTATGCCCGAAATCGTATTGCTTTTGAACAGCCCATCAGCCGTTTTCAGGTGATCTCCCACTTGCTGGCGGAAATGAAAACGGAAATGGAAGTATGCCGTGAGCTCACCTATGCTACCGCTTACCGCTTCTCTAAGGGGGAGGTTCCGGCGAAAGAGATTTCCATGACGAAATTATCGGCGGTCCAGATGGCCCATTGGGTAGCGGATCGGGCTCTGCAAATCCATGGAGGACACGGGTACATGGCGGAGTATCCGATTGAGCGTAACTGGCGGGACAGCCGTCTGCCACGTATTGGCGGAGGGACAGACGAAATCATGAAAGAGATTATTGCCAAACAAATGGAAATTTAACATGGGAAGGGGGAAGGGCGATGGCGCATTGGATTTTTCAGGATGAACACCACATGTTCCGCAAAGCGGTGCGAAAATTTATTGAAAAGGAAATCATTCCGAATGTTGAAAAGTGGGAAAGAGAAGAGGAGGTTCCCAGGAGTCTGTATGAACGAATGGGAGAGTTAGGCTATTTGGGTATTAAATTTCCCGAAAAATACGGGGGAAGTGATTCAGATATCATTACGGAAGCCGTTCTGATTGAGGAAATGGCCAAATGCGGCTCCGGGGGTGTGGCAGCTGCCATTGGTGCTCATACAGGCATTGCAATGACAAACATTTGGAAGTATGGAAGTGAAGAGCAAAAGCAGAACTATCTTGTTCCAGGGATTAAAGGTGAAAAAATTTCCGCCTTAGCCATCACAGAGCCAAGTGGAGGATCGGACGTTTCTGCGATCAAAACGACAGCAAAGAAAAGCGGCAGCCACTATATTTTGAATGGCTCCAAAACGTTTATTACGAATGGGGTCAATGCGGACTATGTCATTGTCGCGGCGAAAACAAGAGAAGAGCCTGTTCATCGAAACATCAGCCTTTTTATCGTGGAAACGGACTGGGAAGGGTTCTCAGCAGGAAAGAAACTGAAAAAGCTGGGCTGGCATGCTTCAGATACAGGAGAATTATTTTTCGATGAGGTAAAAGTCCCGGAAGAAAATCTGATTGGCCGTGAACATGAAGGCTTTCTTTATATAATGGAAAACTTTCAATTTGAACGTCTCAGTATGGCCCTGGGCTGTGTGGGACTGGGTGAATTGGCGATTGAGACAGCGAAGAAATACAGTCAGGAGCGGATTCAGTTCAATCGTCCTTTATCAAAGTTTCAGGTACTGCGCCACAAGATGGTCGATATGGCTGTTGACCTTGAAAAGGCACGAAATATCACCTACCGTGCCCTGTATTTGTATAACAAAGGGGAGGATGTCGTTACAGAGGCGACCATGGCCAAGGTTTATGCGACCGAAATGATTCGCCGGGTAACGGACCAGGCCCTGCAAATTCATGGTGGAAACGGATATATGATGGAATATGACGTTCAGCGTTTCTGGCGTGACGCCCGTATTCAGTCGATTGGAGGCGGAACCACCCAGATCATGAATGAAATCCTGACGAAGCGTTTAGGAATTATCTCGTAAAAATGGAAAGGATGTGTGCCGTTTGGAAAGAGAGCGTAAAGTATTAGCGGAAAGAGAACGAATCCATAAAGGTGGAAAAAGCCACGATAAATTGGAGAAAGCGGGAAAACGGTTTGTGCGGGATCGTCTGAAGCTTTATTTTGATGAGGAAAAGCCTTTTTACGAAACCGGACTGTTTGCCCAGGTGCTGAATGAGAAGCTCCCGGCAGATGGGGTTGTAACCGGAACAGGGAAGATGGATGATCGAATCGTTTATTTTATGGCCAGTGATTTTACCGTGAAAGCGGGATCAATGGGGAAGTACCACAGTGAAAAAGTGCTGCGGATTCAGGAGGCTGCCATTCGCGGCAAGAGGCCTATTGTTTATATGATTGATTCTTCCGGTGGACGGATTGATGAAGCCGGTGGGTACCATGTTGAAAAATATTCAGGCGGGAAGATTTTCTATAATCATAGTATTCTATCAGGACGGGTGCCCCAGATTGCGGTGCTTTATGGTCCATGTTTTGCCGGAACAGCCTATATGCCTGTCTTTTCCGATTTCACCATTATGGTCGATAAAATGGCCGGAATGGCGATTGCCTCCCCAAGGATGGTTCAAATGGCGACGACGCAAAAGGTGGATATTGAGGAGCTGGGCGGGTCACATATGCACGCAACAAAGAGTGGATCGGCCGATTTTGTAGCAGAATCTGAAGAGCATGCTGCTGAAATCGTGAAAAAGCTGATGACCTATTTGCCGGATCATTTTGATGCTGAACTCCCGGAATTTCCTGCCGCGGATCCGAAACTGGACCCAAAGGACATCGACAATCTTATTCCCCAGGAGCCAAACCGGGCCTATGATGTCCATAAACTCATTGATTCCATAGTAGATGCGGATAGTTTCTTAGAGGTGAAAAAGGATTATGCAAAGGAACTGGTTACAGGCTTTGCCCGGCTGAATGGGAAAACAGTCGGTATTGTAGCTAATCAGCCGATGCATAAAGGGGGAGCCATTTTTCCGGAATCCTCTGATAAAGGAGCCAAATTTGTATGGACGTGTGATGCCTATAACATTCCGCTCTTATATCTTTGCGACACACCAGGCTTTATGGTGGGGACGAAGGTGGAACAGGAAGGCATTTTACGAAAGGGACGTAATTTTATCTTTGCCAGCTCCTGTGCTAATGTACCGAAACTGTGTGTGATCGTGCGGAAAGCCTATGGGGCAGGCATCTATGCCATGGCGGGCCCGGCCTATGAACCGGATACAACCATGGCTCTTCCGTCTGCTGAAATAGCCATCATGGGACCTGAAGCTGCGATCAATGCAGTCTATTACAATAAAATACAGGCGGTGGAGGATCCGAAAGAGCGGGCGGAATTAGTGAAAAAACTGCAGGAGGAATACCGGGAAGGCTATGATATTTTTAAGCTATCGGGTGAACTGGTTGTGGATGATTTAATAGTCCCAAGCGATTTACGTGAGGAGCTGATCAGCCGTTACGAAACCTTTGAAAATAAAGATTTTAAACTGCCTGAGAGGAAACACTCCACGATGTTGAGTTAATCCTCACTTGTTTTAAATATCTAAAGGAGGGTGATGTTTTGGAAACGACTGTTGGCAGCTGGATTACGAAGCATGCAAAGGCTGACCCTGATCGAATGGCCCTTATTTCACACGAAAAAAGGTTTACCTATGAGGAGTTTAATCATCGGGTGAACCGTCTGGGTCATGCTTTAATCTCACTTGGCGTCCGAAAGGGGGATCGGGTGGATGCACTTCTATTTAACACAAACGAAATTCTGGAGTCGATGTTTGCCTGTGCAAAAATAGGGGCCATATTTGTCCCGATCAATTTTCGCCTAAGTGTGGAGGAGGTTCATTATATTGTTCAGGATTCCCGGCCGAATCACTTTATTTATGATGAACGAATGAAGGCGCTGGTGGATCAATTGCGGGAGATGAAGTCCAGTATTTTAGAGTATGTTCACGTAGGCAATAATCCTCATGAGCTTGATTGGCGTTATGAACAGCTCATTGTCAATGCGCCACAGACAGAGCCTGTTATCAACGTATGGACAGAGGATATCCATATGATGATGTATACCTCAGGAACAACCGGTAAACCAAAAGGAGCGATGCTAAGCCACGGGAATACCCTGTGGAATGCGATTAACAGCATTCATGCCAGCCCTTTTGAGAAAAGTGATATTACCCTGTCCGCAGCACCTCTCTTTCATATCGGCGGCATGAGTGTTTTTACAACTCCTTTAATTTATAAGGGAGGAACCGTTATCCTGGATGACAGCTTTGATCCTGAGCGAACCCTGCAAAAAATACAGGAGGAAAACATCACAAGCCTCTTCTTAGTTCCTGCGATGTGGCAGGCGATCATGAATGTTGAGAACTTTGAAGACTACGATATATCATCCCTGCGCTTCTGTGTATCCGGGGGAGCTCCTTGTCCGATCACAGTGATTACCTTTTTCCAGGATAGGGGTATTCCTTTTTATGAAGGATTTGGACTTACGGAAACGGCTCCGTTTGTCTCGATTCTTGATGAAAAAAATACCTTGCGAAAAAATGGCTCTGTAGGCAAAGAACCGATGCACACCCGTGTCCGTATCGTAAACGACTATAACCAGGATGTGGAGACAGGGGAAGTAGGAGAGTTAATTGTTAAAGGTCCAAACGTTATGGCCGGCTACTGGAATAAACCAGAGGAGACAAGAAGGGTTCTGAAAAATGGCTGGTTTTATACAGGGGATTTGGCTAAATTTGATGAAGAAGGATTTATCTATATTGTGGACCGGAAAAAGGATATGATTATCACTGGAGGAGAAAATGTCTATCCCATTGAGGTTGAGCAGGCACTGTACCGTCATCCGAATATCCTGGAAACCGCGGTTGTCGGTTATCCTGATGAAGAGTGGGGAGAATCGGTTAAAGCTGTGATCGCACTGAAGAACAGTGAAGAAACATTAACACTGCAGGATATCCATGACTTTTTAGAAGGAAAAATTGCCCGGTTTAAAATGCCGAGAAAAATCGAAATGGTTGAGGAACTGCCAAGAAATGCAACAGGTAAAGTGTTAAAAACCAAACTGAGACAAAAAAGTCATTCCTGATTAGGAAGGGAGCGAGGAGCAAATGTACGATAAATATTTTGAATATTTTGAAAAAGGTGAAACGTGGAAGTCCAGAGCGAGGACCATAACGGAATCTGATCTCATCATGTTCAGTGCTTTGACCGGTGACTGGTATCCGCTTCATACCGACATAGAATACGCAAAAAAATCTCCTTTTAAACAGAGGATTGCCCACGGAATGCTGGTCCTTTCTATTGGAACAGGACTCACCAAAATGGAGCCTGAGATTATTGTGGCGAATTATGGGATTGATCAGCTGCGGTTCATTCAGCCTGTTTTTATTCATGACACCATCCATGTGGAATTAGAGGTTATGGATTTGAAAGATAAACAAAATGGTACCGGTGTTGTAACGGTGAAGCAGGCTACTTATAAACAAACCGGTGACCAGGTGATTACAGGGATTTCCAAGGCGTTAGTGAAAAAAGAATCGGAAAACTAAGGGAGGAATGAGGATGGAGAGTGTGGTAAGTCGAGTCGCTATTGGAGATATTATCCGGCGGAATGCAGGGAGGTTTCCGGATAAAAAGGCCATTATTGAGGGTGATAAGGAAATAACCTATCAGCAGCTGGATGAATTAACGAATCAGTTTGCCAACTATCTTCTTAATTCCGGGCATAAAAAAGGGGATAAGGTTCTGACGGTCTGCGGAAACCACTGGGAATATGTAGTGATTTCCAATGGGATTGCCAAAGCAGGTCTTATCTGGGTGCCTATCAACCCGGCTATATCTAAAGAGGAAAAGCAATATATTATGAATCTAATCGAACCCAAATTGATTATTGGTGATGCTGTCCTGATGGAGCCGGCTCTCGATGTATATCAAGAGTATTGCTCAACCTTTTTAGCCGTACGGGGAATTTTTGCCGGTGCCCAGCCATTTTTGCCTGCAATAGAAGATGAGGCGAAAAAAGAACCAGCTATAGAGATTCAGGATCGGGATACCGCTCAAATTATGTTTACCAGTGGTACGACCGGCAATCCAAAGGGGGTCATGATCAGTCATTTAGCCGTTTATATTGCCAGCCTGGGAAACATTATTGAAAGTAATTTTAATGAAGATGAAGTCGTCTTAACGATGATGCCCCTTTTCCATTGTGCCCAGCACACGTTTACGATGTCCACCCTTCATCGTGGGGCCACAACCGTCATTATCAGTGGCTTTGAACCGGAGCTGCTGATGAAAACGATACAGGATCATAAAATTTCGAATATGTTTGCACTGCCCATGATGTATCGAATGATTCTGGATCACCCGAAAAAAAGTGAATATGATTTGAGTTCATTAAGAAGGTGCACGTATGCGATGGCGCCTATGGATAAACGTTCCCTGGAGAGGTGCATCAATGAAATCTGCCCTCAGTTCGCTCTGGGTACAGGGCAGACCGAAATGTATCCATCAACCATGGTGTTCAGACCGGAAGAACAACTAAGAAGATTCGGCTCTTATTGGGGTACGTCTTCCCTGATTAATGATACGGCTGTTATGGATGATGAGGGCAATCTTTTACCTGAAGGCGAAGTCGGCGAAATTGTTCACAGAGGGCCGAACGTCATGAATGGCTATTACAAGAACGAAGAGGAAATGGAAAAAAGCCGGGCTTTCGGCTGGCATCATACAGGAGATTTGGGCTATTGGGATGAGGATCTGCAGCTGGTGTTTGTAGACCGGAAGAAAGACATCATTAAAACCGGCGGGGAAAATGTGCCATCGATTAAAGTGGAGAGTGTTTTACTGATGCATGAAGATATCGAAAATGCGGTTGCGGTCGGACTTCCGCATGAACATTGGTCCGAGGCTGTTACGGCATTTGTTGTAAGGAAGGAAGGAGCGGCCACCTCTTCCGATGATGTCATATCCTTCTGCAGGCAGCATTTAGGAGGCTTTCAGGTTCCAAAAGATGTTGTCTTTTTGGAGCAACTGCCGATGACATCAACAGGAAAAATTCAAAAACATATGCTCCGTCAGCAATATCAGAATCATTATCAAGTGACCAATGAACGATTTAAATGAAAGCGTTAACATATTGTGATAGAGTATAGAATAGAGATAGAAACAGTTAGTTCAGACAAAAGGAGGAACCGGTTTGTTTACGAAAATTTTAATCGCTAATCGTGGAGAAATTGCAGCCAGAGTCATTCGAACGTGTAAAAGAATGGGAATCCAAACCGTCGCCATTTATTCCGAGGCAGATGCAGACAGTCCACATGTGAAAATGGCGGATGAGTCGTATCTGGCTGGGGGCAATCAGGTCCAGGAAAGCTACTTAAATATGGACCGGATTTTTGAAATGATTCATGAAAGCGGCGCCGAGGCGGTACATCCCGGCTATGGATTGATGTCCGAAAATCCGGATTTTGCTAAACGGTGTCAGGAGGAGGGGATTGTTTTTATTGGCCCATCCCCTGATGTGATTGCCAGGATGGGAAGTAAAATTGAGGCGAGAAAAACGATGAAAGAGGCAGGTGTTCCCGTCGTACCCGGGATTCAATACCCGCTCGAGGATGGGGATGAGGCTGCCCGTGTGGCGAGTGAAATTGGCTACCCTGTTATGTTAAAGGCTTCTTCAGGTGGTGGCGGAATTGGTATGCAGCTTGCCCATAATGACGAAGAAGTGAAAAAAGCGTTCGAGGGAAATCAGAAGCGTGCGCAGACCTTCTTTGGAGACGGGGCAATGTATGTGGAAAAATCGATTCCGAACCCCCGTCATATAGAGATTCAGGTTTTAGCTGATCAGGCAGGAGAAACCGTTTATTTATGGGAACGGGAATGCTCCATTCAGCGACGGCATCAAAAGGTTGTCGAGGAGGCGCCTTCTCCATTTCTCGATGAAGCGACGAGAGAAAGGATGGGAATGGCGGCTGTCAAGGCGGCAAAATCTATTGGATATTGTAATGCCGGTACGATTGAGTTTTTAGTCGATGAGGATAAGAATTTTTATTTCCTGGAGATGAATACACGTCTTCAGGTGGAGCATCCGGTCACAGAAGAGATTACAGGCATTGATCTGGTGGAGGAGCAAATAAGGATTGCCAGTGGCGAGGCTCTAAGGCTTGAGCAGTCCGAGATAAAAAGGGAAGGGCATGCGATCGAGGTTAGAATTTATGCGGAGGATCCAAAGACCTTTTTCCCTTCCCCAGGGCAAATCACCCAACTGGACTATCCGGAAGGGGAACATATCCGTCATGAATTAGCCGTCCATTCTGAGTCCAAGGTTACTCCTTTTTATGATCCGATGATTGCAAAATTAATTGTAACAGGGCAGGATCGAAATGAAGGCATTGAAAGATTAGGAGATGTACTGGAGAACTATAAAGTAGAAGGAATTAAAACGAACATTCCGATGCTAAGGAAAGTGATTCAGCACCCAGCTTTTCAGGAAGGGAAAACAACCACAGATTTTGTCGAAAAATATTTGCAGGGAGAGCATGCGAAATCATAAAATTTGAAGATTTGATGTGACACTTACGGTTATAACGTCAGCATCTGATCTGGAGGTCCTGATCCAGGTCAGATGCTTTTTTATAGTATGGAAATTAAAAGAATAAAACAGGAATCTTCAGGAAAACGTAAGCGAAAAAAGGAGTACCATCTGCATATGCTTTCATGGATGATTCGTATAGGGCTGCTGGTGATTTCTTTTGTTTCATTGTTGTTTTATCCAGCAAAGGCCCTTCATAAATATTTTCCTGTCTCTTTATTTACGTCCGGCCTTGTTTTAATCATGTGCTCGCTCTCATTTCGATATAAGTTCTGGATGGTAAGTGGCAGTATTTTTAAGCGTCTGGCTAATGATTTAACCTTTGTGTTCGGCCCTTTTTTCGCCGGCACATTATGGACTTTCCATTTGACTTTTGGGAAGTTCTGGCGTTATGTGACCGTAAATGCCGCCCTGAGCATCGGGGTGTCCTTTCTGGTAAATCCGCTGCTTCAAAGATATAATGTATACAAATTTGTAAATTTTAACTCAGCCTATTTGTTTTTAACCTATATGGGCTATGCGCTCGTTATTTATCCTTATCAGCTGCTGATTAAGGATAGGAAGAAAAAGGCTTAGGCATTCCTATAACTGTTTTTCGATTTCATGCCGAACATGAGTGATTTCCGGCAGAATCAGGTCCTTCATCGCCAGCTTCACTGCACCTGATGAACCTGGCATGGAGAAGACGGCTGTGTTCTGATAGATTCCCCCAATCGCTCGGCTTAAAATGGCCGCGGAGCCAATGTCCTTCTGATAGCTCAGCATGCGGAAAAGCTCTCCAAAGCCTGGCATTTCCTTGTCCAGTAGATCCCGAACGGCTTCATAGGTTGTATCACGGGCTGAGATGCCTGTTCCTCCATTTAGCAGAAGGGTGTGGACATCCTCGCGTCTGGCTAAGTCCCGGATTGTGTCCTGGATGGAGGAGTAGTCATCCTTTAAAATCTGATAATCCACCCATTTATGCTGATTTTCCTCAAGTAAATCTTTTATGAGTTTCCCACTATTGTCCGTTTCTTCTGTTCTCGTATCTGAAACTGTAATAATCGCACATTGGACATTCTCAGGGGATGACTTGCGGTGATCGTGTACGCCCATTTCGTATTCCTCCTCATTTTCATTTTGTATACACAGTTTATCACGCATGAACTGGCCGTAATACCCCCACTGATGGAAGTTCCGCTTTTTTATACAAGGCTGTTCTTTAAAAGCATGGAGAATGATAAACTGGTTTAGGAAGACGTATAATGAAACAAAGGGATAGTGCTGAAGTAAAATTCTAGAATCTGCAGATAGAAAGGGAGAGTTTGATGAGCGATAATGAGCAATTTTCAAGATTTCGACGCAAGGCAGTGAAAGTAGAGGATGCCCTTGAATCGATTCTTTCTTACATACCAAAAGCGAAACATGAACAACTCCCGTTGGATCAGGCACTGGGATCCACACTTTCTGAGGATGTGAAGGCTCCTCATCCGATCCCCCATTTCCGTCGTTCAGGCTACGATGGCTATGCAGTCATTTCTCAAGACTTAAAGGACGCCTCGAAGGAACGACCGGTCTATTTAAAGCTGGTAGATGATATTCCTTGCGGGGAAGTGCCGGGTAAAAAGCTCGAAAGCGGCCAGACCGCAAGAATTATGACAGGTGCGATGGCTCCGGATGAGTCGGACAGTGTGATTATGCTGGAAGCGACAGAGCAGGAGGAGCGGGATGACGGAACCTATGTAAAATTCACCAAGCCGATTCCATCGGTAAAAAATATTACATCCATTGGTGAAGAAACGTCAGAAGGAGAGGTTCTTTTACGAGAAGGGACGACGATAAACCCCGGGGCAATGGCGGTATTATCCTCCTTAGGCTATGTACAGGTTCCCGTTTACAAAAAGCCAAAAATTGCGGTACTATCGACCGGTACAGAGCTCCTGGAGGTTGATGAGCCTCTAGAGCCGGGGAAGATCCGGAACAGCAATACGTACATGCTCGCCGGACAAATTCAGGCCAATGGCGGAGAGCCTGTACTAATTGGTAAGTTTCCTGATGAAGTAGGCCCGGCAAAGGCGAAAATTCAGTCCCTATTAGAGGATCCTGAAATAGACGTGATTGTGACTACAGGCGGTGTGTCCGTCGGGGATTACGATATTATGACCGATATTTTCTTGAATTGGGAAGGAAAAACCCTGTTTAACAAGGTTCAAATGAGACCGGGAAGTGTGACAACAGCCGGAGTCTTTAAGGATAAGCTTATGTTCGGACTCTCCGGCAATCCGGGAGCCTGTTATGTAGGATTTGAACTCTTTGTAAAACCGGCGATCGAACGTTTAAGCGGAAGAGAAGCAGGTCACGTAAAGAAAACGGCCTTTTTGGAGCAGGATTATACGAAGCTCAATGCCTTCCCCCGCTTTGTAAGAGGCTATTTTGATGAAAAGGACGGTCAGCTCTGGGCGCATCCGGTCGGCCTCGACATGTCCAGTGCGCTTCTGTCCATGAAGGATACGAATGCCCTGATCGTCATCCCTCCAACCAAAACAGGGTTAAAAGCCGGCGATCAAGTAGATGTAATTCCAGTATAAAAATGTAAAGAAAAGCGGAGGCGACCGTTCAGGCCAGACGGCATAAGCAGAATCTCCGGAGTGGCCGTACTTTGGCCATGGAGGGGATTCTGCTTATATCCGCTTGGGCCTGGGAGCCGCAGCTGGACAACGAAAAGCGGAGGCGACTGCTCAGGTCATGCGGGATAAGACGAAGACATGGAGTGGCATGGTTTTCGCCACGTATTGGCTTTGGCTTATATCCGCCTTGACCTAGGAGCCGTAGCTGGACAAAGAAAAGCGGAGGCGACCGTTTAGGCAAACGGACGCTTCCGCTTTTGTTCTGTACGAAAGCTTCTGAGCACTTAAATAGCGAATTTTCCGTCAAATCTGTTAATATAATAGTAACAGTGATTTTTCCTCTTTGGGTCTTCCTCAATTTTGATGAACACCCTTACTTTCCCATTTTTTATCACGCATGAAGTCCGTAATACCCCACTTCAGTTTTGAGGGTAACCCAACAAGACTAAAGTGGGGGAAAAACGGACAGTAAATTCCTGATAAGTTCAGCTAACCATCATGGGGGATGGAGATAACCCCCACTGATGGAAATTTCACTTTATATACACTTCATAAGTATGTTAAGGCCCGCTATGATTTTTCCATTCATTTAAGAAAGCTATCATTTTTTCATATCCGTATAGGTCTTGTCCGGGTACATAGACCGTTTTCTGTATTTATCACGTATTAACTGGCCGTAATACCCCCACTTCAAGTCTGGAGGGTACCCCAACAGGACTAAGTGGGGGATAAACGGCCAGTAAATCCCTGATAAGTTCAACGAACCATCAGTGGGGGATAGAGAAACCCCCCCACTGATGGAAGTTTCACTTTATCTACAAACGTGAAGGAAGGTTTTATATGGAGAATATTAAAGAAACCATTATGGAAGTGATTTATTCTGTACTGCCCATCACATTAGTGGTAACAGCCCTGCAGTTTACGATTATCTGGCTTCCCATGGAAACGTTTATCCAGTTTCTTGTTGGAGCGGTGATGGTCAGCATTGGACTTATTTTGTTTTTATTAGGAGTTAATGTAGGTTTGCAGCCTGTGGGGGAGATGATTGGTTCGGCTTTATCCAAAACGAGAAGTCTGTGGTTGATTCTCTTTTTTGCCTTCGTGCTGGGAGTGGTTGTTACAGTTGCCGAGCCTGATGTCCGGGTGTTAGCGACCCAGATTGATCAGGTGTCGAATGGAGAAATCCCTCAAAGCATTTTAATTATGTCTGTAGCCTTAGGTGTAGGGATATTTGTCGCCCTGGCGATGCTTAGAATCATTTTCTCTATTAAAATCGTTTACCTGCTTACGATTGGTTATGGACTTGTGTTTTTACTGGCTGCTTTTACACCCCCGATTTTCGTACCCATCTCCTTTGACTCAGGGGGAGTTACCACAGGTCCGTTAACGGTTCCCTTCATCCTTTCCTTAGGGTTAGGGGTAGCCTCGGTCCTGCGAGGGAAATCAGCCTCCAGAGATGGATTCGGACTGGTTGGCCTTGCTTCCATAGGTCCTATTCTGTCTGTCTTGATATTGGGGGTTATCTACGGATGAACATACACATCTTTCACGGGTTTGGTGATGTGCTTCGTGATGTCACCATGGCCCTTTCACCACTGCTCATCTTATTTTTATTCTTTCATTTTTTCTTTTTGAAATTACCGTTACGCAGACTCATAGATATCGGGGTAGGCTTTTTACTTTCCTATTTTGGCCTGGCCTTCTTTCTACAGGGGGTCCACATCGGTTTTCTTCCGATTGGTGAAATTATGGGGGAAAAACTGGGCACCTTCCCACACGAATGGGTGCTCGTGATCGTAGGATTTATTCTAGGGTTTTTCGCAGTATATGCTGAGCCTGCTGTTGCAGTCCTGAATCGGCAGGTGGAAAAGGTTTCAGCCGGATATATTCCGCAAAAGCTGTTATTGTATACACTCTCGATTGGCGTAGGGTTAGCTGTGGCTTTATCCATGCTTCGAATTATTTATGGAATTTCCCTATGGTATTTTATTCTTCCAGGTTATATAATAGCGTTAATCATGATAAACTACTCTTCAAAAGCCTTTACATTAATTGCTTTTGATTCGGGCGGTGTAGCCACCGGTCCGATGACAGCTACCTTTATTTTAGCAATGTTTGTAGGTATTGCCTCTGTTACAGAAGGGCGGGATCCCCTTCTTGATGGTTTCGGAATGGTCGCATTAGTTGCACTCGCTCCGATTCTATCTGTATTAACATTGGGGATTTTATTTGGTAGAAAGGAGAAGAGGCAGGATGGCGATCTTGAATAAGGGTCAAAAGGTAATCGTCACCATCGTGAAGAAGGATAGAGCCAAAAGAATCGTTCAGGCAGCGAAAAATGCCGGAGCCCAGGGCGGGACAACGCTTCTGGGGAATGGCATTAAAATGAATGAGAAAAGACGCGTTTTAGGGATACCTGTGGAGCGGGAGAGAGCGATTATTTTAACCCTCGTTCCAGATGATATATATGAAAGCGTTTTAACGGCAATTACAGAATCTGTGAACTTAAATCAGCCAAAACAGGGAATTGGCTTTGTTATCGATACGAAAAATGTTGCAGGTGTTTGCCATATGCTTGGCTTTGAGGCAGAGAAGGGAGCCTCAGAGGAAGAGGGGGTAAGGGATATGTCCGAAGATCAAAAGGTGCTCTATGATTTAATCGTCACTATTGTAAACAAAGGAGACTCCGATGAGGTTGTCGAAGCATCCAAATCAGCCGGAGCGGAAGGCGGTACAATCATTAATGGTCGGGGCACAGGCATTCATGAGAAGGCAAAGCTGTTTAATATTTTAATTGAACCGGAAAAAGAGGTTGTTTTAACCTTAATCAGCAGGGATAAAACCCAGGATGTACTGGAGGCCATTGAAGTAGAAGGAAAGCTGAATCAACCGGGCAAAGGAATCGCCTTTGTGATGGAAGTGGAGCGTACGGTGGGAATTAACCACATTTTAAATCGCATGGTTAATGAAGAATTCCGTGAAGTGAAAAGATAATCAAACCTTGAGATTGCTGAGTCCTGAAAACAGGGCTCAGCTTTTTTTAGGTCCTAGTGTAATCGGGAAATTTTTCTGTTGACAATCCAGTTTACAGTCGGTAATATACATATCGTGACTCTTCAGTCATACTTTTTGACTGGATGGTTTGTTCAATGTTTTAAAAGACTTTGGACGCGAATCTCACAAAATTTTTTAATGGAAGTGGAAATACAGGGATATATATGCTAAGGAGGGAAAGGTAATGACGGAACAGCAGCAGAAAATAAAAAAAGGACCGATGATTACCGTTATGCTCATTGGTGCCTTCTTTGCTTTACTTAATGAAACCTTGCTTGCAACTGCATTGCCAAAGATCATGAACGACTTTGGGATTACGGAAAATAAAGTGCAGTGGTTAACGACAGCCTTTTTATTGACCAATGGGGTGATGATTCCCATTTCTGCGTTTTTAATTGAACGCTTCAGCACAAGAAAAATCTTTTTAACAGCTATCAGTATCTTTACATTAGGGACGTTTGTCGCTTCGATTTCACATACGTTTCCCCTATTGCTGACGGCACGTGTCATACAGGCTATGGGGTCTGGTGTGATGCTTCCTCTGATGATGACGGTTGTACTTACCATCTTTCCTGCAGATAAAAGAGGGGCAGCGATGGGGACGGCAGGACTCGTCATTGCCTTTGCGCCAGCTATTGGGCCAACTTTATCAGGCTGGTTGCTGGCCCATTTCTCATGGCGGTCGCTGTTTTACGTCGTCTTGCCAATCGCTGTTTTAGCACTGGTGATTGCTTACTTTTATGTGCAGAATGTAACGAAATTGACTTATCCTAAAATTGATGTTTTATCGATTCTTTTATCCTCATTCGGATTTGGCGGTCTGTTATTTGGCTTCAGCAGTGCCGGTGAGGATGGCTGGACAGATCAGACCGTACTGACAAGTATTATTGGAGGGGCAGTGATTATCGGTTTGTTTATCTGGCGTCAGTTGAAAATGAAAACGCCCATGCTGGAGTTCAGGGTGTTTAAATTCAGCCGATTTACCATTGCGTTAATCATTACGATGGTTGTGATGATGTCCATGATTGGGGCAGAAACCATGCTGCCATTATATATGCAGAATACCCGCGGATTCAGTCCGCTTGAGTCTGGTTTAATGCTGCTGCCAGGAGCCATTGTGATGGGGATTATGTCTCCGATTGTAGGGTCTCTCTTTGATAAAATTGGAGCGAGAAAATTAGCCGTAACCGGACTGACGATTGTGGGAGTGACAACTTTAGTCTTTACCAATCTATCTATGGAAACGTCTTTCGTATTTCTGGCCACCATTTATGCCATTCGGATGTTTGGGTTATCCATGGCGATGATGCCAGTGATGACCAGTGGGTTGAATCAGCTGCCACAGGAGTGGAATGCTCACGGATCAGCAATGGCTAACACCATGCAGCAGGTGTCTGCTTCCATCGGTACAGCGATTCTAATGACAGTTATGACAACATCTGCGAAAAATTACGAGCCAAATATGGAAAGCCTTCAGGGATTAACACAGGCAGAAGCGCAGCAGCAAATCGCTGAACAGGCTTCCATCAACGGTTACAATATTGCCTTTATAGTGGCCACAGCACTATCCTTTGGCGGTATGCTTCTGTCATTCTTTTTGGAAAATAAGGCAGCAAAGGAAAAACAAGATCAGCAAGCAGCCACTTCAGCATCTGCTCAGACGGTAAATTAGAGTACTGAAAGCCTGATATCGGTATATATTCGAGGAATTTTAAGAGATTCGGAAAATTTCTTAAAAAAATGGGAAATTCTCTTGTTTATTTTAATTATTTCTGGTAAATTATACGTAATCAAAGGTATACATTCTTATTTTCAATATATTTGAAGTAAGGATAGAGGTGCAGTAACCATTAGTACTCATGTGGAGGGGAATGAGCTCTGAAGAAGCATGGGAAAAGGGGGAGCTGCCGAAGTGGATGGAGCCTCATTCTCCTGAAGCTGGTTCTGTTTTTGAATAAAATTCAGGACTGTCATATAGGAGACTATATGGAGGGCTATCTAATGCTTTAGAACGTAAAAGATATGTTCTATAAGCAACAGCGGGCTCTCTCGTTGTTGCTTTTTATTTTGGTCCTCCACACCTAAAAAAATTTATGAAAAGGGTGTGAAGCTATGAATTTCGGTCAAGTGCTAACAGCAATGGTCACACCATTTGATCAGAATGGTGAGCTTGATTTGGAGGCCGCGAGAGGATTAGTTCATTATTTAATTGCAAATGGTTCTGACGGTTTAGTCGTTGCCGGGACAACCGGTGAATCGCCAACTTTATCTCATGATGAAAAGCTTAGATTATTTCAGTTTGTTGTAGATGCTGTGGACGGAAGAGTACCCGTCATTGCAGGAACAGGTTCAAATAACACTCAGGCTTCCATCGATTTAACGAAAGAGGCAGAAGCTCTTGGAGTCGATGGGGCATTGCTTGTTACCCCTTATTACAACAAGCCTTCCCAGGAAGGAATGTATCAGCATTTCCGTGCGATTGCGGAACAGACCAATCTTCCTATCATGCTTTACAACATTCCTGGACGAAGC
This sequence comes from Salinibacillus aidingensis, assembly GCF_039522525.1. GTDB lineage: Bacteria > Bacillota > Bacilli > Bacillales > Alkalibacillaceae > Salinibacillus > Salinibacillus aidingensis. The sequence continues at coordinate 30,509 of NZ_BAAADO010000004.1, forward strand.
GTTGTAAATATGGAGGTTGAAACGATCAGCCGTCTGGCAAGGATCTCTAATATTTCTTCTATTAAAGAAGCAAGTGGGGATCTGGATCGTGTGTCTCAGATTATTACGGAGACACCTGATGATTTCACTGTATACAGCGGTGAGGACAGTCAGACTCTGCCTCACATGTCTGTGGGGGGAACGGGGATTGTGTCCGTTTCTTCCCATGTGATTGGCAATGAAATGCAGCAGATGATTAACCATTATAAAAATGGAGATACAGCCCATGCAGCGGCTATCCATCGTCATATTCTGCCGCTCATGAAAGAGATGTTTGCTGCACCAAGTCCTTCACCGGTGAAAGAGGCTTTAAACTGCATCGGTGTACCCGTAGGAAGCGTCCGTTTACCGCTTGTCCCATTAAATGATACGGAACGGGCTTCCCTTTATAAGGTATTGGCTAATCATCAGGTTGGTTCAGATGAAGCAGCAGGTTAATAAAGAGTGATCGAGAGAATAGGCACAGTCCTATTCTCTTTTTTTTGGCTCTAAAAACGATCATTGAAAAACATAAAACAAAGAATTACACGCAATCGATTTATTTTGTTACACTGAACTAAAAGGGAAATTTGATTCATTATTTAAAATTACTATAAATAAATATTGATTTTTATTTATTATTCATTATAATAATTAGTAGGCAAGCAAACATCTTATATTCATAGGATGAAAGGAGTGAATACACTCATATAAGGATGGATGGACGATTTCCTTAATTGCCTGCCGTTCTCACTTAGAAGGTTACATGTGAGAACATCAGGATGCATTTTTCTTTACATCCAATCTTGTTTTTTACTATTATTTAAGATGTCAGGTTTAATAAGGTTAGATAATAGTAGAATGATAGTTATTTATAATCAAATCTGTAGGAGGGTATTTCATGAGTGATAAGAAGAAAAAAATGACAACAGCCTTTGGAGCTCCAGTACCAAACGATGACAACTCCAAAACAGCTGGTAAGCGTGGTCCATTATTAATGGAAGACTACTGGTTCCTTGAAAAAATGGCGCATTTTGACAGAGAGGTTATTCCTGAGCGTCGTATGCACGCAAAAGGATCCGGAGCTTTTGGTACCTTCACTGTAACAAATGATATTACAAAATATACAAAAGCCGATCTTTTCTCAGAAGTTGGCAAAAAAACCGACATGTTTGTCCGTTTCTCCACGGTTGCAGGTGAGCGTGGTGCAGCTGATGCTGAGCGTGACATTCGTGGAACGGCTATTAAGTTCTATACAGAAGAAGGAAACTGGGACCTTGTTGGAAACAATACACCTGTTTTCTTTATGAGAGATCCTAAGAGATTCCCTGACTTAAACCACGTGGTTAAGCGTGATCCTAAAACAAACATGAAAAACCCACAGGCAAACTGGGATTTCTGGAGTTCACTTCCAGAAGCATTGCACCAGGTTACCGTTGTTATGAGTGACCGTGGTATTCCGGCCAGCTACCGTAACATGCATATGTTCGGAAGCCATACATACAGCATGATTAATGCTGAAAACGAGCGTGTATGGGTGAAATTCCACTTCAAAACACAGCAGGGTATTAAAAACCTGACGGATCAGGAAGCTGAAGAGCTCATTGGTAAAGACCGTGAAAGTCATCAACGAGATCTCTTTAATGCGATCGAAAATGGCGACTATCCAAAATGGACCCTGTACATCCAGGTCATGACTGAAGAGGAAGCACAAAAAGTACACTATAATCCATTTGACTTAACAAAAGTTTGGTATAAGGAAGACTTCCCTCTTATTGAAGTAGGAGAGGTAGAATTAAACCGTAACCCTGAAAACTACTTTGCAGATGTAGAACAAGCTGCCTTTGCACCTACAAATATTGTGCCTGGTATTGGCTTCTCACCAGATAAAATGCTGCAGGGCCGTCTGTTCTCATACGGAGATACGCAGCGTTATCGTCTGGGTGTAAACCATTGGCAAATTCCTGTTAACTATCCGAAGAATGCGAAAAACTTCCATCCATATCATCGCGATGGCGCAGGACGTGTGTTTAACACTTCTGAAGGCTCTGTATCCTACAGCCCTAACAGCTATGGTGAGTGGGAAGACAGCAAAGAGCATCAGGAGCCGGCACTTAATATTGATGGGCCAGCGGATTACCACAACTTCCGTGAAGACGATGACTTATACTATGAACAGCCAGGTAAACTCTTCCGTCTGATGAGTGCAGAAGAGCAGCAGCGCCTGTTCGAAAACACCGCTCGTGCGATGGACGGTACAACAAAAGAAATTCAATTACGTCATATCAACAACTGCTACAAAGCAGATCCTAAGTACGGTGAAGGTGTTGCCAACGCACTTGGTGTTTCCCTAAGTGAAGTTGAGGCAGCAGCCAGCAAAGAATAATGATTTTGATGAAAACTATCCAAGGTTTACCTTGGATAGTTTTTCGTATTATTTATCACGCATGAACTGGCCGTAATACCCCCACTTCAAGTCTTGAGGGTAAACCAAAAAGAATAAGTGGGGGATAAACGGCCAGTAAATTCCTGATAAGTTCAACTAACCATCAGTGGGGGATAGAGAAAACCCCCACTGATGGAAGTTTCCCTTTATGGAATTCCAGTTTCCAGTCAAAGAAGGCATAGAGAACAGAGATTTCATAGGAAGTAGTTCAATTTTGGAGTACACAATTGTAATTTGTACCCCTGATTGAACTGCTTTTTTTATGAAAATACAGCCTACAAAGGTAAGGCTTTTGTAATACAATTTATAAAGTTAATGAAGAGCGTCTTATGATAATCAACTCACATATGGTAAAATAAGGTAAATATGGTTATTCATCTATTCCGGCTAAAGAAGCAGGATTATTGAAAAAGAGAAAAGTAATAGTAGTTAAGAGAAAAAATATTAAAAGGGGAATATTTATGACTGCCGATTTTTATTGTGATGAAGTTTTAAGTGGTAAAACGCAAGTAGATACAGTAGTGGAGACGACTAATGTATTAGCATATTATCATACTCGTCCTTCTTACCCAGTACATATTGTGGCAATTCCTAAAAAACATATATCTTCATTGATTACATTGGAAGATAGTGATAATGAACTATTGTTAGAACTATTAGGAGTGATTAAACAGGTTGCAACTATGGTTACCGAAGAAAATGGGGCTTGTAGAGTTATTACAAATATAGGGGAATATCAGGATTCGAAACATCTCCATTGACGTTCGGTACGGAGCAGGGGAAAAGCCGGAGATAACTTCAAACGCTTACCTATTGCTAACTTTAGTAGAACAGGAAGTAATCAACTAACCTTCACAGAAATTTTACTTTTAATTAATACTAAATAGGCGGTGAATTTATGAAGGCATTACTCGTTATCGATGTTCAAAATGGATTAGTTAATAAGGGGAACTTTCAAGAAGAAATATCAAGGATAGAAAAAGTAATTGAGGATTTTAGAGAAAATAAAGAACCTGTACTTTTTATGAGACATCTAGATGATACAGAAAACAGCCCACTTTATAAAGGCTCTGCTGGGTCTGAACTACATAATTCAATTAAAAAATATGCTGACCATATTATTGAGAAACAGACACCAAATTCATTTCATAACACCGATTTAGAAGATATATTAAAAGACCTTGGGGTTACACATCTATTTATCACAGGTTTTAACACAGAGTATTGTTGTTTGTTTACAGCAATTACTGCTTTTGATAGAGGTTACAAAGTGACCTTTTTAGAAGACGCAACTGCAACGGTTAATACTGCTGAGACATATGAAATGAAAGGATTAGATATTAGAGACTTTGTAGGTTCCGTTTTGTATGTGTCCAATGTTATAGAAGTATTGGAATTTGAGGAATATGTTGAGGAATACAAACTTAACAAATCTGTTGAAGATTGATACGTCGGAAAATATAGTTTTGTGAATTATTGTACTTAAACAAACGGGTGCAAATATTGAATAAGAAGTTGTCGGTGGCAGCTCCTATTGTGTTAAAGGGCAGTTATGTTGAAGAAGGGTTATTGTCAATGATATTTGAGAAAACAGAGATTATTAGAAAAGGCGGGGAATTAACTTGGTTGAATTTAAAATAACAGAAAATAATCATACTTTTAATGGGTATCATTTGGGTAACCGAAACCTCCCAATTCTTGTTTGTCTTCATGGGATGACAGGTGACTTAAATAGCTTTTTGGGTCTTATTAATTTTCTTTCTAAAGACTTTCATCTCATTCTTTTAGATAGTCCCGGTCATGGGAAAACAGAACCATTCAAAAAGGAGGAAGATTATAGGTTTTCTTCGGTCGTAAAGAGGATTGATAAAGTATTAAACCGCATTGTTAATAAACCTTTTTATATAATGGGACATTCTTGGGGAGCAGACCTTGCACTAAGCTATGCAAAGAAGTTTCCAGATAAGGTAAAAGGAGTTGTTCTAATTGATGGAGGATATGTATTTCCTGAGCATGTGGATGGAATGACAGAAGAAAAGGCTCTTTTGGGATGGGAGGAGTATATAAAATCAAGTAGGTATAACTCTTGGAATGAAGTAGTAAAAACTTATCAGGATTACACGACAAAGGAATGGGGCAAAAGTCTGGATTCCATCATACACTCCAACTTTAAACAGGTCAGCGGGAAATACGTGTTAAAGGCTGATAGTTTTAGCATTTTAGCATCAATAAAAGCTTTTTTTAAGGAGCCTTGTTCAACTACATTTGGGAGCATTGAGTGTCCTGTATTATTGTTTTATGCAACGATTCCGGAGACAGACTCCTCCAGAAATAAGGGAATACAAAAAATACAAAAAAGTATTAAGGATGTAAAGATTGTAGGTATAAAAAATACGAAGCACAACATTCACTGGGACAACCCTAACGTAGTTGCTAAAGAATTGTTAATGTGGAGACAACAAAAGGAGACTTAGGATTTTATTCTTCAACTATCGGGTGCTTTAATTGAAGAAGAAAATCAAATATCACGTTTTAGTTTGTTATTAAACTGTTAAATATGGTTTGGATTGTATGCTAATTTATATGCTGTTTCTATTGTTATTAGCATTTTTCTCTCCCAAAACTGAACCCGTTAATCTGTAAATAAAGTTTTAATCGTTTGTAAGGTGATCACTTCGCAATAGAAAGGCAGCTTTAGTTAAAGAAAAATGAGCATCAAATTGCTATGCAACTCAATGCTCATTTTCCATACATTTTATATAGTTTTACTCCTGAAGTATCTGGGATTTATCCACCAATGACCATTTGCGCCAGTTTACCGGTTAACAGTGCCGCGTAGGTTCCGACCACATTACCGAGGATTCCCATTAACAGTCCGACAGGGGCAAGTGCAGGCTGGAATACAGACGCTACAATGGGCGCGGAGCTTGTTCCGCCGATATTTCCCTGTGATCCGACAGCTACGAAGAATAAAGGTGCTTTTAACAGTCGTGCAGCTGTGAAAATGGTAATGATGTGAATAGACAGCCACACAATTCCCATTAGAATAAATTCGGGAGACTCTTTAATATCAGCCAAATTGGCCTGGGCTCCCATACTTGTTAGGAAAAGAAAGATTCCGAGATACCCCACTTTACTTGCTCCGTAGTATTCAAGACGACGAACCTTTGTAAAGGATAGGGCGATACCAACAGCTGTAATAATGATAAAGGTCCAGGTGGAAACATTCATAATATCGCTTTTTGGAATAAAGTCCCACTTAGCCAGTACGCGAATCAGGTATGATCCGGCAAAACCAACTGCCATAATTCCAAACAATTGCGGGAGCTGAAGGGGCTTTGCATTCTTTTCAACATCCGTTGCAATCTCTTCGTTCACCTGCTTAATGGTGGAGTTATCCGCTTTATTCCATTTATTAAACCGATCCTGGAAGTTGGCAAGAGCAATCATAACCCCCATCCAGCTGATTCCAACCAGTGTATCGGTTAAAATAATCGGGCTTAAAATATCGTCTGGCGTACTGAAGGCTTCAAGCATGGCTCCCATGTTGGCTGATCCGCCAATCCAGCTTCCCGCTAGTGCACCAACACCTCTCCAGGCATCCTCTGGTAAAATTCCCTGGAACAAGCCAATCGCGATCGGTCCGCCGATGACAACCCCCAAGGTTCCGGCTAAGAAGACCAGGACGGCTTTTCCGCCGAGTTTAAAAGTAGCAGGAACATTCGTACTAATCATCAGCAGCAATAAACCTGCAGGAAGAATATAAGTGCCTAAGAAGTCATAAAGACCTGAGCTTTGCGGGATGATTCCGAATGTTGTGGAAAGCATCGGTAAAAAATACATCCAAATGACGGGTGGTGCATATTTAAAAAACTTTTGGACGCTCTTTTTCTTTACCGTTGATAGCATAAACATCAAACCCACAATGGCAATGAGATAAGCAAAAACCGCCATGGGTTCCTGTATCAATGGTTCTCCGTTATTCATGATGTTCACTCCTCTAGATGAAAAATATTGTTTTTTTGAATTGTGAAATAAATCACTTTTATAATGCAGAAGGTTAAATTTTAGCATATATGTTTTTAATTATGCAAAGGAATTTATCTCCAGTGCCAATCAAAGGGAGGGAAGAAGGTAAAAATAAGAGAACCCCGACTTAAAAAAAGCCGGGTTTTGTATGCACTGAAATGGAATGTCAGGAATGAGGAGGCAGGGAAAAGCTCATCTCAGATGGCAGAGCTATTATGTCATCTTTAGCACGAAAGGACTGATAGTGGGTAAGCGTCTCACCTCTCTGGCTGATGCGGCACGTAAGGATTTGCTCGTGCTTTTTTCCTTTCGTCTCTAAATAAATATCGAAATCATTCAGCTTTAAATAGCAATCATTGAAGGTCAGGTTTAAATATTCGTTCGGCTTCCTGACTGTTTCAGGATGATGGAGAATCATGACTGCTAAATCCCGAATGGTAATGTGCTCGGTTCCCTCGACCTTTTGCAGCGTCACCTTTATCGTTTCCGCCCATTTACCTGTTTTCTGTCTGACCTGTTTCCACAAACGATTCAGCATTTCATTCATAAACATGCCTCCCTTTTTAGCTTAGCTTTCTCACTTTTTATCACGTATTAACTGGCGATAATACCCCTACTTCAAGTTCTGAGGGTACCTCAACAAGACTAAGGGGGATGGAATGGAGAAAACCCCCACTGATGGAAGTTTCCCTTTATGGAACATGCAGTGTTAGGATGTGTTTCATTTTTATAATTTTGCATTGCTTCCTATTTCATTCAATGATGATTATGGTTATATTGTAGATAGGGTGTAAAATTCTCCGTAGTACGTTTGACGGGGAGTTGGGTGACAAAGCGTATCAGATGACCGATAGGTACGGAAAATAGCTCATGAATACGTTCATGCTACTGGCTGAAAGAGAGGGAGAGTCATGCAAATTGGCGTTGCTTTGTCCGGCGGGGCTGTCCCGAAATTTGCCTGCGTCGGCGTTATCAAAGCACTGGAGGAAATGGATATCGAGATCAGTCATATTGCCGGAACAAGTGCAGGCGGGATTGTAGCTGCTCTGTATGCCTATGGATATACACCGGATCAAATTGCTGATCAGCTCCAAAAGCTGAGTAAGTCCCATATTGATGTGGACTGGAAAGGGATTGGCCGACGTTTTCTTTTCTTCCGCCGAAATCTGGATGGAGGGGTGAAGGGGGAGAAATTGCAAAGGCTGGTTCACCAAATGACTGGAAACGATGATTTTTCTGCCTGTCAGATTCCCTGTGCCGTATCAGTGACGGATCTCAGAACCCAGAAAACGATGGCCATAAGCTCACAGAAGGTAAGGGACTATGAAACCATTCTGGACATGCCGATAGACGAAGCTGTACGGGCGAGCGCTTCCATTCCCGTGATGTATCAGCCGGTCCGATGGAAAGACTATATTTTCATCGATGGGGGTATGCTGAAAAACTGTCCGGTGGATATCGTTCAAGGGTTAGGCGCAGAGAAGGTGCTGGCGGTTGATCCTGTCTCGTCTTATTCACAGAAGGAAACGTTTGATGATCTGTCAACGATCTTAAGTCAGTCGATGAATATTCTGTTAGAGGCACAGATGAAGGAGGATCATAAAAAGGCAGAGCTGTGTTTAAAACCTGATCTGGGGGATACAGGTCTGTTTGACTTTAAGCGAATCGCGGAGTGCGTTGAAAAAGGGTACGCTTATACCAAAGAACGGAAGAACGATATTATGGCTGTATTGTCATGAATCATCCTTTTTGGCCACGATGATAGAATTTTTTCTGATAAGTTTTAGCTCTTCCTCAGGGCCCTGCAGTAGGTATTTCGCAAGCAGGGATCTGATGGTTTTCATGATGAATATCGTGAAAATGTTTCAAAATTGACAAAAAATCCGGGATGTCAGGTTGACTTTCATTTGGAATAAAATTATCATTGTCATTGAAAGGCTAATTGATAATCTTTTTCAATTAGTTTGAATATTCATACATGAATGCCATCGAATTTATTCATTCGTATTTGAAGAGAACGGAAATACAGACGGAAAATACATAACTGAGGAGGAGAATGAGATGAAAAAGCTCGTTATATTACTGCTGACAGGTCTGCTTGTACTCTTGGCGGCATGCGGAAATACGGAAGATACAGAGGATCATGCAAATTCCGATCAGAATAAAGAAGAGTCTGAATCAGCAAAGGAAGAGGCAACGGTTAAGATTAAAGATGTTTACGGTGAGAAAACCGTTGAGAAAAATCCTGAGCGAGTGGTTGTGCTTGAATGGGTTTATGCAGAGGATTTACTGGCCTTAGGTAAGCAGCCTGTGGGAATGGCTGATATTGAAGGCTACCATGACTGGGTAAACATTGAACCTGAATTGTCAGATGAGGTTAAGGATGTTGGAACACGCCAGGAGCCGAATCTTGAAGCGATTTCGCGTTTGAATCCGGACTTGATCATTACCGCCAGCTATCGTCATGACGCGATTATGGAGGACTTGGAATCGATTGCAACAACACTTGCATTCAACCCTTACCCTGAAGAGGGGCAAGGGGATCAATATCAGGAAATGCAGGATACGTTCAATAAGATTGCTAAGGTGATGGGCAAAGAGGATAAGGCCGAAGAGGTGCTGACCAGCATGGAGGATACCTTTAAAGAATCCGAACAGAAGCTCGCTGAAAATGGGTACGAGGATACACCATTTGTTTTAACACAAGCCTATAGCGGTCAAAACACTCCAACCATTCGTCTCTTTACCGAAAATGGAATGGCGACACAAATTATGGGAAAAATGGGGCTGCAAAATGCTTATGACGGAAGCGACTGGGAGCTGTACGGGTATAAACAGACAGACGTAGAGGCGCTCCAAAACTTCCAGAATGCTCATTTCTTCTACATTGTTCAGGAAGATGATAATGTATTTGAAAATCAATTAAGCGGAAATCCCGCTTGGGAAAATCTTGACTTTGTGAAAAATGACCGCCTCTATCAGCTGCCAGGGGATACGTGGACATTTGGAGGTCCTTTATCAGCTGAAACCTTTGCTAAGCAGATTACGAATGTGATGCTGGAAAAGAAGTGATGTAGATGAAGGGTACAAATAAGTGGATAAAAGCGGTTCTCACCTTTGGAGGGGGAGCCGCCCTTTTGTTTTTATTGATTTTTATACATATAAACCAGGGGAATGTACATATTCCCGTTTCAACCGTGCTTGAATCGATTTTTGCCCCAAAGGATCTGATCGAACACCATACGGTCCGCTATTTACGTATGCCTCGTGTTGTGATCGGCATTTTAGCCGGGGGAGCACTGGCTGTCTCAGGTGTCATTCTGCAGACGGTTACAAAGAACCCGCTCGCTTCAGCCAGTACGTTGGGGATTCATTCCGGAACGTACTTCGCTGTTGTGTTTGCCACGGTCTTTTTCCCGTCAGCTTTAGGGGCAAACGGCCTGTTTGTGGCGATGCTCGGTGGTCTGATTACCGCCTTTTTAGTCTATGCTCTGTCAGGTGCCGGTTCAACCGCAACGCCTGTAAAAATGGTGTTAGCGGGCATGGTCGTCAGTATCATGTTCTCCTCCTTTACGTCCGTGATTCAAATCTTTTATGAATATGAAACCAGTGGACTGTTTTTATGGGGATCGGGCTCGCTTGTGCAAAATAACTGGTCCGGGGTTCAGTTTGCCCTGCCATTGGTCATCATCAGTTTTATTATCCTGTTATTTATGTCCCAAAAGCTTGATATTTTGAGACTTGGTGAGGAAGTGTCCACTTCTCTTGGCCAAAATGTGAATCAGGTGAAATTATTTGCTTTACTGAATGCGGTCTTTTTAACGGCTGTAACGGTCAGTGTTGTAGGTCCGATTGGTTTTGTCGGTCTTATCGCCCCTCATCTAGTCAAGTTAATCGGATATCGTCATCACGGGCTACTGCTTCCGGCTGCTTTTTTGTGGGGAGCCAACGTATTAATCGGTGCAGACGTGCTGGCCCGTATTATGGATGATTCCTTCTCTGAGCTTCCGGTTGGTGCGGTGACCGCATTAATTGGGGCGCCGTGGTTAATCATTCTTGTTGTCCGGAATTTCCGGACAGGCTCAGGTGAAAAAGGGGCCATTTCAGCCGGTCGTGTACAGCTGCCCTTTTCTCCTAAGTGGTTGTTTCCATCGTTAATACTGGTTCTCATGCTGGCGATTTTTATCGGCATTTCGACCGGGAATTACGGAGTGGAGATAGGGGTTACCATAGATGCGATTACCGGAAACAGCAATGAATTTATGCGTAATTTAATTTTTGACTTGCGTCTGCCAAGAATACTCGTTGCCGCGGTCAGTGGCGCCGGCCTTGCCATTGCAGGTCTGGTTTTGCAGGGCATTCTGAGAAATCCGCTGGCTGATCCATCCGTCATCGGGATTACGTCAGGGGCAGGGGTTGGTGCCCTGATCGTTCTCTATGTCTTAAGTTTACCGGCGTTCTTTATTCCAATCGGAGCATTTATCGGTGCGATTCTTGCCTTCCTGCTGATTATGTTCTTTTCACTGAAATCCAATTTTCAGCCATCCGTTGTGGCCTTACTTGGAATTGGGGTATCGGCATTTGGTTCCTCGATTATTCAGATTTTAGTTGTGGAAGCAGATATGGGGGTTGCGGCTGCTTTAACCTGGCTGTCAGGAAGTACGTATGCTAAGGGGTGGACAGAGCTTGTTCAATATTTGATCATTCCTGTTCTCATCACTCTTCCGCTGTTATTCTTACACATGAAAAAGCTGGATGTCCTGTCTTTAGGGGATGAGGCTGCTTCAGGCCTGGGCTTAAAAGTCAAATCCACACGCTTTTTCATGGCGATGCTGGCAACGATTTTAGCAGCGGGCAGTGTAGCAACGGTCGGAACCATTGGATTTGTCGGGTTGATTGCACCCCATCTGTCCCGCATTTTAATTGGACCCAAGAATAAGCAGTTGTTGCCTTTAACGGCGATGACAGGGGCGATTTTCCTGACGATTGCTGATATATTAAGCCGCACCTTGCTCGTGCCAAAGGAAATCCCATCCGGAGTGCTCGTGGCTCTAATTGGTGCACCGTACTTTTTATGGCTCATGAAGCGGACGAATAAAGTACGGCGGTAACCGGGGGATTGTTCTTCCCTGTCATTCCAGTCATTGATGATAAGGAAGCAGAAACTCTTCAGGGGTTTCTGCTTTTTTCGTGGTAAATTCTCTATAAAAATGAACTTTTTGAGGCTTTCCATGCTCATATATACGAGAGAGGTGATAACTTGAAGGTAAGGCAGATGGTCAAGAAGGCAAAGAAGGGGGACAAAGAGTCACTCTTAAAACTCATCATGGATCAAAAGGAGGATTACTATAAAATCGCCTATTCATATATGGGAAATCAGCATGACGCACTTGATGCAATGGAAGATATGATTGTAAAACTTTATGAAAAAATTGATCAACTAAAGAAACATGACTCCTTCTATAGCTGGAGCAAAAAAATATTGGTTCATTGCTGTTATTCCATTTACAGAAGCAGAAGCAAAGTGGTTTTGGTTGATGAATGGCAGGACCAAATGAGCACTTCAGGTCATAGCCGTGAACACAACCAGGTCGATAAAAATATGGATATTCATCAATGGTTATCGATGATTAATCCCAGGCAGGCAGAGGCGATTAAACTTCGCTATTTTCAGGATTTGGATTACCAATCGATTGCGAACATGACAAATACATCCCTTGGCACAGTAAAATCCCGTATATTTAATGGTTTGAAAAAATTACATAAATTATCTGGAGGTGCCTTGAATGAAGAAAATTGAACGCATGTTAAATGAGGAAAAACAAAGAATTGACCATAAACAAGCACCACCTGAACTCGAGGAACGATTGAGAACGGCTTTATCCAATGAAGAAAAACATAGAAGCTTCCGAATTCCATTTATTTGGAAGACTGTTGCTGCCATCATGCTTGTTGTGATCCTGGCCGGGTATAACTATCAGGCATTAGCTTATTACGGGAAACGAATTACAGGTTTTGATGGAGTCGTGTCCGATACTTTGCAGGACTTAAATGAGGCTGGTTTGGGACAAGTAATCGATAAAGAGGTTCCTTTAAAGGAAGGAGTCACGATGAAAATCGATGGATTAATGTCTGATGAAAACAGGCTGATTCTCTACTATACTATGACTTCCGAAAAAGGAAACTTGGATGAGCCTGCCTACACCTTTCATCCGTCAAAAATAACCGGGTTGTTTACGGACGCTAAGTTTGAAAGTGGCGGAGGGCAAATGAACCAGGCAAACACTGAACTGAAGGGAACTTATACCTTTGAACCGCCATGTCCATTCGCGAAGGAGCTTACCCTTCACTTTAATCAGCTGAATAAGCAGGTGACCTTTGATTATGATCCATCAAAAGCGATGGAAGCAAGCATTAAACAGAACATCAATGAAGAGGTAACTGTAGACGCAGGGAAAATCCGCTTCGATACCATAACAGCAACTCCGACATTAACAACCATTAAAGGTACAACCGATGTGAATATCAACCAAATGATCCAGCCATTTGAAAACATCAGGTTAATGGCCAATGGTGAACCTGTTCAGCCAAAAGGCGGAGGATACAGTCATTCCTTTGGCAGGACAAATTTTGAATTAGAGTATGATGCACTGCCAAAGAACCTGGATAATCTCGAGCTTAAAGTGGAGAAGTTCCCAGGTTCTGAAATGGTCAATGAGAAATTCCCGCTAAAAAGGGGAGAAACGCTGAATGTTTCAGGTTATGACATCGTGATTAAAGATGTATCAGTGACCAATAAACAAACCAAACTCACGGTTGTTACAGACGAATCTGTCAAGCTTAAGAATGTTTCCATTGGGGATCAGTCACATCAGACGCCCCTTACAGAAACGGTGAACCAGAAGCTGAACAAGGAGAAGGATCATCTATCCGTAGAACGTACCCTTATATTCGATTCCCCAGCCTCCGCGGATTATCTTTATATAGAAAGTATGGAATTTATGAAGCCCTATAATAAAGGAATTCAGATTGTGGGAAATTGACAGGACGGGATAAGCTTCAAAACCTTCCACGACTAGTGCAGAATAGGTGGCAGGTTTTGAAGATTTTCTTTGTTTTTTATACTTACATGCAGTTCATTCAAATCGTTAATAGCCGCATAAAAGACCTCGTTTATATCACCAATATTTTTCCTTTTTTACTCCTCATAAAGCCATGATTCATTTAAATTCCTGGAATACAGGACCTTTTCATAAATCTCACCATCAATCACGATGGGTACATCCATTCCCTTACTGTAAGCATTCGGCTGTGGCAGAATATGTTCCGCTCGTGCCGCTTCCTTTTCAGGATACTGTTTAACAGATAAATACCCATTTGCTTCAATGATGGCCATTTCAACATCCTGCACATTAAAGATTTGCTGTTCTCGTAACATTTGTAATCATTTTAATATGACACAGATATTTAATAATTATTTACATGTAATAAAACGTGGTGACTATCATTCACAAAATCCTTTAGATAACTAAGAAACTTTTGGATGTTTTAAAACGTAGAACCATTTTAAAGACATCTAAAATAAAGAGGGAGGGGGCAAAACATGAAAAAAGTTGCGATTCATTCTTTTATATGGGCGGTCATGATCGCCGCTATTGTGTGGGGAGCAAGTTTGATCTTTGCTTTTTCATATGGTGAGTGGAGCTTTCTTATTGGACTGGGGTTATCGGTTGTCCTTTACTTTTTTAATAGTAGTGGTGGCGTATTATCAAAAATGGCTGCTTACGAGGCAAGTGAAACAGGCTGGAAAATTCAGAAAGACAGCAACGAACTGAAAGCGAACGTTGGTCCTTTATTCTTTGGCTCTGTATTGTATACGCTTATCAGCTTCATAGCGACGATCATCTTATATTTTTAACGATACTGAAACTGTAATGGAATTGTATTTATCAATGAGAAGGAGGAATAGGAAATCATGGAGTATGCCATTATCACTCTGCTTACTCTAATCATTTTATTTTTACTTATAAAAGTCAGTCGGCTGGAACGTCGTTTAAAAGGTCTGCAGGATACATTGCGCCAACAAACCCACCAGGGAAAATTTGACGAAAATCCGGTTGAGGAGGAATTGTATCGCCTCATTCGAGAAGGAAAAGATGTGAAAGCGGTGAAGAAGGCGAGAGAAGCATTTGGATTTTCCTTAATTGAAGGGAAGAGGTATATTGATCAGTTAAAGGCAGATAGATATTAAGGTTATCCTTAAATTAAAATAATCCCCGTTTAAGGGAGGTGGGGAAGTGCGGATTCGTCAAGCATTGGTGAGTGATGCGCTGGATATTGCAAAAGTACAGGTGAACAGCTGGAAGACAACTTATAAGGGGATTGTACCTTCTTCGTACTTAAATCAAATGACCTTTGAACGTCGCCAGCCTAAATGGGAGGAACTGATCCGTAAAACTCCTGTATTTGTGGCTGAAAATAAAAGTGGTGAGATTGTAGGCTTTGCTAATGGCGGAAATGAGCGAACAGGCACGTATCCCGGCTATCCAGGAGAGCTGTATGCCATTTATTTGTTACAGGAATATCAACGGATGGGAGTAGGACAGGAATTATGGAAGAACGTTGTTGATGTTCTCCGTCAAAATGGAATGGATGCGTTGCTTGTATGGGTGTTAAAGGATAATCCCTCCCGCTTCTTTTACGAAAGCCTAGGGGCTGAAGAGATCGACCAAAAAGAAATCGAAATCGGGGGTAAAAGACTTATAGAAGTGGCTTATGGCTGGTAGAGTGAAAAAATTCAGGGAGGGGAATCTAGTGAATGAGCAATCTTATGAAAGGATCCTCAGAAACTTTTTAAACTTTGCAGAGGAAAATGAAAATATTCGAGCTGTTGTGATGGTTGGATCAAGGGCCAGAAGCCATAAGACCGCTGATCAATGGTCTGACATGGATCTGGTGATAGTAGCGCAGAATCCTGACCTGCTGCTCTATCAAGAATCATGGCTTGGAAAAGTCGGAAAGTCGTATATTACTTTTTTGGAACAGACAGCTGTCGGGGATGGAACAGAGCGGAGAGTATTATTTGAAGACGGAGTGGATGTTGATTTTTCTATTATTCCTTTATCGGTCCTTCAAAACTTAATCCATAGTGATGAAGTGAAGGCTGTGTTTAGAAAAGGTTATAAAGTCCTGCTGGATAAGGATCAGTTGACATCGTTCTTAGAGGAAAACACTAAAGCCGTCCAAAAATCAATGGTTCCGCTCCAAGAAAAGGATTTACGCCAGCTGATCCATGACTTCTTGTATCATGCGGTTTTAGCTGCAAAGAAACTCCGGCGAGGGGAACTGCTGGAAGGGAAATCAATCAGTGACTCTTATATGAAGCATCAATTGGTTCAGCTCATTCGGGTTCAAACCCAAATCAAAAGAGGGGGGGATGCTGAAACCTGGCATGGCTATCGATTTTTTGAAGAATGGGCGGATTCATCGGTACTTCAACGATTTCAGGACTTGTATGCCAGATATGATCAGCAGGAAATATGGATAGCGCTTAAGAAGACGATGATGGTGTTCGGTGAAATTGCCAGGGAGGTTTGTGCTTCGATGGATGTTTCCTATCCGTTTGTGGCTGAACGTTATGCAAATCAACTTGTGAGTCGTCTGCATCGGGGTATACAATAAAGTTAGATAAGGAGATAAAACCATAACTACAGAAAAAGAAAAAATGCTAAACGGAAACGATTATTATGCAGATGATCCGGAATTAATAAAAGAACGATTGATGCCCCGCGGAATGCTGTGGTGGGTGGGAATCCTGCCAGGGTCATCAAAAATATGGAGAGTGGTCAATCAGGATCCAGGTGCAGAACTAATGCGGATGCTCTCCTCATTCAGTCTTTCATACTCTGCTGCTGACAGGGAAATACTAACGTTTAAGCAGAGGACAAGGAGGGTCAATCATGGGCAGGAAAAACCGTTTTGAAAAGGATATGGAAAATGTAAAAGCAGAAACAGACAGTTCAGCTGTATTAAACGATGTTGTGGATTCAGAATTTGAACAGTATCCCGGCCACCATGAAAAATTAACCGAAGACGATTCCCTTACACCTTATCAGGAAATTGTCCAAAATAACACAGACGGGAAGACATGGAGTACAAAGGATGATCAAGTGTGATAGCAACGGGACAGCCTACGTGTGAACTGTCCCGTTACATAGGCTTGCCTTCATTATGAATCGTGCTTCTTTAGTCTTCCATAAAGTGAAACTTCCATCAGTGGGGGTTTTCTCCATCCCCCACTGATGGTTAGTTGAACTGATCATGAATTTACTGGCCGTTTATCCCCGACTTCGTCTTGTTGGGGTACCTTCAAGACTTGAAGTGGGGGTATTACGGCCAGTTAATGTGTGAAAAACTGTTTAAAATTATGAAGTAGCCCGTTCCATCCTTCTCGGTAATCCTTTTCCCATGCAGGGTCTATCATTCCGTAAACAGTGTGGTCCAGCTGTAAAATTGTCTCATTTGCAGCCGTTTCTCTTAATTTAAACTTATAATAGCTGTTTACTGCTCCTGTTATTCCTAATGGTCCTTGAAAATGCAGTTCTTCATTCGGTTTGATGATCATGATCGTTGCCCATAGCGCCTGCTTTCCATCCGCGGATTTTTCCATAAACCTCCCTCCAATTTCGTTCTCCACAAAAAGCTCCGAATCATCAAATAAACGAATGGACCACCATTGATCAATATCCTCCGTCAATGCTTTAAATAGGTTTGTTTTACTGCCCTGAATGCTTATCTCCTGTGAAATTTGAAAGGAATCTTTCTCCCTCAGATTTGGCATACTGGAAACACGCTCCTTTTCCTCAAAAAAGTTTTTTACATTCATCAATGAATCGGCATCTTCAGCCTGAAATCGGTTCATCCACCTCCTGTAAACTTCCTGCAGAGGAACAGCATGAAAATAATTGATTTTTTCCCGCCCTTTTTTTCTTGTGAGGACAAGCTGGGAGGCTTCCAGTATATTCAAATGTTTCATTACGGCATATCTGGATACGTCAAAATGGTCACAAATTTCACCTGTTGTTAAAGGATGATGGGATAATACATCAATAATGGTTCTTCTGATGGGATGGGCAAGGGCCTGAAATACATCATTAAGGTTATCGTTTTCCATACAATTCCTCCTAATATGTTACCGATTCGTAACATATATATTATGTGATTAAAAAGTATCATAAATAAACGGATAAGTAAAGAAAATATTTTAATAATTTGAAAATTGAAAGGAAATCATGAAGTTTTAGCGAATCTTTATCACGTATTAACTGGCTGTAATACCCCCACTTCAAGTTTTGAGGCTAACCTAACAAGACTAAGTGGGGGATAAACGGCCAGTAAAAACCTGATAAGTTCAACTAACAAGAAAAGCGGAGGCGACCGTTTAGGCCCGACGGCATAAGCAGAATATCCGGAGTGGCCGAACTTTGGCCATGGAGGGTATTCTGCTTATGACCGCTTGGGCCTGGGAGCCGCAGCTGGACAAATCAGTGGTGGATGGAGAAAACCCCCACTGATGGAAGTTTCACTTTATTGTTAATCGTGATGAAAGGGGCGTTCGTATGTTTTTTGAGATGACGATTCAAATGAGGGTGGATGATTTCCTCAAGGGCCGGTTATGGTATATAAAGCTGCTTCAACGGCAACCAGATTTTGAGCCTCATGAGGGGATTGCTGAGTGGGAGATCGTACCTGGAAGCTGGTTACAACTGGCAGAAGGAACACCTGGTAAAGACAGTGGTCCTTTACGATTAGGAGTCGAGGACATCGAAACAGAACGACATAGACTGGTAAGCGAGCTCGATGTGGATGAGTTTTCCATATATACGAGGGATGAGGTTCCCGTTCACTGGGCTACATTTTTGGACCCTTGGGGGAATCGGTTAGGGTTATTTGAATATAAAAATAAACTTGAAGAGAAGGATAGGATTCAAACTGTATTAGGCAGGCGAAAGGTTTAAAAAGAGGAATAATAACGCTTGGATTGGTTAATCCAAGCGCTTAGGTAGTATGGAAGTTTCACTTTATACGTCGTCACTATGCTGTTCGACTTCCTGAATGTGCTGACGTGTATCATGGAGCTGCTCAAATGCCTGCTGGAATTGGGGATTTTCGGTTGCTTCCGTGCCTGATTGATCCTGAGCATTTTGCAGCTCCTGTTCCGCTTGTCTGAGCACCTGTTTTGCCTGTTCGACAAGCTGGGGGTCCGTTCCCTGAGACAGGCGCACAGCCTCCTGTGCTTTATCAATTTGCTGACTGGCCTGTTGCAATTTTTGATGTAAATGTTCCTGTGACATACTTTTATCCTCCATTATTGAATCATTTCGATACATAGTGTTTGTTATTTTGATACGATTATGTGTTTTTCTATATAGAGAAAGACAAAAAATGGTTTGATATTACTAATTTCATTTAATATCGCAGGGAATTTTTGGGATAGATAGAACTTATATAGAGTGAAACTTTACCTTAAAAGTAGAAAGGGGATCTTATATTTGGCAAGCCCAATCAAAAACAAAGTGCGCGCAGTGTTTATTCCGGTAAGTAATGTAAAAAAAGCAAAGGAATGGTACTCGAAAATGCTGGGGATTGAAAATGGAGAGGTTTATTTTGATCATATATTCGCAGCTGAGATGGATGGGGCAGGAATGATATTGGATACGATGCCGATGTGGCGTAAGGAAAATGAAGACCTTCCAACCTACAATGTACCAGCTGTTCAGTTTGGCACGAATGATATAAAGGCGTCCTTTCAATTTATGAAAGAGAATGGTGTTGAGCTCGTGACTGATATTCAGCATGATCATTTTTTTGTATTTAAAGATCCGGATGGAAATATGTTGATGGTGTGTGAAGATAAATGAGGAATAAGGAATAATCAAGGACTACATGACTATTCCCGTGAATTTGGTGTTATGAATGATGATCCGCGTTTTCAGCCTTTTCTTCTTTTGTTTTCTCCTGCAAATACTGTCCCAGGGCTGAACGCTCTATGCCATTTTTGACAGCCGTTTCAATGATTAAATATAAAATGCTTAAAAACACAATGGTCATGGTAATGTAGAGTAAAATGCCCATGTTTATCCTCCCTTGATTCATTCAAATACTATCTTACCATTGTATCGGAAAAATTTGAATTAATTTTTATCACGCATTACTGTCCGTATTACCCCCCACTTCAAGTCTTGAAAGTAACTCAACAAGAATAAGTGGGGGATATACGACCAGTAAATTTCTGATAAGTTCAACTAACCATCAGTGGGGGATGGAAAACCTCCACTGATGGAAGTTTCACCTTATTCTGTATTTTGGTTCAGCTGTTCCGAGGCCTTCCTCCCACGACGAATAGGACGTTATAGTGTCGGTGTGAGCACAGGACGTTCCGCTTTTAACCGACCAGGAGTCTCCGCTAAAACAGCGATTCACTCCGTTCTAACATTGGATACTATTGAGTTATGACCAGATTTCAATATACTTACATAAGAAAATCCCATTTAGTGGAGGCAGAACACGTAGACTCCTATGGGAACAGCCCGTGGTGAAGGCCCCGCAGGAAGCGTTTTTTGCTTCCGAGGAGACTGAGGCCGGGCCCATGGAAAGCGAAGTGTTCTGCCGGAACGTATGCATACACTCATCATGAATCAGAACAAATAAGTGTTATTTAAACGATATTGTCCTTTAAAAAGCAACAAATCGCTACAAAACGAGCCAATAAATAAAACTGGAGGATGAATAGATGAACTCAATCTCAATAAAAGAACTCACATCCCGGGAGGAAATTTTGGAAGCCTATCCGGTTATGCAGCAACTACGAACACACCTGACTGAAGAAGCGTATCTTGATCTCGTGATGGAAGCGCAGGAAAAGGATCAGTATAAACTGGCGGTATTATTAGATGGTGATAAAATCGTTGCTGTGACCGGTTTTAAGCCGATGATTACTCTCTATTACGGCAGATTCGTATGGGTGTGTGATCTCGTTACAGACGAAGCGGTACGTTCAAAGGGCTACGGAGAAAAACTATTAAGCTATGTGGAGTACTGGGCGAAAAAGCATGATTATGAGAGAATCGCTCTTTCTTCCGGACTACAACGAAAAGACGCCCATCGATTTTATGAGGAGAAAATGGACTATCATAAAGCAAGCTATGTCTTTAAGAAGGACGATCTTTAAATGGATGAAGGGGAGGTAGTAGTGAATTGGGGTTATATTCTAATCAGCGCCGTCTGGATTGCCTATTTTTTCAGAACCAGACGTGTAAAGGCGACGTTCGTACACTAGTTAAGATATGGATTTTAAGAAAAATTCAATCGAAATATCTTCTAAAACAGGAAATGGTGCATAAGATAATTTCGCAAAAGTTTTTTTAGGGGGGGAATTTGAGTGCAATTTATAGTCAACTTTGTCGGTTACTGTGTCTCAAAGAGAAAGAGTCTGGTTTATCGCACAACAAATCATCAGGACTATGTAAAAGTAATCGATCAATTAAATACAGCAGATGTCAGCTATAAGCAGGAAGTGACTGGCATGGTTTCATCGGTCCCGGGAGGTTCCTATGTTAACCTGGGTAATGATTATAGAATCTACGTAAACAATGAGAATAAGGGAAAAGCCCTTCGAGTGATCCATCGAATGGAGGATCAGAACATCCTTCAGGCCAGGTGATCCTAGATAAAAAGCAGTCTGATTCGGCTAGATATCAGACTGCTTACTTTTCCGTAGAATTCAAATGTGATTCGTTATTCTTTCCAATGTTCAGCTATAAACTCATCCCGACCTGACTTTGCCCGGTCTTCCGTGTAATAGTCAGGGTTTTTCTTGTAAAAATCCTGATGCTCCTCTTCCGCTTCATAAAAAGCCTGTGCGGGTAAAATCTCCGTAACGATCGGATCCTTAAATTTTCCGCTGGCTGCTAACTCCGCTTTTGTACGTTCGGCCAATTCTTTTTGGATTTCATTATGATAAAAAATAGCGGTACGATACTGGCTCCCCCGGTCATGAAACTGGCCGTCAGGATCTGTAGGATCAATTTGCTGCCAGTACAGTTCCAATAATTTTTCATAAGGAAAAAGCTTAGGATCATAGGTGATTTGCACGGATTCATAGTGACCGGTTTCACCTGTTTTCACCTGTTCATAAGAAGGATTCTCCACATGTCCGCCGGTATACCCGGAAACAATGCCGTGAATCCCCTCCCATTGATCAAACGGCTTAACCATACACCAGAAACAACCGCCGGCAAATGTCGCTTTTTGTAATTCACTCATAGTCATCATACTTTCTTTTTAAGGTGTAAAAATTATATCACTATCCTGCAAAAATCTTCAACGAATTTTCATCATTCGAAAAAAGGGAATGGATGTATGTTCCCTTCAAGTGCATGGAATCCTAAGAAGTACCAATATTATTAAAAGGAGATAAGTAAATGCTACAGGCATTGTTATGGGGTGGACTAGCTGGTTCAGCCCTTTTTATTGGGGGAATCATCGGTCTCTACTTTAACATAAAAAAGACCATGATTGCTTATGTTATGGCCTTTGGATCGGGGGTTTTAATCGGAGCTTCTTCGTTTGAAATGCTCTATCCATCAGCAGAAGACGAAGGGCTGGTACCAACAACGATCGGGTTTATTTCCGGTGCGTTATTTTTCACCATTATTAATCTTTTTCTCGATAAAAAAGGAGCGAATGAACGAAAACGATCACGGCAAAATCCTGAGGGGCATTCCGGTCTGGCGATTTTTATTGGAACCTTAATTGATTCCCTGCCTGAAGCTGTGGTCATCGGGATCAGCATGATTGATACAAAAGTGAGTATGGTTCTTGTGTCTGCCATTTTCATCAGTAATTTACCAGAAGGATTGTCCAGTACGATTGGGTTGAAGGAAAGCCAGTATTCCAAAGCTAAAATTTTGATTCTCTGGACGACCGTTTTTATCATAACAGGCCTGTGTTCTTTAGGGGGATATGTACTCTTAGATGATGTTTCCGGCCATGTGATCGCCATCATTAATACGTTTGCAGCAGGTGGAATTGTAGCCATGGTCAGCTCTACAATGATGCCTGAAGCCTATGAGGATGGTGGAGCCATAGTCGGGATGATTACATCTGTGGGATTGATTATTTCCTTGGTTTTATCGGTACTGTAAACAGGAGCAGGGATAAATTTAATGAAGATGACGCGAATCTCCGCGTCATTTTTTACTGCAATCTTAAGTTCGATTATGGTAAAATTATACAAGTAAAGTTTACGGAATATTATAAAAGATGATTCATCTTGAAACTTAGTGAACAGATAAGACGTAATGAGATTAGAAACTGAAAAGTAAAATGACACCAATACAAGAAGCGCAAGGAGGGAGAAGAACGTGACATTCAACCTTAAAAAGTCGGCAACAGATAAATCCATAGCCGGAGTCTGCGGAGGAATCGCATCGTTTTTCGGTATATCTTCTCTGCTTGTTCGGGTACTGTTTATTTTTATTCCTGTTAATCTGCTTATTTACATCATTCTGGCCAACCTCATGGACGAAACCCCATCTTCATTGTAGTTCATTTTTTTAATAAGGAGCGTTTGTATGTATATGACTTTTTTGATGGGGGTCGCTATAGCCTATACTTTGGCTTACCTGTTTTTACGGAAAAAATTCGACTTACCTAAAAAGCCGTACAAGGAGGAACCACCCTGGCCGGAATTTCCCGAAGCCTTTTTCATTATTTTTGTGGCAGTGCTGATGTTCATTCTGTCAGGTTTTGTCTGGGAATGGGATGACGGGCTGGAAGGGACCTATGGCCTGCTGTTATTAAGCGGATTATTTGGATTTCGGGCATTCTCGCAATGGAAACATAATAGGGCACAAAAATTTCACATCCTTAACTTTTTAAATAGCGGAATGGCCCTTTTGATCTTTTTTGGCTTTATCTTCATTTCCTATGCGAGAGATATTGAGTACACCTATGAGGCTATATATTTTACAGAGCAGGGGAGAGATCCTGAAGTCATTGAAATTGACTTTAGGGGAGAAAAGCAAAGGAATCTACTGTTCGGATATACTTTAGAAGGTCAATGGAACATTAATGATCATGAATTTTTCCTTTATTCAGGTCGAGATGAGTTTAGAGAAACCCCTTTTGTGGACCGATTCAATGGATCCAATCGACATTACAGACTGCATGAATTTAATGGTATTCGAAAAGGCGAGCTATGGATATCGAGGGATTTACAAACCTTTGCAGGATCCTTCCAAGATTCAGAAGAACGAGTCAGATTTGCGTTTCCCGCCGATAGCGTTCATGAAGCCGAGCAATTATTTGAGACGTTACCTGAAGAATAGATACATGCAGAATACAGCTGAAGGACAGAATTGGGTATAATGAACAGATCCATTCATAATAACTACAGAACCCTTTGCATTTTGTGTTAAAGTAAAAGATAAGGGTAAAGAAAATTGTGTTTTTATATGATTTGGAAGGGTATGACAAAAGGGGTAGGGGAGTGAATGAATTGTTCATCGGTCATATAAAAGAAATCGTTCGACATCCGGTAAAATCGTTTCGCGGGGAGCGTGTACAGAAAACAAAAATCATGGATTATGGGTTATACGGAGACCGCAGTCATGCTTATGCAGACGCAGATACAGGAAAATTTCTGACCATAACCCAGCTACAGGAAATGGTACAATATCAGGCCCGATTTGCGGGAGAACCCTCCATGGAACAATATCCTGATGTAGAGGTCATCACACCTGAAGGGAAGGTTTATCATTGGGATGATGAGGATCTCATAAAAGAATTGGAGCACCTATCAAACCGAACCATTACGACCAGAGAATATCGCCCGACACATGTGCCAATTGGACCTATTGCTGTGGAAAATATTTTGCTTGCGACAGATGCTTCTTTAGAGAAACTGGAGGATTTGTGGGGCAAGGATCAGGTGGATTCAAGGCGATTTCGTCCCAATTTAATACTTTCGTTAAATGAAAAGATTCCTTTTGTGGAAGATGATTGGATTGGACGTCGGATGAAAATTGGAAATGAAACGGAAATTGAATTCGTCGGACATTGTAAAAGGTGTATGATTATTACAGTTGATCCTGATCATGCTGGGCGGGATGCAAGTCTGCATAAAACACTTATAAAAGAAAGGAACAATAATTTTGGCGTATATGCTTCTGTCAAAAGAACAGGTGACATTTACGCCGGTGATGAAGTTCATCTTCTTGACTGATATCTTCACTCATAACCGGACCAGATACCAAATAAAAGTCTCACAGACGGAACAGCCAGTAAGAGCTACAATAATTCAAACAGAATGGAGGAACAAATATTGTACAAATCTGACTCACGATTACCCATGAAAAAATTGACGGATCATCCGGCTGCACTGATGTTTGCAGGAATTGCTTTTATACTATTAGGGGCAGAAGGGATGGTTCAGCTCTTTCATAGTACATATGGATTCGACATTTTCATGGGAATCGCACTTGGAGTAATTGGACTTTTCGCAGGCTTTTTCCTGATGAAACGTTCATTAAGCCTGAAAAATCAAAAAGAAGAGGAGCAGCGTTAGCCTGGGGAGGGCTAACGTCATTAGCCCATTAGGAAAGTTGCTTCAACCATAGATTTAATTAATCTGAATCCTTTGATTTGCCAGATCCATTTCCGGTAGAATAAAACTGAATAGAAAGGGTGTGTCTTATGAAAAAGTTAAAATTAGGGACTAGTGATTTAAACGTTTCCAACATTTCGTTAGGTTGCATGCGTATGGGAAAGTTGTCAAAAGATCAAGCAGCAAAGGTTATTAACAGTGCTCTAGATGCTGGTATTGATTTTTTTGACCATGCGGATATTTATGCTGATGGCAAATCAGAGGAGATTTTTTCTGATGCTATAGGTATGAACTCTTCTGTACGGGAGAACATTGTGCTACAGACAAAAACGGGTATACGTAAAGGATATTTTGATTTTTCCAAAGAACATATTGTAGGATCGGTTGAAGAAAGCTTAAAGCGTTTAAAAACAGATTATATTGATGTATTGCTATTGCATCGTCCAGACACATTGGTAGAACCAGAAGAGGTTGCAGAAGCCTTCCATGAGCTAAAGAAAAGTGGAAAAGTGAATCATTTTGGTGTAAGCAATCACAATCCTCTGCAAATTGAGCTGTTGAAAAAATATGTAGAGCAGGATTTGATTGTGAATCAGCTTCAGTTAAGTGTTATGCATACCGGAATGATTGATAAAGGCTTGTACGTGAACATGAAGCATGAAAATGGATTGGACAGGGATGGAAGTCTTCTGGATTACAGTCGCTTACATAATATGACCATCCAGGCCTGGTCTCCGTTTCAATATGGATTTTTTGAAGGAGTCTTTGTGGATCATGATCAATTTCCAGAGTTAAATGAAAAACTTAAGGAAGTTGGCGATAAGTATGGAATCAATAAATCTGCAACGGCCATTGCCTGGATCTTACGTCACCCGGCCAGGATTCAACCGATTCTGGGCTCGATGAATCCAGAGCGCATCACGAATATTGCCAAGGCATCTGAGGTGGTTATGACAAGGGAAGAATGGTATGAAATTTACCGTGCAGCAGGGAATGAACTGCCATAAGTAAACATGGTGGGGGGAGTCATAGATGAAAATTTTGAGGGCTTTAGTATTTGTGTGCACCATAGGTCTGTTCTTATATGCCGTAATAGGAACGTTGATCTGGGATTATGACGTTCCTCTTTATGGATATGGAGCACTGCTAATGGTCTCGGTTACTTCTGTTGTACTGGAAAAACAGGTGCAGATGAGTAAGGGTTAAGGGATGCGATATCGAGGGCTGTCCGCTTTACTTTTTATAAGGATGATGAACATTCCCTACTTTTCAGGATAGCCCTCGTTTAATATCGCTTCATGTCTGATGGATCTTTCCGAAAGGGTTCGAACGATTTTGTGCTGTACCGATAGATACTCCTCCAGATTTTGATAAGTTTCCGGAATCGCACCGATTTTCCGTTCAATTCTAATCAGTCCATCCCCAAATTGAGCCAGTTGTTTTTCAAATTGCTCTTGTTTCTCAGCAAATTGATGTTGTTCTTTGCTTAATTGATCAAGCTTTATGGCAAACTGATCTTGTCGTTCATCAAACTGATCCAATCGTTTCCCAAATTGATCAAGCTTTACGGCAAACTGATCCTGTCGTTCATCAAACTGATCCAATCGTTTCCCAAATTGATCAAGCTTTACGGCAAACTGATCTTGTCGTTCATCAAACTGATCCAATCGTTTTCCAAATTGATCAAGCTTTACGGCAAACTGATCTTGTCGTTCATCAAACTGATCCAATCGTTTTCCAAATTGATCAAGTTTTACGGCAAACTGATCCTGTCGCTTATCAAACTGATCCAATCGTTTTCCAAATTGATCAAGCTTTACGGCAAACTGATCTTGTCGTTCATCAAACTGATCCAATCGTTTCCCAAATTGATCAAGCTTTTCCGCAAACTGATCCTGTCGCTCATCAGACTTATCGAGTCTCACTGCGAATTGATCCAGTTTTTCGGAAAAATGCTTCTGGTTCTCCTCCAATTTTATTTGTCTGACCGTTAAATCAGATACCTTTTCTGATAGTTTGGCTTGTTCAGTTTCCAGACGTGCCTGTCCTTCCGATAGTTTATCGAAAGACTGCTGTAGTCGATCCTGTCCATTCTTAAGGTTAAGTAATAATTGCTTGGCTTCCTGGTCCACGACTTCACCTCCTTTTGGCAGTATATCCTTCTTTTGTGAATCTGTTAAATACAGACTTTTCCTTTTTTAGCTATGGAACGAATGAAGAATTTGCGAAATGGCTGGTGGGAATTTGTATTTTTAAGAGGTTGGATTTTATACACCTTAATTATATCAAACTTTTTCACGACCTAAATATCTTTTACAAATTTGTCCTGGTATTTCTATATTTCTATGCCTTCTTTTTACATTCCAGATATTCCTTGTAAGCGATTAGCCTTGCATTCATTTTGGATTTATGATGATCCTGAAGGTAGGGTTGCAGGCTGTTTACGTCATCCAGGAGAGTTAACAGCTTTCGTTCGTTGACCAGATAGTCGATTAAAAGTGTAAGGGAGGGGTAATCCTCCACAAAGGATTCATAATAGAGCTCTTTGATTTTCATCGTTTCACCTCATCAAAAAATGTATTGGTTTCCTTTTCAAAGGTCAGGGGAATGGTTCCGGTTGCACCGTTGCGATTTTTGGCAATAATCACTTCCGTCCGCTGATCGTTATCCTGATTCTGGTAATAGCCATCCCGATAAAGAAAGGTAACGACATCGGCAATCTGTTCAATGGAGCCGGATTCCCTTAAATCACTCATATTGGGGCGTTTATCCAGTCGCTTTTCAACACCCCGATTCAGTTGGGCCAAAACGATGACCGGTATTTTTAAGTCCTTGGCCATCTGTTTTAAGTCCTGCACAATATCTGTTACATCTTTATGGGTGTTCTGCGAAGGGCTCGGATGTTTCAGAAGCGTTAAAAAATCAATGGCCACGATATGCTTTTGCTCGGGATAATCCTTCATATTTTTCCGGACAGCCGCGCGAATATCAGGGACCGTATACTCCTCGCGAATGTCAAATTTCAGCCGTTCAAGCTCTCCGACTGTATGGCTGTATTTTTCCCAATCTTGATCCTGAAACACTTTGTTTGGATTTCGAAGTTTCATTAAATTAATGCGGCCTTCAATGGCGATCAGACGGTCAATAATCTGATCACTGGCCATTTCTATAGAGAAGAGGGTGGCAAAATAAGGTGTTTGTTTGGCGGCATAAAGAAGACTGTTTAAAACAAAGGCTGTTTTCCCCATGGAGGGGCGGCCGCCGACAATGATCAAATCAGCAGGCTGCCATCCATCCGTAAAGGCGTTAATCTCCTTAAACCCGGTATGAACACCGCTTAGACCGACTGTTGGACTGTTGTGATGATTAATCACCCGTTGTTTCAGCTGGTCATGAAAGGAAAGCTGCTTTTTTACGGTGGAGGCTTCGAGTTTACTCAGCTGGCTGATCATCGTTTCTAAATGAATCATATCGTGGCTGTGGTGGCATTCATTCAGAAACTGATTGGCAATATCCTGAGCCTTAAAAATCGCATGAAAGCTGCGAATCCCATCCTGATATCTGGAGAAGGCTTTAAGGGAGGGGACCGATTGATAGAGCTCCCTTAGTCGGTCCTTACCGCCAAACTGACTGACTTTAGTATCCTTCTGCTGGGAGAGGGAAATAATATCCGTATCGTTTCCCCGATTGTGTAAGTCCAGCATATTCTGGAATAAAGCGCGATTTTTTTCATGAATAAAATGAGCAGGTAGGAGGTTTACTTCCTCTATTAACTCAGGCTCCTGAAGAATAGACCCTAAGAGGAAGCATTCGTTATCATACTGAAATTGAAGATTGGCCATCGTTATCATTCCTTAAATAAAAAAGTATTTGGACTTGGTTGCTGATGATAAGGCATTGGAGTTGAGGGTTCCGAATTCTGTTCTCTTGCTGCTTTTATTTTGATGATCAGCTGATCGAATTTTTTACGAAGCTTGTCCATCGATAAAATATTGGATTTCCAGAATGAATCCGCTTGACTCCAGCGGATGAGCCATTCAATCTGTTCATACGTTCGCCGGTCCTGTTCATGCATCAGCCGGCAATCCTGGGCCCATTTTTCAATGTTGGGTTTCTTTACATGGGGATTGTTCTGTTTCATAAGGTCAAAGAGTAAGGTCGCCATTTCTAAATCCCTGGGGTTATACTTCGTGGGCGGAGATGTTTGTGTTTCTTTATTTTGCTTTTCTTTTCTTTGGGATTTTTGGCTGTCGGAATGCTGGCGTTCGACGGGGTTTTTGTTTACATTGACTTCCTTTCCGTCTTGATCAACCAGGTAAATCGCCGTTTTTGAATGCCCTAAAATGGATTCGAGATCCTCGAGTAAAAAGTAATGTTTACAAATGCGCACTTCTTTGCGACGTTTGACGGCTTCCAAGTAACGCTTCTGGATGCCATGACTAGTAAGCACACCGTATTTTTCATAGAGGGTCTTGTTAAACAGGCCTTCGTTTAAGCAATCTGAAACAATCTGCTGCACCTTTTCCTGATTCATATGGATCCGTTTGGAGAAGAGCAGTTCTTCCCGCTCGGACCACGCATACACATAGCCTTCCTTATAGATTTTCATCAGAAGCTTAATCATGACCCCAAACCCTTCAATGCCATGCCTGGCCTCAATCAGGGCTACTTTATCATCCTGATCAATATCAACATCTAATGGGAAATAATCAATCCCTGCTTTCAGTGGTCGAACCAATGGACGTCAACTCCTTTTCGATTTTGGATTTGGAACATTCGCGGCAATAGGCAAATGACTGGTGAATCAGCATTAACTCGCAGTCGGGAAAGGCTTTTGGTAACCAGCACTTGACTTCCTGAAAAAACTTCTTCGTATTCTCGTTTCGAATCATCATAAGTTCATAGGGAAGGGGGACTTTCACCCAATGCTTCAAACAATCACTCCTTTTTTGGTCAAATAGCTTTTCTGTGACTATAATCGTTCAGTCTGTGTTTTTCGTGTCTATCAAAATCAGAAAAGAGGTGCGTTTTTGTTAACAGAAACGGCTGACATAAAAAAAGCCCCACTTAGGGAAGTGGGGATGGGTTGATGGGTTACGGTAAAACAGGTTATGGCTGACTCAAAAAGGTTTACACATTAATAACCGCCAGAGAAACCGCCGTAGTTCGTGCCGACAATAATCAGCAGAATAAACAGTACGACGATCAGCACAAACATGCTATTCTGGCCTCCGTATCCGCCGCCGTATCCCATACGTTCACCTCCTTTTTCTTTTGTTAGTATTCTATGAAGACGTACCGAAAACTAGCATGATACCTATCTTGTTTCTATGAAAAATAGATTGATGAACGAGTTATGGCTATCATAAATTTAAGCGCAATGGCTATACTGCCTGGTAAAAGGATTCGTTAAAGAGGTGATGGAATGCATGCTGGAATGTTTTTGGACCGTGATGGAGTGATCAATGAAGTATTAAGTGAACGGGTAAAATTTGTGAACCAGCCTGAAGATTTTTACCTTCTTGAAGGAGCAGGTGAAGCGATTCGTATATTGAACGAAAAAGGGTATAAGGTGTTTGTCGTGACTAATCAGGGCGGGATTGGTCTTGGGTATATGGAGGAGGAAAATTTGCATGCGATCCATGAGAAAATGAGAGAGGACTTAGCAGCGTATGAAGCAAGGGTGGAGGAAATTGCCTATTGTCCCCATAAACCCCATGACCAATGCGCCTGCCGTAAGCCAAAGCCGAAAATGATTGAGGATCTCGCAGAAGCGTATGACATTGATTTATCCAGGAGCTATATGGTCGGGGACCGAAAGCCTGATATAGAAGCAGGCCAGGCAGCAGGAACAAAAACCGTATATGTTGGCCGTCGGAAAAAAGAAGCCCAGGCAGATTTATACTATGACGATTTGCTTTCCTTTGCCCGGGACTGTCCCCACGTGCTTTAAAGCGCTAAAGTGAACATAAATATTTTAAATTTTCGCTTTTTTATATTATGATAAAGGGGATGATCAATAAAGGGGAGGCGATTTTGTGAGTGAAAAGGTAACGATTAAGGTTAATGATAACGGATCTTACCGCATCAAAGGGGATGTAGAACTGGTGGATGCTGAAGGAAATGTATTTGAAACGAAATCAAGCTTTTCTCTGTGCCGCTGCGGTCATTCCGCCAACAAGCCATTTTGTGATGGTACACATAAGAAAATCGGCTTTGACAGTGAGCCAAGAGCGAAATAAGCTATGAATGGCATAAGGAAATCGAGTGTGTAACCGACAGGGCTCGCACTCGATTTCTCTTCCGCCTCATGCAGATATCAAAGGACTAATCAGCACCATAAGAATCACTTCTCGTCAAAGAACAGGAGATGGATTCACTCATCCACGCGAGTTATTTCCTGAACTTTCTTCCCATGAATCTGTTGGTACTCCACAAATTTTGAAACCTGCTCCTCCTACATTTCGTATACTGCATAAAAGCCCATATTTCAGAACCTGTCATCGTAAGAATCCAATCTGCGAATCATTAAAATTCGGCAAAAGATGAGGTGTGAACATGGAAATATCCATTCAAAAACCGAAGCCTGAACATGCGGAGGCCATTGCCTCTATATGTGCTAAGGGATGGCGCCAGACGGTTGAAGGGACATTAAGTGCGGAATATCAGCGTAAAAATATTGAATACTGGTACAATACAGATCGTGTCACGAAAGACATTCAAAATGGCGCTTATACTTATATTGCATCAGCAGGGAATAACGTGGCAGGAGTCATTGGCGGTGCCCCCACTGGACCTGAAGAAGGGGAGATTTTTGTTCTTTATGTAGATGAGCATTATCGCTATCAAGGGATTGGAAGGAAGCTGCTTAAAGCTTTGACAGATGACCAGCTGAAAGAAGGAGTGAAAAGGCAATGGGTGTCTGTCCAGGAGGATAATCAGTACGGCCTTCCTTTTTACCAAGCACGGGGATTTGTGTTTGACAGAAAAAGGGTGACACAAACAGAAACGGGAGAAGAGCAGGTTTCCTTAAGGTTTTCGAGATCGATTGGTTAAAGCGGTTCGTTTACCACTGAATCCTGAGGTACTTATAAATCACCTGAGAAGTCTTAATTCAAGGCTACCGCTAAAGACAGGTGATGATACATACTGAAAGGGGTGTGTTCGTTGCAGGACCCAGTCGGGAATTGTCAAAACTGTGGTGAAATGGTTTACTGTAAGGATGGGTTTTTAGACGGGGTTCATGAAGGAGGAAACCTGTTCTGTAACCCTTGTTATTCACAGCAGGAAAACTCCTCAGATGACTCAGACCGTTAAAGCTTTAAAAATCGGGTAAAGGAAGTTTGCAGAAAGAGATCAAATAAGAACGATAGCCGAACGAAAACATTTTAAGAACATAAAACCAAATTTTTTGTTGTTTAGGGGGAAAAGTATGTTAAAAAAATGGCTGGCGAGTGTAGGAATTGGAAGCGCAAAGGTGGACACACTGCTTGATAATGACCATCTTACGGCAGGAGAGACTTTCTCGGGCAAGGTGGTTATTGAGGGAGGAAATACCGATCAGCAGGTGAACCAGATCCGTTTGTTTGTCATGACCGAGGCGGTTCAGGAAAAGGATGATCGGAAGGTTTATAAGGATGTCATTCTGGCCTCTTTTTCGATTGATCAGTCTTTTACAGTTAAAGAAGGTGAAAGAAAAGAGATTTCATTTGAGGATACACTGCCTGTACATACGCCGCCAACATTGGGCCGGACCAAGGTTTGGGTGCAGACAGGCCTTGATGTTCCGAATGCGATTGACCCCAATGACCGGGACTATATAACGGTGGAGCCTCATCCGTTTATGAGAACCGCACTGGATGCCTTAACCAATGAGCTCGGCTTCCATTTGCGTAAGGTTGAAATGGAATTCTCCAGACGTCATGAATATATTCAGGAGTTTGAGTTTTATCCAGGCGGTGAATTCCGCGGAGATCTCGATGAACTGGAAGCGATGTTCTTTATGGGCCCCAATCAGCTGGAGATTATTCTGCAGGTAGATCGACGTGCCAAAGGACTTGGAGGGCTGTTTGCTGAAGCACTGGATATGGATGAGAGCTTTGTGAGGGTGACCTTGACCGAAGCAGAAATTAATGAAGGAGTTCCTGCTGTTGCCGAAAAGTTCCGTCAGACGATTCGACAATTTCGCTAACAGCTGTTTTGTTCGTTAGGTTTCATGATGGAAAAAGGAGGTGCTGCATTCATGGCTGCAAATGTATACGACTTTACAGCTAATCTTTCAAATGGAGAGGAAGTTTCTCTGGATAAATATAAAGGGCATGTACTGCTGATTGTCAATACGGCAAGCAAATGCGGGTTTACACCACAGTTTGAAGGCCTGCAAAGCTTATATGAACGTTTTAAGGATAAAAAGTTCACGGTTCTTGGTTTTCCTTGTGCCCAGTTTGCCAATCAGGAATTTGCCGAGCAGGAGGACATTATGGAATTCTGTCAAATGAATTATGGTGTGGATTTTCCGATTTTTCAAAGGATTGATGTAAAAGGAGACCAGGCCCATCCGCTGTTTCAATTTCTTACGAGTGCAAAACGGGGATTTTTAACAGAGAATATTAAGTGGAATTTCACCAAATTTCTGATCAATCGTGATGGTGAGGTTGTTAAGCGTTATGCGCCCAGTACAAAGCCTGAAAAAATTGCAGAAGATATCGAAGTGGAACTGCAAAAGTAATCTGGAATGAAAAGGTGGTGTTTCCATGAGTAAGACATCAACCATCTCTGGTATCATTGCGCTGCTCCTCTTAACGATTTTAATCGTACTGGACTTCTTTCCGCAATGGGCGTTTGCTGAAGGCATGGGAGACACCATGTTTTGGATACTGCTGATTGCTATGGCCATCTCAATCGTCATATCAGGCCGCAATCAGAAAGGTCATCATTTTAAAGAATCGCTTTTTATTTTTATCTATCTTATCGCGCTTATTCTTTTATTAACTGCGCTGGGCGGCGATTCTGTACGGGGATTTTCACCCGACCAGACGGGGTTTTGGGTGATTATTTTTATTAAATCATTGAGGTCTATACTCAGTGGAAGAGAAAAAGCGCTCTTAAACATGCTGAGAAATAGGAACGCTCAGATATAGTTAACAGATACGGTTTTCGAGTACAACCTTCGAACTAAGATACCAAAATAGCAGACTAAATCGCATAAGGTTTGGTCTGTACTTAATGCTTGTTATCTCAATGTTTACAGGTTTTTAAAATAAAAATGAACATACGAAATCGCAACCCAAATAGTATAGTGAAGAAATATGTTGTCAATGTGCTATTTCCTTTGTGAATTTGGATGTTATTTGCATTTCAGAAAATGGTTTATTTTAATATAATCACAGAAATTGTGAAGATATGTACTTAAACTATCTGGCAGTATGGTTGAACAAATTTACCAAGAAGGGACTAATCTTTTTTCTGTTAAAATTAAGGTATGTACTATTGAAAAGGGTGTGATTTCGTGAAAAAACATAATAAAATGGGCAGAGTATTATTTTTTATTGGAACGTTTTTAAGTGCATTTGGTATAGCATTTGAAATTATTAAAGATGCACCAGAGCCTTTTTCCGCATTTTCAATGCCTTTAATTATAATTGGGGTAATTTTATTGATTGCTTCAAACTTTTATAAGGGAAGTAAAGATAAATAATTAAATCTAAATAAGGGTGCGATTGTTGAAGGGAGGGATAAAATGTGCCAAAAGGATTAAAAATTATGTTATTTTGGTCGCTTGTATTCCCCACAATAATTACTATTCTTCGCATCATAACAGATTATGTTTTAGGCAAGGAGATTGAATTGTTTTCATATACAGCTGTTTTCTTAGGTATAGGTGCTGGAGGGTTAATTTTTGTTGGACCGCTAATGTATTTTGTATCAAAATCCAAAGAGAAAAAAATTAACAGTCTTGCGGTGCTAGGGGAGGAGATACATTTGCCGAATAAACAGAGAAGTATAGGGTTAGTTTCCTTTATTAGTCTGATTATTGGTATTATTTCTAGTGTTATTTATATATTAACGGGAAATTCATTTATTAATGATAGCCTAACAATGTTATTTAGCTTTGTTTTCTTGATACTGTCTTTTGTTTTATCCTTGTTTAGTAAAAAAGACAAATTCGGAAGGATTTCATTATATATTTTTCCAGTGTTGTTGGTTATTTATTTACTATTCTTTGGGGTTATGTCTGTATTTTGGAAACAACCGGAGTGACTTCAAGATTGGAGAGATTAACAAATGGAAGAAAAAAAATGTCCTAAATGTAATAACAGTCAAATAGAGAAAGGGGTTATTAGAGCAGGAAATGGTGCCGTAGTTCATATGTTTCCCTATAATAATCTAAGAAGTCAATCATCACCAATATCCTCATATTACTGCTCGAACTGTGGGTATGTGTTAGGTTTATATGTTGAAAATCCTGAAAACCTTAAAAAATAAATATCTAAGCTAACGGGTGCGTATCTGTAATATTTTTTCGCATAATTAAGAACAAAAATCCATTCTCAAATTGAAGAGAGAATGGATCTATAGTTTTTCGGTATGGTTCTTGATTGTTGAAACCATTTCCCCAAACTTGTATCTATGATTTACAACATCAACTGTAAAGTTTTGTTCTTCTTCAATGCCCATCGTCCAACGAAGATAGTTTATTTTCAAAAAGACAATTAAGGAAGCAAGGGCTGTTCGCTTATTCGCATTGTGGAAGGCATGGTTCTTAGCTATCGATTCAAAAAGTGCGGCTGCTTTTTCATAAACAGTTGGATAAGCATCACTGCCAAACACGGATTGCTTCGGTCGATTAATAGCTGAATCAAGTAGGCTTGGATCTTTGACTCCTAAAGATTCACCTGGTGAGTATAGACGAATTTGTACGGTATTTATAGCAATCACTTGGTTTGTGGTAAGATAAATGACGTCATCCATTATCGGTTCACTAACCCTTTAAACGCTTTATCATGCTCATTAATGACATCATTTAATATATCCATGAATTCTGCATCAATGCCTTCAGGAAGTGTCATCTGCTCTTTTTTTCTTAAAACAATCTTTCCATCTTTAACTTCAACTTGAACATCATCACCGTGTGTTAATCCGACTTGTTTAAGTAACTCATTAGGAAGGGTGATTCCAAAACTATTTCCAACCTTTGTAACTTTTCTTTCAAATTGTTCCAAAAAATCACATCCTTATTATAATTGTTATAACGATTATAACATATAAAAAGGAGATAGAATAAACTGTTAGTATGTTAATATTGAGCAGTTTAAGTTGGTCAGGGTTCTGTAGTAAAATTATACAAGAACATCACAGGGGAGATATTAAATGATTAAAGGAATATATGAATGTATAAGTGAAGCACAGTTAAAAAAGTATGCAGAACTTGCTGTACGAGTTGGTGTAAATCTGCAAAGAAATCAATTATTGATTATTCATAGTGATATACAAAATGCTGCGTTCGCACGTCTAATCCAAACGGTAGCCTACGAGGCAGGAGCTTCAAATGTATTTATAGATTGGACAGATGAACAGTCTGCCAAAGAATTTTACTTAAATGCTGCAGATAGTGTCATCGATCACTTTCCTGATTGGCAGGCGGCCCGTTTTAAGGAGTGGGACGATGCAGGTGCTGCTTACATCCATATTGTTTCTGAAAACTTAGATGTCTTTAAGGAGGTTCCTACAGAAAGAATAAGTCGTTTCCAAAAAGCTTCTCGTACCAAATTGAGGGATTATTATGCAAAAATTAGATCCCACGAGGTACGCTGGTGTCTTCTGGCTGTCCCGAACGTTGTATGGGCAACGAAAGTATTTCCCAACCTAAGTAAAGAAAGCGCTTTACAATCATTATGGAAATTCATTTTAAAAGGATCACGGGCAGATGGGAAAAATCCTATAAAAGATTGGGAGAGTCACAATAGAGCCTTCGAGTCTCGAAAACAAATCCTAAACGAGAGCCAATTTGAAGCCCTGCATTTTAAAAATAGCAGTGGAACCGATTTATTAGTTGGTCTACCTAAAAATCATCTCTATATCGGTGGGGGTGTCATAGATAAAAATGGAGTATCTTTCTTTCCGAACATTCCTACGGAGGAAATATTTACAGCTCCCCATAAAAATAAGGTGAATGGCAAATTGGCAGGTACGAAACCCCTTATCTATGGGGGAAGTGTCATCGATGAATTTTATTTAATTTTTAAAGATGGACGGATTACCGACTATTATGCCGCAAAGGGACAAGAAGTGTTACAAAATCTCATTGAAACAGACGAAGGTTCATCATTTTTAGGTGAAATTGCCTTGGTTTCGAATAAATCTCCTCTTGCTCAGACAGATACTCTTTTTTACAATACCTTGTTTGATGAAAATACGTCCTGTCACATTGGAATCGGAAATGCATCGCCCTCCAATATACAAAATGGCATGGACCAATCTGAGGAAGAGTTGAAGGCAGCGGGTCTGAATACTTCACTTTTATCAGTCAATGTGACCTTTGGTAGCGATGATATGAAAGTAGTGGGCATTAAAGAAGGTGGAACGGAAGTCCTGTTAATGAAGGATGGGGCTTTCCAATTCTAAAAATCGTCTGCAATTTAAAACAGAGGAGACTGATTTCTGGTGGATTGTACCTAGTTCTAGTTATATTAAAAACAAACTGGGCAGCATTCCTGTAAAAAATAAAGATTATGGTTATGTTTATGAAAAAATGTACATAAAAAACAGGGGCTGAGTATCACAGAGTATATGCCAATATTTGAAAATGATAAATAAACGAAAGGGGAGGATTTAATTAAGGCATTAGTTGATAAACACCAATTTTAAAATGCAATCAAAAGGTGACATTTTCTGTCCGGGCCTCATGATAAAACCGATCCCAAAAGGGTTTTAATACCTGGGAAGAGGACGTATCCAGCCTGAACGTCTCCTCGTTAATTCGGACATGCTGATTTCCTGCAAATTCAACATCTGCAATCATTTTGCCTTCTTTATTAAAAAGCTGGACTTCCTGTTCAGGTGTGGAGGCTTTCGAGCTTATCTTTTTAAATTCAAGCTGTTCAAGTGCTTGTAAAAATTGCTGAATGATCTCTTTGTCCCTGGTTGTATATAACATTTCCTGATGCTCAGCCGAATATCCTGCAAGCTTTGATGGCTCTTCCGTCATGACTTCATTGATTGTCGGTGTT
The DNA here is from genome assembly GCF_039522525.1 of Salinibacillus aidingensis. Lineage (GTDB taxonomy): Bacteria > Bacillota > Bacilli > Bacillales > Alkalibacillaceae > Salinibacillus > Salinibacillus aidingensis. The sequence continues at coordinate 68,898 of NZ_BAAADO010000004.1, forward strand.
TTCCGATCGTGTATAAACAAAGTCATCACAATCATGAAAAGCAAAATCACAAATCCAAGTTTTTTCATCGTAAATCTCCCCATATTTTCCCTTTACTCTATTTGACGATGATCCCTTCTAGTTGGTTTCAGATTTTTTTGCTTATTTTGGATATTTGTTAGAAATTGACGAGATTTGTATCATTGTGCGAGAAATGGACCCATTGTTTTAGTCATTATGAAGGGTACATACAAACAGCGCTATGCCAATACTCCCAATTTTTTCAAATTTAAAGGAACAGATGCCTGATTTGCAGAAGTTAAATCATGAAAATACAAAAGGGGAAAGGGAGTGTATGAATGAAAAGGATGAAGTTATCAGCCCTTTGGATGATGATGATGATGCTGGTGGCGACACCTGTGTTCGTCTCAGCGGAGGCTCAATCAAATGGAAAATCGGATCAGGCCTTCGATAACAAAATTGTTAAACGGATAAAAGTCGATAACATCTATGAGCATATTTCCTATCTGTCCGAAGAAATTGGCTCACGACCTGCTGGATCAGAAGGAGAACAGCAAACGGTTGACTACCTTGTGGATCAATTGAAAAGCTATGGATATGAGGGTGTTAAGGTAGAGGAGTTTACCGCTACAACCTGGTATGGGGAGGACATTACCTCATACAATGTGGAAGCTGTTAAGGAGCCGAAGAAAAATCACTATATGGGTCAGCAAATTGTGATCGGTGCCCACCATGATTCTGTTCCTAATGGCCCGGGAGCCAATGATGATGCTTCAGGTACAGGGGCATTGCTTGAGTTAGCCAGAGTTTTTGCCAATACTCCAACCGATACAACAATCAAATTTGTCGCATTTGGAGCAGAGGAAAATGGGCTGCTCGGCTCGCAGGAGTATGTAGAAGCCATGTCTGAAGAGGAGATTTCCAATACAGTTGCGATGTTCCAGCTGGATATGGTAGGCAGTGCAGACGCCGGGGATCTTGTGATGTTTACGGCTGATGGTGAACAGAACGTCGTTACCGATTTAGGTGCCGCTGCCGGATCCAGAGTCAGTGAAACCGTACCGTATAGTGAATTAGGGCGCAGTGATCATGTCGCCTTCCATGAGGCAGGAATTCCGGCTGCATTATTCATCCACACACCGCTTGAGCCGTGGTACCATACGGACGAAGATCTTATTCAGTACATCAGTAAGGAAAAATTGAAGGATGTAGGAAATATTGTCGGCGCAGCGGTTTATCAAATTGCACGGAAGGATACACCGGCACTTGAACGGGCCAATGTTGCACCTGAGCCTGTTGAGTATGATTATGAACCGCCGCAGTTGTAAACAGAGAACAGCACCGCAGCCTCTGCGGTGCTGTTTTGTCATTTATCATCTGAATGATTTCTCTTTTCTTCTTTGGCCACTTCCTCCGTATAAGGATCGATTTCATAAGGCTTTAAATCCCCGAATACACTCATGGTATCTTCTTCATCCAGGTTTTCCTCATATTCTTCATGCCTTGGGCTGGGATAGACAGTGACGTTTCGGCCTTCGATATCATTTCCGGCGAAGTTTTCATAATCCTCTACATAACCGACACGATCATCGGATTCAATGTAGGTTTCATTATAATGGTCGGGAGATACGGCAAAATCTGAAGGAGAATTGGAGGTTCCCCACTGTGCAACCTCCTGCCAGGAGTCTTCTGCATCAAACGCCTCGGTGTCTGTATCATCATATTCAAACTTCCCAAATGGGGGCAGAAGCACGCCTTCCTCCACAGGACGCTGTGTGGAAGAAACCTGATCAGGGGAGTGTTCCACACAATAGGTGGTGGTCGGGAGGGCTTCCAGGCGCTCCAGCGGGATTTCCTTTCCACATACCTGGCAGGTTCCATATGTGCCTTCATCGATAGCCTTTAACGCATGTTCAATATTTTTTAATTCATCCTCAGCATGGTCATTCAGGGCAATATCTTTTTCACGTTCATATAATGCCGACCCTTCATCAGCAGGATGATTGTCATAGCTGGACAATTCTCCCATGGATTGATGATAATGGCCATTTTCTATATCAAAATGATCATTTTCTTTTAACCGCTTTTCAATATCCTCTTTGGCCTTCTGCAGCTGTGAACGGAAGGTGGACATTTGCTCATTTGTCAGCATGATCATAACTCCTTCCTGAAACAATCTTATATGACTATTGTCTGTTGAATTTAAGGAAAAAATAAAGGTAAATCTAAGAGGAACTACTAAATGATGGAATGAAAAATTTTTATAAAAAATTCAGAAAAACAATTGACAGAAGATTTATTCTTCTCTATACTCTTTATTAACATTTCATTTCGCACAGGCGAAGGAAATTAAAAAAGTGAGACGAATCATCAAGCGTTTCGCCGGAAGAACAATAAAAGATCTCTTATCCAGAGTGGCGGAGGGAAAGGCCCTGTGAAGCCCGGCAACCTTCAAGTGACGACTTGAAAAGGTGCTAAGTCCTGCAGATCTGACAAACGGATCTGAAAGATAAGAGGAGGAATTGGAACTTACAACCCTCTTCTTATTGAAGAGGGTTTTTCATTTTCCCTCTTATCCCTTATTTGAGCACTTTAACGCTCTGGACATTCAAATCATGCGTTAAAACGGAGTAAGGAAGAGATTTTTTACAAAAACTATTAAAGGAGTGGTAAAATGAGTCAGGAAAAATTTGGATTGGAAACATTACATTTACATGGAGGTCAGGAGCCGGATCCAACAACAGGTTCCCGCGCAGTTCCGATTTATCAAACGACCTCATACGCATTTCGTGATACAGAACATGCCCAGAACTTATTTGGTCTTAAAGAAGAAGGAAATATTTATTCCCGAATTATGAACCCAACCGTTGATGTTTTTGAAAAACGAATCGCGCTTTTAGAGGGTGGAACCAATGCGGTTGGATTATCATCAGGGATGGCAGCTATTTCCTTATCCATTTTTAATCTTGCCAGAGCTGGAGATGAAATTGTTGCTGCCACGGACCTATATGGGGGAACCTATAACCTGTTTAACCATACCTTGCCGAAATACGGAATCAATGTAAAATTTGTGGACCCTAAAGATCCGGAAAACTTCAGAGAGGCCATTACAGACAAAACCAAAGCCGTATTTGCTGAGACAATCGGAAATCCAAGTCTTCATATTTTAGACATTGAAGCAGTAGCCGCTATTGCTCATGAAAACGGAATTCCATTACTTATTGATAACACATTTGCCACTCCTTATTCCTGCCGGCCTATTGAATACGGAGCAGATGTCGTTATTCATTCCGCTACAAAATGGATTGGGGGCCACGGAACGGTCATTGCCGGAGTTGTTGTAGATGGCGGAAGCTTTGACTGGAACAATGACAAATTCCCTGATTTTACAGAGCCTGATCCAAGCTATCATAATCTCGTATTTTCAGAGCTCGGGGAAGCAGCCTTTGGTACGAAGCTTCGTGTACAGCTTCTTCGTGACTTTGGACCATGCTTAAGTCCGCAAAGTGCATTCCAATTGCTGCAAGGTTTGGAAACCCTGCATCTCCGTGTTCCTAAACATAATGAAAATGCTCTGGAAATCGCGAAATTCCTGGAAAACCATGAGAACATAGAGTGGGTGGCTCACCCGGGGCTGAGCAGTCATCCTTCCCATGCACTGGCAGAAAAATATTTTGATCAGGGAGCAGGATCGATTGTCGTCTTTGGAATTAAAGGGGACCGTGAGGATGGACGTAAAGTTGTTGACAATGTCCAGCTATTTTCACACCTGGCAAATGTGGGCGATGCAAAATCCTTAATCATTCATCCAGCCTCAACGACACATCAGCAGCTAAATGAAGAAGAGTTAAAGCAGGCAGGCGTGACAGAGGAATTTATCCGTCTTTCCGTCGGCTTAGAGTCAACAAAAGACCTCATTCATGATTTAGATCAGGCCATCAAAGCAGCCGTCAAAGAGCCAGTATAATTTATCAAAGAAAAAATGACATTTATCAGTCAAACGTAAGTAGGGTGACTCCGGAATCAGGAGTCACCCATTTTTTATGCAAACAAATAAAAATTCAGGTTTTTTGTCATGCTGTTGGAAAATATAAAATATCCGACTTTTAGATCATAAGTCATGTGAGGCCACGTCCGGCTCCAGCGCCCAGCGACTAGCGTGACTTCCTTCACCTCCGTCCGATAAGTCAACATCGACTCACGCTGTTCGTCGTGTTTCCTTTTCCGCGTGTTAACTGGCTGTAAGTCCCCCTGTAGAAATAAAGGGGGGGTCAACAGCCAGTAAACACCCGATTTGTTCAACTAACAATCAGTGGGGATGAACCCCACTGATTAGAGTTTCACTTTATCTCCTACGGCTCAGTCCAGTCCGTACGTCGCTAATAGAAAAGCGGAGGCGACCGTTTAGGCCCGACGGCATAAGCAGAATATTCGGAATGGCCGTATTTTGGCCATGGAGGAGATTCTGCTTATGACCGCTTGGGCCTGGGAGCCGTAGCTGGACAAACGGGCGCTTCCGCCTTTGTCATGGGTAGAACAGTTTTCAACATTATTTTTCTAAATTATGACAGGTATTATACAAGTATGTTACATTCTGCCTATTTCTATTTATTTATGTTAATGTTTTTGGTAGAGTAGTAGAGTGAAAAAAATTAACGATATAACGAACCCTTTTCAGTGATGCTTCCGTGTCACTGGAAATGGACAACATTAATATAAATAGAGAGAACGGATTGGGAGGAACGAGAAGTGCTTGAACAAAATAAGCGCCAAACATCCATAAAGAATAAACAGAAGGCAAGGCTTCCAAAAGTTGTACTGACCACCTGTCTAAGTCTGGGTATTACGTTAGGTTCCGGTTCCATACAAGCTGTCGAATCAGATGAGGAGCTGCCTCGTGTTTACCACGTTTATATGGATGGTGAACATGTAGGTACGGTCGGCAGCAAAAAAGTCATCGAGTCCTTTTTGGATGAAAAAGTTACGGCCGAAGAGGAAAAACGAGGGGATGTTCAATTAGCTGTAAGCCAGGATATTGAATACATACCTGAGGTTACTTTCCAGCCTGTATTTGATAATCAGCGTGTTATGAATCAGCTGAAGGATGAAATCAGCTATAGTCTGGCAGCTGTTCAGCTTAAGGTTGGTGGAGAATTAGTCGGTTATTTTAAGGATGAAAAAGTTGCCAAGAAAGTTCTGGCTAAATATATGGAAAAATACCTGCCTGAAAAGGTGGTTAAGCAAACCATTCAGGATATTGTGAATGAATCAGAAAATACGGAAAAAACTTCTGAATCTGACGAAGATGAAAAGAAAGCGTCAGATGATAAGAAGATTAAAACAGAGGATTCTACTATACTAGACGTTTCTTTTTCAAAAAAGGTTTCACTTTCCGACGAAAAAGTGGATCCCAATGAAATTTTATCCGTCGAACAGGGAATAAAATTACTGGAAAAAGGAACACTCGGCCAAAAGCTTCACGAAGTAAAACAGGGAGAGGCTCTAAGCACGATTGCCTCCAAGCATGATTTAAGTGTAAGTGAACTATTATCCCTGAACCCTGATTTAGAGGAAAACTCCATTATTCAAATCGGGGATAAAGTCAATGTTACCGGTTATGAGCCTTTTTTAAATGTTGAAACAACCGAGGAAAAAACGGTTAAAGAAACGATCGATTATGAAACAGAATATAAACAGACGGATGATTTATTTAAAGGTCAGACCCGTGTTCAGCAGCAGGGGCAGGAAGGAACCAAAAAGATTCATTACCGCTTAAAGAAAAAGAATGGACAGGTTGTTGATCGTGAAGTGATGGACAGCGAAGTGATTAAAGAACCTGTGAAGAAAATTGTACTGGAAGGGACAAAAGTGATTCCGTCCAGGGGTACAGGCGACTTCAGATGGCCGGCAGCTGGTGGTTATGTTTCCAGCGGTATGGGCCAAAGATGGGGAAGCTTCCATAAAGGAATGGACATTGCCCGCCCAAGTAACCGGTCCATCTATGCGGCCGATAATGGTGTGGTCGTATCAGCAGGTTATGATGGCGGCTATGGAAACCGCATTGTGATCAACCATAAAAACGGATATCGTACCACTTACAGTCACTTATCTTCTATTCGGGTAAATGTGGGACAAACCGTACAAAAAGGTCAAGTGATTGGAATAATGGGATCGACAGGAAATTCCACAGGTGTCCATTTACACTTTGAGGTTTATAAAAACGGTGCCTTGAAAAACCCTGCTAATTTCTTTTAATACCTATGTTCAGCAAAAACGATAATAAAAATCCTGATAGGCAGCCACTCTCTATAAGAGGGTGGCTGTTTTTTATACTTTTAAAGTTACCCACCTTAAGAATAAAAACCTTGCAGCAATCCATGATAAAACTATAGAAATAAAGGAGGATGATGATGGGTAAACAATCACTTTTCAAGAAGCTTATGCTAATTGGGCTCATTTTTGTTATGATGGTCAGTTCAACACTTCCGGCCCATGCTCAAGTACAAAACGTTCCGACAGCAGGAGTGGCCATTAACGGAAAGGTCGTTGACGGGATCAATCCCATTAAAATCGATGGGACGTATTACTTACCCTTTGTAAGAATAGCCAAGATCCTGGGTTATAATCATATTAAATTTGAGAAGAGAACGAAAACCTACGAGATTACAGATGGTTCGACGACGATTCGGACAACCATGGGTGGAACGAAGGCGAAGAAGGGGAATGAGTATGTAAACATTAAGCCCCCGAGATGGATCCATGATACCGCATATATTTCGCTGCATGCGGCTGGTGCTTTATTTAATTCCTACATTCGCTTTAAAAAGGAAAATGGCTCTATCCAAATTCAGAAGCCTGCACAAAAATACGTTGTCCATTCCGGTGATACATTATGGAATATTTCCCGTATCCACCACACGAGCGTGCAAAAGCTGAAGTCACTGAATAACCTGAAAACAAATCTTATTGTCGATGGACAGGTCTTAAAATTACCTGCAGGCGACGACAGTGCAAAGGAAATGGAACCGATTCGTGAACGGGAGCCTGTTGAAAATAATAATAAGCTGACAGCCACCAAGCAAAGGGATAATATTATTCGTGAAGCCAAAAAATATCTTGGGGCAGGCTACAAATTTGGGGCAACATTAGCGGAAGCTCCTAAATTGTTTGATTGCTCTTCCTATACCCAGCTGGTCTTCAAAAATAACGGAATTCAGCTCCCAAGAGTCTCAAGAGATCAGGCGAAAAAAGGAAGATCCATCACCAAAAGTCAGCTAAAAACAGGAGATCTAATGTTTTTCACCACGAATGACTTATATTCAGACGGAAGAGTAGGGCATGTCGGCATTTATATGGGAAATGGAGACATGATTCATGCTTCTACCTCCAAAGGGGTAACCATTACGAAAAATGTTTTAAGTAACAGCTACTGGAAACGAAATTATTTGTTTTCCAAAAGAGTGATTGAATAAACAAAGCAATAGAAATGAACTCTTGATTTGAGGGTTTACCATCCGGCAGTCACCGTTCTGGGCTGATGTGCATAGGGTATTAGCACAAAATCACCCTGAGCGGTGAATGGATAAAGGATGGTGAACACTCATGGAGTTGGAATTCAGCCATTTTCTATACGGACTTTTCACAATACTGATTATTGTTACGATGGCCTTTCGAAAAGGTGTCGTTTTACCTACATTGCTGGGAACCTTTCTTGTCGCCTGGGCATTTAAAGGCAGTGTTATCAGTGGATTTACGGCGATATTTAATGCGAATTTAGTGGCGGCAAAGGAACTGTTTAATATTTTCCTCATCATTACCTTCATGGTTGCTCTGTTGCATGCCTTGAAGGACCTCGGAGCCGACCGGCGAATGATTGAACCGATTCAGAAATTCATGACCAATGCACATGTGGCCTTTTTTGTTCTGATCGGGGTTACTTATGTCATTTCGTTATTTTTCTGGCCAACACCAGCTGTCCCATTGATTTGTGCATTGCTTGTTCCTGCGGCTGTGCGATCGGGTCTGCCTGTTATGGTGGCAGCCGTTGCTATTGCTTTAGCGGGTCAGGGCATGGCGCTGTCCTCGGACTATATTATACAGGTCGCACCGGAATTATCTGCAAAAGCAGCAGGTGTGGAAACCGGCTTACTTGCAGACCGGGCACTGGTCCTTTCCCTTATAACCGGGATCATAGCTGTCGCTCTTGTTTATTTTTGGCATCGAAAATCGTTTCGGACCAAACACGATCCTGTCAATGAAAAAGAAATTCAGGCGATGCAGGGGCTTGAAGAAAGTCATCGCACATCAAAATCAAATAGCATTACTGCCTGGAGTAAAGTTTTTGCGGTATTGGTTCCATTATCGATGCTCGCGGTTATGATCACAATGATTTCCTCCAAGCTAACGTCCGGCCGGATGGGAAGCTTTGAAGGAGGAGACGGAGCTGCCTTTATTGGTGGCGTGGCTGTCATTCTGCTGCTGCTTGCATCGGTTGCGTTTGGAAAGCATAAGGCGCTGGATTATATTGGTGAGCATATCACAGAAGGTTTCGTGTTTGCCTTTAAGGCGATGGGACCGGTGATCCCCATTGCAGGCTTCTTCTTCTTAGGAAGCTCGGATTTTTCCGGCAGCATTTTATCGTTGGGCGATCAGTCTGCACCGGCCTTCCTGTTTGATATTGTTAAGGCATCACAGGATATTCTGCCTCAGAGCACCATTCTGGCCGGTTTAAGTATATTAGTTATTGGTATTATTACCGGTTTGGATGGTTCCGGATTTTCAGGATTACCCCTCACCGGTTCCTTATCTGGAGCATTAGCCACAACAGGGGCAGATCCGGCAACACTCGCAGCCATTGGGCAAATGGGCTCGATTTGGACCGGTGGCGGAACAATTATCGCCTGGTCTTCGTTAATCGCAATTGCCGGTTTTTGCGGAATTTCGGTTATGGATCTTGTCCGGAAAAATTTCGCGCCTGTTATTCTCGGCTTAACACTGTCAACGATCATCGCCCTGTTGATCTGGTAACGATTCAGCTTTAACGAACACAGGAACAGTCCCATTAGTGTGGCTGAAATGGGGGTGTTCCTTTGCCATTATTAAGGGTCTTTGGTTGTGTTTTATTTACCAAAAAATGGGACCTGGAATCCCAGGCCCCGTGCTTATTTTCGAACATGATTTTATAGTAGTGAAACGGCAGGCAGGCAAGTGATTGCGCAGAAGCAGTCTAAGTCAACAGTGATGCAGATTCCGGTACGTTCTAAATCGTTCACATTTAATCCATTCAGCTGGTCGCAAGGGTCTTCATCACATTTTGCTCCATGCTGATCTCCAGCCTGATCCGGGTCTCCGTCACAGGTCAGCAATTCCAGAACAGCGCAGCAATCGTCACCTACTTCATTTACACGGAATACAAAGCTTTCAATGCAATCAAAAAGTGCATTTATGCCAGCACCTTGAATGTCAGCTCCAAATCCTTTAAACGGTTTTAAATCTTTTCCATATAGAATAAAAGGTACAGTGTCAAGATTATTTCGGCTTACAGGGGATACAAGGCTGTTAATGGATCTTTCACAGCTAACATCACATAGTTCATCCGTTACATCATCCTGGGCATCTGCAATGGCACGAACAACATCGCACACGCAGTTATCATCAGTAAATTCGCCAGCTACTCGATTATCGTCTTTAAATTTTTTACCGCAACCCATCGATTGGAACACTCCTTTTTTTCTGATTTTTAAATTCTACACTAACAACGTATGAGATTTTCGTGGATAGGTATAGTCGAATATCCCAGGTCTGAGAGGAAAAGTATAAAAATAGGTGAATGTGCCAATGCAGGATTCCTTGTGATAGATATCTTTCATAGATAGGAGAGAAGCAGACCGTCATCTGCTATAATAGACCAAAAAGGGGGATTATTCATGCGAAAGCGAGTTCGGGAGCTGGATGTAAAGATAGGGACCCTTCACCCTGGAGAGCGAAATATGATTTCTGATGTTCCGGGTGTAATGGTGGGCCATGTGACCAAGTGTGAGGATCTGGACAATGAGACCTGCATCAGGACAGGCGTGACAGCCGTATTGCCTCATCAGGGGAATTTGTTTCAGGAAAAAGTACCAGCTGCATCGTTTGTCTTGAACGGTTTCGGGAAAACTGCCGGCCTTGTGCAGGTGGAGGAGCTGGGAACCATCGAATCTCCCATTATGCTTACCAATACGTTTCAGGTGGGAACCGTGTGGCAGGGGACCCTTTCCTATATGCTGGGGCAGAATCCGGATGTAGGGGATACAACAGGTTCACTGAACGTGGTTGTCGGGGAATGCAATGATATGTACTTAAACGATGCAAGAGTTCAACGTCTGACAAATAACGATGCCGTCCAAGCCATTGAGGCTGCAGAAACCGACATTGAAGAGGGCGCGGTCGGAGCAGGAACAGGGATGATGTGCTACCAGTATAAAGGAGGGGTTGGGACTTCATCCAGAAAAGTAAAGGATGGATATACCATTGGCGCGCTTGTGGTCAGTAATTTCGGAAAAAGGGAGGAATTAGAAGCGGCAAGGTATCAAAAAGCGGAGATGGATGAATCCGGCATTCCTGATGGTTCGATTATGATGATTGTGGCGACGAATGCCCCCGTTTCCGATCGTCAGCTAAAACGTATCGCCAGGCGGGCACCGATCGGACTGGCCCGTACCGGAAGCCGGGTACACCATGGAAGTGGAGATGTTGTGATTGCTTTTTCCAATGCCTATACCATTCCACATAATGATCAGGGAGACTATTTGGAAAAGCAGATGCTGATCAGGGATGATTCGCAGGTGATGAATGAGCTTTTTCAAGGGGTGGAGGAAGCAACAGAAGAGGCCATTTTAAACTCTTTAACCAAAGCTCAAACCATGGAGGGCAGAAAGGGAAGAGTTGCCGAGGGGATTCCTTATTCTCTGTTCCAACGCCAATAAAGTTTGACTCCATCGAGATACATATGAAAAAGGACATTATCATTCTTCTTTTGGATAAACTACGGAGTGTGGATGCAATCATACTTAACTCCAGAAGGAAAGGATGATTATGTGAACAGAAATCGTCTGATTGATTGGCCGACTTTTATTGGAGCATTGCTTCTTCTTTTGCTGGTTACTGTTCCGTTAATGATATGGCCTGAAAAAGGCGAGGATATTGTACTGAAAGCCAATGAATATATTACAACCAACTTTGGTGTTCTGTACTTATTGGTCGGTTTAGGGATCTTCTTTTTCCTGCTGGTGGTAGCCTTCAGCAAAAATGGCTGGGTAAAACTGGGGGAAAAAGAAGAAAAACCGGAATTTGGGAACTTTTCCTGGGCAGCCATGCTGTTTTGTGCAGGAATTGGCTCAAGTATTTTATATTGGGGAACGATTGAATGGGCGTATTACCTGCAGGGCCCACCCTTTGGAATTGAAGCCGGATCACAAGACGCCATTCGCTGGGCAGCCACCTATGGAATTTTCCATTGGGGACCGATCGCCTGGGCCATCTATACGCTGCCGGCACTGCCTATGGCTTATTTTTATTATGTACGGAAGAAGCCGGTGTTAAAGGTTAGTGAGGCTTGCCGCCCTCTCATCGGTCGGGCCGCAGATGGAATGATTGGTACAGTTATTGATGTTCTTTTTATGTTCGGACTGTTAGGTGGGGCTGGCACAACCCTTGCCCTTGGAACGCCAATGATTGCACAGGGAATTCATGTACTGACTGGTCTTGAGATTAATATGATTCTTCAAACCGCTATACTCTTAATCTGTACGACCATTTTTGCAATCAGTTCTTATACGGGCTTAAGAAAAGGGATCAAATACTTGAGTGATGTCAATTTATGGCTGGCGATCTTTTTGCTGGCTTTTACGTTGTTGTTTGGTCCAACGCTATTTATCCTGGAAACTACAACAAATAGTATAGGTTTGCTCTTAGATAATTTTTTCCATATGAGCACCTGGACAGAGCCTTTTCAGAATATAGGAGAATTTGAACAAACGGGTTTCCCGGAAGCCTGGACGGTTTTCTATTGGGCATGGTGGCTTGTGTATGCTCCGTTTGTAGGGCTTTTTGTAGCTAAAATTTCCCGGGGACGAACCGTAAGACAAATGGTACTGGGAACGATGATTTATGGAACCCTCGGCAGTGTTTTGTTCTTTGGGATCATGGGAAACTTTGGTTTGTACATGCAGCTAACCGGTGAATTTGATGTGCTACAGGTTTTAAACAACCAGGGAGCACCTGCTGCTATCATCAGTATCGTAAATCAGTTACCTATGGCAGGCTTCATGATTTTTATTTTCACCGTTCTGGCTATTATTTTCTTAGCGACGACGTTTGACTCCAGTTCGTACATTCTCGCTTCTGTTGTACAGACAGAGGTTGACGATGAGCCTATTCGCTGGAATCGTATGTTTTGGGCCTTTGGATTATCCTTTATGCCGTTAATTCTGATGTACCTGGGTGGATTATCTACACTGCAAACCGCAAGTATTGTCGGCGGCTTTCCACTGCTTATTATTTTGACGATGCTGGGCTGGTCGTTTATGAAAGCGTCGAATGGTGACATTAAAGCATCAGAAAATTACAAACCGAAAACCATTAACCTGGATCCGAAAAAGATCAGGGACCGGTTGAGGAGAAGGAAAAAGAGAGAGAAGAAGAAGGATGAGTAGGGTATTTCGGCAGGGGATACTGACTGCAGCAAACGCTAAATCATAAGAGTTTGCAGGATATGCCCGGGTTCAATCCGGGCATTTTTTATTTATTTTGATTATTGATATGAAGGACATATTCCTTGAGTCGCTGGAATGTTATGTCTTTCATCTGCGCCTATCGCGCCGTTCCCCTTTTCTACTTTTCAGAAAACTAGTAAAATAGTAGAGGATATCTCAAAAGACTACATACCACAGAAGGGGAATATGAGATGAACAAAGCCAAACTGATTGTATCACTAACAGCCGTTGTTATCTTTTTCGCTGCGTTTCAGGTGAATACGAAAGGGTACTTACTATTTGCTCCCCCATTAATCGAACAGGAAGTCATTGATCAGCGCTTTGAACTTCAGAAATACCAAATGGGAAATATTGAGGAGATGAATGTGAGTAAAAAAGAAATAAAAACGAGTATTATTGACAGCATCCTGGCCCAAAAAGCATTGGCGGAAAAAGCAAAAGAAGAAAATTTGGAAGTTCATGAAAAAGAGCTTGAGAAGCGGATGGAGCGGGCAATGGAGCAAGCCAGGGAATATAAGGATGAAAAATATGGAATTGGAGATTACCTTGAGACGAAAGATCTGACTATTGAAGAATATTTTAATCAGCATGTAAAGGAGCAAATAAGGGCTCAGCTGTTAGTGGATAAACTGCATGAAAAATGGATGGAGGAGACAGAAGATACTGGTGCATTCAGCGGCATAGAAAAGAAGAGACGGGAAATTATTGAAAGCTTTGAGCAGGAACATCAGGAGGAAATTCAGGAAATTAAAGAAGAGAATTTGTAGAAGAAAATACAATTTAAATAAAAATATATTCGATAGGTCGAAAGGAGTGTGATTAATGTCAGCCAATAGTAATATTTCTGTTACTCTCGATTTTTACAAAGAAGAGTATAAGTCTAAATTAGGTGACTATCACTTATCCGAAGAGCAAAGCACATATGCCCCCGTACCTTTTGAAGCACTTTTAAAATGTGAAGAAGACCGTACAAGATACCCTATTGTAATCCTGTATAATGGGGTGCCAGCAGGCTTTTTTGTTCTACATGGTTGGGAAGGAGTAAAGGCTTATAGCACGAACAAAGATGCAATTTTATTAAGGGGATATTCGGTTAATTCAATGTTTCAAGGTAAAGGGATTGCTAAAGGATCACTGATAGTATTAGACTCTTTTGTGAAAAGAGAATTCCCAAGTAAAAACGAGATTATATTAGCAGCTAATCATAAAAATAAAATTGCACAACACGTATATAAAAGTAGTGGCTTTGTAGATAAGGGTGTAAGAGTTATGGGACGAAAAGGAGAGTTATTTATTTTACATAAAGATCTTTAATACATATTTCAACAAACGGGGGCGAATGCTGTACAAGGGTATTCGCTCTTATCTGTTTAAGGCAGAACAGTGGAATAACATGAAACACTCCTTCAATAAAATTGTCTAAACGATGGGAGGGATAGGTACATATGAGACCAACAAAGATTTTATTTGTTTTAATAATTATAGTGTTAATGGCAGGTTGTCAGAATACAGAAAACTTACCAAATACAAATCAGAAAGAAGATAACATTCCAAATTACAATCCTTCATCTGAAGATATTGTAGATATGCACGGAGACATTGAAAATATAGATAGATTTAAGAAGTTTATAAACAATGTTGAGGCAGGACAGAAGGATAGTATTAGAGTAATCAGATATACAACAGAAGGTGACCCAGTGCTTCGTAACCTTGAATATGATGGTGAAGCTATCATATCAACATCTGACACACGAAGGGATAAATATGGGAAGGGGAGTATAAATACTGCAACTTGTGAATCAATTGAAGTGAATGAAACTACAGAAAGAACGGATTACTTACTTGATGATTGTGAAAATATTATAGATCATACGATTTTAGTGATCTGGAAATAGCAAATAACTTTTTGTTCTACAAACGGCGACGCGCAAATGTTCAAAATAATTGTCACCAATGTAAAACGAAATGAAAGCAGTAGAGGTGAAAATTGTACACACAGGGAAATAGTTATTGTGCTAACGCGGCCAAGAGTTGAACAAGGGCTAATAAGAGGGGGAAATAATGTTGACAGGGAGAAAAATCATTTCTATATCACTTATGGTCAGTTTAATAATATCATTGTGGTTTAATGTATCATATTATCAACAACAACAGCAGGTTCATGAATGGAAAGAAATAACCTACAATCAGTTTGTTTCAAAAATTTACTCGGGTGGTCAATTATTAGGTTTCCAAACATCTTGGTACAACAAAGAAAGAGCATCTTTAGAAATTGGTGAAGCTGCAATGGCTCTCTATCAGTGGTATATATACAGTGATAAAACGGAGACCGAAACAGCTCCACATGTAGAGGAAATTGCGAAATATTTAAGTTATGTTGCTTATATTTTGGTGAATCCTAATGGTCAGTTTGAAGGTGATGATTCCGAGAGTGAGGAATATGTTAAAAACATTGCCAACGTGCTCTATAAAGAATTAGGTGAAAATGGTGTCATTGGTGATATAACTGATGAAAAAGAAGAAAAAATCTTTCATAAATTATATGAGCTTATTCCAGAGTCAAAAGTAGAAGGAACAGAAAGTCGAATTGATTTTTTCTTTTAATTGTATAATTCTATCTCATTTATTGATTTTAATGGCTTATTTGGTCCATATAATCAACCCTCTAAAAGTGACTTTGCTATCTTGATCACTAAGCGAATTGAAGTAGCTGTAGGTTTACACGCATTAACTTGCCGTAATACCCCCACTGTTTGCAGTCACGCTTTACCACGTATTAACAATCTGTAATCCCTTTGTACTGATGAGGAAACAGCTTGAAAAAACCTGATAAGTCTCGCAAACAAACAGTGATCTCCACTGTTTGAAGTCTCGCTTTATTTACGAAAGGAGCTTTTATTTTGCTTGTATTTTTAAGTTTTATACTAATTATCCTCTCTGTTATATTTTTTCTATTGGGATATATGTACTTAAATAATAAAGCTGAAGGCCTGATTATGTGGAGTTTTACGGGAAAGGTTGAAAAAGTGAATGACAAAGAAGGCTATAAAAGACAACAAGGAAAGCATTCAATCCTAATTGGATTCATTTTCTTTTTTATACCAGTTTCTTTATATCTGGTTGAAAATTTGAATATAAATCCAAAATCACTTTACCTTTGGCTTATTGTTTTAGCTGGTGCGACGATTTTAAATGCGGTGCAGGAAAGAAAGTTTTTCAAATAAAAACAACATACTTAAGGGGGAAGAACCCCCTATTGAGCTCTCACTTCAGCTATTCAGCTTCGGTTCATTCCTTTACTTCTTACAAAATCAGTAACATCCTCGCGTTTAGGTTTGGATAATTTGCGGTGGATTTGTCCGGTAAAGGTGTCTGTTCGGCTGTTTTCGCTTCGGCTTTGATAGTAATTGTTTAAATGCTCATCAAATTGGTCTATTTGTTCTTCAATCGCAGTATCATCGGCATACTGGTTTTCAAAGTAAACGGCATCCAATGGCAGTCTTGGTTTCTTTTCCGGCTCATGATCGGGGTGACCAAAGGCCATGCCAAAGAGCGGAATGACATAGTCAGGAAGGCCAAGCAGCTCGCTTACTTTTGCAATGTCATTTCGTAAGCTTCCCAAGTAGCAGATTCCCAGACCCATGCTTTCGGCAGCAATGGCCGCATTTTGTGCAGCAAGCGCCGCATCAACCGTGGCAACAATAAAGTGCTCGGTATTTTGCAGATTTTCACTCATTTTTTCTTTAAGCTCCTCATCAGACTGTAGCTGGGCCCTGTGGAAATCTGCGCAAAAGACCATGAGATGGGCATTTTCCCGTACATAAAACTGTCCGGACACATTGGATAGTTCCTGCTTTATATGGGCATCGGTCACTCCAATGATGCTATAGGCCTGATAGTAGCTGGAGGTAGAGGCCTGCTGTGCCGATTTTACGATGGTACGGATTTGTTCATCAGATAATGGCTGGTCCTTGAATTGACGGATGGATCTGTGGTTTAAAAGGGTTTCAATCGTTTCGTTCATGGTTTTCTCTCCTCTCAATCTTCCTTAAGTGACTTCAAAAAGAATAAATTCTTCTCCTAAATTGTGAGAACTGTTTTCAAGGTTAACGTGCGAAGGGACTCGGACCTTTATGGTGTCGCTATCTGCCCATTCCATAGCCTCAATAGGGTTATTGTAGTTTAATACTTCTTCCGTTAAATCCTCATTTTGTAAGGAAAGCAGTTTATGCTCCGTTAAATCGACCACCTGGATGTCATGTGTTTTAGTCTCTTTTTGGCCCCGCTCAAAGAAAAGCATGATTTTTTCCTGATCCGGCGATAACTGATAGGATACAAAAGCAGCTAAATCGGTTAAGGGGACCGTGTTTTCCTCTTCTCCTTTTTGAATAAGGAGGTAGGAGCAGCTCCTTTTATCCTCCTGACAGGCATAGGACATCATGTATAAACCACCAGCTTCATCCGTCAGATGGCGCGCCTTAAAGGATTGAGCCATCTCCTCAGGCTGTTTTCCGGATGCTGCAATGTAGCGTCCAAGTAAGGGCGCATTCTCCAGATGAATGGTGACGGAATCCTCAGTGTCCGTAACAGGGATGGACAGCGTTTCGGGTAAAGCTTCTTCTTTATTCTCCGTTTCTTGTGTTACTTCTTCCTTATCGGTTGTTTCCTTGACCTGACTCTCGTTGTTATCCTCTGAGCATCCAATGAAAATCAGTGCCATCGATAGGAAAAGCAGCCATTTTTTCATGTTTCCACCTCAATTATGTACGCCTCTTGATTACCCAACTCCTTTTATTATATAGAAACATCCGATTTTTTTAAAATCCTGTGACTTTGCCGTGGGAGGTTTAACAGGTGCCAAAAGCATCACAATATTGTTTGTTCAGAAAAACTGGGCGTAATTATTCACCTGCCATACGTTTCGGCCATATTTTAATAGCAGGCAGGTGATACGTGTGAAGTATATTCATATCCTCCATATTTTTCTTCATCTGATACTGGTTGGGGTCATGGCTCTGCACTTTTTTAATAGGATTAATGATGTCATTGCAGCGTTTATCGTTATCCCCATTTTCGTATATTTTGTCATTCTGTTTGCATGGTTAAATAAACCCAACTCCAAAGATCCCTGACCACGCTTTACCGCTTTAAAGGATGTGGGGACAGTCCCCACATCCTTTAAAGCGCTTTTTTCTTCTTGGCTGTGGTTTTTTTCTTGGGCTTGGATTTGTTTCCTTTCTGGGAGCGTTCGAGGGAGGCTTCGAGGGCTTCCATGAGGTCGGTAACGTTATCCGGCTTTTCGGTTTTCTTTTCTTTCGCTGTTGTGACCTCATCATTCTCCTTTTTCGCCTCAATTAAATCCATTAATGCAGTCCGGTATTCATCAGTGTATTTCTCCGGTTCAAATTCAGTGGTCAGTTCATCAATGAGCATTTTGGCTGTGTTCAATTCCTTTTCGCCCAGGTCCGTCTCTGCAGGAACATTTGGAACCTGATCCACCGCGCGTACTTCATCCGGATAATGGATGGTTTCCATAACTATCGTATTTTCATATACCCTTACAATCGCGAGCTGTTCCTTGGAGCGGATCATGATCTTGGCAATTCCGATTTTACCAGTATCTTTAAGGGATTGCCTTAGAAGAGCATATGCCTTACCGCCACCTTCATTGGGCGACAGATAGTAACTCTTTTCAAAATAGATCGGATCGATTTCTTCCAGCTGTACAAAATCAACGATCTCAACAGCTTTATCATCCTGCTCCTTTTTTAGATTCTCCAGGTCCTCATCATCGAGAACGACAAACTTATTTTTGGCATATTCATACCCTTTCACAATATCATCATTGGAAACTTCTTTATCACAAACCGGACAGACCTTCTCATATTTAATGGGGCTTTCACATTCTTTATGCAAATTGCGAAGGCGGATATCTTTGTTTTCTGTTGCAGCGTGCAATTTTACCGGAATATTCACCAGGCCAAAGCTGATGGTACCCTTCCACATCGTATGCACGTTTCATCAACTCCTTTTCTTCTTAGCATTCATCGGAAGAAACGCTTTTATCCTGCCTGCAAAAAAGATAAACATGTATAAAATGGTCGTTTTCCCCAATTCTAAGGATGGATAAAGTACAGGTAAAGGAGCCATCATCATGTGGAAACCAATGCTCCCGACATTAGCCGATGAAATCCCCGAGGGAAAGGAGTGGGTATACGAGGTCAAATATGACGGCTTTCGTGCTGCCTTAGATTGGACAGAGGAAGGGGCAAGACTTGTTTCTCGCAATGGAAAGGATTTAACGAAACATTTTCCCGAAATCATGACGTTTCTACAGAGTCAGCAGAAAACGATAGAACCCTATTTGCCGCTTCATTTAGATGGAGAAGTGGTCATCCTGAAAACCCCGATGCATGCGGATTTCGGCTTACTCCAGCAACGGGGGAGGACGAAAAAGGAAGAAAAGATTCAGGAGCATGCCCGAAACCATCCGGCCCAATTTTTATGCTTCGATGGTTTGCAGATCGGAACTCAAAAGCTCCAGCATCTTTCTTACTTAGAACGGAAGGAAAAGCTCCGTCAGCTCTTTTCCTCTTTAGGCTGGTCCTTAAATATCTCTTTTATCCATCCTGTTTCTCTCATTCCTTATTATAAAGACAAGCACGCATTATGGAAACAGCTTACCCTTGAATACGGAGAAGGAATCGTGGCCAAGCAAAAGCACCAGACCTATCAGATGGGAAAAAGGGTCACTCACTGGTTAAAAATTAAAAATTGGCGAAAAGTTGCCGGGTTTATTACGGAATATGACCCTGAAAATGATTATTTTACCGCATCCATCTATCATGAAAATGAAATAGAAGCCCTAGGTGTTGTGAAGCATGGATTTTCAGAGGAAGCCTTTACCACGTTAACCAAACTGATGACGGAAAAAGGGGATAAGAGAAACGGAATTTTTCACCTTCCACCGGCCGTATGTGTTCAGATGAACTGCTTAGAGGCGGAGGATGGACAGCTGCGGGAGCCTAATTTTGATCAGTTCCGTTTCGATTTGTCGCCTGAGGAGTGCACGGCTTCAAAAAAAGAGCTCGATTTAGCGATGTTGCCGGAAAAGGTGGAGATCACAAATCCGGACAAGCCATTATGGCCAAAGCCAGGGTTCTTGAAACTGGATCATCTTATGTATTTGCGAAACATGGCCCCATACATGCTTCCTTTTTTGGAACAGAAAAAATTGACCTTAATCCGCTATCCTCATGGGGTTGGGGATGAATCCTTTTTCCAGAAGCACCGGCCTGATCATGCCCCTGACTTTGTGGGTGTCTATCAGGAGGGGGATGAGGAGTTTATCCTTTGTCACACGGTGGAGGCTCTCATATGGATTGGAAATCAGGGGACGCTGGAATTTCATATTCCCTTTCAGAAGACAGAGGAATCCTATCCGGATGAAATTGTGTTTGACCTTGACCCACCCTCAAGAAAAGAATTCTATTTAGCAGTAAAGGCGGCAAAGCTGTTAAAAACCATCTGTGACCAGCTTGACCTTTATGCGTTTGTTAAAACGTCGGGAAATAAAGGGCTCCAGGTTCATCTACCCTTACCTGAAAAAGCACTGACCTATGAGGAGACAAGAGCTTTTACCGAAGCGGCCGCCCAGCTCCTTGTTCAAAAGCATCCTGACGACTTTACAATGGAACGCCTGAAAAAGAATCGCGGGAACCGACTATATGTGGATTATGTGCAGCATGCGGAGGGCAAAACGATTATTGCCCCTTATTCTCCACGGTCGACAGAGGAAGGAACCGTAGCAACCCCTTTATACTGGGAAGAGGTCCATGAAGGATTGGACCCGGCTCAGTTCACAATAAAAACCGTACAGCAGAGAATTTTAAAAGCAGGAAGCCCCATGATAAAATATAAGGAAATTCGAGATCAGCAGACTTTTACGAAGCTTAAAGCATTGATTAATCACTAGGTTTTCATGCCATGGAGGTGCACACAAAACATGTCTGAAAAACGCTTTGATCCGAAAAAGGCAGATAAATTAATTGATCCCGGCCGGCAGGAAAAAGTACCCCAGGATAAAGTTGTGGAGCTTCTTGCACTGTCAGGGGACGAAAAAATTGTGGATCTTGGTGCAGGCAATGGGTATTTAACGCTTCCTTTAGCCCGGCAAACGTCAGAACGGGTGATGGCCGTTGATGTGGAAGATGGAATGTTAACCATGCTTGATCAGCGGGCAAAGGAAGCAGGAATACGCAATATTGACCGGATGATAAGTCAGATCGAACGATTAAAATTTCCAGATGCCATGTTTGATCGTGCAGTTGCAGCTTTTGTTCTGCATGAAGTGGATGGAATAGAGAGGACGCTGAAGGAAATTAGCAGGGTACTCAAAACAGAGGGAAAGCTCCTCGTCTTGGACTGGGAAGCGCACGAATCTGATGATGGTCCGCCTTTAGATCATCGTATCCATTCCAGCCGAATGAAAGGCTTTTTGGAAAACGCAGGATTTAAAACAGAGGAAGGTTATTTGAATTCGGATATTTACTACATATCAGCTCATAAATCCAGCTGAAGGCTAAATCGAACCAGTACCCGATATAACAGGTACTGGTTTTTCATTTGTGTTGAGGTTTGTCAAAGGCTAACAATATGCTTCGAATAAAAAGCCCCACTAACAGTCCCGGTATGAGGGAAAGCATGGGGAGCCAGACAGGTCCAAGCAGTACTCCAAAAATTCTTATCCTTTCAGCAAGCATTAATCCAACAGTGATAAAATATGCCCCAAACACAAAGGGAAGAAATGCATAACGAGTTTCCCCCTGATCCACTTCATAGAAGGCATCCCATAATGCAAACATATACAGGCATGGATAAAACATCAGAAATTGATAGTTGGTGACGGCAAATGCCTGATCGATTTCTCCTAAGAAGCTGTAGCGGATGGCCTCGTTAAAGCCACTGAAAATATTCAGGAAAATTTCCATAAATATGAAGATGAATCCAACTAAGTAACGTCTTTGCAAAACCTGAGCAAATCCCGGTAAGGCTATGTTCCATAAAATTGAAGATAGTTTTCTCTCTTTGTTCAATCTTAATCACTCTTTAACGAAGTATTGTTAATCATGAATTTGTAAAACTTTAGGAAAGTGTCTTATTACATAAAGTAACCTCCTGGCTATTTTTTATACGACCAGCCTGCAGGATCATTATTTTTGTAAAAAAATTTCCCTGTTTTTAATCTCTCCGCCTCAGGATGCAGATGAAAATCCTACTTTTTTCGGTTTTATCATTTTGGGTAAAAAGTTATGATTAAAGTATGTTCATTGAGGGTATATAGAAAAATGTAATCCTGCAATGAATGGAATAACTAAATGGTTGAATGACTGAAAGGACAGTAGTGACACAAATGCCATGAATTCCCCTTTAATGTGAAGTGACCATTTTTGACGTTGCCATAGCCTGACTGGACCATCAGGCTATGGTGTTTTTTTGTGCTTTTTCCAGTCTGTGGTTCCCAGGTCGCCTCTGCTTTTCTATGTCCAGCTGCGGCTCCCAGGCCCAAGCGGTCATAAGCCGAATACCCTACATGGCAAAAGCAGCCACTCCGGATATTCTGCTTATGCTGTCGGGCCTAACCGGTCGCCTCCGCTTTTCTATTGTCCAGCTGCGGCTCCTAGGTCAAGGCGGATATAAGCCAAAGCCATTGCGTGGCCAAAAACATGCCACTCCATGTCTTCGTCTTATCCCGCATGACCTGAACAGTCTCCTCCGCTTTTCTTTCCACCTGAATAATTTTTCGGGTTTCGCTGAAGACTTTTAAAGGAGTGGAATCTGATTGTTTGCAGGGATGATCCTTAAAAGTTGAACAATCAGCTGTTAAACCGAGGAAAAACATTTGCATTTTTTTCACGCATGAACTGGCCGTCATACCTCACTGATGGAAGATTCACTTTATAATTTTTGAAGGAGATTGGATATGGAAAAGCAGAAATGGGCTTTGTTTGCCTTAGCTTCTATACCGTTGATGATGACATTGGGAAATTCGATGTTTATTCCCGTTTTACCGACGATTGAAAAAGAGCTGGATATCAGTCCGTTTCAGTCAAGTTTAGTGATAACCGTTTATTCAGTGGTTGCGATTCCTTTAATCCCGATAGCCGGATATTTATCGGATAAATTTGGTCGTAAGAAAGTAATGATACCAAGTCTCATCATTACTGGCCTGGGAGGGGCGTTGGCGGCGTTTGCAGCCTGGAAAATTGATAGTCCATACATGATGATATTGATTGGCCGTTTTCTTCAGGGAATTGGAGCAGCTGGCGCCTTTCCTGTAGTCATTCCTACCGTTGGGGACTTGTTTAAGGATAAGGAAGACGTCACAAAAGGACTGGGCATTATTGAAACCTCCAATACATTTGGAAAAGTCCTAAGCCCTATACTTGGGGCATTGCTGGCCTTCCTGATCTGGTATGCTCCTTTTATCTCTGTACCTGTTTTGTCGGCGATATCGATTGTGCTGCTTGCTCTATTCGTCCATGCCCCTGAACAGGAACAGAAAGAGAAAAAGGGGACATTCCGGAAATATATTCAATCGATTAAAAAAGTTTTTCACTATAATGGACATTGGCTCACAGCAACCTTCATAATTGGATGTCTGAATATGCTGGTCTTATTCGGTTTTCTCTTCCATTTATCTGAACAATTAGAGCTGAGGTTTGAAATTGAAGGTGTGATGAAAGGGGTACTTTTAGCTGTTCCGCTGCTTGTCTTGTGTACAGCTTCTTTTTTTACGGGAAAAAAGGTAGGGGAGAACAAAAAGGCCATGAAGTGGGTCATCCTGATCGGCAATGCAGGGGCAGCGGTAGGATTATTTTTCATTCGTACCGATATGAACGTCACTTGGACGCTCATTCTGCTGTCTGTCACGGGGCTTGGGATTGGCCTCTCTTTACCTTGTCTGGATGCGTTAATTACAGAGGGGATAAAAAAGGATATCCGGGGCACCATTACATCGTTATACAGCAGCATGCGATTTATCGGCGTTGCTTTAGGTCCTCCTATCATTGCGATGATGATGGATTCATTATCCTCCTATATCTATTGGCTGTTGGGAGGTTTAAGTATCCTGGCAGCTGTTGCCACGTTTTTCTGGATTCGTCCTGATGAAGAGGAACAGAAGGGATAGCCCCTGTCGTACAGCTGGGGCGAATATATGGGATGACAAACGAACCAGTAGCAGGAAAAAGGATTAGAGTACATCGCGCTCTAATCCTTACTGTTTGATTTACCCGGTCATTTCCCGGTTCTTCTGAAAGGCATCCTTCAGTTTTTTCTCTTCGCCTTTGATGATCCGTGAAAAATTTTCCCTGTGCATAAGAACAGCCAGCAGGGTTAAGAAGGCAGCCGATAATAGAGCGAGGGCACCGAAATCAAGCAGATAAGTCGAAATGATAAAAAATGTATAAAGAGCCATCGCACCTATCACAATATAGCTGGTAAATATGGTAAACACAATAAATAAAAATAAACCTAAAAGTCCAAACTGCCAGTCTATAATTAAGAATAAACCGATGATCGATGCGGTTCCTTTTCCACCCTTGAAATTCATAAAGAAAGGAAAGTTATGACCTAATATCACAAAGACTCCATTTAAATAATAAATAAAATGCTCAAAATCACCTTGAAGCGTCCCGTTAAACAGGAAGGTGATCGTCATAACGGAAAGCACAGGCTTAAGAATATCAATTAGCGCAACAAGAGACCCGTATTTCCATCCGAATGTCATGGTTACATTGGAAGCTCCTGCATTTTTACTGCCCACATCTTTAATGTTCCGTTTTTTCCATTTCCCGATAAAGTACGAAGGCTGAATACACCCAAATACATACCCCGTCAAAATACTTGTGAGTACATAAACCATCCCCGTTCCCCCTTTAGTAAAAACATCTCTGGATGATCCTTTCAACTGCTGGTTATCCCTGTCTATTTAGAACATACCCGAAAATTTGGAATTTTCAAGTCTTTTTTTAAACGGCTGTTTGTGATTTGGTATAATACATAATTATAATAGGAAAAGACAGGATGTTTAGCATGGGCTCACGAGTAGATCGTCAATGAGACCGTCTTTTTATTTTGTCATCTCAGCAAGAGTAACTGGAATCCTAATTGTAACAAGTAAAGGCTGGATGTCATATATAATTGACACATATAACAAATGTCATATATAATGTACACATAGATGGTTGAAAGGGTGTTTGACTTGAATAGAGTCAAAGAGTTTAGGAAAAATCGAAACGTTACACAAATTGAGCTTGCGAAAAGAGTCGGTGTGGCAAGACAAACCATTAATTTAATTGAGAACGATAAGTACAACCCGTCTTTGTCATTATGTATATCTTTAGCCAAAGAACTTCATACAGATCTGAATACTTTATTTTGGGAGGAGAAGAACCATGAAGAATAAAATACTAAATCGTTTTATTGGAGCGGTTGATGATCGTGATGAATACCAGCGACATGAAATTTACAAAGAATTAGCTTTTTCCGGAATTTTGTTATGGTACTTAACCTTGTTCCTCATGTTTATCAGTCTTATTTTTGATACAATACATAACACACTATCGTTTGCTACACCCTCACTATTCATTATAAATATGGTTTACGCAGGTATAGTAATTGTGAAAATAAGGAGAAAAAATCTGGATGAAACAGACTGTGCGTCTTTAGAAGAATACGAAGAAAAGAAAAAACAATTGAAAATAACTTCCACTCTGTTTGCTGTCCAATGGGGATTTTTCATGTTGTTTTTTATGGAATATGTATCCCCTTATATTTCGACTGGTGAAATAGACGTGGATTGGTGGGATGTCGTTATATGGCTTATTGCTGGAGCATTTTTTGGTATGACACAATATTCGATTTCAAAATCAAAGATACAGAAACACTTCTAATTCATGAAGGGGGATTGCGAAATGATAAATGTGTGTGCATGTTGTCCATGTTTTAACAAGATGAATCGTGCCATAAAAGTCCTGGCCACTGCTTTAACGGTTATTATTTTTGGAGTACTTGGTTATTTTTTACTGCCTTACATTATGCCGGGCAATTCTGGTTTTGTCCTTTTAATATTCACGCCTTTTCTAATTGGTGGTCTTTTATTTGGTTTGGGGTTATTCGGACTGGCTTTTGCCTTAAGTAAATTATGCGAAAAGATGAAAAGAAAGTAACCGTTTAGTCTGGCATAGGAGACAATCGTATTTTTTTAAATAGATATGGGGGGAGAAGAGTGAATTTGTATTTCCAAAACTATTCGAAAGTATTTAGAAAGAATTTTATGTTAGTAATAATGGCATTAGTTTTATTGATCCTAACCTTCTTTATTTGGGCTGGTGTTCCGTTTTTTGTCATCGGGAATGCAGTTGCAGATTTAACCTCTAATTTGGTAGTTATCCTTCTATGTACTTCACTTTCAGGAGGATTTCTTTTTTCTTTATTTTTTGCTCCAATCAATCTAAAAGTTGCTGAAAATATAGCAAGCCTTAAACAGCGTGGTATATTACGATCTTTTGTGCGAATACAAACGATATGGATATTAGCAAGTTCCTTAATCTTTGCAGTCGTTATGGGTGTTGTTTGATCACGTATGATTCGGTCATAATCCCCCCTCTGATGGGAGTTTAACTGAGTTTCACTTTAATAAATAAAAGTAATATGAGTTTAGGATATTGAGCCTGGGAGCAGGAAAACTCGGATAAGGCTTGAATTGAAAGTGAGGGATAAGGTGAAGGTAATTAAAATCATACTATTTTCATTAATGATTTTTTTTGTTGCCTGCAATGACGAGGAACACCTTATTTTTCATAACATAGAAACTGCAGAACAGGAAATTGGCAAATTCAAAACCCCTGTAATGCCAGTGGGCTATGAGATGAAAAAAATAACATATGATAATGACGGTTTCACCCATCCAGTAACCAAAGTGTTCTATCAAAAGAAAGGGCATCGTATTACGTTTATGATTGCCTCATCCTGGTTTGATGATTATCCAGCGAAGAAGATGGAAAACAATCATATAGCCAATATGGTATGGATTTCAAAAAAACAAGAATTTGTCTTAAAGTGGAGAAATACCCCTAAACAAAGTTACAAATACCTGATCACTAAAAATAAACAGGACAAGGAATGGCTCGTTTCCCTTGCAGAAAATTATTAAATTAAGGAAAAGCGGAGGCGACCGTTTAGGCCCGACGGCATAAGCAGAATATCCGGAGTGGCCGCTTTTGGGCCATGTAGGGTATTTTGCTTATGACCGCTTGGGCCTGGGAGCCGCAGCTGGACAAAGAAAAGCGGAGGCGACTGACCAGGTCATGCGGGATAAGCCGAAGACATGAAGTGGCATGTTTTTGGCCACGTAAAGGCTTTGGCTTATATCCGCCCTGACCTAGGAGCCGCAGCTGGACAAGGAAAAGCGGAGGCGACCGTTCAGGTGCAAACGGGCGCTTCCGCCTTTGTTCTCAAACCTATCCTTTTACGTACGCTTCTGCTTTTTCCGGGATGAATCAGCCTTTTTTCTTCCGGTATCCCTATTTGTGGTGCCTTGTCCTTCCGTTTCCGGAGATCCCAGACCAACTTTAGATGGATTTGCTTTTCTTTCTTTCATTCTTCTCACCTCCAGTTATACGTTTTCCTTCCTATGATTTGGTTATGATTATTTTCATCATGAAGAGGACGATTTCCTTGGATCGTCCTAAACTAAACGCAGGGATCCGTTTGGTACTCGAACGCCATAAATAAAGGACTGCCATTACTTAGTAACAGGTTCAGTTTCGGGAGAGAAAATTGCTAATCACAATAGAAATAACATAATAATTAGCATACATTCCGCCTATATTTCGCAATATAAACGACAAAATTTCGCAATATAAACGACAAACAAAAACGCTCAGATTTTTCTGAGCGTTTTTTATCGTAAAATTTAATTTTTTTGTTAAACAAAAGCAACCGTTACTTTAAGTGTAAAGATTCACAAAGTCTTTATTTTAAATTTCTTCTATACAAAAAAAACACTTTTAATTATTTTTTGTTATAGCTCGCTTTACATCAAAAATTCCTATCGCTCCATATTTTTCTCTCCACTTTGCTAATTTTGAAGAACTATCATTACTCAAATAATCTTCTCTCCTTTTCTTACGCTAACGCACCCGTTGCTTAAAAGGATACAGGTCTTTATCTCATAGATTATTTATTTTTATTCCAATCATATGGCTTCTTTGCCCATTCCCATAAAATATTAATCAAAAATACAATAATTGAAATTCCAATATTATCTACCCACTGGATTTCTTCTGAAAATAAAATGTCCTTAATTGTGAATCCGACAAAAAATATTAATCCATATATCATGCTATTTTTAAACATATTATCCCCCAAAATAAGACATCAAAAGTTACTTACGCATCTGCATTATATACACTATTGGCACTAAACCTTCAGGGAAACGTTCCCGATAGTTTCCTAAGTTCTCTTTCTACTCTTTTTGTTGCTTTTTATTATAATTTTATTTTGACATCTTTTGGGTGTTAATACTTCCAATTACTTTACGAACATCAGCATTATCAGTGATTATCTCCATTGTTCAGTACCTTTCCTTATTCAACATTCGCACCCGTTTATTTAAGTACACTTATACATAAAGTTACTTCTTAGAAAACATTCGAAGTAATAACCAAATGCCTCCTACAATTACAGCAAGTACAACTACAGTTAAGATTAAACCTGGAACACCAACACTACTCATTTAAGCACCCCCTTTTTAGAATAAACGTACTGAGAGGAATTTAACTTTCTTAATTCATTCTTATTCAACTCTTCTGCTCGTTAGCTTAATATCTCCTAAACTAATGTTAACATAATATTCCAACTATTTATCGAATAAAATAAAGATGACCAAAATGTTGATCGCCTTGTTCAACTATTGCACCCCGTTACTTTAAGTGGATTGTTTCACATACTTTATACTTCCTGCACATTCTTTTTCCATTTTACATAATTGTAAGCAAGTGTCTATTAGTAATAAGAAAAGGAATATAATTCCAATAATTGACATTAAGTCACCCAGCCAATATATAACAAGATATATTATGAATACAAAAGGAATCCCCCACAAGGCACGTATAAACCTTCTTCTGTAAGTTAATTTGTGATAGTTTAGTGCGAAGCCTTTATCCTTTTTTTCTACATCCTTATATATTACCGACATTATTGTATTAACAATTAAAACCGCAATAACTGGTCCGACAAAATACAGTAGAATATCCACACTATCCCTCCCTTAAAAAATAACAGTTTTATAAAACAATTAAACAATCTTGCGTCTTTAGTACAATTGGCAGTTTATCATCTTTAACTATTGCACCCCGTTAGGGAGTTGAACAAGACTATCCTGTTCCTTTGTCTATATTTTAACATAAAATACCAAAAAACCTTTCCAAAAGATAGGACAAATCATGATTAGCATCACATATCACAATGAAAATAACATAGCTTTTAACAAGCGTTTTAGCACCCTAATTTCACGTTGTACATAAGTTTTGTTTCTTTGCTAAAAAGGTTGCGATTTATCACGTATTAACTGGCCGTAATACCCCCACTTAGTCTTGAGGGTAACCCAACAAGACTAAGTGGGGGATAAACGGCCAGTAAATCCCTGATAAGTTCAACTAACAAGGAAAGCGGAGGCGACCGGTTAGGTCATGCGGGATAAGATGAAGACATGGAGTGGTATAGGCATGGCCACGGAATGGCTTTGGCTTATATCCGCCTTGACCTGGGAGCCGCAGCTGGCCAAATCAGTGGGGGATGGAGAACCCCCCCCACTGATGGAAGTTTCACTTTATCATGTTAATTTAGGTGTTAGGACGTAATAAATGTTGTGAAATCAATAAAAACAGGAGTACGAAACGCTATGCGATTTGTACTCCTGTCTGGTGTGTGATTTATTGTTTTCTCTACTGGAACTGTAAGTGTTCATTACTTAGGTGCTTCCTCGTAAATCCGGGTCACATCGGTTCCGGGAAAATAAAATTGAAGAATCTCCTGATAGGTTTTCCCGGCCTCGGCCATTTTCTGTGCCCCCCACTGGCTCATGCCGACCCCGTGCCCATAGCCCTTTCCTTTCACCACATAGGCATCATCTGTAGATTCAGACGAGGTGATGAGGTAACTTTTAAAAATCGAACCGCCAATCATAGGGCGGATTTTCGATAGTGGGACATTCTCTAATGAAATTTCATCCATCATCATCATTCCGAGAATCCGGTGCATAAAGGTTATCGTCACCGATCCTCTCACCGAGCGATGGGCAGCGGTTTTCTGATCAGCTATGGAAAAGTGGGGAATCGCTAAAATTTTTACGTCCTGATACCCCTGGTTTTCCACCCAGCTTTCCATCGATTTCATCATTTTTTTGTCCTTGCCCTGTAAATGGGGCCAGACGTCCGGTGCATTCCAGGCCCAGACAAAGGTATCCATGGGCAGCTGCTGTTTATGCAGGGTAAATGTCCACGGACGTCCCGGATCATAAGGGTCCTTTTTGATGGGATAATAGCTGATGGGCTTGCTTCCCCAGACATTTGCATTGGATTCTGTAAACCCTCCATTGCTTGCCGAGTAGAAGGCTGTGATCGGTCTACCGTTATGAGTAATAATTTCGCCCTTCGTTTCCTCGACAGCCTTATTCGTTTTGGAAAAGGTGGAGTAGCCGCCATACACCTGAAATTGGATGGTGTCATTCATCTGTTTTTCCCCATTCAGGTGCATGAGCGCATAGGTTCTGGCGGCCAGACTTTGAGCCTTAAGAGCTTCCAGATTCCAGGTTGAAAAGACTTCAAAGGGAACGACACCTTTTAAATAGTCTTCCAGCAGCAATTGATTCACGGGGCGGACGTATTTTCCTTTTTCAACGGTAAACTCCAT
The DNA here is from genome assembly GCF_039522525.1 of Salinibacillus aidingensis. Lineage (GTDB taxonomy): Bacteria > Bacillota > Bacilli > Bacillales > Alkalibacillaceae > Salinibacillus > Salinibacillus aidingensis. The sequence goes on from NZ_BAAADO010000004.1 coordinate 99,632, forward strand.
GGCCCCCTGGTAAGGACGGTCATTAATGTATAAAAGATTCTCCTCATAGGATTCAGGAATGAGGGTGATCGTGTCCGGAAGCTTATGTTTTCCGTCCTTATCCTTAAGATAAAGCTTTCCTTTCTTTACGAAAAGTGTATAATTCCCTCCTTTCTCAAGACGAAAAAAGGGGCTGAGTGTTCGATATTCCCCTTGAACCTGAATGTGAAGCTTCTTCGGATTGTCGATAAAGTTGACTAATTTGACCGAAACCATATCCTCTCCAGCGGCAGTTGTCAGCGGTACACAAATAACAATTAAACATACAAAGATAGACCATAATGTTTTCATATCCTTATTTTTCTAATTGTCCTTGTCATTATGTATGGTAAGTCGTGGCAGATGGGCAGGAGGTGTAAATGAGGGATCGATGTTCTAAACTTGTACAGCTGTTAATAAGTTGGTTAAAGAAAGGCTTTTCCAAGTTTCAGCGTACAAGGGGGGATGAAGGTGTTTGATTTTTTGCCGGCAAGTAATGATTTTGCACGGATGATTATTGTTGTTACGTTTGTATTTTTAGCCGTTGTGACGGTGCGTGTCATCTGGCAGAATCGCAGCATTTTTACCTTTTTAAGAGCGCAGTTGGATTCAGCTGAGCAAAAGGTAGAAGACAGCGAGTTCTGGCAGGGACTAAAGCAGCAATACGACCGGGCCAACAGCAAAGAAGATGATCATGTGGATGTGCAGGCCTTTGTGGAATCCTATATGTCAAAATTTTCGACTCCATATCAATCGACCAGTATTTTAAGTGGAATTAAACGAATTCAATCCTCGGGGTCTACCGTGATTTTAATCGGGGTGTTCGGTACCTTCGTCGGGCTTATCAGTGCCTTGTCAGGTCTTGATATAAATGGAGCCAATATGCAGTCCTCCATTCAGAATGTTTTAGATGGAATTTACACGGCCTTTTATACCAGTGTATGCGGAATTGCTGCTTCCCTTCTCATTACCTTTGTGTACCGGAATTGGGATGCAGAGAACTTAATGCTGCAGCTGACGTTAAAAGCGGAAAATATGCTTCAGTCCTATGGAAAGCATACGTGGGAAAGCCGAATGGTGGATTCCCTCAATCAGGTAAAGGAAGCTATCACCGATATGCATCAGAGCCTGGAGGAACTGGATGAATTTTCCGACACTATGGAGCAGGCTTCGAGTAATATGCGGGACTACAATGAGAAGTTTTCGGAGAGCACAGATACATTGTACAGAATTTTTGACAACCTGGAGGACGCATCTGATTCCTTCAATAAGCGGATGGACCATATCAATGATCAGTTTACTCAGTTTTTACAGCAGCTGCAATCACAGGAAAACTCCATCAAAAGTGTGGATGAAAGTGTGAAGGATCTGTCAAGCGATATTTCCACGTTTGTCAAAGATACCAGTGCCCACGTACAGCAATTGACGAGCGATAGCAAGGGCTATATGGAGCGGCTGGATGAAAAAATGGAGCAGACGTATCAGAAAATGGCGGACTTTTACAACCATAATGTCAATCAGCTGGAAAAGGTCGCTTACAGTATGGAACAGCTGGAGACGAAAAATCAGAACTATATTACGAATGTCGGGAAAGCCACAGATACAATCAAAAATGTCTTACAGGATCGTTCCTTTGATCAGTTGCTGCATGTGACGAAAAGCTTTGCCGAAAATGTCATGGTGCTGGAGAGTCATCTGGAACGTCTCCAGAATCAATATACAAGTTTAGGACAGGAAAAACAGGAATTTATGAAATTTTACCAGAGCCAAAAGGACGAATTACAGCGTCTGCGGGATGAGATCCAGAGCTTTTCCTCACAAAATGAAGGCATGCGCAGACAGTTTGAGGCTATTAAATACGGCTTTGAGCAGGCGGATAAGTCCAATCGGGAGTTTATTCAGCAATCCTATCAGCTCATCCGTGATGTGAATGACGGTCTGAAGCAGAGCAATCAGGATCAGGCGAATCAGTTAAAACAGGTGATGAATGACATGACGAATCAAATGAATGATGCCTTCCGTAATTTAGACGCGATTATGTCGAAAAATCTGGATAACAGCATCCAGAAGTTTGAGCAATTTGTCTCGAACACCAATCAGGCCATGGAGCGTCAGTTCTCAGCTGTAAATAATTATGTTAACAACCATATGGAATCAAGTCATAACGCGAATCGGGAGGTCATTCATGCTGTTGGTGACATACGGAACCGAATTGATGACTGGGATCAGCGCATGAGGCAATCGGTTCGTACAATAGGTGCCAGGGAGAATGGTAGGCCATGAATTCCAAATATAATCGTTTATTTAAAGCAAGCACCCGGGAAGGAAACTTCTGGCCTGCTTTCACGGACATTTTAGCGACGATTTTGCTGGTGATTCTGCTGATATTAATTACGCTGATGTTTACGAAGCAGCAGCAAATTGAAGGGAAAGAAAAGGAAGTACAGGAGAAAGAAGAGATTATCGATTCGCTCGTTGGCTATGAACGGGGCATGATTGAACAGCTATCCATGGCCTTTCAGCAGGAAGGGGTGGATGTTCAAGTCGACAAGGAATCCGGTGCCATTAAGTTTGATAGTGATCTTCTATTTGACTATAATAAATCCGATTTAAAACCTGAGTTTAAGCAGCAGCTCAAACAAATTATCCCTGTCTATGCTTCGGTTCTGCTGAATGAGAAAAATCGGGATAAAATTGATGCGATTTTAATTGAAGGCCATACTGATTCCGACGGCTCCTATATGTATAATCTGGAGCTTTCACAGGACCGTGCCTTCAGTATTGTCCGTTACATTTTAAGTGATGAGTTCGGGGATTTTCCCCATAAGGATGCCCTGCGTGAAAAAATTTCAGCGATAGGCAAGTCTGAAAGTCATCCGATTCTCGTCGATGGACAGGAGGATATGGACCAGTCCAGACGGGTGGAACTAAAATTCCGCCTTTCCATGAATGAACAGATGGAGGGGGTCTTGAGTGATCTAAATGAGAAAACACAATAAAACTTCTTACTGCTGAGGCTTTATCCCGATAAAAAATACCCGGCTTAGTTAGGCATCTTTAGGAACCATGTTGATTCCATTAAAGAGCGCCTGGATCACTACGTCAATCCAGGCGCTTTTCTATGCTCTTTTTTATTCCAGGACATATTCATACGACCTTCCAGCCGTTTTTATAAAATATATAAGCTCCCGACTCTTGCGCTTTATTTATCCTATCAGCTTTTGCAGACTCATGATTGTTAAGCCCTCCTTAAAGTATAACTCCTCATATTTCATATTTTCGTCTTTCGTTGCTGTGGTCATTTGTTGGACAACTCTTACGTAAAGGTTTTGGTTATTTTAGGGTTTCTGCCATCATAAAATAATCTCGTATGGTGAAATAAGCACACCATGGCTATTATTCATAACCATTGCTGTCATTTAAGGGGGTGAAAGATATGTGGAAGACACCCGAGTACAAAATAATTAATACGGCTTCAGAGGTGACCATGTATTCGTACATCAGTAAGGGGTTTCGGTCAAAAAAGCGTGGACAATAATTTGTAGTTAACAAGCTGAAATAGTATGTGGATGGGGAAACATGCTGTAAATATGGTTGAAAGGATGGAAGAAAAATTCGTATTAGAGTCTTAGGTGTAGCGGCGGGTGGAGGTTTCCCGCAATGGAATTGTGCTTGTCCCAATTGTCGTGATGTTCGTGATGGAGAAAGTGAGCTTAGGCCTTTATTACAGTCTTCTCTTGCAGTAAGTACAAATAATAAGGACTGGTATCTAATCAATGCAGGCCCGGATGTAAGCAGGCAAATTGAGTCATTTGCCTCGCTGCATGCGGGTCGCGGAATTAGGGAAACACCTTTGTCTGGTGTTATTTTAACTGACGCTGAGCTTGATCATACCATTGGTTTATTATCACTTAGAGAAGGTTCCCATTTGACCATATATGGAACGGATACTGTACAGAAGTGTTTACATTCATCTTTCCCAGTGAAGCCGATGCTGCAAAATTATTGCACATGGGAATGGCAGACCCTTCACCACAATGGAAAACAACGTATTGGAAGCCCAGATGAAGGATCTATAATTGTTGAGACTGTCCCTGTTTCAAGAAAACCGCCACTTTATGCCAAGTCAAATGGGGGAAATGATGGCGAAGAAGGTGTTTGGGAGGTGGGTTTGCTTTTTTATAATGAGATTTCCAGTAAATGTATTGCCTATTTCCCTGCAATCGAAACCATCACTCCCGAAATAGAATCTTGTCTACAGAAAGCTGATGTTTTAATGGTTGACGGAACCTTTTGGTCGGATGAGGAATTGGTTGTAATGGGAGCAACGGAAAGAAATGCAAAAAAGATGGGGCATTTACCGATTAGTGGTCCATCGGGGATAATGGAGCAATTAACATCGTTTTCAGCCGAACGAAAAATCCTGATTCACATTAATAATAGCAACCCTATTCTGAGAAAGGATTCAAAGGAAGCGTATGCTTTGGAACAACATGGGTTTGAGATAGCTTATGAAGGTATGGAACTGGAGGTTTGAGAATGATAGAGCAGGGCGGATTCATTAGTAAGGATAAGGAGATTAAAAAAAGAGAAAAGCCTTTGACTCAGGCAGAATTTAAGGAGCAATTAATAGATGTGGGGCGTTTGTTCTATCATGATAAACACCCTTTTCATGTGGCCATGCACGAAGGAAAATTAAGCCGTGAGCAAATTCAGGGCTGGGTGGCCAACCGATATTACTATCAGAAATCTGTCCCGATAAAAGATGCAGTGATCTTATCGAAACTGCCATCAAGGGAGTTCCGTCGGGATTGGATCCAGCGAATAACTGATCATGATGGTAGAAATGAGGGTGAGGGAGGAATTGAAGCGTGGTTAAAACTGGGAGAAGCTGTCGGGTTGTCCCGGGAGGAACTATTAGAAGAAGACCATATCGTCCCTGGGGTTCGATTTTCCGTCGATGCCTACGTTAACTTTGTGCAGGAAAAAACTTGGATTGAAGCTGTTGCCTCCTCGTTAACTGAACTATTTTCTCCTGACCTCATTTCAAATCGAATTCAGGTGTTGGAAGACTTATATCCTTGGATTAATCACTCAGGACTGGGGTACTTTCATAATCGCTTAACACAGGCACCGCGTGATACGAATATTGCACTTAAGATTGTTATGGACTATTGCCAGACCCCCGAAGAACAACAGCGGGCGATTGATGCTTTACGTTTTAAGTGTGATGTGTTGTGGGCGCAGCTTGATGCAATCGAACACGCTTTTCCTCACTAAAAGCACTTTTTTAGGAAACTTAAAAAGATTGGTGGTGGAATAATTTTTGACTGCCAGTTTTCCAAAGCTTTCAACAAAAGGAAGACTAAAATATGATCAGATAAGGGAAAAACATCTTCTTTTGCTGCCAGAAAAGGTTGTGGTCTTAAACGAAACGGCTGCTTCTATTCTGGCTCTTTGTGACGGAAACGAAACGATTCACACCATCACCGGGAAATTGAGGGATTCACTTATGGAAGGTTCAGAAAACACAGAAACAGAAGCCTTACCCAGTTTCGAAAAAATGAAGAGAGAAATCACTCAGTTTCTCCATGACATGGTAGATTATGGATGGGTGGTGATACAATATGATAGAGTCAAAGACAAATAGAGTCGAGCCTCCTTACTCGTTACTGGCTGAATTAACGCATCGTTGTCCCTTGCATTGTCCATATTGTTCGAACCCGATCGAAATGATACAGAAGGAAAGGGAACTCACAACAGAAGACTGGCTTCATGTTTTATCAGAAGCAGCAGAACTTGGGGTTGTAGAGGTTCATTTTTCTGGTGGTGAGCCACTTTTATGGAAGGACCTGGATGTTCTCGTTCAACACGCTTATTCATTAGAGATGTATACGAACCTAATTACAAGTGGCATCGGATTAACAATGGAAAAGGCTAAACACCTTAAAGAAGCGGGTTTAGACAACGTGCAGATAAGCTTTCAGGCAGGTGAAAAAACACAATCGGATAGAATTGGTGGTTATAAGGCCTTTGATAGGAAACGGGAAGCGGTCAGAGCGGTAAAAAAGAGTGGCATGCATTTATCATTGAATTTTGTTTTACACCGTTTAAACATTGATGACTTAGATAAGATTATTGCCCTTGCGGAGGAAATGAAAGCAGAACGTGTGGAGTTAGCTAATACACAGTACTATAACTGGGCCTTACTCAATCGAAACCAGCTTTTACCAACTCGAGAGCAAATCGAACGGGCAAGTGAAGTTTATGAAGCAGCAAAAGCCCGTCTCAAAAATGAAATGGAAATGATTTGGGTTATTCCTGATTATTACGCATCGACCCCCAAACCTTGTATGGGGGGCTGGGGACAGATTGGACTTACGGTAGCACCGAATGGGGATGTCCTTCCTTGCCCAACTGCCGGGATGATTGAGGGTCTCTTCTTTGAAAATGTGCGGGAGTCATCCCTGCGCTATATTTGGAATGATTCAAAGTCTTTCAATCAATTCCGTGGGGAAGAATGGATGCCTGAAACTTGTCGTTCATGTGATCTGAGGCACGTGGATGGAGGCGGATGTCGATGTCAGGCGTTTGCTTTGACCGGGGATGCCTATGCAACCGATCCAGTTTGTCAATGGGCACCACACCACCATATTATTGAAAAGGCTGTAAAGGATACGAATAGCAAAACGGAAAAGCTGTCATCTTCCATAATTTATCGGCAATACGCCCGTAAGCTAAAATAGGGAAGAGTACATATTTGGTGCTAGAGGTGATCAAAAATTACCTTTAGCACCTTTTTTTATGGTATAGGAAATTATAAAATTACTGATTTGTGGATAAAAAATAGGGAGAGGCGACGTCCGGCTCCAGCGCCCAGCGACTAGCGAGACTTCCTTCACCTCTGTCCGATAAGTCAACATCGACTCACGCTGTTCGTCGTGTTTGTTTTATCTCCTCCGGCTCAGTCCAGTCCGTACGTCGCTAAACGGGCGCTTCCGCCTTTGTTCTTAACGTACCAGGAGACTGGAACGTTTGTGCATAAATGGCAGTACAGACTGGAATAATAGATAGGGTTGCTTGAACTTAGCAAAGTTAGCAGCGTACATAAACCTTCATGATAAATTTTACAATAAAGTGAGGAATGAAGTGGTAATATATGTTAGGTGAAGTAAAAGTAGATCATGTACAAAACAAACCCATACATCCAGCGGTTAGAAAACTTATGCTGGTCAATGCCATACGGAGTATTGGAAAAGGTATGATGATTGTTATCTTAGCTTTATACCTCGGCGCATTAGGGTGGAGTTCAGTAGCAATCGGAAGTGTGCTCGCTGCTGGTGGTCTTCTCGGTGTTCTGCTTGCACCATTCATCGGTGTTTTTAGTGATCGATCAGGCAGGAAACCATTCGTACTTTTTTCTGAACTATTAACAGCTGGGTGTGCATTAATAGGAATCCTTTCAACAAGCCCTGTTTTGTTGTTTATTGCCATCACACTTGCTGGTTTCGGGAAAGCTGATGCAGGTTCGTCCAGTCCGTTTGCCCCGGTGGAACAGGCATGGCTTGCCTCCTTTATTCCTGCAACTGAACGTGGAAGGGTATATAGTCTTAATAATGCTCTTAGTTTTTTCGGAATGGCGATGGGCGCATTACTGATTGGGACTTTAAGCACAGGAGGAAATCATATTTCTGGAATTTCCTCTTACCGACTTGCATTTTATTTCACGTTTGTTTTTTCACTTGTAACTACTTTGATTATTTTAACCATTCGGGAAGAAAGCAGTATAAAACAGCAGGAATCCAGACATGAGGAATTTGGTAGTGAGGAAACCGGGAATAGGGAAGAAAACATAATAAAAGAAGAAAATGCTGCGATCTTAAAACTTGCATTGATTAATGTTCTAAATGGGATTGCCATTGGATTAACAGGACCAATGATGTCTTATTGGTTTTCAGTAAAATTTGGGGTTAGCAGCACTCAAATTGGGGGTACATTGGCTATGACCTTTTTTGCAACAGGTGTTGCCTCCATTTTACAAGCAAGACATTCTCATAAACATGGAACCGTTCAATCCGTTGTGTTTATTCGGTTCATTGCAAGCCTGCTTTTGATTTTAATGCCAATCATATCCTCTTACGCTCTTGTCTCAATCGTTTATATCCTCCGAACAGCTTTAAATCGGGGGACACAAGGGGCTCAACAAGCGTTAAGTGTCAGTCTGACTCGTGGAAAGCGCCGTGGTTTCGCATCTAGTATTAATCTTTTTTCCATGCGACTGCCTATCTCAATTGGGCCGTATATAGCAGGGTACTTATATGGGTTAGGTTCACTTTCACTGCCATTTTATCTAGCATCTGGCTTACAATTCAGTTTTGCTTTTTTATATGGTAAAATTTTCAGCTCTTATGATGCCAGAATGAAAGTGAATGTTTCATCCGGGTGATGTTCGTTCTAAGGGAACAGTCACCCTTATATGGTCTCCAAATCAAATTTTTAACCATCACAACTTCAGCTTAAACCAGTCTGCTCCTATTTCAAATTCAGTCGGAATAGCAAATTTCATAATATTTTTTTAGAATAGATAATGAAAAATTTAGCAATAATGGTAAGATAGTAGAAAAGGAAATTTGAAATAGGAATGGTAGGATATGATGGATTTAACAAAAACTAAGTGGTTTCGTGTTTGTATAGGGATTATCCTGTTTTTAACGATTATCTGGCTGATTAATGAAGTGCAGTTCGTTTTTACGCCTGTAGTCGTTTTCTTTCAGACGTTATTTATCCCATTTTTACTGGGAGGCATTCTCTTCTATTTATTCCGGCCCTTTATTCATTTGCTCGAAAAAATAAAGGTACCCCGGAAACTGGGAATTTTGCTTCTTTATCTTATTTTTATCGGTCTATTAACCTTTATTATTTCCGTTATTGCACCCGTGGTCCATCAGCAATTTTCGAATTTGATTGATAATATTCCGGAAATGGTGGATGTGGTGGAACAGGGCATCACTTATTGGCAGGCCAATCAGGAAATGCTTCCACAATATGTGAAGGATGCCATTGATTATGTAAGTACCCGGCTTGAGGATATCCTGATGTCAACAGGAAATTATATAGGTTCTGTTTTAGGCAATGTTGTCAGCTTTATCGTTTCCCTGGTCATTGTACCGTTTATTTTATTCTATTTATTAAGTGATCAGGAAAAATTTGTTCCCAATGTTACCCGTTACTTTTCAAAAACACAGTCCCATCAGATAAGAGAAGTTCTGGGAGATATGGATAAGGCTATTGCCAGCTACATACAGGGGCAATTAATCGTAAGCTCCTTTGTAGGGATTGTGCTCTTTATTGGCTATCTCATCATTGGCCTCGATTATTCACTTTTACTGGCTTTATTTGGAATGGTCACGAATGTGATTCCGTTTTTAGGACCGTTCCTTGCAGCCATTCCAGCTGTCATTGCCGGCTGGTTCCAGGACCCGATCATGTCTCTGTATGTCATTATCGTCATGGTTGTTGCCCAGCAGGCCGAGAGTAATCTGATTTCCCCGGTCGTGATGGGTAAATCCCTGAATGTTCACCCACTGACGATTATTCTCTTAGTATTAGTCGGGGGGAACTTAGCAGGGGTTCTTGGGATGATTTTAATCATTCCTTCCTATGCTGTAGGAAAAGTTATTGTCCAGCATATTTATCGACTCTGGAATATCCACAAACAGACAAAAGTAGAGAAGGCTTAAATATCCTGTTCATGAAGGATGAAATGATGATCATTTCATCCTTTTTTTAATGTCTGGAAAAGGCCGGCTGCAGTTCTTACTTCTATCAATCTTCCTTTCTGCATATACCAGAAATAAGAAAAACATAGGGAGATTGTCCTGTGATGATATGCAGGATGATTTCAGGAAAGGAAGGAATATGAAGAAAGTTGGGTTCATTGGTGCCGGGATATTGCTTGTTCTGCTATTTATGGGAATGTTTTTGTTTGGACAAGAAGACAGCAGGAAAACCTACGCCTACCACCACTCGCTGGAGCATGATGTTTTACAGAAATCAATGCCTGAATCCCCTTTGCCTCTCATACCTCAAGAACCTATCTCCATTTCGTTTGCAGGTGATACGATGTTTGATGGTTCCATAAGATCAGCTATCAATCAGCAGGGGCCGGATTATCCCTTTCAGTATGTAAAGAAGGAAGTAAGAAAATCCGACTATGCCATTCTTAATCTGGAGACGGCCGTAACGACGGAGCAGGAAAAGGATACAGTCCAGCTTTATAATTTCAAAGCAGATCCTAAAGCCTTGTCAGGGATCAAGCAGGCGGGTTTTGATATGGTTACCCTTGCGAACAATCATGCACTGGATTATCAGAAGGATGGATTTAAGGATACGATTAAACATTTGAACAAACACGATTTGAAATATTTTGGGGCAGGGGTTAATCGGGACAGGGCCTATGAAGCACAGACAATAGAGATAAAAGGGAGGACGATTAAGTTTTTAGGGTTTTCCCGCTTTTTACCGGCTGTACGCTGGTATGAAGGAAAGGGACCGGTCATTGCCAGTGCCTATCAGCAGGAGCAGGTTTTGAATACCATCAAACAGGAAAAAGGGGATGCCGACTATTTGTTTGTATACATCCATTGGGGAGTGGAAGGCAATGTCCGGCCAGAGGCGTGGCAGCGGGATTATGCGAGGAAAATGATTGATGCAGGTGCAGATGGAATTATAGGTGCACATCCTCATGTTTTACAGGGCTTTGAGTATTATCAGAATAAACCGATTGCTTATTCTTTAGGGAATTTTTTGTTCCCGGATTATGTTCAGGGAAATACGGCGGAAACAGGTGTACTGACACTGAAAATAGACGGAGACAACCTAACGATGGCATTTACGCCTTATCGTATACGTTCAAATCAGATTCATCCTCTTAACAGGGAAGAAAAAGAACGGATATTACAGAAATTGGAGGAATTGTCCTTTGAAATCAGACGGGAAGGCACACATATTTATTCCTCCTGATATCCAATTCACTCCACCTGTAAAGTAGACGAATGCCTCAGAATATGTCATACTTTTTGAGTAACCATAAGGAGTTCTACAGCTTTTCGAATCATTCTTTTCCTTATTGGGAAACGGTACGTGGAGGCACTCGTATGTTTTTGGATTATTTTTCCTATGAAAATCCAGGAGATCCATTTTCGCTGTTTTCAGCCTCTCACCTGGTTATGCTGGTCAATGGGGTACTTTTCGTCATTGTATTCATGGTTTTTGGAAAGTACATCCGAAATCATTCTCTTTTGCATACATGGGTACGATACATACTGATTGCCGTTTTACTTTTAAGTGAGGCAACTCTAAATCTCTGGTACCTTACAGCGGGAGAATGGGATATTCGGGAAACCTTACCGCTTCAGCTGTGCTCCTTATCCTTAATTATGAGCATTGTTATGCTTGTGACACGTTCAGAAAAATGGTTTGAAATCGTCTATTTTCTGGGAGTTGGAGGTGCCCTGCAAGCCCTGATCACCCCGGAATTATTTTATGATTTTCCCCATTACCGATATTTTCACTTTTTTATTGCCCATATTTTCATCATTTTGGCGTCCATCTACATGATCGTCGTTGAGAGAAAACGGGTAACCATTCATTCGGTGTGGAGGACGATGCTGGTGTTAAATGGAATAGCGGTTGTTATTTTCTTTTTTAACCGGTGGATTGGAGCCAATTACATGTTTTTGGCTCACAAGCCTGCGAATCCAAGCTTGCTGGACTATTTACCTGAATTCCCTTGGTATATTTTATGGCTGGAGATCATCGCTGCATTTATTTTTTTGCTATTATATCTACCTTTTCTTTTAATAAAAAATCTAGACAGTAAGGACATATGAAAGGGGAAGACAGATGTCTATTATGAAGATGCTGCTTATTTCGATTGTAATTGGAATAGCAGTTGGGTATGGATCCGGATATCTGCTGGATGGACGCTTTCAGCCGGATTTCTTTGTTATTTTCACCATTATTTCCTTTATTTCACTTCTGTTAAGGGAAATAAGAAAGGATAAACAAAAGGAGACGGATCAAGAGTAGAAAAGAATCGTCTCTTTTAGCCATTAATCTACTCCTCCAGACTTATTATTAGGAAAATTGCAAAAATATAGTGGATAGATTGGAAAAAATCCTGTATAGTTTAGAAGAGGCAGAGAGGAGTTTTTTGGAAAATGGCTAAAGTTTACATAGTATTAACGAAAACAGGCACAATTTTTTCCCAGACCATCCGCCTTTATACGAAAGAGCCTTATAATCATGTGTCCCTATCGCTTGATAAGGAACTGACTGAGCTGTACAGTTTTGGACGGAAAAAGGCTTATAATCCACTTCGAGCGGGTTTTGTAAAAGAAAATGTGAAGCACGGAATTTATGCCAGATTTCCCGACACAACCTGTGAAATTTTCGAACTGGAAGTAAGTGATCGTCAGAAGGAAAAAATGAGAAAGGTCATTCGTCATTTTCAACTGAATCAACACAACTACCGATATAATCTTTTGGGAATTGCTACTATACCATTTGGCAAATCGCTGGAGCGGAAATATGCGTATTTTTGCTCTCAGTTTGTAGCTACCGTTTTAAATATGGCAGGGATTCGTTTATGGGAAAAACCTCTGGGGCTTATTACGCCGGGAGAATACCGAACCGCTCGTTTGCTGAAAAAGGTTTATGAAGGACCTTTAAGCATTTATGAAGACCATTTAGAAGAGCAGGAGTCCGTCTCTCTGCAGGACGAAATGCTCCAGATTTAGCAGGACTGTTTTCTGATCTATTTTCCGATCCAGCTATTCATAATATTTATATAAAAATCAGAAAACTGGCAGAAAAAGCCTTATTTGTATTTCTTTATACAAATAAGGCTTTTTTGTTCTCCGGATCTTCTGCTTATGCCGTGGGGCCTAAACGCTCGCCTCCGCTTTTCTATTGTCCAGCTCCAGGGCCCAGACCCTCGCTGATGTAAGCAGGGCCCCTCCGCTTTTCTATTAATCTTTACTTTGGATGATGTCGTGGTCTACGTAGCGTTGGCCGTTTAGTTCGCTGATGATGTTAATGGCTACTTTTGCGCCGTGGCCGGATGTGATGATGGTGTGGACACTTTCACCAGCTACAGTTCCGGCTGCCCAAACATTCTTTTTGTTCGTTTTACCTTCGTGATCGACTTTAATATTTCTTGCTATACGCGGCTCCTGCCCATCAACAATTTTTAAGCCCATATCCTCGGCTAAATCTACGGATAAACCGGTCGCAAGGAGAATGTGCTCGGCTTCATATTGATGCTGTCCCATATGAACCAGGTAATGCCTTCCTTTACTCTCAATTTTTGTTACTTCCTCCGTCTTTAATTCAGCTCCTAATGCTTTTGCCTGCTGCATACCTGTTTCAAGCAAATCAGGACCTTCAATTTCCTTTATCCCATAATGGTTTTTTACCCATGCTTTTTTTGTAATACTCTTTCCTGTATCAGTCAGCAGGGTTTTCTTTCCTGCTTTTGCTGCAAAAATGGCTGCACTTGATCCTGCAGGTCCAGCTCCAATAATGGCGATATCGTACATCATTTCGTCCACTCCTTTTCTTATATATTGAATCACTCAGTATGTAAGAATATGAAAGTTGCTATCATTAATATAGCCATTATCAGACCAGATAAAACATCCTGGAACCCAATTGGCGTGATAAGTCAACTAACCATCTGTGGGAGATGGAGAAAATCCCCACTGATGGTAGTTTCACTTTATGTATAATTCTATTTGAAATACTTGGGATAAGATATATAATAGGGGCACAAGGTGGTGCATATGAAAACATTTAAATTGATTTCTTTAGATGTTTTAGAAAAGCAGGGCGACGAACTTAAAAACATGCCTATAGATTTAACGGACGGATTAATCATTAATCGTGAAGATGAAGATAACCATTGGCTGGTCGAGGCGTACATGGATGACTCTTATAAAGATTATTTTCAGCAAATGCAGGACGAAAACAGGGAATATGTCCTGCAGGTAAAAATCTCCAAGGAATCCAATGAGCCTGCAACGATGATGGTGAAATTGGTTGGGTTGAATCAAATCGGTTCGTCTATGAATGTCCTGTTTTTAGGAACATTATTAAATCGAAAACAGGAAAAGGTGGAGGAAATGCTTCAGGCATTAATCCAGGAAGGCTATCAAGGTACAGAGCTGCTGGAGAAGTTTAAGGAAAAAAGCAAACTGTTCGACATTTCTTCTTCCTCTAAATAAAAATCACCCCGCTTTTATGGAGTGGGGTCATTTTTTTAACGTTCGTGAATAAAAAACTTGTCAAAATCGGTTGATAAACGGAAAAAATCTTGTCATGATAAGAAGGATTTTGGTGTATAAAGGGAGAAAGTGTTATGAGAAGTAAAAACAAATTTTCAGAATGGTTAAACCAGCGCTCGCCGGTGCAACTGATCATTATTTTTTATATCATTGCGGTAACCGTATCCTGTTTATTATTGGCCATGCCTGTTGCCCACAAAGATGGGGTCGATTTAACCTTTATGGAGGTCCTTTTCACATCCGTCAGTGCTGTAAGTGTAACAGGATTATCTGTGGTTTCCATAGTGGATAGTTTTAACCAGCTGGGCATCGTCCTGTTAGCGGTTGTTCTTCAATTTGGCGGAGTCGGGGTTATGACCCTGGGTACATTTATATGGCTTGTCGTTGGTAAGAAAATAGGTTTGAAAGAGCGCCGGCTGATTATGGCCGACCAGAACCAATATTCCTTTAATGGAATCGTCAAGCTGATGAAAGGTGTCTTCAAGCTTATATTATGGATCGAGCTTGTTGGCTTTCTTATCCTTGGTACGTATTACTTAACGTATTTTTCAAGCTGGAAGGAGGCTTATTTTCACGGATTCTTTGCCTCTATAAGTGCTACAACCAATGGGGGATTTGATATTACAGGTCAATCTCTCACGCCGTTCAAAGATGATTATTTTGTGCAGATAATCCACATTGCCCTTATTATATTTGGATCTATTGGCTTTCCGGTATTAGTTGAGGTGAAGGATTATTTATTCGCTTCCCAAGAGGAAAGAAAGTTTATGCGTTTTTCCTTATTTACAAAGGTTACATCCATAACATACCTTGGATTATTGATATTTGGGTTTATCATCATGATTGTACTTGAATGGAATCACTTCTATGCTGATAAGTCCTGGCATGAAATGATTTTTTACAGTTTATTTCAATCGACTACGAGCAGAAGTGGCGGTCTTGCTACCTTTGATATGAGCCTTCTGACCGAACAAACGCAATTAGTCACATCTGTGCTGATGTTTATCGGGGCTTCTCCAAGCAGTGTGGGGGGAGGTATACGAACAACCACATTTGCTTTAGTTATTATTTTTATTTTGACCTTTGCCAGAGGAAAGAGCAAGGTTTCGGTATTTAAAAGGGAGATTTTTGAAGAAGACCTGTACAAAGCAGTAGTTGTTGTGCTAATGGCGGTTGGTCTCTGTATCACTGCTATTGTATTGCTAACGATTTTTGAGGATTCTTCACTGATAGCGATTATTTTTGAGGTTTGTTCAGCATTCGGTACAACCGGACTTTCGATGGGCGTCACAGCTGAACTCACAAACATTAGCAAAGTCATCTTAATGGTACTGATGTTTATTGGAAGAATCGGAATTTTAACCTTGCTCTTTTCATTTAATGATGTAACAAAGAAAGGCGAATTCCATTATCCAAAAGAAAAAATTATCATCGGCTAGGAAGTCAGACTTTTAGGAGGAATTACCTTGGGGAAAGGATCTCAGCATACAGAACTCATGACACCAGCCCGGATGCTGGAACAATTGAATGATGCGATTGTCATTTTACATGCGGAAGGGCAGGTTCTGTTTGCCAATCAAGCAGCACATATCTTGCTGGGTGAAGAAGACCTGACGGGACAATCCATAGAGCTGTTCCTTGAGCATGGAACTGTGATGCAAAAGGAAAGAGAACCGATTTTACTTGAATTAAACTCCGCAGATCAGACGCTGGTTCAAATTCGAACTTGGAAGCTTAACGATGGTCATATCTGTTTGTTTATCCATCCTGTTCGTTTCAATGATCAAAAAGAAAACCAGATGTATGCACTGAAATATCGGATGAATCAGTCACATGAAGGGATGGTTTTGCATCAAGCCGGTCAGATTATAGATTGTGATGATTCACTGGCCAA
This sequence comes from Salinibacillus aidingensis, assembly GCF_039522525.1. Taxonomy (GTDB): domain Bacteria; phylum Bacillota; class Bacilli; order Bacillales; family Alkalibacillaceae; genus Salinibacillus; species Salinibacillus aidingensis. The sequence continues at coordinate 115,889 of NZ_BAAADO010000004.1, forward strand.
AATTTTTGGCTATAAGAAGTCAGAATTAATCCGTGCATCTATTGATGAATTTATCGATTCCTCTTATTTTCATACGCTTAAAGAGAATATGAAACAGGATCATGATAAGCCTTATTTACTAAAAGGATACAAAAAGACGGGGGAGCCTCTGTACATTGACGTATTACCGCAGCCATATCCCGACAAGGATGGGGACTTGCGCATTGCTGTCATTCGGGATGTCACCGAACGTGTACATAATGAAAAGCAGATCCAGTTTATGGCTTATTATGATGAGCTGACAGACTTGCCGAACCGAAATTATTTTGTAAAGACATTGGAAGAAGCCATTGCTGAATGTCGAAAGGATAACGGTCAGATCGCAGTTCATTTTGTGGATATTGATTATTTTAAACAAATTAATGATACGTTAGGCTATCAGTTTGGCGATGCTTTGCTGCAGGCATGCTCCGATCGCTTAAAGCAGCTGCTGGATGGGAAGAATTTCATTGCCCGTATGAGTGGAGATGAATTTTTGATCCTGCAGCGTGATATTCAGAACAAAGATGAGGCGGAAGCATTTGCGGAAAAGGTGATTCGGGCTTTTCAAATCCCAATAGATGTTCAGGATTTTGAAATTTTTACGACGGTAAGTATCGGAATCAGTCTATTTCCGGAAAATGGAAAACATCCAAATGAGTTAATTAAACAGGCAGACTCTGCGATGTATGTGATTAAGGAGAATCAGCGGAATCATTATAAAATATTTGAATCATCGATCACAGAAGATTTTAAAGAGATGCTTACCATTGAAAATGAGTTAAGAAGAGCCATTAAACAAAAGCAATTTGAGGTTCATTATCAGCCACAGGTGGATATTTCAAATAATCAGGTCATCGGCTTTGAAGCCCTTCTTCGCTGGAAGCATCCATCCAGAGGCTATATATCACCGGGAATGTTTATACCACTGGCTGAGAAAACCGGACTTATTATTGAAATTGGAGATTGGGTGCTGCGGGAAGCCTGCCGTCAAAACCGGAAATGGCATGAAAAAGGCTATGGCCCGACAAAAGTCAGTGTGAACTTATCCGTAAAGCAGTTCCTGCAAAAAGATTTGGTGAAGAAGGTCCGGGACATCTTACAGGAGTCAAAGCTCGATGCGAAATATTTAGAGCTGGAAATAACCGAAAGTATGGCGATGTCCAATGAAGCTTATATTATGGATACGCTTAAGGGTTTGAGAGAGCTCGGAGTAAATGTCTCCATTGATGATTTTGGAACCGGGTATTCCTCAATGAAATATTTGAGTCAGTTCCCTTTGAGTAAGCTGAAGATTGATCAGCTATTTATCAGGGGAGAACAAAAGCAGAATCAGGCGATCGTGAAGTCGATTATTCATCTGTCGCACTCCCTGGATATGAAAGTGATTGCAGAAGGTGTGGAAACCAAGGAACAGCTCGAATTCCTTAAAGGTGAAAAATGTGATGAAATTCAGGGCTTTTATTTTAGTAAGCCTGTAGCTCCAGGAAAAGCTGAGCGATTTTTTTCGTATAGTTAGATGAATCATTTTTCCAAGGTTCATGGTTCGTAAAAAGGAGGAAGCCTCTATTTCAGAGGTTTCCTCCTTTTTTACTTCTCATGTCCTTTGATACCAATTAAAATCTCCAGATCAACTGTAATGGAAGATAAGGAGTGCTTGTCCAGTACCGCTTGAATGTCCGTTTCAGATATGGACCAGGTAAGGGGTGTCATTTGAATTAAGGATTGCATCGATGACGGATTTAAATCCACGTTGTAGGTCACACGAATTCGATCCTTCAGTTGGAAATGGCGTGTGAAAAGGTCAACGGTATCATCATTGGAATACGAAGCCCGGTCGGTATCCTTGAAAAAGGCATCTCTCAATTCCGTTAAATAATTCTGTTGAGGCACGACTTTCAGGACATACCCGCCATTTTTTAACAGCCTGGAAAATTCACCATAATTAGAAGGGGAGAGAATGTTTAAGAGAAGCTGGAAGGACTGATCCCGAAAAGGAGAGTGAGCAAGGTCAGCAACCGCCCAAATCGTCTCTGGATAGTTTTTGGCAGCAGTCATGATTCCCTCTTTTGACAGGTCAATACCAACTCCCGTTACCCCGTTTGTAAATGTGTTGTGCAGTTTTTCGGTAATCCTGGCAAGATGTGAGCCTTCACCACAGCCAGTATCCAGTATGGTAAGGGCATCCTGTCTGGAAACGGTGTTCTGTATCCACGCGTCTATTTTTTCGAGCAGGGGCTCAAACAGCTGCTGCTCGACCATTAATTCTCTCCGGGCCTCAAATAACTCTTTGGTATATTTCGTTTTGGATGGCCGGGTAGTAAGGTTTATATAGCCTTTTTTGGTAAAGTCAAATGTATGACCTTTCTGACATATAAAGCTTTTCGATTCATGTACCTCCATGAATGATTGGCAAATAGGGCAATGAAATAGGGATTGGTGCTGTTGAACCTGCCGTGCACTTTTGATTCTCTTATTCATAGGAATACGCTTCCTCCTTTGTTCTAAAAAAATCCCCTATACGTGGAAATGGTATAGAGGATGACAGGTCAGGATTGTGATGAGTCTTCCTGCTTTCCATCATTGGCAGGGGTTGGTTCTTTCTTTGTCGTCGAGAGAGATGTCTGATTTTTTTCCAGGATCTTTAACTGGTCATTTTCGTAACCAACGATAAATGTCGTTTCATAATGCTCAGTAATTTGAACCTGATTTTTATTTCTGGAAACATGATCAGCGTTTAACGTTATTTTGACTTTCTGATTGGATTGCAATTCAGTATTGAGATTATTGATCGTTAAATCATGTATATGCACATATTCGTTTCGAAAATCCTGATAGCTTTTCTGTCTTTGCCGCTCGATTCCCAGCAGTTTATAAGCATTTAAGTAATCCCGCATTTCAACGTTCTCATAAAAATAATTTACAATATAGGTTGCATCCTGAATCAGTTGCTCCTCATTGACTGTATCCTTTGTTTTCAGAGCTCCATCAAAGCTTAGTTCCTCATCATCCGCCTGGTCTGACCACATATTCACCCGGTCTACTACCTGACCGATAGGAAGACTGAAGCCAATTTGTCCCTCATTGGAACCTGCTGAATTAATCGCAATAATTTTCCCTGACGGACGGTGGATGAGAGGCCCGCCGCTGTTTCCATTCGTAATAGGAGCAGAAATTTGATATAAACCTTCATAATTATACTGATCATCTACATTAAAAGTCCGATTTTTGCCGGAGATAATTCCTGTTGTAACCGTGTTTTGAAAGCCTAATGGACTCCCGACGGCAATAATTTCATCGCCAATCTCAGCTTCATAGTCCGGATTTAACGATAACGTTTTTCGGTCCACCAGCTGGGGAACACGCAGAACAGCAATATCCTTTTTCGTTCCCAGTCCGATAACGGCTGCCGGATACGTACGGGCATCAGAGGTTTTCACATAGACAGAGTCTGCATTTGCTACAACATGAGCGTTTGTCATGATGTCTCCTTTATTGTTATAGATAAAACCAGAACCAATGTTTTTTCCTGATTCACTTTCTGCCTCAATTTGGACAACGGATTTTTGTGCTTCGTGAATAATCGTTTTCAGCGTCGTTTCATTCTCCTGATCATCCGCACGGACCAGACTGGCAATGCTGTTATCGACATCAATGGCTTTCTTGCTCCAATTCTGATAGTAAAGGACCATCGTTAAAATGAGACAAATAGTCATGATAACGGTTATAACAACAGGCCAGAATAAGCGATTCTTTATCATTAAGGTCACTCCTCATTACGGTGAGTCAAGAAACCATTTGACTTGGTCTACTTCCGCTTTTAGTTCTTTATCCATTTCATAATGGGTAAATTCAAAATTTCCCTCTTCTTCAGGGTAGAGGGTATCAGGGTAAATATATACTTCATTGGTTTCAACGATTTCACCATTTTTGTCCAGCAGATTATAGGAAACAGAAACAGAGTAAATCGGGACCGTGGCGACGCTTTTTAAAGTACCTGAGACGATTAAATCGCCAAAGTCATCCTTCTTAGCTTCAATGGAAACCATCTCAATGGCATCATTTTTATTGAGCTTATACTCCTGCTCAGCTGCATTTATGGCCTGTTCAATCCGTTTCTGCTGCTCGGTTTCAAAGGCAACCTTTTCTTTTTCAATGGTCGTCTTCAGGCTTTGCAGCTTTTCACTTTCCGGAGCGTATCTCAGTCCATCCTCTATAATCGCCATCGCATCTGTAAAATGATTGGATTTTAAGCTTTCATTGGCTTTGGAATACGTATAATTCACCAGTCTTGTACGAATTTTCTTCGTTATGTTTCTTGCTTTATCGGTTTGTATACCTTCTGCCTCCCAAAGAAGCAATTTTAACTCTTCTACGGAAGGCTCCTGACTTAATCTTTCTGTTACCTCAGCAGTCTTGATTTCATTTCGTGTCTTAACGAGCTGATCCAGTAATTTATCCACTACTTCGCCATTATAGTTCTGCAGGTCTTCTTCCGCCTGTTTTGTAATTTTAATGGCCTGCTGAAAGGCATTTTCATCTTGTAGATTCTTTGCTGAGTTCAATTGCTGCTGAATAGACATCGCGATATCCATAAACTGGGCATTTTGTACAGCTGCAGGAAACTCAGACTTATATTGCTGTGCTTCTTTATACAGTTTTTTTGCCTGCTGAAAATTTCCATCCACTGCAACTTTGTCCGCCTGTTTATAGGTTTCCAGGGCTTGATTTTCCTGAGATGATAGAAAAAAATAATAGCCTATAAATACGAGGATCGCAAGGAATAGTGCGCCAATGGGTAAAAACCACCATTTATTAAAACCTTGATTTTTCGGCATTCTCTCAGCTAAATCGGTAGGCATTTCTTTTCCACAGTTAATACAATACTCTTCTCCCTGTTTTACCTCTGTTCCGCAAAACGGGCAATGGGCCATCGAAATCACCTGCTTAAGCTTCTATTAATAATGTAAGTCAAATAAATTTTAACATAGAATTTAAAAATTGAGGCTTAAAAGTACGTTTTTTTTGTTAAAATAAAAATGGTAGAATTGACATATATACCTTGTATTTTCCAGTACATTTGTGTGAAAAGACTAATTATCTTTTGGAAAATTGTACTTACAGGAGGTGTGCTTGATTATGCTTGAAACCATTTTGGGTATTGTAGGTGTGGGGATTATTCTTCTTTATATTGGCTTTTGTATTTTTGATAACGCATAAGCTTCATAAAAAGAATGGTTGTTCCTGAAACCCTGTCACATTTTGATGTGACAGGGTTTTTTATGTCCGGGGAAATTATAGAACACTTTTCTCTGTCTTCTTTCGATTATAAAAGTGAAAGGAGGTGGGGGAGATGGCTGTTTCACAAATGATTCGTTCACAGTTACAGCTTGTATTTGAATCAGGTCCTGACAGCGATGGGGAGATTACCTATAAGAACAAAAACTTTAACAATGTAAAAACCGAAGCAACCGCCGATCAGTTAATGGCTGTGACAAACGCGCTGGTGCCTCTGCAGGAGCGTACGTTGTATTCTGTTGAGCGAAATGATTCATCCGTATTGGTTATCTAAAAAATGAAAGCAGTGGATAGAAGGAGGTGGAAAACATGGCAAAGAAGCTGGAGCTGAAGTTTACAAATGCTGATGGCAAGACGGTGACCTATTCTTTAGATCAGCCGGTGGAACCTGTTGATACAGCCCTCATTAATCAGGCAATGGACGAAATTATTACTCAGAATGCTTTTACTTCTTCAGGTGGGGATCTAATCGAGAAGAAAAGTGCCCGAATCGTCGAACGCAATGTACAGGAAATTGAATTGTAAGAATGAAAAGGAGCGAGAAGTCGCTCCTTTTTCTGGTAGATGAAAGGATAGAACCATGGAGATTTGAATGAGGGGGTGAATGGATCATGTTGGAAAGCTGGGCCAATTGGATACCGGAAATCGGTTTTCCTGTTGTGGTTACGTTTTATTTACTGCACCGCATTGAAGGAAAACTTGATATTCTGATTGAATCCATTACGGCTTTACCCGAAAAAATGAGATAAAGCAAACCCCATTGTGAAGAACCACCTCGGTCCACACAATGGGGTTTGCTTATGCTCTCGGGTCTAAGTGGTCATAAGCAGAATACCCTCCATGGCCAAAGTACGGCCACTCCGGAGATTCTGCTTATGCCGTCGGGCCTAAGCGGTCGCCTCCGCTTTTCTATGTCCAGCTGCGGCTCCCAGGCCTAAGCGGTCGCCTCCGCTTTTCTATCTACCTCGTTAGGGAGAATTCGTCGAAGGGGTAGATGATGAGTTCGCTTCGGCCGATGATTTCATCTTCTTTTATAAGTCCTAATCCGTTTCGGCTGTCCTTGCTGATTGACCGGTTGTCTCCCATCACGAAATATTCGCCTTCAGGTACGGTGATAGGTCCAAAATCGGAGGTGGACTTAATAGCTTCATCGTCCAGATAGCTCTGAGTCTGCTTTTGGCTATTAATATATAAGGAATGATTTTTCACCTCAACGACATCATTGGGTAGTCCAATAACACGTTTTACATAATTCTTTGACGGTCTCTGAATGATAACAATATCTCCGCGGTCTGGTTCGCTTAAGTAATAAATAGCCTTATTAAATACAACTCTTTCTCCGTTTTCTAAAGTAGGATGCATGCTTGCTCCTTCTACAACAGATGTAGCAAATATAAAGGATCGAATAATGAACGCAAGAATAATTGCGATAATAATAGCTTTGGTCCATTCCCAAATCTCTTTTGCCAAAATAATTCTTCCCTTCTTAATTAGTCATATATATAACTATTACCATGTTATCACAAGTATTAACAAAAGATGATGGTTTTATATCATATTATAATATTGTTTAAAAAACATTTAAAATGTTAAATCCCTTCTATCAATATTCCTGGATTATTCTCGGGATGTTCTTTGTAAACCCCCCGATAATTGTCGGATATTCTACGTATAAGATGTCGAAAAGCCGGTGAAATAAGGGTCTGTTCCTGTTTTTTCTGAAAACTTTGTCTAATATTGCGATATGGTTTACTTTCTCTATTACTTTTGCCATAATCATAAACGTTGTTTAATATAAAAATAGAAAGGGAATTGGATATGGGAAAGTCTACACAAAAGAACGAATTATTATATGAAGAAATTTTAGAAAAGAGAGAAAAAATGCATGAGGTTGCTGATGATCATGGCATCTCAAGTATTAAAACACTGACGGTCAGTCAGGAGCTGGACCATTTACTCAATCAGTATATAAAAAGTAAATTGCGAGAAAAGCAGGAATTGAAATTGTCAAAAAGTTAAACCATTCCCTGAAATTTTCGGGTTCTATTATGGTATAATAGAACAGAAGCAGTTAATTTTGGGGGGCTCCAGAAGTGGCGTCTACTGAAGATGCAGTAAAACTGAGAAAAGAGATAGAGACAGTTCGTTTTAAAATGGTCGAAGTTGCTACGTGGTATGGTTTTACAAGTAAGGAATCCGTTGAGATTAGTCAGGAGCTTGATACCTTGTTAAATTTATACCAAGCGATCGAGCAAACTCGAAACTAATTCCTTACAAGACTCCTCATGCTTCCTTCAAACTTCATTTTAAAAAAATCAGCGGTTTGGGGCCGCTGATTTTTTTATCACGGATAAACGGCCAGTAAATTCCTGATAAGTTCAACTAACCATCAGTGAGGGATGGAGAAAACCCCCACTGATGGAAGTTTCACTTTATGGTTATTTTAAAGATATTTCCTCAATCTCTTCATTCCTTCTTTGAGGGTTTCCATATCATAGGCATAGGAAATTCTCATATAGCCTTGGCCCAATGGAGAAAAGGCATCACCTGGAACAAGAGCCAGTCCCGCTTTTTTGACTAAATCAAGTCCCAAATCAAATGAGGAACTGTCCCCCACAGGGAATTTAGGGAATAAGTAAAAGGCGCCATCCGGCATAACGGTCTCCAGCCCCATATCTACCAGCTCCTGATAGACAAAATCCCGTCTTCTTTTATATTCCTCCCGCATGAACGTCGCATCTGATTTTCCTTCCGTCAAAGCCTCCAGTGCTGCATATTGACTAATACTTGAAGGACAGGAAACATTATACTGGTGAACCTTAAGAAGATGTTTGGCAATGTTTTCTGATGCCAGTACGTAACCAATTCTCCAGCCGGTCATCGAGTGGGATTTTGACAGTCCCTGAATAATAATGGTCTGTTCACGAACAGCAGGGAAGCTCCCAATGGATACGTGAGGCTTTTCATAGGTTAATTCAGCATAGATTTCATCTGCCAGAAGAAAAATAGATTTTCCCTGGATCAGTTCAGCAATCTCCTGTAATTCCTCCTTTGTTAAGGTTACCCCTGTAGGATTGGAGGGATAAGGAAGGACAATGCATTTAGTCCGGTCCGTTATGTATGACTCCAGAACGTCAGCCGTAGCTTTAAAATCATGATTTCTTGTATCTGCAAAAACAGGCGTTGCTCCAGCTAAACGAATGAGAGGTTCGTACCCGGGATAAACCGGTCCAGGGAGAATGACTTCATCACCAGGAGACAAAATAGTCCGGAACGTAATATCAATGGCCTGAGATGCACCCACAGTTGCAATAATTTCATGTTTTGGATCATACTGCAGCCCATATTTCTCACTGACAAAGGAAGAAATCGCCTCTCTAAGAGGAAGCATCCCTGCATTGTGTGTATAGGTTGTACGATTTTGGTCAATCGCTGTTTTTCCTGCCTCTTTCACATGGTCCGGTGTGTAAAAGTCGGGCTGTCCTATGGTTAAAGAAACAATATCCGACTCTCCGGAAACGAGGTTGAAAAACTTTCGTATCCCGGATATTTCAATGTTTTTTACGTTAGTATTAATGAATGATTCCATGTTATCCCTCCAAAGTTGTTACAAAATGTTCAAAATCTTTCAATGTATTCAGAAAATTCTTTGTTAAAATAGAATTGTAAGAAAATTTAAGGCATTGAAAGGGGTTATCGTATGAGACCGAGATTACCAGGATTTCAGGATTTAGTAAATGAATATAAAGAAGAATTAATGCGTGACGAGAAAATCATGAAAGAAATTGATATAAAAATAGAGAAAAAGCATAGTGATTCAGAAAAAGAAACGACAAAGCCATCATTTAACTAAAACCATTCACACCAAACCTATCATACCATTCCTGATTTTAATTGAAAAAAATATACCAGGGAAGAAGGGGGTTATTACCGCGTAACCCCTTTTTTTCCTGCTGTGCCCGCAATGCTGTTCTGATTTCTGTCCGGCCATTTTTCCAATAGAATCACAGCCCCTATAATACACGCCATACCAGCTGCTTGAAAGACCGAAAAAGCTTCACTGAACAATGTGATTCCAATGACGGTCGCAACAACAGGCTCAATCGTGGAAAATATAGCGGCTTTGGATGCTTCCACTTCTTTCAGCCCGATCGTATAAATGATATAAGCAACGGCCGTTGGGAGCAATCCCAGTCCAATCGCATAGAACAAGGCAGCTGGCTGTGTGAAGATGTATATTTTATCATAGGGAAAAAACGGTAAACAGCCGGCGGTGGCAACGATAAATGTATATAAGGTAATCGTTTTGCTGTGATAGGTTTCCAAGGCATATTTGCTGAAAATACTGTAAAGAGCATAGCCTAATCCGGAGCCAAGACCAAATACAAGAGCCAGCCATTGAAAATTCTGCCCCAGTGAAGGAAGGATTTCAACAATCAGAAGAATCCCCATCATGGACAATAACAGGGCTATAAATTTTTTCTTCGTAAAGGCTTCCTTAAATAAAATTCTCGACAATATAGCAACGATAATAGGTGCTGTATATAATAGAGCTGTTGCAATAGGTAAAGTAGATAAATTCATCGTGGTAAAAAGACAGAAATTAAAAAACACAATACTGAAAATTCCGGTTCCAATAAAATATTTTCCATCCTTAATGGTTTTAAGCTTAAACATCTTCTTTTCCGTCAGTCCGAAATACAGGATTAACAGAATAGCCGTGCTCGTTACCCGAAGAGTCACAACTTCAAAAGGTGTAAAGCCAAATTCATATAAATGGTTGACGTACCAGCCAATCGTTCCCCATAGGGCCGCCCCTGTAATAATAAGAATAAGTGCACGCTTCATGGAATGCTGCCTCCTTCATTACGGCTATTATACGCAAATCACAGAAAAACATAAAGATTATAAAGTGAAACTTCCATCATTGGGGGGGTTCTCCATCACCCACCTAGTCTTGTTGGGTTACCCTCAAGACTTAAAGTGGGGGTATTACGGCCAGTACATGCGTGATGAAAATTCCCGGTTCCTATGTATATCCTTCGTAAAATTATGCAAGAATGCTAATGCCAGGAGGGATATATATGAATCCACTATTCGAATGGGCGGTGAATCCTGCAAAGCTTGCTCCGTTAGGGTTCACAGATGCTCATATTCATTTTGGAGCAGGTTTTCTCGCCATCATAGCTTTCTATTTTTTCTTTCGCCCGATTATACGCTGGTTAATCGATCTCGATTGGAAAAAAGCACTGACCTTCCTAACGGTTAGTGGAATCTACCTGTTTATCACAACCTGGATTGAGCTGTATCAGGGATTAACAGGGACAGGAAATATGGAATGGAGAGATTTAGCCAATTCCACGTTAGCTATGATCTCGTTTGGAATATTCCTGTTTATCAGTCATCTGATTTCTTCTATAATAAACTATATGAAAACACGGAAAAAGAAAACCGTTCCACAGCAAAATGCCAGAGTTTGAAGAGCATGCACTTATCATGCTCTTTTTTTGTGGTATTTCACATCATAACATTTCACACAGAGTTTAAGTACGTCTTCAAGTGTTTCATCACGTCTGAGTTCATAAAAATAAAATCTTTTAGAATACATCATTTTTATAAAACTATTTTCCCATCAAAATGGTCATATATAGTGAAGTGTTAAAAGGGGAGATTTTTCATGGGAGAACAACAGCTGGTAAAAAGGGCCAGAAAAGGGGACGATGAAGCTTTTTATGAACTGCTTCAAACGGTAAAGTCATCACTTTATCGAACGGCATACCGGTATTTTGGGAATGAACATGATGCCCTTGATGCTGTCCAGGAGGTTACTTGTAAAGCTTATTTAAAGCTACATAACCTGCGAAAACCAGGACATTTTAAGCCCTGGATATTAAGGATTATGATGAACTATTGTCATGATGAATGGAGGAGACGAAAGCGAACACTTCCGGTAGAAGAGATTTTCTCAGTTACATCTTATGATGAAGATACAGATAGGTATTTAATACTAAGAGATTTACTGCTTGATCTTGATCCAAAAATGCAGGAGATTATCCAGTTAAAATATTTTGAGGATTGGACATTAAGTCAAATCGCGGAGTGGAAAAGAGTCCCTGAAGGCACCATTAAAACCAGGCTGAATCGCGCTTTGAAACAGCTGCGATTCGAGTGGGAGAAAGGAGAGGAAAGGCATGTCTGATAAGGATAAGTGGTTGAAAGAGTGCAAAGAGTCTGATATGCAGATTCCAATATCTCCAAAAATTGATGATCATATTAAAGCCGGGATCCAGCAGGCACGGCTGAAGCAAACCAGGAAAAGGAGGATCTCGCAAATATTCAGCGCTTCTGCTGCAACCGTGATGGCGGCTTCGATTTTATTCATTGCAGGTCTTTCTGTTTTCCAGGATCAGGACCATTCAAATCAACAGGGTGATTCACTGCGAAATTCGGATCAAGAAATGAAGGATCAGCCTTCTCCACAGGACCATGAAGCGGAATTTACGAATTGGACAGAACCCAATGAGAACTATACAGGATTTGCAAGGCAAATAGAGCAGAAGGAGACACATGATGATATAACATTTACTGTAAAAGAGGTAGTGGCAGATTCAAACCAGCTTGTCATTAACTATTCTATCCATATAGATGGACCACCTGTAAAAGAACTCACAATAAGTAACCTGAATCTTGCAGGAGAGAATGGGGAATCACCAATAGGCAAGGTGGCTGAAAGGAAAAAGAGTATCGCAATTAACAATGAGAGCAATAGCCGGTCAGGAGAAATGAAAATCGAATTAGCCGGTTTATCGGCCGAGCAATTACAGTCCTCTGGAGATACATGGACACTTGAATTACAATTTAGCCGAGCTGAACAACCATTTACTTATAAACTGCCCATCAATTCAAACTGGTTTAATAGTAAGCATTATGAACTGAATAAAGTAGTAGACGTAAACGGACAAAAACTAGTGATTCATGATGTTATCCTTCACCCAACAGTTTCCAAAGTAATCTTATCAAGACATCCGGATAATGATGAGCAAATTTTAGGTATTCATCGATTAGCTCTTCGAAATGGGGAGATCAATCAGTGGTCATCACTGGAACCTGTATTTTTCACTTTGGATAGTGGTAAAAGAATGATTACCCTGCAGAATAATTACAGGCAGGTACCTGATGATTTATTATTAAGTTTTTCCAAGGTACTTGCTGTCGATGAAGGAAAAGAGGAGATTGTATTAAATCTGAAAAATGAAAAATTGGAAGGGGCACCGGATTGGATGTCTGTAGAACAAGTTGAAAAGAAGAATGACGACTACCACGTTACATTCCAAGTAAGACGTGAATTGAAAACTCCTCAATTCCTTCAACCAGTCTACAAAACGCCGGATGGAGAAAAAGGCTCAGTATCACCCTTTAGCAGGAGAACAAATCAAACACAATCGAACACAGTGACCCTTATATCTTCTGTTTTTTACAATGTTCCAGAAACGAATAAGCTTCGTTTTCACACTCAGATCATCGACAAGGAATATAATGAGGAAATTACAATTCCTTTAACAAGCCAGAACTAATGACAAATCCTTACACATAAAACATGTGTAGGGATTTTCATTTTCCTGAAACCTTTGGAAAGCCTATGTCGTATAGAGAAATGGAGGTGAAACACTTGGAAGTCATATCTCTAATCATGGTCTTTTTATTTTTCGGTTTTATTCTTTTAGTATTAAATGTCATCACAAGTATATGGGCTTATCGTGATTCAGTACGTAAAGGAAACAGCAAGGAATATGCCATTGTCGTTCTCATTGGTACCTTGTTTTTTCCTATCATAGGACTCATTGTTTATTTAATCATACGGAATGATTAGCTTCACAATACTAAGGTAGTAGCTGTTACATCGTTTACTAATCATAAATCTATGCACTAGATATTATGTATAAATGAAATCTGTAAAGAAAGGATTGATTTTTGATGATTGTAACAACAACAAGTACATTGCAAAATAAAGAAATTGTGGAGTATATCGATGTGGTATATGGCGAGGCGATTATGGGTGCCAATGTTGTACGGGATTTTCTTGCGGGGATTTCCGATATTGTGGGCGGACGAAGCGGAACCTATGAAGGCAAACTGTCAGAAGGCCGGGAAATCGCTGTGCGTGAGATGAAGGAGAAGGCCTCCAATTTAGGAGCAAACGCAGTGATCGGTGTCGATTTGGACTTTGAAACACTGCGGGACGGAATGATGATGGTAGTAGCCTCGGGTACAGCTGTAAAAATAAACTAAACAGAAAGCCAGCCATCACACAAGTGATGGCTGGCGTTTTTTAACGGTCAAAATAGCTTCTGGAGGCCGGATTCCGCCTTCCTCTGCCAAGCAGGGAAGTGGTAGCCGCTTGCTGGTAGGCTGAATAACGATTTCCGCGGTTTTGGGGCTTCCACCCTAAATAGGAATACAACGTTTGCTTTGCTTTTCTCAGATTCAACTGAGGTTTAGGGTTCCGATAGGATTCATCAAGAGCTCCAAGATGTTTGTACTGCTTAAAATCATCCCGCTTAGGTGGTACATGAAAATAATAGTCGTCAACCTGAATTAATAGTGTGGAATGCTGTTGACTATACTTGGGGTGATTGGAATAGTGGAGGCCTATTTTTTTGGCCTTTTTTTGTTCAAATAGCTTTTGAATGGTTTTTTGCTTTAATGTATAAAGCTGCCGTGGGTCTGGTGCTGCTTTTGCATGTCGATTGACGACAGCAAGTGCTTCGGCAATTTGTCTTGTTGAAATAGGCTGTTCGTCCTGTTTCATTTAGATATCTCCTTTTAATCTATCTCTTATTAACTAGAGTTTAACACAATTTTCAGGAAAAAGGGGGAAAAATCAGTAAGACTTCTCTTACTGATTCATATATTTTTTCAAATCACTCATAAGATTTTTAATTCCTTTTGGTTGTAGGCCATTGTACTTGTTAATGACGTGTCCATTCGGGGCAATTAAATAGAATGACGTGCCGTGTGCAACCTGCCCGTCCATTTTTGTAACCAGGGTTTTAAAAGAATCGGCAGCAAAGGTTTCAATTTCCTTCTGAGAATATCCGGTCAGAAAGTCCCAGGTGGAGAAATCCGCATTGAAATTCTTCCCGTATTTTTTCAGAATTTCGGGTGTATCAACATTCGGATCGACACTAAAAGAAATCAGGCGTGTATTTAAGCCTTCATCCTTCAGCATATTTTGTAAACGTACCATATTAGGTGTCATGGTAAGGCATACATCCGGGCATTGTGTGTAGATAAAATCAGCAACCCAAAATTCACCCTTCAGATCCTTTAATGTTACTTCCTTACCGTCCTGATTTACCGCTGTAAAATCCTGTACTTCAATATCCAGCGTACCTTCATAGCTTTGTTCTGACTGATTACCATCTCCGGATCCATCCTTTTGTCCGGACTGATTTCCTTCGCCACAGGCCGATAAAATCAGAACCGCGGAACTTAGCAGGATGAATAAAAAAACGTTCCATTTCATATTTCTTCCTCCATTGGTTATATTCAGCTTCATTGTAACAAGAAGTATCGTCTTGTTAATATCCCATTGTGACAAAATCCTAACAATATATCACGAACTGTAACCCCTGTTGATTTTAAACATTTTCGAGCTTTTCTAAATAATAGATGTTGATTTCCGGGCGGCACAGAAAACGGAATGGGAGGCGTGTTGTACCGATTCCGCGACTGACAAACAATTGAAGCTGCTGATCGCCCAGTGTGAATTTTCCCTCTACATACTTATTGGCATAGGGCGGGGTGATCAAATGTCCAAAAAAGGGGATCTGAATTTGTCCGCCATGACTGTGAGCGGAGAGCTGAACGTCCACGGGGTACCGCAACGTTTGATCAGCAAAATCAGGCTCATGACACATTAACAAAGTAAACTTATCAGGGTCTGTACCTTCCAAGGTTTGGTGCAGATCCGGCTGTCCCAGCATAACATCATCGAGTCCTGCTAACTGAATCCTGGCATCCTTTAATGGAATATCTGCTGACTGATTCTGCAATAATTGGAAGCCTCCAGAATCCATCACCATCTGAATTTTTTCTGTCCCGTATCCACCGTGATCATGATTCCCATATACCCAGTACTTCCCATAGGGGGCCTTGATATCCTTAAGAATCGGAATACACGCTTCAAGCTGAGCCGATGAATAGCTGTTCGGATCATCCGCTAAATCGCCGGTAAACAATACTAAATCAGGGGTTTGATCATTTATCTTTTTTACAAGATCCCGCAACTTAGTTAAGTCATAGTGGAAGCCCAGGTGAGTATCACTGAATTGCAGAATTTTAAACTGGTTAAAGGAGCTGGGCACCCTGGGAGATTGAATGGTTTCCTCCTTGATGGTTAACATGGAGGGCTCTATATATTTGGAGTAATAATAGGTTCCGCCGCTAAGGCCTAATGTACCTAATAGTCCATATGTAAACCGTTTTAAAAAAGAACGTCTTGATATTTTCTGGTTTCTCATCGTATTCTCCCTTAAATAAAATGAATCATTTGTATTATAGCATGTTCGTTTATGGTATTGACAGCTAAAAATAAGTGCTTTAAAAGAAGGAGTTTTCATTTTTTCAACGAATGGTTTCAGTAGATGAAAGGGAAGGCACAAAAAAGCCGGCTAATGTAGCCGACTGTCAGAGGAATCATTTTAGTCATGATTTATGCGACAATATAATAAAATATGGAGAAGAAGTGAAATCCGCTGCCAAATAAAACAAAAATGTGCCAGATTGCATGATGGTAGGGGAACCCTCTCCACAGGTAAAAGATCGTCCCAATGGAATAGCACAATCCACCAGTGATCAAAAGCACAATTCCATTATAGGCCATTTTGGATGTTAGCGGTTCCCACGCAACGACGACAAACCATCCGAGCAGGATATAAAGAACAGTAGTCAGGATGGTATATTTGCGGATGAAAATCATTTTAAAGATTATCCCGAACAATGCAATTCCCCAAACGGAACAAAACAAAATCCAGCCAATCTTTCCTTTTAATAATAGCAAAGTAATAGGTGTATAGCTCCCGGCAATAAACAAAAAGATGGAGCTGTGATCCAGCTTGAGGAAAAGCTCCTTTAATCTGCCTGAGGGCACTAAATGGACAAACGTTGACGAGGTATACATGAAAAACATAGACAAGCCATATACGGACACAGAAAAGATGCGCCAGAAGCTGCCTGATTCCGCAGCATAAAGAATCAGATAGGAAAGGGCAAATAAACTAAGTATGGCACCAATGGCATGGGTGATTCCATTTACCAGCTCTTCTTTTTTGGTGTAAGTATACATGTGATCACCATTTCCGATGAATTTTAGAGTTTTTACACAGGAACGAGCTGCAATCCCGCCTCCATGCTTCTGTAAAAACGAAAGGTGAAAGGTAGGGTACAGCTCGTAAAAAAACCTGATAAGTTTCGTTCGCAATGAATAGCGACGCGGGCCAAAATTAAGGAAGTCTCAAATTTGTATGTATGCTTTAGGGTTCACGATTTCTTATGATTTACACCTGTTATCATTTGCCATAGCTATTAATTCATACGTCATCATAGAATTTGCTTATATTCAGTTTACGTATAAGCCCAAAAAGTGTGTCTCGTTTTAAAAAGAGAACAATGAGCCGAACCACATTTTTACCTTTCACATATTATATTAAAAAGATTGAAGTGGGTGATTTTATGTACTTTTACTGTTTAGAATGCTGTTCTATGACGGAAGATGAGCATTTTTGTCCTGAATGCGGAAGTATGACCATCCAGCCCATCGAAATCAACGTACATGACCAATATCGTAAATATGACGACCACAATGAAGACTAGTGTTTTATAGCGGACAGTACATCTTTCTAATATTACTGGGTTTTTCCAGTAAACCGGATACGTGTACCTTGAGATTGAGGGATAAATGGCCCAATAAAAAGGTACACGTTATAAGTAGGATTTTGTGAGCAAATATGTTAAACTATAATTGGTTTGTTTTGGTATTCGCTGCAAACCGGGATCAGAACAATCCCGCCTCATTTTATCCCTGCAAAGCCCCCACTGACGGAAGTTTCACTTTATCTCCTGTGCGTAAAGGAGTGACGGAAAATGTTAAGCATACAAAGCACAGAAATTCAGCAAACAAAAGTAAAAGATTTAATGATTCACGCAGAAAAGGTAGCAAATGTACAAAGTCAGAACCCTTTGGAACACGCGTTATTGGTTCTTGTGAAAACGGGATATTCAGCCGTACCAGTATTAGATTCCGATTTTCATTTTGAAGGCGTTATCAGTAAGACGATGATTATTGAAAGCATTCTTGGCATTGAACGGATTGAGGTTGAGAAGCTGTCGAATTTACGGGTCAAATCCGTAATGGAGAAAGAATTTCCTACCTTAAACAAAGAAGACGGATTTATGCAGGGGTTAAAAGTTGTGGTTGACCATCCATTTGTGTGTGTCGTGGATGAGGATGGTTATTTTGATGGCATACTCACGAGAAGAGCCATACTGAAGAGACTCAATCAGTACTTACATGAAAACTTTTACCAGAATGAACAGTCTCAGGGATAACCCTTTACTAATCATAATAATACAAACAGTAGTGAGCATCGACTTTATGTCGGTGCTTTTCCTATGTTTAAAATATTTCTCGGGGGTATTAGGAGCCAAATTATGGTAAAAAAAGAGAGAAGGCACTCGATCATAAATGTATGCTTATATCTTCAAGTCTTTTTTGAATCTTGAGGCAGGGGTCTTACTGCCCGATAAGACGGGAAAAAGAAAGAAAAGGATGGTTAAGGCCATGTACCTTACCATTGTTTCACACACCTTTAGGGGTTTTAATGTCATTTTATTACGCATTAACTGGCCGTAATACCCCCACAGCCCCCACTGATGGAAGTTTTACTTTATGTTTCTAATTAAAAATACCACAAATGGCCTTAATTGAATATAAGTAAATGTTCCGATTAGAAATACAAAACACATACATACCTGTACATTTTTTGTAAAGTGGTTTATTGAGCTAATAGACCTGTTGGAATTGATCAAATCGCTTTAGAACCATCGGGAAAACTTGACACACACTTTCCCTTGCCAGTGTTCGGGTGTTTTGGTAAAGTTAGAGGAAAATGGAATAGAAGAGGTGAATAGGGATGAAGATGATGGATGCAAATGAAATTATTCAATTTATATCCGATAGTGAAAAATCCACTCCTGTTAAGGTTTATGTGAAGGGTGGAGGACTGAATAATCTTGAATTTGGTGAGAACATTCAGGCTTTTGTTGAGGATACAACCGGTGTTTTATTCGGTGAGTGGAAGGATATCAAAGCCTTTTTAGATGTACATAAGGATGAAATCGCGGATTATAAAATTGAAAATGACCGCCGTAATTCAGCGATTCCGTTGCTGGATCTTAAAAATGTCAATGCACGGATTGAGCCGGGTGCGATTATCCGCGACCAGGTTGAGATTGGTGATGGGGCAGTCATTATGATGGGGGCAAGCATTAACATCGGCTCGGTTGTTGGTGAAGGAACCATGATTGATATGAATGTTGTCCTTGGTGGACGAGCTACCGTAGGAAAGAACTGTCATATCGGTGCAGGCTCCGTGCTGGCAGGTGTGATTGAGCCACCTTCTGCCCAGCCTGTTGTGATTGAAGATGAGGTTGTTCTTGGCGCAAATGTTGTTGTCCT
The DNA here is from genome assembly GCF_039522525.1 of Salinibacillus aidingensis. Lineage (GTDB taxonomy): Bacteria > Bacillota > Bacilli > Bacillales > Alkalibacillaceae > Salinibacillus > Salinibacillus aidingensis. The sequence continues at coordinate 134,943 of NZ_BAAADO010000004.1, forward strand.
TGAAGGAGTTACAGTTGGTAAGGGGGCTGTTGTTGCAGCAGGTGCCATTGTAACAGAGGATGTACCGCCAAACACCGTTGTCGCTGGTACGCCGGCAAAAGTGATTAAAGAAATTGATGAACAGACGAAAGGAAAAACGGAAATTAAGCAGGAGCTTCGAAAATTAGATCAGTAAAAAGGAGAGTAGCAGGAGGGTAAATCTTCCTGCTATTCCTTTTGAAAAGAGGGGTTTTTTATGAACTTTAATGAGATGATTCGAATACGACGCGAGCTGCATCAAATTCCTGAGCTTGGGTTTAAGGAAGTAAAAACCCAAAAGTATTTGCTGGACTATATTCACTCCCTGCCTGACGACCATATTGAAGTGGAAACATGGCGAACAGGAATATTTGTCAGAGTCGAGGGGACAGTTGGAGAAAAAACCATTGGGTACCGGACGGATATAGATGGTCTCCCGATTACGGAGGAAACAGGATTTGAGTTTCAATCCAGGCATGAAGGTCAAATGCATGCATGCGGTCATGACTTTCATATGACGATTGCACTCGGAATTTTAACCGAATTAGTCGAGCATCGCCCGGAACATCACGTGTTAATGATATTTCAGCCTGCAGAAGAAGGGCCGGGTGGAGCAGCACCAATGCTGGAGTCAGAACCGATGAAGAAATGGTGGCCGGATACAATCTTTGCCTTACATATTGCCTCGGAATTACCGGCGGGAACAGTTTCCACCAAAGAAGGACTGCTTTTTGCCAACACAAGTGAATTGTTTATTGATTTAAAAGGAAAAGGCGGGCATGCTGCTTATCCTCATCAGACAAAGGATATGGTCGTTGGCGCAAGTGCACTCGTCACCGATTTACAGCAAATTGTAGCTCGTATGATTGATCCACTGGATGCTGCTGTTCTTTCCATTGGGAAAATTACCGGGGGAACCGTGCAAAATATTATTGCAGAGGAAGCCAGGCTGGAAGGAACGATTCGCACCCTTAATGCCAGCACGATGGATTTTATCAAGTCCAGAATTGAGAAAATGACAGAGGCGATCGAACTGCGTTTTGATTGTAAAGCAACCATTGACTACGGTTCAAATTATTATCAGGTGTGGAATCAGAAAACATACACGGACCAATTCGAAACGGAAATGAATCGTATTCATGTTCCCTTCCAAAAGGCGAATGAGGCCATGACAGGAGAAGATTTTGGCTACATGTTAAAGGAAATTCCAGGTTTTATGTACTGGCTTGGGGTAGATTCTCCTAATGGTTTACATCACGCTAAATTGAATCCGAAAGAGGAAGCGATCCAAACAGGGGTAAAGGCTGGCGTACAAATGCTTCATCATCTGAAGTAATGATTTGTATACTTTTCCATCACCTGGATAAACTATGAGGGATGATTAACATACGTGGATTTCGCCAAGTGTTGAATCCCGGATTAAAAACGGGGTAAATCCACGATGCAACACCATTCATAATAATGATTAATCAACTAGGAGGAATAACATGAGTCGTGTTGGCGTAGAAGAGTCCCTTACAGATGTGAAAAGTGCATTGCAGGAAAAAGGATATGATGTGGTTGATCTGCACAGCATGAATGATGCTCAGAATTGTGATTGCTGTGTAGTAACCGGCCAGGATCAGAATGTGATGGGAATGACTTCAGATGTTCCGGACGCATCCGTTATCCAGGCGAAAGGAATGACTGCCCAGGATGTGTTACAGGAAGTAGAGGAAAGATTGGATCGTACATCCTGATTACTTAGTGACGTCGTCGGAATTTTAGAATTCAAAATAAAAGAGGCTGGGACATAGTCGATTTACCTTTAGCGATAACACTTTTGTCCCAGCCTCTTTTGTTATTTCTGTTCCGTCAGAATTTTTGGTCCTTCTTTCGTAATGGCGATGGTATGTTCATATTGCGCGGATAACTTTCCATCGATGGTTCTTGCAGTCCAGCCATTATCATCCATCATAGACTGCCAGGCACCAACGTTTACCATAGGTTCAATGGTAATGACCATGCCTTCCTTCAAACGAGGACCTTTACCAGGAAGTCCGTAGTGCAGGATTGACGGCTCCTCATGCATGGATTCACCGATTCCATGTCCAGTGAATTCACGGACAACAGAGAAATTTTCGCCTTCTACATAGGATTGAATGGCATGCCCAATATCTCCAACCCGATTACCTGGAACAGCCTGCTCAATTCCTTTATAGAGACTGGTTTTGGTTACATCCAGCAGGCGCTGCTTCTCCTCATCAACCTCTCCAACAGCATAGGACCAGGCTGAATCGGCCAGTGCACCATTTAATTTGACGACCATATCAATGGTTACGATATCCCCATCTTTTAATGGCTCATTCCGGGGAAATCCATGACAAATCTCATCGTTTACAGATGCACAGGTTGCATAGGGATATCCCTGATAGCCCTTTTGCTCTGCTGTAGCTCCATGCTTAGCTAAATACTTTTCAACAAACTGGTCTATTTCCTGGGTCGTAACTCCAGGTTTTATCATTTTGGCAATTTCTTTGTGGGTAGATGCCAGCAGTTCTCCTGCTTCGTGCATTAACGTGATTTCACGTTCACTTTTTCGACTGATCATAAGGTGATTCTCTCCTGACTTTTTTTGTTTCTTCTATCCCATTATACACAAATAAAGGAAAAGTTTGAACTTATCCCTGTTCTGATTTTGAAATGTACACCTGGTGTGGGTAAGGAATTTCAATACCGGCGTTTTCAAGGCCCTGCTTAATTTCTTTTCTTAAGTCCCGTTCGACTGCCCATTGTTCCATGTTTTCTGTCTGGGCAATAATTCTAATCACCACATCAGAGGAGCCGAAGCTTTGGACTCCAACAACATCCGGGCCTTCCTTAACCCGATCATCCTTGTCTGCGAACTGATCACATACATTTTGCAGTACTCGTAAGGCTTCGTCAATATTTTCATTATAGGAAATCCCAATATCCACTAAAGCCTGCATATTGCCGCGGGAATGATTACTGACATTAGAGATGTTTCGGTTCGGGATATAGTGAAGGGTCCCATCAAATCCGCGCATTTGCGTCGTTCTTAAGCCAACCTCTTCCACAATTCCGGATAGACCGCTCATCGTTACATAATCGTCCACTTCAATTTGCTTTTCCAGCAGAATAAAAAAGCCGGTCACCACATCACTGACAAGCCCTTGTGCTCCAAAGCCGACAGCCAGTCCGATCACGCCGGCTCCAGCAAGCATAGGAGTAACCGGGATATTAAAAATTCCGAGAATAGTAATCACCAGAATAAAGATAAGGACGTAGCCGTAAATATTTTTCAGCAGCTTTTCCAGCGTTTTTGCCCTGGCCTCACTTAACCGCTGCTTTTTACTGGTTTTGGTCATGACAGATGATATAAGACGCTTTCCGAGTGGGGAAAGGATAGCATATGCAATAAATACCAGTAAAATTTTAAAAGCGGTCGTCATGATATTCTGTAAAACAGGATGAAGCTGAAAATCGAAAAATTCCACTTTTATCTCTCCTATTCTTGATTCGTTGATCGCAGGGGAATGATCAGAAAATTTCGATTTCTGTCTCTTATTGAAGATTCCTTATTATGTATACCACAAATCTGTTCGGTTAAACAATGAATGAGAAAAGACTGTCGAATAAGCGGAATATTTTGGGTATTCTGGTTTAATTTGCAGGAAAGTGGCGATAATAAATTACTGGGTGTAAGAAAGATTATTTTCACTTACTTGATTTGGAGGGATTACATATGGCAGAACGTATGATAGGAAAACAGGCCCCACGATTTGAAATGGATGCGGTACTTCCAAACAGAGAATTCGGCAAGGTTTCACTGGAGGAAAATATGAAGCATGAGAAGTGGACGGTCTTATTTTTTTACCCGATGGATTTCACCTTTGTGTGTCCGACTGAAATCACCGCTTTATCTGACCGTTATGAGGAGTTTGAGGATCTGGATGCTGAGGTTATCGGGGCTTCAACGGACACGATTCATACCCATTTAGCCTGGATCAAAACGTCCAGAGAGGATAATGGACTTGGAGATGTAAAATATCCGCTCGCGGCAGATACCAATCATGTAGTGTCCCGGGAATATGGGGTAATAATTGAAGAAGAAGGGGTAGCGCTAAGAGGGTTATTTATTATTAACCCTGAAGGTGAACTCATGTATCAGACCGTCAATCATAATAATATCGGGCGGAGTGTAGATGAAACGTTAAGAGTCCTGCAGGCCCTTCAGACAGGAGGACTTTGCCCCGTTAACTGGAAGCCCGGACAGGAAACATTGGAAGTGTAACACATCATAATACAATCACATTTAATAAAGAAAAAAGGTCTAACATTTCGTTAGGCCTTTTTAAATGAAAAGAAGGGGAGGAGAATTGATGAGATTAAGACAGGAAATGCCTGATTTGTCAGGAGCAACTGCCACAATAAATGGACGTAGGACGAAAGAGGAACTGATAGGGGAAGAGCCTGTACTTATCCATTTTTGGTCCACAAGCTGCGGAACCTGCAAAAAAGTCATGCCAAAGATCCACCAAATCCGTGATCATTACGCGGACTATCTGAATGTCGTATCCGTTCACATGCCAAGGAGTGAGTCAGATAAGGATATTGACCATGTAAAGGCAACAGCAAATGAATACCATATCACTGAGCCCATATTTGTCGATAATGATTTAACTTTAACCAATGCTTTTAAGATTAAGCAGGTACCTGCGTATTTTGTTTTTGATAAGGAAGGAAAGCTTCGTCATACACAGACAGGAGGAAATGGTCTGAGGATGCTGACAAAACGAATTCAGCGGGTTTTAAGCCAAAGGTAAGAATTCGTAAGGGAACATTCTTCACCAGTAACGGAACTTTTTTCATTGGTTGTGCCAGGCCATCTGAATCCATACTAAAGGTGTATCCATCCTTTAAAGGAGTGATTCAGATTGGCCAACCAGCAGATGAACAATCCATCCATGAATCCAGTTCCGACACCTGGTGGAAATGTTACATTTAACCATGGTGGTCATGAAGTTCTTGATCTTCATGAGGTTCTATCCGGGCTTATTGGGCAAATGGAGCAGTATATGCTTTATAAAGAGCATATTCAGGATCAGGAGCTCATGACGATTTGCCAAAATCAATCTGCGTTTATGAACTCACAGTACAACATTATGGTAGAGGCCTTTTCTACAGGGAAGGACCCATCCATGCCAACATCGAGCTATAAAATGAATCAGAGCAATGATGTCACTTATGGTTTAACCCCATCCCAGCCATCCAAACCAAAACAATCGGTTAGTGAATTGGATGACAAATGTATATCCAGCTTTATGATGGGGCTTGCAAAGGCAAATGCCACGGCCATGACTACGGCGTCATTAGAAGCAACAAATCCTGTCGTGCGTCGGGTTTTAGCAGACAGCATACCAAACTTTATTGAAATGGCCTATGAGCTGTTCCTTTATCAGAATAAAAATGGCTACTATCAGGTTCCGCAGTTAGCCCAACAGGATATGCAGCAGATTTTGAATTCATTTGCTAAATCTCCAATGCCAGGGCAACCGGGACAAAATAATCTTCAATAAATGCACAGTAAAGGCTTAGAGGTTGTTTCCTCTAAGCCTTTACTGTGCATTTATACGCGATCCTTTAATCAAAATAAGATTAGAAAAACTCATATAATCCCTGTTCAAAATATTGAAATTCCTCTTTCGAAATCTTGTAACGTTTATAGCCCTCGTAAAAAGTATTTAAGTACTCTTCATTCCCCATAATTCCTCTTATTGCTAAGGATTCATCTTACCTAGGGTCTCCAATTGTCATCCCTCTACATCGATAAATAATCCAACTTCTCCGTTTGATACGAGTACATTGTCAGTTGTACAATCTCTTTCACTATTTATATCTGCGTCTTTTTTCCTGTTCCATAAATAAGAAAAGGGTTTCATATGGCGAATGATTAATGTATATAATAATCAGAAAATCAGAAAATTATGAAATAGGAGAGTGAATATGATAGCATTAAGCAGAGTTATGTTAATTTTAAGTCTCGTTTTAGCCTTGTTATCTGTACCTTTTACAAGTCTTGCTGAGGAAAATCAAAAGAAAAACTCGGGGAATAGCTATCCCATTGTAATGGTTCATGGTCTGATGGGCTGGGGAGAAGGTGAAATGGGTGGCTTTCATTACTGGGGTGGACTGCAGGATATTCAAGCTAACCTGAATGAACAAGGTTTTCAGACTTATGTAGCTACTGTAGGGCCTGTATCCAGCAACTGGGATCGTGCCGTTGAGCTATATCATTACATAAATGGGGGCACTGTTGATTATGGAGCCCGGCACGCCAAAGAACATGGTCATGATCAATACGGAAAAACCTTCCCGGGGATTTATACAGAATGGAATCAAAAAAATAAAATTCATCTCGTTGGTCACAGCATGGGCGGACAGACGATTCGAACGCTTGTGGACTTGCTGAAGGATGGATCCGAGGCAGAACGAAGCTACGCGAAAGAGCAGGGGATGGAGTTATCGCCATTGTTTAAGGATGGAAAGAGCCAGGTTCAGAGCGTGACGTCACTGGCCACCCCTCATAATGGTTCAACCTTTGCTGATGAAGAGCTTGTGGTTCCTTTAATTAAGAAAATGGTTATGCATGCAGCAGCTATGGGTGGATTGTCACAGGACAGCCTGGTTTATGATTTTAAGCTCGAGCATTGGGGATTGGAAAGAGAAGAGGGAGAGTCCTTCCTGTCCTATGCTGATCGCATTTACAATAGTTCTGTCTGGGAAAGGCGGGATATTAGTCTTTATGATTTGACGACTCCCGGGGCAAAGGAGCTGAATGAATGGGTCGGGACACATCCGGATGTCTATTACTTTTCCTTTATAGGCCAGGCCACTTATGAGGATTGGTTAACCGGACGTTCTCTGCCTTCCTTATCCATGAGTGCAATGCTGGTCCCTTCCAGCCTCTTTATGGGATCGTATACAAGGAATCATCCGGACCCTGCTATTGATGAAAGCTGGTGGCCGAACGATGGGCTGGTAAACGTGGTTTCAGGGAAGTATCCATTCAGCCAAAAGCATGAAGCGTACGATTATGGAGAAAAAGCGCAAAAAGGTGTGTGGAACCATTTTTCAGTGCAAAATGGCTGGGATCACCTCGATCACATTGGCATTAATGCAAAGGATGCTTTAGGAATCCATGACCTTGATGGCTTTTATCAAAAACTGGCCGCACATCTGCAAAGACTGCCTTAGCTTATACAATGCCTGTCTGAAATGATGACAGGCATATTTTTATGTTCAATTATAAAAATTAAAAAAATTTAAGCAAAAGGGTAGATATTTATTTCGGAACTCGATATATTTATATATACGCGATTTTAAAAATAGAGGAAAGGGAGGGACAACATTGGATACTTTTAAGAAGCTTAAACAATTTTTCTGGCCTTATAAACGGCTGTTATTTATCTCTTTATTTGCCTTACTGTTCGTAACAGGAATTACGGTCGTTTATCCAATCGTCCTTCAGATAACCATTGATGAAGTGGTACTGGGAGAAAGGTATCAGCTGATTCCTTACTTAGCTTTCGGATTTATTGGAATTATGGCTGTGAAAGGTCTGGCTACTTATATTCATCAGTACCTTGGTGAATTATTCGGAATAAAGTCAGTGTTTGATTTGCGGAATGCATTGTATAAAAAGCTGCAGAAATTATCCTTTAAATACTATGATAATGCGAAGACCGGTGACCTGATGTCACGCCTGACATCGGATGTGGAGAGCTTCAGGGCTTTCTTATCCTTTGGTTTTACATCTGTAGTCCGTATTACCTTATTGATTTTCATAAGTCTGGGGGTCATGTTCTATTATTCTGTTCCCCTTGCATTGGTAACCATGGCTTCCATGCCGTTTCTTGCCGTGGTAACCTGGCGATTTGATAAAAAAGTGCATCCGGCCTTTCGCGGGGTGCGGAAGTCACTGGGACGCTTAAATACGAGAGTACAGGAAAATGTCAGCGGAATTCATACGGTTAAATCCCTATCCAGAGAGGATTTTGAGATTGGCCGCTTTGCCGACTCCAATGAGAATTACCGGGACCATTATTTACATACAGCGAGTATCTGGGCAAAATTTTTCCCTTTAATGGAGCTGCTGGGAAACATTAGTGTAGTTGTGCTGCTTGGATTCGGCGGTCACTTAGTCATCCAGGGTGACCTGCAACCAGGTCAATTAGTGGCCTTTTTCAGTTTAGTATGGTATATCGTCTGGCCTTTAACAGACTTTGGTTTTGTTATTAACCAGTTCTCCCAGGCGAAAGCTTCCGGTGAACGTCTGCTGGAGATTCTGGAGCAAAAGGAAGATATACAGGAACGGCCGAATGCTGTAAAAGAACATTCCATACAGGGTCATGTAACATTTCATGATGTCACGCTAACATATGTAGAGGATGATGATGCCGCCTTGAAAGATGTTTCCTTCGATGCACCCCCAGGGAAGGTAATGGGACTGATTGGAGCAACAGGATCCGGAAAAACGAGCATCACACAGCTGATTACCCGTTTTTATGAACCGGAACAGGGACAGGTGCTGATTGACGGAAAACCTGTACAGGAATATGGATTAAAAACCCTGCGGAAGAGCATTGGCTTTGTGCTTCAGGAGGCTTTTCTATTTTCTACGACCATCCTGGAAAATATCCGCTACGGAAATCCGGATGCAACGATGGATGAGGTTATCGATGCAGCTAAGCGGGCTCAGGCTCATGATTTTATTATGGATATGCCTAAAGGCTATGAAACCTTACTCGGTGAAAGGGGAATGGGCCTATCCGGAGGGCAGAAGCAGCGTATTGCCATTGCCCGTGCAATTTTGATTAACCCGCGGATTCTCGTGTTGGATGATGCCACATCAGCGGTGGATATGGAAACAGAATTTAAAATCCAAAAAGCCCTTCGAGAGGTCATGAAAGGAAGAACGACCTTTATTATTGCTCACCGGATTTCAGCTCTTAAACATGCAGACGAAATTCTCGTTCTTGAGGATGGAAAGGTTGCAGAGCGAGGGCAGCATGAGGATCTCCTGAATAATGGAGGCCCTTATCAAAGAATTTATAACATTCAATATCAGGATCAGGATACCGTTTTGGAAAAGCATCCAGGATAGGGGGGGAGAATATGAGTCAAACAAGTTCAGCAACAGAAAGCAAGCATTTAAAACGTTTTTATTACACGATTGATACAGCCGTTGATAAGCCATTTAACTGGAAGCAGACGATACGCTTATTAAAATATATGAAGCCTTATGCCAAGACACTGCTGCCTGCAGCTGTTATTGCGATGTTAGTCTCAACAGCTGTGCGGTTAATTGTCCCGATTATTATTGGACGCTATACGATTGATAAGGCGTTAGCTAACCAGGATGTCAACCTGCTTATTCAATTTGTCATTCTCATCGGCTTCTTATATGTATTTAATTTTATTGCCAATACCTTGCGAATACGCTGGGTCAATAAACTCGGGCAGGGTGTCATCTATGACTTAAGAGATGGGTTGTTTTCCCATGTGCAGCGCCTGTCCCATCGGTTTTTTGATTCCAGGTCAGCCGGTTCTATTCTCGTCAGAATTTTAAATGATGTAAACTCTTTACAGGAGCTGTTTACGAATGGAATTATCAACCTTCTGACAGATGTGATCACATTGCTCGGAATTGTGGTGATTATGTTCGTGTTAAGTCCTAAACTGGCCTTAGCCGTAATGATTGTCATACCGATTATGTTCTTTATTTCAACAAAGCTGCGGAAAAACATCCGCCGTTCCTGGCAGCAGGTGCGAATCCAGCAGTCCCGGTTAAATTCTCATTTAAATGAGAGCATCCAGGGCATTCGAATCACTCAGTCCTTTTCACAGGAAGGGGAAAATACAGAATTCTTTAATGGTGTAAATACAGATAACTATGAAAGATGGAGAATTGCAACGAAGAAGAGTGCCATGTTCCGGCCACTTGTGGAAATGTGTAATGCAGTCGGAACCGCTATTCTTATCTCATATGGGGCTCATTTAATTTTAAATGATCCTTATGTTACAACGGGTATTTTTGTATCCTTTGCCTTTTATTTAGGTATGTTCTGGGATCCGATTTCCCGCCTCGGACAAAGCTATAATCAATTGCTTATGGCCATGTCCTCATCTGAACGTATTTTTGAGTTTCTTGATGAGAGACCAAATGTGAAGGAAAAACCAGACGCGATCGAGTTTAATGACATGAAAGGAAATGTTGAATTTGATCGGGTGCAATTTTCCTACGACAATGATCGTATCGCTCTTCATGAGATATCTCTCAAGATGAAGCAGGGACAGACAGTGGCCCTGGTCGGCCATACTGGCTCAGGAAAATCAACCATCGCCAACCTGATCAGCCGCTTTTACGATCCAACACAGGGGGCTGTAAGAATTGATGGAACAGACCTGCGTGATGTCACCCTTGACAGCTTGCGGCAAAATATCAGTGTAGTTCTGCAGGATACCTTTATTTTCTCAGGAAAGATTAAGGAAAACATCCGTTTCGGACGTCCGGATGCGACGGATAAAGAGGTCATTGAAGCTGCGAAGGTTGTAGGGGCACATGACTTCATTCAACGCCTGGCAGATGGCTATGAGACGGAAGTGGAAGAGAGAGGAAATATCCTGTCCGTAGGCGAAAGACAGCTGCTGTCCTTTGCCCGAGCTTTACTGGCGGATCCAAAGATTATTATTCTGGACGAAGCAACTGCAAGTATTGACACAGAAACAGAGCAGAAAATACAAAAAGCCCTTAAAAGGCTGCTTGACGGCCGCACATCGATTTTAATTGCGCACCGGTTATCAACTATTCGTGAGGCCGATCATATCATTGTTTTAGAAAATGGACACATCATTGAACAGGGCAACCACGATGAGCTCATGGATCACCAGGGAGAATACTATCACCTTGTCAAAGCCCAGTTCCAAATGCTAGGCGCTTAGGCAAGAAAAGCGAAGGCGACTGATCAGGAGCCGCAGCTGGACAAAGAAAAGCGAAGGCGAGCGTTTAGGCCCGACGGCATAAGCAGAATATCCGGAGTGGCCGCTTTTTGGCCATGTAGGGGATTCTGCTTATGACCGCTTGGGCCTGGGAGCCGCAGCTGGACAGAGAAAAGCGAAGGCGACTGATCAGGAGCCGTAGCTGGACAAAAAAAGCGGAGGTGACCGTTTATGACCGCTTAGGCTTACGAGTCACGGTTGAACAAACGGGCACTCCGCTTTTGCTATTTAAATTAAGCCTTAGGAAACGGATAAAAGCTATATAATATCAGTCCCACAATCAGTCCGAACAGAGCGCCAAAAAAGACTTCTAAGGGTTTATGACCTAAAAGCTCCTTAAGCTGCTCTCTCTTTTCATAATTGTTCAGGTTGTGATGCTTCAGAGTGCCCACCAGCTGCTGGAAATCCTTTGCCATTTGATTTAATGCCACAGCGTGCTGCCCAGCCTGTCTTCTGACTCCTGTTGCATCGTGCATAACGATAATGGTTAAAATGAGACTAATCGCAAATGCATTGGATTGAATACCCTCTGTCAGTGCCATGGCGGTTGTAAGTGACACCACAGTTGCCGTATGGGAGCTTGGCATTCCTCCAGTACTGAAAAACAGCTCAAACTTCCATTCCCGCTTTTTTATGTAATGAAGAGGAATTTTTATCACTTGAGCAAGTAAAGAAGCAAGTAAAGCGGCTAAGATTGGATAAGAAATGACCATGGTGTACCTCCTGACTTTCTGTTTAGCAGAGTGAGCTGCAGGGTTTGTATTTTAAAGGAAGTTTTTACAACAATCAAGTGAGCCATTTTGTAGTCTTCCTAATTTCCGTAAACTTATGATAGACTATAGCCATGTACAAACACAGTAGGGAGAGTTAGCCATGAAAAAAAAGGATTATGCAGTCATTGGACTTGGGCGATTTGGCGGTAGTATTTGCCTTGAGCTGAGTAAAGAAGGAATGGATGTCATGGCCATTGACCTGGATCCTGACCGGGTAAATGAATTTAAAGATATCGCTTCTCATTCAGTCATTGCAGATACAACAGATGAAAAGGTTTTAAGAGAGATAGGTATACAAAATATAGATCATGTGATCGTAGCCATCGGTGATAACATTCAGTCCAGTATTTTATCAACCCTTATGTTAAAGGAACTGGGGATAAAGAGGATTACCGTAAAAGCACAAAATGATTATCATGAGAAAGTTTTAAACAAGATTGGTGCCGATTATGTTGTCCATCCTGAACGTGATATGGGACGCCGAATTGCCCATAATATCATTTCCAGTAACGTCTTAGATTATCTGGAGCTTTCCGATGAGCATAGTGTGGTCGAAGTAAAAGCCGGGGAGAAAATGGATGGGCAGACCCTTGTTGATCTCGATATTCGTGCAGAATATGGATGTAATATTGTAGCGATAAAAAGGGATAAAGAAGTGCTTGTATCCCCGCTGGCGACAGAGGAAATTCGCGGAAATGATATTCTGATTGTCATTGGTGCTGATAAGGATATTTCCAGATTTGAGAAAAATTTAGTTGTGGAAGATGACTAAGCACCTGTGGGGAGGAGTCGGGACATAACAAATAGCTTGGTCCTAAACCGAATGACAGGATGTCTTAGCGGAGTATTTTTCCGGAGCGGTGGTTTCTAAACATATCTTAATACTATAAATTGCTGCAACACAAAAAGCTGCCTCTTAATGAGACAGCTTTTTATTATATGACCGTTGATTCTAAACCTCCATAATAATAGGGAGAATCATCGGCTTTCTCTTTGTTTTTTCGTAGAGGAACGGTGCAATGGTGTCGGTAATTTCATTTTTAATTTCGGACCATTGGCTGGTTCTGCGTTCCATTACTTTTAGCAGGTGTTTGGAAACCAGCTTCTGTGCTTCTTTTATTAAATCCTCAGACTCTCTCATATAGACAAACCCTCGAGAGATAATGTCCGGGCCAGAAGCAATCTTAAATTCCTTCATATTGATACTTACGACAACAATTACAAGGCCTTCTTCTGAAAGGATTCTGCGGTCCCGCAAAACAATGTTTCCGATATCGCCTATACCACTACCATCGACGTAAATCGAACCAGAAGGAATTTTACCGGCAAATGAGGCAGTGTCTTTTCCTAATGCAAGTACATCCCCATTATCTAGAATAAATGAATCTTTTGGGTCAACTCCACAATCACTGGCCAGTTTCATATGCTCCACTAACATACGGTATTCACCGTGAATAGGCATGAAGTATTTTGGTTTTAGTAAACGAAGCATAAGCTTTTGTTCTTCCTGGGATCCATGCCCGGAAGTATGGATATCATTTAATGAACCATGAATAACTTCTGCCCCGGCACGGTAAAGCATGTTAATCATACGACTGACACTGATTGTGTTACCTGGGATTGGTGACGAAGAAAATACCACCGTGTCATCAGGCTGAATCTGGATCTGTCTGTGTGTTCCATTGGCAATACGGGAAAGGGCTGCCATTGGTTCACCTTGAGATCCCGTGCATAGTATTGCCACTTCATTACTTGGGAGACGGTTAATCTGGGATGCCTCAATAAAAGCATCCTCAGGTGCCTGAATATAACCTAATTCTTTTCCTACCTGAATATTTTTTTCCATACTGCGTCCAAATACAGCAATTTTTCGATTATTGTTTACAGCTGCTTCGACAGCCTGTTGTAAGCGGTGGATATTGGAAGCGAATGTTGCAAAAATAATTCTTCCTTCCACATTACTGAAAATCTCTCGTATACTTTGTCCTACTACACGTTCAGACAGAGTGAATCCAGGGACTTCACTGTTTGTACTATCTGATAATAAACACAATACCCCATCTCGTCCGATTTCTGCCATTTTCGTCAAGTTGGCAGGTTCACCTACAGGAGTGAAGTCAAATTTGAAATCTCCTGTATGAACAATATTTCCTGGTGGTGTTTTTACAACAATACCGTAAGAGTCAGGAATACTATGCGTTGTGCGGAAAAAGGATACGGATGTCTTACGGAATTTAATCACATCTTCCTCTTGAATGGTATGAAGCTTTGCATTCCGTAATAACCCATGTTCTTCTAATTTACTTTTTACTAAACCGATCGCAAGCTTACCCCCATAAATAGGGATATTAATTTCACGTAATAAATAAGGGATGCCTCCGATGTGGTCCTCATGCCCGTGGGTGAGGAATAATCCCTTAATTTTGTCCTGGTTTTGAACAAGGTAGGTATAGTCTGGAATGACATAATCAATTCCTAAGAGTTCGTCTTCAGGAAACTTAATTCCTGCATCAATTAAAATGATTTCATCCTGGAATTGAATGCCATACGTATTTTTTCCGATCTCACCTAGACCACCTAGTGCAAAAACCGCTGCCTGATCATTTTTAACGAATTTCATTTATAGTTTCTCCACTTCGAAGTTTTCTGAGCCCTGCTCATATTCCAAGTGTTTTTCACTTAGTTGAATAATATGCTCAATATGAACATTGCGATCGGATAGTTTTTTACGAATTTCACGTTCACTTTCTGCTTCCACATACATGGCTTGGGTCCGTTCTCTAATTGGAACTTCCTCCGGGCTTTCTTGATAAAGTACTTTATAAATCATGTCGATCTCTCCTTACTAGATAAAAATTCATATCCTGATTCCACTGTAAATTGTTGTATTGGACAAACGTATATTATATTGATTTAAACAGGTACGGAGGAAATACTATGCATATTTTTTTCGACCCAAAAGATCCTTCCAACGTCTTTTTAGCTTTTCCCTTAAACGTTTCAATCGCATATCGAAGCTCCTTTCATGTGTATTGAAAAGCTAAGAAAAAACGCTATCTATTTATTTGCCGACCCTTTCCCAAGTACTTTTAGTATAATATGGTTTGCGCAAGAATGAAATAGATAAACCTTAAAGTTTATAAAAATTATTTATATCACGCATTGCTTACATGCATTATTCTAACCAGAAAAACCAAATTTCATGAATAGAAGAAAATATAAATTGCTGAAGAACGAACATACAATTTGCAGGAATATAAAAAAGTCGCCAAAACAGAAATGACATCCTGTTTAAGCGACTCTTCGGACATAATATTCAGCCTTGCTCCTGGTCAACAGGCTTTGCGTTTTCCGGAGGGTGGAAGGGATTTTCTTCATTGATATGGTCATAAAACATGACACCGTTAAGATGATCAATTTCATGTTGAATGACAATGGCAGGATAGCCTTTTAATCTTAGTTTCACCTGATTCCCATCAATGTCGTATGCTTTCACGGTTACCCGTGCATGGCGGGGCACAATGCCTGGCACCTCACGATCAACACTTAAACAGCCTTCTCCGCTTGAAAGATAACCACCTTCAACCGAATGACTGACAATTTTAGGATTAAACAATGCATAGCTATGCAATTTTCCTTTTATATCTTCTACATGTATGGCAAGCATACGTTTATCCAAACCTAACTGAGGTGCTGCCAGTCCAACACCAGGACGCAGGTTATATTTTTCAGCCGTTTCTTCATCCTGACTGTTTTTTAAGAATTGAAGCATCTCTTTAAGGGTTTCCTGATCTTCCGTTGTGGGAGGAATCGGAACTTCTTTTGTTACGGTTCGAAGCATTGGATGGCCTTCGCGGACGATATCATCCATTGTAATCATGTTTGACACTCCTCTATATTTCATTGTTCCTATATATTGTATATTATCATAAGGAGTATGAAAATGTTTAAAGATTGAATGCCTAATTGGCTTTTAAAAAACATATTATAGAAAAAACATGTGTGGTATACTTATAAAGAAGTAGCCATAAGGAGGAAGGAAATGTTGCGAAAAGGAAAAGGAATCTTAGTAATGATTTTCGTAATGTTCTTAATGGCCTCGTGTCAACAGGGTCCTTCTGCTTCGGAACAAATGTACAATCATTTAGAGAAAGCAGTTGAGTTGGAAAAGAACTTCGGGGAACAGCAGGAACAGCTGGTTTCATTACAAAATGAAGAACAAGCATTGTATGAACAGATTTTAGAATTGCCGGAAAGTGAAATGGCCAAGATAAAGAAGCTCTCCGATGAAGCCGTTTCGATTTTAGAGCAACGCAAGGAGATCATTCAGTCAGAAAAAGAAAGCATTGATGCGGCAAAAGAAGAATTTGATAACGTTGATTCCGTGATAGAGGATCTGGAATCAGAGGAACTTCAGTCAAAGGCTAATGAATTGAAAAAAGCAATGGAAACACGATACAGTGCCTATGAAGATTTACATAAGGCCTATAAAGAAGCTCTGAAACGTGATGAGAAACTGTACAGCATGCTGAAAAATGAAGAGCTGAAAATGGAAGATCTGGAAGCCCAAATTGAAAAAATCAATGAGAGCTATGACCAGTATAAAGAAGCCAGAGCTGCGTTTAATACTGCTACGGAAAATTATAATGATTTAAAAATTGAGTTTTACGAGGCAACAGACCTGAATATTAAGTTTGAAGGCAATAACCAGGACTCTCAGACAGAGGAAGAGTCTACAGAGGGTGAAGGAAAAGAAAAACAGGATACAGAAGAAAATAATGAAAACAATGAAGAAAATAAAAAAGATGAAAAGGAAAAAAGCACAGATGACTCTAAATCTAAGGAAGACTCCGAGTAGGTAGTTTGATCGTGTGTGTATTCCAAAATAATCGTCTGAATGGCAAAACTTAAAGAAAGGCATACCCGTCGAATGTTGATGGTTATGCCTTTTTATTGTTTTAAAGATAAGATCTCAGGAGAGGCAACATTCGTTCATAACACTGAAGATGAATTAAAAGTGCTGAAGGCAGGCAGATATAAAATAGATAAAACCGCTACAAAGGGTACTTATTCACTAAGATTTAATCCCGGCTTTTATCTGTATCATCAGTAAGTTGTAACAGTTGGGTACTTAAAGTGATACAGTTTGGGCAAAAACTGATACAGAACACCAGGTATACATGCGTGTTATAAAACACTTGTAACACGCTATTTGGAAAGATTTTAAAGAAACAAATTAAATGTTTGACGTATAAATAACTTTGAGCTAAACTCAAATTGTACTAATGAAAAACACCTTTCATTGTGTAACAGTTTTGCACCGATCAGTTCTCAAATAATTGAGCACGAAAAATACAAAAATATTGAGTACTTCTCCTCAATTTTTGGGAAACCTAATGATGGAGATGATTTTTCAAAGGAAAGGATAGGTGATTGAGTTGTTCAAAAATTCACTTGAAAACATCGAGAATCAATTTGAAATGATTCAAATTTTGAATGAAGAAGGCGAAGTTGTAAATAAAGAGGAAATGCCTGATTTATCAGATGATGATTTGAAAGAACTTATGCGCCGCATGGTATATACACGAGTGCTGGATCAGCGTTCTATTGCCTTAAACCGTCAAGGTCGTTTAGGCTTCTATGCACCAACAGCTGGTCAGGAGGCTTCCCAATTAGGCAGTCAATTTGCTCTTGATCAGGAGGATTATCTCCTTCCGGCTTATCGTGATGTGCCTCAATTAATCTGGCAGGGTCTGCCTCTTTATAAGGCTTTCTTATTCTCCCGTGGTCATTATAAAGGGAATCAAATGCCAGAGGGTGTTAATGCTTTAAGCCCGCAAATCATCATTGGTGCCCAATATACTCAGGCTGCAGGTGTTGGCTTAGGCTTGAAAAAACGTGGAGAAAAAGCTGTTGCTATTACATATACAGGCGATGGTGGAGCTTCCCAGGGTGACTTTTACGAAGGGATTAACTTTGCAGGTGCTTATAAAGCGAATAACGTATTTGTTGTTCAAAACAACCACTTTGCCATTTCTGTTCCTGTTGAAAAGCAATCAGCAGCAAGCAGTGTAGCCCAGAAATCAGTTGCAGCAGGTATTCCTGGTATACGTGTAGACGGAATGGATGTATTGGCTGTTTATAAGGCTGTTCGTGAAGCAAGAGAACGCGCAATTAACGGTGAAGGTCCTGCCCTTATTGAGACTGTTACGTACCGTTATGGTCCTCATACTATGGCTGGGGATGACCCTACACGTTATCGTACGGAAGAATTAGATGATGAATGGGAAAAGAAGGATCCATTAATCCGTTTCCGTAAATACCTGGAAGCTAAAGGACTATGGTCTGAAGAAGAAGAGAACAATACCATTGAAACGGCTAAAGAAGAGATTAAAGCCGCTATCAAGGAAGCAGATGGAGTGGAAAAACAAAAGGTAACAGACCTGATCTCCATTATGCATGAAGAACTTCCATCTAACCTTAAAGAACAAATGGAAGAATATAAAGAGAAGGAGTCGAAGTAGATCATGGCACAAATGACGATGATTCAAGCGATAACTGATGCTATGCGTACGGAGTTAAAAAATGACGAAAACGTATTAGTTTTCGGTGAAGATGTCGGTCAAAACGGCGGTGTGTTCCGTGCAACTGAAGGTTTGCAGAAAGAATTTGGCGAAGATCGTGTATTTGATACGCCGCTTGCAGAGTCAGGAATAATTGGTATGTCTGTAGGTCTATCGACACAAGGTTTTCGTCCTGTGCCTGAAATTCAATTCTTTGGCTTCGTCTTTGAGGCAATGGATGCGATTAATGGTCAGGCAGCACGTATGCGTTACCGCACCGGCGATACCAAAAACGCACCAATCACTATCCGTTCTCCATTTGGCGGCGGCGTACACACACCTGAGCTGCACGCAGACAGCTTAGAGGGTCTTATTGCACAGCAACCAGGTGTACGAGTGGTTATTCCATCTACACCATATGATGCAAAAGGTTTGTTGATTTCATCCATTCGTAATAACGACCCTGTTGTTTACTTAGAGCACATGAAGCTTTATCGCTCATTCCGCGAAGAAGTTCCGGAAGAAGAATACACAGTTGATTTAGATAAAGCGAATGTAAAACGTGAAGGCTCAGATATTACACTTATTGCTTATGGTGCAATGGTACACTCTGCCTTAAAAGCTGCAGAAGAACTTGAAAATGATGGCATTAGCGCTGAGGTTATTGACCTTCGTACGGTAAGTCCGGTCGATTACGAGACGATTCTTGAATCTGTGAAGAAGACCAATCGTGTTGTAATGGTTCAGGAAGCACAGCGTCAAGCAGGAATTGGCGGACAGGTAATGTCAGAGATCCAGGAACGTGCAATCCTGCACTTAGAGGCTCCTGTATTAAGAGTTGCGGCTCCAGATACCGTATATCCATTTACAGCAGCAGAAGAGGTATGGTTACCAAATCATCAGGACATTATTGAAAAGGCAAAAGAAGCGATTAACTTTTAATAGAATGAATAGGAGGGAACTCTAGTGGCCTTTAATTTCAAACTCCCAGACATTGGTGAAGGTATACACGAAGGTGAAATTGTAAAATGGTTTGTTAAACCAGGAGACGAAGTAAAAGAAGATGATGTACTTTGTGAGGTACAAAACGATAAATCTGTTGTAGAAATCCCATCTCCTGTTGACGGTACAGTCACAGACGTAAAAGTAGACGAAGGTCAAGTAGCCACCGTAGGCGATACACTAATCGTGTTTGACGCTGAAGGGTATGATGAAGAGCCGGATACAGGTGGAGGCGAAGAAGCCCCTAAAGAAGACGCGCAGGAAGAAACGAAAGAACAGCCTGCACAAGCAGACGAACAGGAAGCTGCAGAAGGCGGACGTGTAATCGCAATGCCATCTGTACGCAAATATGCCCGTGACAAGGGAGTAAACATTCAGCAGGTTAGCGGTTCCGGTAAGAATAATCGTGTGCTGAAAGAAGATATTGATCGTTACCTGAGCGGTGACCAGGCAGACACTGCTCAAGCGGCTGAAGCAGCAGAGCCAGCAGCTGCATCTGGTGCACAGCAGGTGGCAGCAGAAGGACAATATCCAGAAACTCGCGAAAAAATGAGCGGAATCCGTCGTTCTATTGCCAAAGCTATGGTAAAATCGAAACAGACTGCACCGCATGTTACACTTATGGATGATGTGGATGTAACAGAACTTGTTGCACACCGTAAGAAATTCAAACAAGCGGCATTAGACCAGGATATTAAACTTACGTATCTTCCATATGTCGTAAGAGCTCTTGTTTCAACGTTGAAGAAATATCCAACATTGAATACATCCATTGATGATGAAACCGATGAAATCGTTCATAAGCATTACTACAACATTGGTATTGCAGCAGATACAGACAAAGGACTTCTTGTTCCTGTTGTCAAAGATGCTGACCGTAAGTCCATCTTTGAAACCTCTGCAGAAATCAATGAATTGGCAGCCAAAGCTCGTGATGGCAAGCTGGCACCAGACGAAATGAAAGGTGCATCATGCACAATTACCAACATTGGTTCTGCTGGCGGACAGTGGTTCACTCCAGTTATCAACCATCCAGAGGTAGCGATCCTTGGAATTGGCCGAATCGCTGAAAAACCAGTGGTACGCGATGGTGAGGTTGTTGTAGCTCCAGTATTAGCATTGTCATTAAGCTTTGACCACCGTATCATTGACGGTGCAACTGCTCAAGAAGCGTTGAACCATGTTAAACGCTTGTTGAATGATCCACAATTAATCATGATGGAGGCGTAATATTATGGTAGTAGGAGATTTTCCAGTTGAAGTAGACACACTTGTCGTAGGAGCAGGCCCAGGCGGATACGTTGCAGCTATCCGCGCTGCTCAAATGGGCCAAAAAGTTACGATTGCTGACAAAGGCGATCTTGGCGGGGTTTGTTTAAACGTTGGCTGTATCCCATCCAAAGCCTTAATTTCAGCAGCTCATCGTTATGAAAATGCCAATCATTCCGATGATATGGGAATTACGGCAGAAAATGTGTCTGTAGACTTTTCAAAAGTTCAAAAGTGGAAGTCCGGTGTTGTTCATAAGCTTACCAGTGGTGTTGAAGGCTTACTTAAAGCAAACAAAGTGGACATTGTAAAAGGTGAAGTTTACTTTGTTGATCAAAACACAGCAAAGATTATGGATGAGAAAAATTCTCAGACCTATAAGTTCAACAATTGCATTATTGCAACCGGATCCCGTCCAATTGAGCTTAAACCATTTCCATATTCAGATCGTGTATTAGATTCTACCGGAGCGCTAAACCTTTCCGAGATTCCGGAAAAATTAGTGGTTATCGGTGGAGGCTACATCGGTTCTGAGCTTGGTACCGCTTATGCAAACTTTGGTACGGAAGTTACTGTTCTTGAAGGTACAGATGACATCCTTGGCGGTTTTGACAAATCCATGACTTCTATTGTAAAACGTCGCCTGAAGAAAAAAGGTGTAAACGTCATTACAAACGCTATGGCACAAGGCGTTGAAGAAAAGAAAGATGGCGTAACGGTTAAATATGAAGTAAAAGGAAAAGAAGAAACCGTTGATGCTGACTATGTACTTGTTACAGTCGGTCGTCGTCCAAATACAGACGAACTTGGATTAGAGCAAGCAGGTGTGGAACTGACGGATAAAGGTCTGATTAAGATTGATAAGCAGTGCCGTACCAATGTATCCAACATCTATGCTATTGGTGACATTGTTGAAGGACCACCACTTGCACATAAAGCATCCTATGAAGGAAAAATTGCCGCAGAAGCCATCAGTGGTGAAGCATCCGAAATTGACTACATGGGGATTCCAGCTGTAGCCTTTACAGATCCTGAGCTTGCAAGCGTTGGTTATACAGAGGACGCTGCAAAAGAGGATGGATATGATGTAAAAGTAGCGAAGTTCCCATATGCAGCCAATGGTCGTGCTTTATCTCTGAATGACACAGACGGCTTTGTCCAGCTTGTCACTCGTAAAGAGGACGGTCTCGTCATCGGCGGACAAGTAGCAGGTGCAAATGCAAGTGACGTCATTGCTGAAATAGGTCTTGCTATTGAAGCAGGCATGACTGCAGAAGATATTTCTCTAACCATTCATGCACACCCAACATTGGGCGAAATGACTATGGAAGCTTCTGAAGTTGCGCTTGGCATGCCAATCCACGTACCAAAATAAAGGTAATAACATAAAAAAGCTGCTCCTTTTTGGGGCAGCTTTTTTAATGCAACAATATAGTAAAAACGCTATGTCTATTTCAGATTCCTTATTTTTTCTTTTAGGCAATTTTCTAAAAGGTTGTTGTTTTGCACAAAGGATATACGATGTGCAATAAATTCGGAGCTTTAGGATGTGTGCTATCTCGTCGCTACGGGAATATACTTCGCTTTCACCAAAAGGGCACAAATGCGACATCTATTCAACTCCCTAAGGTCGTTTTCATAGTGTCTTCTTTGCCGTGGGCGGCTCCGGTCGCCTTCGCTTTTCTTTGTGGGGTCTCACCTAGGCCTTCCTCCCACGACGAACAGGACGTTCTAATGTCGGTGTTGGCACAGGACGTGCCGCTTTTAACCGACAAGGAGTCTACGCATATTCCCTCCGCTAAAACAGCGATTCACTCGTTACTAACATTGGATAATATAGGTATGACAAGATCTCAATATACTTACAATCAGAACATCCATTTAGTGGAGGCAGAACACGTAGACTCCTATGGGAACAGCCCGTGGTGAAGACCCCGCAGGAAGCGTTTTTTGCTTCCGAGGAGGCTGAGGCCGGGCCCATGGAAAGCGAAGTGTTCTGCCGGAACGTATGCATCCACTCATCTTGATTCAGAACAATCTAGCTGTATTTTAAGGATTTTATCTATGGCGCATGATCTATCAAAAACAACAATCACTATGAAAAGAGCCTTCCTTTAACAGTAAAATCCATTCAGCTTTTTCCCATATTTTATTCCTCTGTTTCATAAATATAAAATACAGGATATTGAAACGATGAGGATGATAGGGATGTATAAATGGACATTTTTACAGCTCCTGATCATTTTATGGAGTGTATACATATTGACAACCTACCTGTCTGCTAAGGATCATCCGGTTGTGAATGTACTATTTTTTATCTGGTTTTTTGTTTTAGCCTTTTATGGAGGAAAGTATTTTATTTCAAACTCTAAAATCCGACTCTTGTACATTGCGCTTGCATTTGGTGCCGTTTATGGAGGTTACTGTCTTTGGCATCTCTTTACATAAAAAGACTCCCTTGACCTTAACTGGACAAGGGAGTCGTGTTTTCTATTCCTGCTTTTGAGCCTGTGCGTGCCTTTTTCGACGTTGTAAAGGATAATACTTCGCTTCTTCATCAAATTCTTTCAGTAAAGCAAATATAATCAGCAGCAATACAAAGGTGAAAGGGAAGGCGGCAATAATTGAAGCTGTCTGCAGTGCTCCTAAGCCACCCTGCCATAACAGCACTGCCGCGGTTGCAGAAATAATAATTCCCCATATAAATTTCACCTTTTTCCCTGGGTTTAAATCTCCATGAGTTGTCTGAGTTCCTAAAACAAAGGTTGCTGAATCTGCAGATGTAATGAAAAACGTACTAATAAGCAAAATCGCCAGGGTTGACGTAATAATACTAATAGGGTATTTCTGTAATACCGTAAATAAAGCTACTTCATTTCCTTGGTCATTAATTACATTAATAATATTTAATCCCTGGTGATATTCAAGGGATATAGCTGAGCCGCCGAATACGGAAAACCATAATGCACCAAAAAGGGTTGGTACTAACAGAACGCCGAGCACAAATTCCCGTACGGTTCGCCCTCTGGAAACACGGGCAATAAAGGTACCGACAAATGGTGCCCAGGCGATCCACCAGGCCCAGTAGAAAATGGTCCAGTCCTGAACCCAGGTGCTATTTTCATCAAACGGTGTCATTCGAAAACTCATCGAAGGAAGGTTTTGAACATAGCTTCCTAATGTGGTTGTAAATAAATCCATGATAAAGTTTGTCGGTGCTGCGAACAGCAGGAAAAACATGAGTAAAATGGCAAGGACAATATTTGTATTACTGAGATATCTTATTCCTTTGTCCAAACCTGTCATAGCTGAGAATAAAAATAATACGGTTACGATGGCTATGATAATCAGTTGTAAACTCATGCTTGTTTCGACACCAGGAAATAAGAAGCCTATACCACCATTAATTTGCTGGGCACCTAATCCAAGCGAGGTGGCAACACCGAAAATGGTGGCAAAAACGGCAATAAAGTTAACGGTTGTACCCCATCCGCCTTTCATTTTATCTCCAAATAAAGGCTCTAAAATGCTGCTTACCAGACCAGGGGACTCTTTTCTAAATTGAAAGTAAGCAAGGGCTAAAGCAAGAATAGAGTAAATAGCCCAAGGATGCAGTCCCCAGTGAAAGAAGCTGTATCGTAAGGCCATTTTTGCTGTATCCTCTTCTTCCAATCCTATTTCAGGCGGATTATGAAAGTGGGAAATCGGCTCAGCCGCTCCCCAGAAGACAAGCCCAATCCCCATACCTGCACTAAATAACATCGCAAACCAGGTAATATAAGGGTACTCAGGTTTGTCTGAATCCTTTCCAAGAACAATATTCCCATACTTAGAGGCAATAAGGAAAATAGCAAAAATTAAAAAGGCTGTAGCTGATAGTAGGTAAAACCAGCCAAACTTATCAACCAGGAAGCCTTGTATATTAGATGTAACATTTTGTAAACTCCAATCTCCTACCCAATCATTTGGCAATACACCCCAAACGATGAAGAGTAAAGAGACGACTAAACTGATATAAAATACTTTTGAAACTTTACCCATAGCTGATAATCTCCTCTGCTGTTATTTATTATTTATCTTCTTCAATTTTGTGTTCATTATGTGTCATTCGTTGAAGTTCTTCTAATATGCGATGTAAAAATAACAGCTCATACAGAACAATCGTCTGGGGTGGCAGGTGTTCAGCAGATTCAGCTTTTTTTATATGTTCCTCCTTCCAGTGCCAGAATTCATCATCTAAGGTTTCGATCCGCTTATAATGTGCCTCTGAAATGACGTGCTCAGGATTTCTCAAAATATCTGCAATCGATACAAAAATCTTATGTAAAAGCTTCCTTTCCTCTTCATTAAAAGCATTTTTCTTTAATTGTACAAATTGTAAATTTCCCACATGATCAATCATTTGCTGTAAGTAGGTTAATTTCTTCTGGCAAAAGTGAAGTTGACGAAAAGCCTCCTTGGAGTATCTATGGTATCTCCACTCTTCCCGCTGAAAAGCGATGAGCCGATAAGTCTGATTAATCTCCCGGATAATCTGCTGATATAGGATTCGATTTCTCTGTTTTCGATTTTGCTTATGATCCAATACAAATTCACTAATTGTAAGGTTTAAACGGGCCGCTTTCTCAAATAGCCGGTTCATGTTGTTATGTATTTTGTCTGTATAATCCGGAGGGAGTAAGAAAAAATTGACACCTGTTGAGACGATAATCCCTATGGATGTTGTCGCTAATCGTACCAGAAAGGACTCAAAAGAATTTCCCTGAAAATCCGGGATCATCGCAATAGCCGTTAAAGTAGCAACAACGATTCCTTCATCCAGCTTTAGCTTATGACAAATCGCAATGGTTAACATAGCCGCAAGGGCGTAGGTAGCCGCACTTTTTCCAAATGCCGTATAAAAGGATACAGATAAAAACGCTCCAATAGCCGATGCTGGAAATCGAACCATCGCTTTTTTGATAGAATCAGCAGCTGTATGTTCAATGGTAACGATAGCTGTCATTACAGCGAATATAACTGGGAACTGAAAAATTTGACATATAAGTGCCGTAAGAAAAACGGATATACCGGTTTTAATGGTTCTTCCGCCTATTTGGAAATGTTTTTTTATAGATGTAAGCATTTTTTAATTCCTCCAAGCATGCCCTGTAAACTCTTGATGTCATGTATATCCAATCATCCTTAAATATAACATAATCTAAGTGAAATGAAATTCCATGCCCATGATCTATAGTATTTTCTGTATAATAAACTTAAGATTATTTTTTACATCATTTGGGGGGATGAACATGAAGAAATTTGGCATTTTCATGTTGCTTCTTATCTTAATGGGATTGACAGCATGTAATACCAATGAAAGTGCAGACCAAGAGAATAAGAAAAAAGAACAGGAAATCAATGAACAGCAGCAAAAGGATCAGGCTGGACAAAGTGAAGAAGAAAAAGAAAAAGAAGCCCCTGCTAAAGAGGACGAGGGTACTGGCAATCCCCCGGAAGATTCTGCAGAGAAAGAAGAACAGGATAAAACTGAAAATAAAAAACCCCAGTATGAGATTTCCGAAGTCTGGAGCGTACAGCCAATCGTTGAAGATGCGAATGAGAAAGTTGTCTTATTAACCTTTGATGATGCACCCGATGAGCACGCTGTGGAGATGGCAAAGACCCTGAAAAATATGGATGCACCTGCCATTTTCTTTATAAACGGACATTTTATTGATACGGAAGAGGAACAGGCCAAACTTAAGGAAATTGCAGACATGGGATTTGCCATTGGAAACCATACGTTTAACCATACGAAATTAGACGATGTTTCTAAGGAAAAGCAGAAGGAAGAAATTGTGAGATTAAATGATGTAATTGAGGAAGTCACAGGAGAGAGACCAAAATTTTTCCGAGCCCCTCATGGAGTGAATACAGAATATGCAAAACAGGTAGTAAAAGAAGAGGGAATGACCTTAATGAACTGGTCTTATGGCTATGACTTTAAGCAGGAGTATATGTCAGAGGAAGCCATCGCAGATATTATGGTTAATACAGAGCTATTATCCAATGGCGCCAATCTGTTAATGCATGACAGAAAATGGACCGCTGCAGCCCTGGAAGAAATTGTAACAGGACTACGGGAAAAAGGATATGAAATGGTTGATCCTCAACTTATAAAAACCCCTTAGGGATTAAAGCCCCAATGTCAGGAATTCTGATGTTGGGGCTTTTTGTGTTAGAATGCCTTAACACGTTTTCCTTATTTACTCATCACTCTGCCGTTAAATAATTGCAGTTTGCCTCCGGTTTTTTTGCGGAAGAACTTTGCAAATTCATTTGCCTTGCTTTTATCTCCATGCGTTGCGGTGGATGGGAGGGTGATTTGGATTTTGTTGGCTTCTTCACTCACGCCCATCAGAATGGTGTCATAACGGTCAAGGATTCCTTTTAACTGCAAATAGTGCCCCTGATCGTTCTCTTTTTCTTCAATGTTGTATGGAAAGGCGTGATTTTCATAATTCCAGTCCAGCTGTTGACCCGTCTTTGTGGTCATCTCCTGATAAACATTCAGCCATTCCTTCACATTTTCCAGGGTTATCGAGTTGCTTTCATCTGCATACACAAAGGAACTTCGACTCAAATCCCTCACCCCTAATCATGGCATTTCTTTTATCTTATCATGAAACACACATAAGTAACAGAATATTGTGTCAAATAGTTAAGGCACAAAAAAATGACATATAAATTTTAAAATGTCATACTAATTGGGCTTGAAAAATAAAATGTGACATATTAAAATAAACCCATAGGAATCATAACGTTAAGGAGCTGGTTTCGGTGATAGGTACCATTGTTTGTCAGGACTGCCAACGTGTGATTGATCATTTTGAAGATGAGAAAGTGACGACCCTGTACGGAAAAGGATGCGAATGTCATAACAAACGTAAATAAGAAGAGATTTGAGCTGTCCCCACAATAGGCGGACGGTTCTTTTTTTACAATAATGATCACTTCATCCCGGTTCACAAATGATTTACTTATGATACGATGAAGAAAAGAAAAAGGGGAGGAGATTTATGTGGGCATTGAAACAAGAATAACAAAACTGTTACATATCGATTATCCTGTGATTCAGGGAGGGCTTGCTCATCTGGCTTATGCCGAATTAGCTGCTGCGGTTTCCAATGCTGGAGGTCTCGGCCAAATTACAGCCATGAGTTTGGAAAACGAGGATCAGCTACGGGATGAAATCCATAAAGTTCGTTCATTAACAGATAAACCATTCGGTGTTAATTTTGCTATTGGCCAGCATGGGCGTGCATTCGAACACATGGTAGCTGTAGCCCGTGAAGAACAGGTTCCTGTCATTACGGTTACAGGAGGAAATCCAAAGCCTGTTTTAGATATGGTAAAAGGTACGGACATTAAAAAGATGGTTCTTGTTGCTGCAAAGAGACAGGCTGTAAAAGCAGAAGAACTTGGTGCTGATGCTGTTATGGTAGTCGGCCATGAAGGTGGAGGACATCTGGGACGTGATGATATCGGAACCTTTGTGTTAACACCACAAGTTGCCGATGCCGTTGATATTCCTGTTGTAGCCTCAGGCGGAATCTCTGATGGGAAAGGACTAATGGCTGCTTTGGCTTTGGGAGCTGAGGGAATTGAAATGGGTACACGCTTTATAGCAACAAAAGAATGTGTTCATGCCCATGAGTCCCATAAAAAGCAACTCGTGGAAGCAGATGAAAAATCCACGGTTGTCATTAAACGTTCTCTTGGCGCACCTGCAAGAGCATTAAAGAATCAGTGGACAGATAAAATTCTTGAATTGGAAGAGGCTGAGCCAGGGTTTGAGACATTGAAACCGTATATAAGTGGTGAAACGAATAAACGCTATATATACGGAGAATCTGAAGATGGATTTGGATGGGCCGGACAGGTAACCGGCCGAATTCATGATATACCATCCGTAAAAGAACTGTTCGACCGGATTCAAAACGATATTGAACAAATCAAAGCAAAATGGAGTCAGGGTTAATAGAAAGGGGACAACCAATGGAGTACAACTACCCAATAGATGAATCATGGGATACCAATGAAGTTATGGACGTCATACACTTTCTGCAGCTGGTGGAAACCGCCTATGAAGATAAAGTCGGACGTGATGACGTATTAAAGGCTTACAATCGCTTCAAGGAAATTGTTCCTTCCAAGACAGAGGAAAAACAATTGGACAAAGAATTTCAAAAGCAGTCAGGCTACTCGACCTATCGAACTGTTCAAAAGGCTAAACAGGCCGATAATGGGGAATCCATAACTATGAAATAAAGAAAAAGCGGAAGCAACCGATTGTCCAATTATGGCTATCGAGCGCTTCCGCTTTTCTCTTGTCCAGCTCCAGGGCCCAGCCCCTCGCTGATGTAAGCAACCCTCATTGCGTGGCCAAATCCATGCCACTTCATGTCTTCGTCTTATCCCGCATGACCTGAGCAGTCGCCTCCGCTTTTCTCTGTCCAGCTGCGGCTCCCAGGCCCAAGCGGTCATAAGCAGAATCCCCTCCATGGCCAAAGTACGGCCACTCCGGAGATTCTGCTTATGCCGTCGAGCCTAAACAGTCGCCTCCGCTTTTCTGCCTTATATTTCTTTTGTGTATTGATAGAGTGGTTCCAGGGTTTGGAATGTGTTTTCACACATTTTCAGAAATTCATCTGGCTTCGTTAGAATCGGATCATTCCGGTCAATGTTTACCCCACACAGAATTTCTGCTTTTTTTACGTTGGATAATCGGTCGACAAGCTTGTCCAGATCAACTTCATTGTGTCGTTCAGCGTCTGGCCGGGTATGGTCGCCGGACCACACAAAGTTGTCAGGTATTTGCTTTTTGACTTTCTCCATGTTCTTCTTTAATACTTCGCCATATTCCTGTTTTACAGGGTTTTCATAAATCATGGCAAACCATATAAATAAGTGTGTCTCCCAAAGTCCAATTTGAAAGTGGGGGAGCTTTTTGTAGCCGCGGTTGCTGCAGGCTAATGCTGCCCAGGTGTCATTGGGTGGATTTTTTGTACGGCGGGCATGCTTAGCAACATGAACAAACATTTCATCGCCTGTCATCGTCGTTAATGCCGGTGCCAATTCCTCGGCTACAGCCTCTAATTTGGGCGAAACATTGCCCCGCAGCTTTTCCATGCGAGCGTCTAGCCCCGGAATGGTAAATACATCGAAATCCTCCTGCGTAAATCCCTTAAATTCTGTCATATATGTACTCCTTTCTATGTACAAGTTTGATTACAGTTAAAAATAACGTCAATATTTGTCTTATTATCGTAACATAGTGGCGCCGTTGACAAAATGAATTTGCTTACATAGCGTTTTTAATGAAATTTTGTTAGGATATACGTAATACATAAAAAGGAGTTTGCGGAATGGAAGCTGAGCAAAAACATGCGTTATTTATCCAGGCAAAAGAGTGGACAATCGAGGCTGGTGAACGGATTAAAGAAAGGGTCCAGCAGCCATTTAAAGTAAATACAAAACGGGACCGCAAAGATTTAGTTACCGAGGTAGACGAGGATACGGAAAAGTTTTTTGCGGAAAAGATAAGAAATACTTACCCTGATCATCAGGTTTTGGGTGAGGAAGGCTTTGGTGATGATGTGACCAGCCTTGACGGAATGGTCTGGATTATTGATCCTATTGACGGGACGATGAATTTCGTGCATCAGAAACGAAACTTTGCCATTTCAGTCGCTATATATCAGGATGGTGAGGGGATCATTGGCCTCATTTATAACGTTATGACCGGAGATTTATACTCGGCGAAAAAGGGAGAGGGAGCCTATAAAAACAAGGATCTGCTTCCGAAATTGGATCGTACCAGGAAACTCGAGGATTGTTTAATCGGAATTAATCAGTTCTGGGCTGTACCTAATCGCCGACTTGATGAAACAGGTGTACATCAGCTAATACGAAAAGTTCGCGGGACCCGTTCCTATGGTTCTGCTGCTCTGGAGTTCGCTTTTGTTGCGGAAGGAATTATGGATGGCTACATAACGATGAGATTAGCTCCATGGGATATTGCAGCAGGGGTTATCATCGTCCAGGAAGTCGGTGGTATGGCTACCAGAGCAGATGGAAAGCCTTTGGATATGCTTCGTGAAAATACGGTGATTACATGTAATCCCGCTGTTCACAAAGAAATTATTGACAACTATCTTATCCTGAAAGACTGACAAAAGGACTGACAAAGTCATATGAAGGCTTTGTCAGTCCTTTTTCGCTTTGTTCACAATCCCTGTTTTCTTTTCATTCTTAGTCCGAATCCCATGATCACAAACCCGAGCAGAAATAAGCCGGCTGCCAGGAGATATTGCTGGAATCCGATAGCAATTCCCACAGCAACATAGCTTAAAATAACGAAAAGAGCCAGGATAAATGCCTTGTGTTCATACTTCATAATTCCACCTCTTTATCTTTAAGTGTACACGAAGAAAACAGGAATCAACAAGAGGTTATTTCCGTAGCGGCGGTTCCTGCACCTATAATAATCGGATTAAATTTTTAGCGAAAACATTTTTGTCCCAGCCTCTTTGATTGAAGTTTCAAGGTAGTATTATTTGAAAAAATTTAGTATGATAATAGTGATGACGTCATTAGGAGGAAGCACTATGTCAGACCAGGAAATTATTGCTAGCCAGGGATTTCGGCCATTGACGGAGTTCATGTTAAATGATGTCGGTGGGCAAACTGGAATCATTCTGTTATATGCAACAATTTTTATTTTTGCAGCTATCACCTATAAACTTGGGTTTGCACGGAAGATCCCTTTATTAAAATCAATCATTATATACATACTACTAGCTTTAGGATGCTACGTACTTTTATTTTTTGCCGTTTTATTACCAATTCTTGAGGTCTTAGTGATTTCTTCGCTTGTTCTGGCGATTTACAGGTACCGTTTAGCTCAGGAACGAAAACGAAGAAATGGGGAAGGAGTTGGAAAACAAACGTGAAGTCTTTACAGGACGTTGTGTATAATTGGTTATCCATTCAGTTGGTGGCGGATGCGAGGCCTGACGATCAAGCTGCAGTTGAAACAGCGGCTTTTTTTAAACAAATGCTGGAGAAAGAACACAACGTAACAAGCATTCACGTGGATAAACGTGAGGATATGTATAGCGTCAGAGTCCAAAAAAAGGAGGAAGATCGCTCCTTTCGTTTTCCAGTAGAATTAATCGAATGTATTTATGATCAAATTCATGAAGAACCAGAAAAGTTCACCATCTATTCATAATAAACAAAGGCGGAAGCGCCCGCTTAGCGACGTACGAACTGGACTGAGCCGGAGGAGATAAAGTGAAACTACAATCAGTGGGGGTTCATTCCCCAGTGATTGTTAGTTGAACAAATCAGGTGTTTACTGGCTGTTGCCCCCATCTTACAGGGGTCTTACAGCCAGTTAACACGCGGAAAAGGAAATACGACGAACCTTGTGAGTCGATGTTGACTTATCGGACGGAGGTGAAGGAAGTCACGCTAGTCGCTGGGCGCTGGAGCCGGACGTGGCCTAACTTGTTTGCCTTATCCACAAATGGTTTATTTTATAATTTCCTAGACCAGTACAAAATCCGATTCAGAACATTGAATCGGATTTTCCCATGTGCTATAAAATTTTTAAAGATAAGGATCTTTTTTCTTTTCGCGGTATTCCCGGTAGTTGCCGGTTTCCAGTCTCTTTTCCGTTTTGTTATCAATGCGTTCCCTGCATGTATCACACATATAGGTCATGACACGTTTTTTACGAAGCTGTTTAGCCAATAGACTATTCTCTGCAATTTTCTCTACTTTATCACATAAGATGCATTTTACTTTCAAGTGATCACCTCATTCCCCATAAGTATAACATGTAATTGAGTTTTATGTCATAATTTGGCTGAATGAGCTTCCCGACTTGACATATATCTGGAAAAATAAAACGAGGCTAAGCTGGTAAGCCTCGTTTTATGATTAATCTTCATTCTTCATTTGCTGATTGGATTGATCGTTCTGGGCTTTATCCAATTGTTCTTTCTTTTTCTGGTCTTTCAGCATTTCGCTGTTTGAATCAGGTTCTGTGGGTTGTTTTTGTTTTGGCGGTACTTCAGGCATGAATCTGCCTACTATAGCTGCCAGTTCATCGATGATGGCATCTTCCGGGTGTCCCTGCCTGACCTTATACGCCAGTCGCCGGAGTCGCTCGTTCACATCTCCGTCTGCCGTTACCATCGTGTTGTTTCCGTGAATATCTTCTTTAAGGGCTTCTGAAACCGAAAATTTTATGGTTCCGACCCTTGAGCGGTCCAGTTCTTCATCTACATCTATTCCCACGATTGAATAAGGACCTGCAGCAACAGCTGTGGCCCCATTAACACCTGGTACATCTGTCGCTATTTCGGCCAGATGTTGAGCCATTTCCTGATTGGAATATTCTTTATCCTCATGGGTAACTTCCGAATCCTTTACCTTTAAGTACTTATCCATGTTATTGTCATTTCGTGCTTCTTCGTTATTCTGACAAGCACTAAGTGTGATCGCGAGAAACAAAATGGCAAAGGAGTACATAACATTCCTCATTATTCGAACCTCCTTTTATAAATATATTGTTTCTCATTCGTCTAACTTTATGATTTTCGTCATATATTTAAAATACGGAAGCCTTGCCAATTCTTAATTATTAGAAACTTAGGAGGCGGCATTTTGGACATAACTTATGTTTTAGATACAAATGTTTTACTTCAGGATCCACGTGCAATTTTTTCATTTGACGAGCATGAGGTGGTGATTCCGGCCGTTGTTTTAGAAGAAGTGGATTCCAAGAAGCGCAATATGGATGAAGTAGGCCATAATGCAAGAGAAACCTCAAGAATTATTGATCGCTTTCGTCAAATCGGTGAGCTTTATAATGGTGTGAAACTGCCTAATGGTGGAAGCTTGCGGATCGAATTAAATCATCGCTCTTTTTCCAAACTTGGTGAAATTTTTCTGGAGAGGACCAATGATAATCGAATACTGGCCGTTGCTTTAAATTTACACCTCGAAGCTCAAAAGGAGGACATGAATCATAAAGTTATCTTAGTGTCTAAAGATATCTTAATGAGGGTAAAAGCAGATGCACTGGGTCTGACTGCTGAAAATTATTTAAATGAACGCGCCGTCAACGAGGACAATGTTTATGAGGGCTATCAACAATGGATGATTAAAGAGGAGGAGTTAAATGACTTTTTCCAAAACGGAACCTTAAAGATTCCTGAAGCGGAAAAGAAGCATCTATATCCAAATGAATTTGTTGTGATGAAAAATGAATTAAATCCATCTCAATCTGCAATCGGTGTTGTGCGTTCAGACCGGGAATGTATAGAAAAATGCAGGCTGTCGATTGAAAATGCCTGGGGGATAAAACCGCGAAACGCCCAGCAGACAATGGCCCTTGAGCTTTTGTTCCGTAATGATATCCAGCTAGTGACCATGACTGGAAAAGCCGGTACAGGTAAAACCTTACTGGCACTTGCGTCAGGACTCATGCAAGTAGAAGATATGCGATTATATAAAAAAATGCTTGTGGCAAGGCCCGTAGTTCCATTAGGTAACGATATCGGCTACTTACCGGGAGAGAAGGAAGAAAAACTAAAGCCCTGGATGCAACCGATTTATGATAACCTCGAATATTTATTTGATGTACAAAAAACAGAAGAGCTTGACCAGATCCTGACCGGTCTGGGTTCAATCCAGGTGGAAGCCTTAACCTACATAAGAGGCAGAAGTATTCCACAGCAGTTAATTTTGATTGATGAAGCGCAAAATCTAACAAAGCATGAAGTGAAAACGATTTTAACACGAATAGGAGAGGGGAGTAAGGTCATTTTGCTCGGAGACCCCGGGCAGATCGATCATCCTTATTTAGATGAGTATAATAATGGTCTCATTCATGTGGTTGAGAAGTTTAAGGATTCTTCTTTAAGTGGACACGTTAAATTTCACAAGGGTGAGCGATCCTCTCTGGCACAGCTGTCGGCAGATTTGTTGTGATGTACCTGGCTCATGTTTCCTGCATGAGCCAGGTTTTATAAAGGATTTATATTACCTTTTATAAATTTTGGTAATTGAACATTCCCATCAAGCCAATCTTTAAATGAAATGATACACGGTACACAATGTTCACCAACGCCAATTATAATACGCAAATCCCGAGGTGAATAAACAACTGTGTGAAGCGTACCAAAAAAGTTTTTATAATCCCGTAAAAATAATGGTGACGAAGAATGATTAAAAGCATGATATGCATCAATAGGTTTTAAGTGTTCTTTGGATATTTGGGATAAAAACTGTTTGCGAAGCTGAGAGTTTTTGATGAGTGGGCGATTATACTTTCTTAAGGAATTCGTTTCGAAATGATTTGTACATAAAAGGGGAGAAGTTTCATTTGAGATTTGTTTTTCAGGTGATGCTTCAACAATAGCACAATTTCCATTTTGGTCTGTAAGTGAAAAATTCAGACAATGTCCATGAGGCACAGACATGATTAAATCTACAGCTTCCTGGACTGTGCTGCAATTATTCAAGACAAGTCGGGCTATAGTTGTCGGAAGGAACCTCTTGGGCTGCTTTCGTTCATGAACAAGATGAATACCTGCCACAAGCCCTTTTTCGTTCATCCCGTCCAGTCGACCTGTAAGCTGTTGACTAAACCCTGCGCTTGCATATCCTTTGTCGGGATTAAGCAATACAAACTGCGCATCATATAATTTCGTACTAAAATCATAGTTACGAACGTAAAAAGAATCATTCCCAAATGCAGAACATCCCATGAAAGGCATAGCGACATCATATCCCCCATATAAGCGGGTGGCTTCCTCTGAAGAAATTTGTAATCCTTTTGCTAAACCTGTTAACTCATATACCATTTCCTTATCATATTTTCTCAAGTTATTAAATGCCTCTTCAATGTTAATATGTTTTTGCATTTTTAGCATAGCATGGTCATTTTCTGTTAATCTCCGTTTTGTACCCTGTTTAAAACCAATTTGCTGACTGCTACCCGACAATTCAATAACTTGAATCTCCAATTCCTTACTCATAGGATTCCCCTCCCATTTGTCTCACAGGCATAATGATATCCATTTTATTGATTTGATCTCCTCTATACCATTCCAAAACCTCTCCACGGGGTACCCAATCATATTTCAGCGCATATTGAAATAATTGACGATAGCCTGATTCGATATTTGAAAAATGATCATCGTAAGGGAATCCAATACATAACGAGGCATCCATTTTCTCAATATGGCCAGCTGAAAAGGTCAATTCCTGGTTTGGTTCTATGGCAAACCCAATCTCACCTTTGATCCATTTTCGGTTTCCGGATAAATATCTAAAATAAGTATTATGAATGGTCTGTTTTACAGTTTTAAGTTCATGACGTCTCTTTAAAAAAGTTTCTCTAAATTGTCCCGGTGGTGCCTCTGCCGGAAACCAGATAATATTCTCCTGTTTTCTGTCAATTAAATAAACAGTTTCTAATTCATTGCTTTCCAGATAGTTTAGACTTATCGTCAACTGTGCCTGTTTTTCCTTGATAGCCAGGGCCCAATTCTTTTTCATATTTTCTTTTTCCTCTTTTTCAGCTGTCAGGTAGGTTTGTATCTCGGTAATAGGGATATCTGCTATCCGTAAACTCGCTATAAACTTTGCTGTAGCAATTTGATCGTGTGAATATAAGCGATATCCACTTTTCTTAGTTCGCTGCATCGGTATCAGAAGATTCTTTTGTTCATAATACCGCAGCGCACTAGTTGGAATTCCTGTAAATTTCGAAAACACTTTAATGGTTAAATAATTTTTCAAATAACCACCTCCTTGTAACATCATAAACGTTAAAGTTACTTTAAGGTCAATACCTTTTAGAAAATTATAGAAACTTTAGAATTTGTCAGGGATTTCATGATGATAACAGTAAGCATTTTTGTGACGGTCCTAACTAGTTTAGTGTGTGTAAAAGATTTAGCAGCAATAGGGACATTTGGTTTATATGAGTCCATAACAAAAGCCGGAAGGGAATTCCTTCCGGCTTTTGTCACAGCATAATCTGTATATTAAAATCTTTATTTAATCTTTATTCCGGTTATTCCTTTAACAGGTGTATTTTTATTGGATCCATCGCCAAAATAAAAATGAAGGGGGCCGTCTTCTTTTATTGGTTTTCCTTCGACTGCAAACAGAAAATAGCCGTCTTTCAGGGTATCAAGGGTGATTTCTTCTTCGCCGTTTTCGGTTTCAAGCAGGGCGGCTGTTGCGGACTCATTGACTTCTGCGGTTTCCAGAAAGGGCTTTATATTCATTACATATGTACTATCTAAGATTTTTTTACGCTCATATTTGGAAATGCTTTTGTTCACCGGCGGATTCAGTTTTTGCTGATAAACTTCACGATTCCACCGATTTGAGGCTTTTTCCAGTTCGTCTTCGGGATTCTCTTCCTGTTCATCATTACTGTTAAAGGCTTTATCAAATTCTACTTTGCGATCATCAAAAATCCAGACACTTGCATCAAGCGTGAGTGGGAATTTTACGTTGCCAGCTAGTTGTACGATCAATTTTTTCACCTCTGTATTTTAGCGTTTACAAAACAAGTATAACGGATTTTTCAGCTGTATGCATTAAGGAGGAAAAGATTCATGGAAAAAGTTACGGAAAAACAATTGGAAAAATGGGTCGATCATATTCGGATTTATGCAAATAATGGAAAGGTTGCGGACTATATTCCGGCCCTTAAAAGGCAGAATCCGGAAATTAATGCAGCATCCTTTTTTCATTTAGATGGGGAATGTGTACAAGCCGGAGAAGCCGACTATTTTTTTACGATTCAAAGTGTATCCAAAGTGCTTGCTTTAGCTGTAGCACTGATGAATCACGGAGAAGATGCGGTTTTTTCGAGGGTGGGAAAGGAACCGACAAGCGATCCTTTCTATTCCATATCGAAATTGGAGGTTGAAAAGCCTTCAAAACCCATCAACCCGATGATCAATGCCGGTGCTTTGGCTGTTACGAATATGATGTCAGGGAAAACGACAGACGATATGCTTCATGAGATTTTAGACTTTGTACACCTGCTTACAGGTGATGAAACGATTGATTATGATAAGGAAGTCGCCCAGTCTGAATATAATTCCGCCTTTTTAAATCGATCGTTATGCTATTTTATGAAACAGAATGGGATTATCACTGGAAGTGTGGAAGAACTGCACGATGTGTATACGAAACAATGCGCAATTCAGATGAATGTAAAGCAGCTGGCAAAGGTTGCGGGTATTTTTGCCAATGAAGGAAAGGATATCGAGACAGGGGAGCAGCTCATTCCCCATCATTATGCCCGTATATGTAATACATTTATGGGGACCTGCGGGATGTATAATCAATCCGGCTCCTTTGCTATAAATGTGGGAATTCCTGCAAAAAGCGGAGTTTCCGGTGTCATTATGGGAGTCGTGAACGATGTTGGTGGTGTTGCAGTGTTTGGACCTGCTTTAGATAAACAGGGAAATAGTGTTATAGGGGTTAAATTGCTGGAAATCATGTCCCGTTATTATCAATGGTCCATTTTTTGAAGGTGGGATTCTGCTTTATTCCCGCCTTCGCTTTTCTAAATTCTCCGGTTGCATTTTTTTTGGTTTGACGTTAATATATTGAAGTAGAAGGTATTTTTAAATTAGGTATTCGTTTACATAAAATCGGATGAAAATAGGAATTTATGAAACTATGAGGTGATAGATTCCTTCATAAGATCGACAGGAAAGAGGGGGATGTCCGTGTCTTCGGAAGTGGCAATGGACCGGGAACAAGCATTGGCTATTTTGAAACAGGATGCTGATAAAATATTACAGCTTATAAAAGTGCAGATGGATAATTTGACGATGCCGCAGTGTCCACTGTATGAGGAAGTTTTAGATACACAGATGTTTGGATTATCAAGAGAAGTTCATTTTGCGGTCAGGCTTCAACTAATAAGTGAAGAGACCGGTAAAGAGATACTGGAAAACCTGGAACGACAGGTAAGTGCATTGCATGAAGCCTTTCAAGCTCAAAAATCCCCTGAATAAACTCAAATTACAACAACAATCTGTTGTAATTTGAGTTTTTTATTCCAATACATAATCTGAGAAAAAGGTCACATTTAACTGATTTTTCAGTTCTTTCCCTGTTGATTTTAGAATAATCTTAAAAATTAAGAAGGAAAATCCTCTTTCACGTCGTATTTATAACAAATACGGATTTTTTGATATCCAACGAAACAGCAAAAAGTTTTTCATTCTTAGAACAACAAAAAAATATCAATCACCATAAGGATGACAGTTATGAAAAAACGATTAAAACATTTGGATTTTACTTTAATATTTACACCACTGGCTCTAAGTATTTTTGGACTTGTTATGATTTATAGTGCCAGCATGGTGTTAGCGGTATATGAAGGAATGGGCAGTAATCACTATTTAATAAAACAAATTCAGTGGCTGATTTTAGGTACAGGCCTGCTCTTTTTTACTGCTTTGATCCCTTATCAAAAATACCAAAGGATTATAAAACCTACCGTTATTGGTATGCTGCTTCTTCTTATTTTTGTTTTTCCTTTTGGAGAGGAAGTCAACTATGCCAAATCATGGTACGATTTTAAAATCTTTAGTTTTCAGCCTGCAGAGGTAGCCAAGCTAGGTCTTATTTTGTATTTGGCCTCTGTTTATTCAAAGAAGCTGTCCTATATTCATCAATTCGGCAAAGCTGTTATACCGCCGCTGGTAATAACAGGGTTAACCATTATTCTGATTGTCTTACAGCCGGATATAGGTACAGCGGCTATTATTATGTGTATCGCACTGAGTGTCATTGTAAGTTCAGGCATTCGTTTACGGCACCTTTTTATTTTAGGTGCAGTTGGAGCTCTTTTTCTTGCCATTGCCATCCCGAATCTGGTTACTGATGAACGGGTAGAACGATTCACTGGGGCATATGAGCCATTTTCGGATTCCAGTGGCGGAGGTTATCAGTTAATTCAATCGTATTTAGCCATTGGATCTGGAGGATTAACAGGAGAAGGTTTAGGTGAATCCGTTCAAAAATTAGGATATTTAACCCAGCCACATACAGACTTTATTTTAGCAGTTGTTGCTGAAGAGTTGGGTCTCATTGGTGTGGCAATCAGTATCGGGGCTATTGCTGTAATTGTTTTAAGAGGATTATATTTTGCCAGAAAGTGTGAAGATGCTTTTGGATCCCTGTTAGCGATAGGGATTTCCTTCATGGTAGGGATTCAGGCATTTATAAATATAGGTTCTATGAGTGGTGTGCTGCCTATAACAGGTGTAACACTGCCATTTATAAGCTATGGAGGCAGTTCCCTCTTAATCTTGATGATCTCCATGGGTATTTTAAATAATATTGCTATGCAAGTAAAATCCAGTGAACAAACCTACACCAAAACACGTTCACAAATTCCAGATGCATCAGAAGAATCAGTGTTTTCAATCAATGAAAGGAGAGGAAGAAAAGCATGGGTGAAATAAAACAAATCAATAAAGTTTTAGTGGCAAATCGAGGAGAAATTGCCATCCGTGTATTTCGAGCCTGTACGGAGCTTAATATCCGTACAGTGGCGATTTATTCCCAGGAAGATACGGGATCCTATCATCGCTATAAGGCTGATGAAGCATACTTAGTGGGGAAAGGGAAAAAACCGATCGATGCATACTTGGATATTGAAGGAATCATCGAAATTGCAAAACGGGTTGGAGTGGATGCCATTCATCCCGGTTACGGTTTTTTGTCTGAAAATATTGAATTTGCAAAACGTTGTGAAGAAGAGGGGATTATATTCATAGGACCAAACAGTGAGCATCTGGAGATTTTTGGTGATAAGGTGAAAGCCCGTCATCAGGCCATTAAAGCCGGTATACCAGTTATTCCTGGCAGTGATGGACCTGTGAAGCATTTAGAGGAAGTAAAAGAATTTGGCCAGAAGCATGAATTTCCTATTATTATTAAAGCTGCTTTAGGAGGCGGGGGGCGCGGAATGCGGATTGTCCGGAGTCCTGAATCGTTAAATGATGCCTTTGACCGGGCTAAATCAGAAGCGAATGCAGCTTTTGGCAGTGATGAGGTCTATGTCGAAAAGCTGGTTGAAAATCCGAAACATATTGAAGTGCAAATTTTAGGGGATAAAGCTGGTAATATTGTTCATTTATATGAAAGGGACTGCTCAGTGCAGCGACGTCACCAGAAAGTGGTTGAAGTAGCCCCGAGTGTTTCGCTTCCTGACAAGCTGAGACAGGAAATCTGTGATGCTGCCGTTCAGTTAATGAATGAAGTAGATTATATCAATGCTGGAACGGTAGAGTTTCTGGTGACCGATAAAGAGTTTTACTTTATAGAGGTTAATCCAAGAGTACAGGTAGAGCATACCATTACAGAGCAAATCACAGGTATTGATATAGTACAGACTCAAATTATGATTGCTGAAGGACATCATTTATTTGATGATAAAATTTCCATCCCACATCAAGAAGACATTCAAACCACAGGATATGCCATTCAATCACGTGTAACCACAGAGGATCCCCTGAATAACTTTATGCCTGATACGGGTAAAATTATGGCCTATCGTACAGGTGGAGGATTTGGCGTAAGGCTTGATGCCGGAAATGGCTATCAGGGTGCCGTTATTTCTCCGCATTATGATTCTCTTTTAGTAAAAGTATCTACATGGGCCCTGACTTTTGAAAAAGCTGCAAGTAAAATGGTCAGAAATTTAAAGGAATTTAGAATTCGCGGGATCAAAACCAATATTCCGTTTTTGGAGAATGTAATCCAGCATTCAAGGTTCTTAACAGGGGAATATGACACAACTTTTATCGATCAGACCCCGGAACTGTTTGTCTTTCCGAAGCGTAAGGATAGAGGAACAAAGATGCTTAGTTACATTGGTTATACAACCATCAATGGTTTTGACGGAGATGGAAAAAAGAAGAAGCCAGGCTTTTTAAATCCAAGAATACCAAAAGTGAAACAGTCGGAAAAATACCCGTCAGGAACGAAGCAAATCCTGGATGAACAAGGACCTGAAGGCTTAGCAGACTGGCTGAAGAATCAGAAAGAAGTCTTATATACGGATACAACCTTCCGGGATGCCCATCAGTCTCTGCTTGCCACTCGTGTAAGGACCAAGGATTTGTTACAAATCGCTGATCCAACTGCACGACTGTTGCCTGAGCTATTCTCTGTAGAAATGTGGGGAGGAGCAACGTTTGATGTGTCCTACCGTTTCCTGAAGGAGGACCCATGGGATCGATTACTGAAGTTGCGTGATAAAATGCCGAATGTTTTATTTCAAATGCTGCTTCGTGCCAATAACGCAGTCGGTTACAAAAACTATCCTGATAATGTCATTCAGGAGTTTGTCGAGAAAAGTTCAAATGCAGGAATCGATGTGTTCAGAATTTTCGATAGTTTAAATTGGGTAAAAGGAATGACACTTGCGATTGACTCTGTTCGATCAAACGAAAAGGTTGCTGAGGCTGCGATGTGTTACACAGGGGATATTCTTGATCCTTCAAGACCCAAGTATGATTTAGCTTATTATCGAAATTTAGCCAAGGAACTGGAGAACGCCGGAGCTCATATTCTCGGCATTAAAGATATGGCCGGCCTGTTAAAACCTGAAGCAGCCTATCAATTGATCTCTACGTTAAAAGAGTCTATTGACATTCCTATTCATTTGCATACCCATGACACAAGCGGCAATGGAATCTTTACTTATGCTAAGGCCATCGATGCAGGAGTCGATGTAGTAGACGTAGCGAGTGGTCCAATGTCTGGTTTAACTTCACAGCCTAGTGCAAATAGTTTATTCTATGCACTGGATCACAATGAACGCAAACCACAGGTGGACATTCAATCTTATGAAAAAATTGGCCATTACTGGGAGGACATCCGCAAATATTACCAGGGATTTGAAAGTGGGATGAAGGCGCCACATTCAGAAATTTATCTGCACGAAATGCCGGGTGGTCAGTATAGTAATCTGCAGCAGCAGGCAAAAGCTGTAGGTCTTGAAGAACGCTGGGATGATGTGAAGCAAATGTATCGACGTGTCAATGACATGTTCGGGGACATTGTTAAAGTGACACCATCCTCTAAAGTGGTTGGGGATATGGCCCTTTACATGGTTCAGAATGATTTGACTGAGGATGACATTTACGAGCGGGGAGAATCCCTGGACTTCCCTGATAGTGTTGTTCAATTGTTCCAGGGTTACCTTGGTCAGCCGTATCAAGGGTTCCCGCAGGAGCTGCAAAGAATCATCCTGAAAGGGAGAGAGCCGATTAAAGAACGTCCTGGGGAATTGCTTGAAAATGTAGATTTCCATGAGTTACGTGATAATTTATATCATAAGCTTAACCGTCAGATTACAAATTTTGAATTAATCACCTATGCTCTATATCCAAAGGTTTATATGGATTATAACAAGTTCTATGATCAGTATGGAGACCTGTCTGTTCTGGACACGCCGACATTCTTCTATGGAATGCGCTTGGGAGAAGAAATTGAAGTGGAAATTGAACAGGGAAAGACCCTAATTGTTAAATTGGTTTCTATAGGTGAACCACAGCAGAATGGTACACGGGTCATTTATTTTGAGTTAAACGGTCAGCCGCGGGAAGTAATTGTCAGGGACGAGAGCATTCAAAATCTTATCCAGGAACGACCAAAGGCTGATAAGGATAATGATCATCAGATTGGTGCAACCATGCCTGGAACTGTCATTGATGTTTTAGTTGAAAAAGGGGAAAAGGTCCAAAAAGGTGATCATTTAATGATTACAGAAGCGATGAAGATGGAGACAACTGTACAGGCGCCGTTTGATGGTAAAATTAAAAAGGTTTATGTGAAAAACGCAGAAGCTATTGAAACAGGTGACCTGCTCATAGAGTTTGAATAAAAAGACAAAAAAGCGGACTTCAGAAACTGAAGTCCGCTTTTTTCGTGGTGCGTCCAGCACTTAGTTTCTCTCGTTCTGTGCGCTTCTTGTGGAAAGAAGGATGAAGTAGCAGAGAAGCCCAAAGAAAACGGAGATAACCAGAGCATGGAATAATGCGATATATAAGTTTGCAATAGTAAAAATGATCATTGCTCCCAAAGCAACCTGTAAAATAATCAGCAGCAGAGCAATCGTCCATCCATAATACATGACCTTATGCTTTTTATAGTTTCGGGAAATTCTAAAGAATAAAAAGATAACCCAGACAAACAAAAGGCCTGCTGCAAATCGATGGCCCATTTGTACCCATTGTATAAAGCTATAGTCAACAGGAGATAATCCCGGCTCACAGAATGGCCAGCTTATACAGGCCAGGCTTGCTTGCGCGTGCCGTACCAGCGCTCCTGTATAGACGACCACTAGAGTGTAAGCAAATAACAAATAAAATTGTCGTCTTAACGCGAAATCAATATACAGGGCCTGAGCATCAAATTTCTTATCAATTTCAAAGATGATAATCATGAGCAGGAACACAGCCGCAAAAGAAATCAGCGAAATGCCAAAATGCAGCGCTAAAACAAAATCAGACTGTCCCCATACTACAGCAGCAGCGCCTATAAGTCCCTGTACTAGAAGGAAGAATATCGACATAAAGGCAAGAAATTTTGTTTCTCGTACATTCCCGTAGTATTTCCAGGCAAGAATAGATAATATTAAAACCAGGATTCCCACTGTACCGGAAACCAGTCTGTGACTTAATTCTATAATCAATTCAAATGTTAAATCAGAAGGGATGATTTCTCCTTCACACAAAGGCCAGCTTCTTCCACAGCCCAGTCCGGA
The DNA here is from genome assembly GCF_039522525.1 of Salinibacillus aidingensis. Taxonomy (GTDB): domain Bacteria; phylum Bacillota; class Bacilli; order Bacillales; family Alkalibacillaceae; genus Salinibacillus; species Salinibacillus aidingensis. The sequence goes on from NZ_BAAADO010000004.1 coordinate 179,516, forward strand.
TTCTGTTTTGGTAACGAGGGCTCCACCTACCAAAACAAACAGCATACCTATTGTTGATAGAACTGACAACCATTTTAAAAACTTTATCATGATTCCTACCTACCATTCTAATATTAAAGTCCAAATTACATTTTAATATAAAAAAATGCGATGTACAAAAGAAATTGTCACAATTTGATTACAAAAATGTGCTATTATGGATATATAAGGTTTTCACTATTTTCACGTAAATAAGCATAAAAAGGTTGCATCTTTACCATATCTTTGCTAGAAATAAATAGGGTTGGTCATTTCATAATAATCCCATAACTACATATCTTTACTAATTTGATGTCAAAACTGAATTTAGGGTAAAAATCAATTTTAAGGGAAATGTCATAAATTTGTCACACAAACGGTGATGATGTGTGATTAAATAGATGTAAGCAATCATTATGATGAACTATAATGGGGATTTTGAAGTGTATTTTAAGGACGATTCAAACGGTCGTACTTCCTGATATAGCAGAATGAATGTGTACTTAATGAACAGAGAGGAAGGTAACGTTTAAAAATGAGTAACCCTAAATCAATTGGGACTAATCCTGCACTGATTGAAACATCAGACAAGGACTACGATAAAACGAATTCGCTTTGGTCCGATTTTCTGGCTTTGATAAAAATTGGGATTATTAATTCAAATTTGATGACAACCTTTGCCGGCTTCTGGCTTGCATTATTTATTACGCAATCACAGTTTTTACAGTATTGGGATAACCTGATCATTACGTTGGCTGGTACAGCATTAGTGATTGCCGGAGGATGTATTTTAAACAATTATTATGATCGGGATATTGATCAAAAGATGTCCAGGACAATTAAACGTCCAACGGTAACAGGAACAATGTCGAATTCTTTTGTTATCAGATTGGGTATTGGTTTTTCGGTTGCTGGACTGCTGGCCCTGTGGCTGACTTCACCTATGTCAGCGCTTTTTGGGTTTATAGGCTGGTTTACTTATGTGGTTCTATATACGATGTGGTCCAAGCGACGCTATACAATCAATACCATTATTGGAAGCTTTTCAGGTGCAGCACCTCCATTAATTGGCTGGTTTGCTGTAGATACCGGCTTTCATCCGCTTGCTTTTGTACTATTTCTTATCTTATTTATTTGGCAGACACCACACTTTTTGGCTTTGGCCATGATGAAAACAAAGGAGTATAAGGAAGCTGGCATTCCAATGCTTCCGGTTGTCCATGGATTTTCCATTACCAAAAGGCAAATGACAATTTATGTAGCATGTTTACTGCCATTACCTTTTTATTTTGGTTCATTAGGGACAATCTTTTTAGTATTGGCTTCTATATTAAATATAGGTTGGTTAATACTATCAATAAGTGGCTTCTTTATGAAAGATGATTTAAAGTGGGCCAAACGTATGTTTATTTATTCACTGAATTATTTAACCATCATTTCTTTAGCAATGGTGATTGCCACCATTCCGTCATTTTTCTAATATCGTTAGGTGAATAAACCATTATTCCCTAACTTTATATTCATATTTAACACAACATAAAAGAGAAAGAGGGGTATGAATTCATGAAAGGATGGATGGGCAGGTTTCGAGCACTGTTTTTACTAGGTGGATTAGCACTAGTTCTTTCAGGTTGTGGAAACCCGTACTTAAGTGCCTTGCAGCCGAAAGGTGAAGGCGCAGACATGATTATGGACCTTATGATCCTTAGTATTGTTATCATGCTGTTTGTATTTTTGGTTGTTATGGCAATTTATGTATTTGTTTTAGTTAAGTTCCGTCAGAAAAAAGGACAGGAAGATTATATTCCTAAACAGGTTGAGGGGAACCGTGTATTGGAAACAATATGGACTGTTATTCCTATTATTTTGCTGCTGATTTTAGCGGTTCCAACTGTACAATATACATTTGCATTATCTGATACAACCCCTGAAACACAAGAAGGCGAGGAAGCAGAAAATGCGGAAGAAGCCCTCTGGATTGATGTAACAGGTAAGCAGTTCTGGTGGAATTTTGATTATCGGGATAAAAACGTTCAAACCAGTCAGGATTTATATATTCCGACTGACAGACGAGTTTACATTAAGTTGAGTTCAGGAGATGTTATCCATTCCTTCTGGGTACCGACAATTTCAGGTAAGATGGACGTAAACCCTGGAAAAAATGAAAATGAAATGTTTATTCAAGCAGATGAAGAAGGGGTTTACTGGGGCCAGTGTGCTGAATTTTGCGGACCTTCTCACTCCTTAATGGACTTTAGAATTGTAGCTGTTAGTCCAGGAGAGTTTGATCAGTGGTTATCCGACATGCAGAATGTGGATCCGGAAGCTGAGCCGGAAAGTGAACCGGCCAGAGAAGGTAAGAAATTATTCTCAGAAAACAGCTGTTTAGGCTGTCACGCTGTAGGTTCTTCACCAGCTATGATGGGACCGAATGTAACAAACTTCGGTGACCGTTCCAAAGTTGCCGGTATTCTTGATTACAATAAAGATAATATTGTGAGCTGGATTCTGAACCCTGAGAAACATAAGCCTGGAAACCAGATGACAGGTAACTATACAGTTCCAAGCAAAGAGGATGCTGAAAAGATTGCTGATTATCTCATGTCTCTAAGTCCAAGTGAAATTGGACCAGACGATGCAAAAGATGATGACTACATCAAGCCACAGAAGGATGAAGAATCTGACAATAAGAACGAAGAAAATAATGAAGCAGAAGATAGTGATGAAAACACAAATGAAGAACAATCAGAAGAAGAGTAATTTGTGAAAGTCGTCAAGATCTTTTAAAGGGAGGTTATTGAGGTGAGTACAGCTGCGTTAGAGAAGCAAGGCTTTGGCGCTACCTTATGGGATTACTTAACAACCGTTGACCATAAGAAAATAGGAATTCTCTATTTACTTGGTGGAGGTTTCTTTTTCCTGCTTGGCGGACTCGAAGCAATGCTTATTCGTTTACAGCTAATGTTGCCTGATAATGAATTAATTGGTGCACAGTTTTATAATGAAGTTATGACCATGCACGGAACAACGATGATCTTTTTGGCTGCTATGCCACTCATCTTCGCATTTATGAATGCGATTGTTCCATTACAAATCGGTGCCCGTGATGTGGCATTCCCGTTTGTAAATGCTTTAGGATTCTGGTTATTTTTATTTGGAGGTTTACTCTTAAATTTATCATGGTTCATGGGTGGTGCACCGGATGGGGGCTGGACAGCATACGCTCCGTTTTCCATCTGGTCACCGACTCACGGATTTGACTTTTATGCAATAGGATTACAGATAACTGGTTTTGGTACCCTTATGGGTGGAATTAACTTTATTGTGACGATTGTAAACATGCGTGCTCCGGGTATGACTTATATGCGTATGCCACTATTCACCTGGACAGCACTAATTGCCAGTGTATTAATTTTATTTGCATTCCCGGCATTAACTGTAGGTTTATTTCTAATGACGTTCGACCGTCTCTTTGGGGCCAATTTCTTTGTTCCTGAAATGGGCGGTAATGAAATTATCTGGGAACACCTATTCTGGATTTTTGGTCACCCGGAAGTATACATTCTTGTATTGCCAGCTTTCGGTATATTCAGTGAAGTTATTACAACTTTCTCCAAGAAGCGTTTATTTGGTTATTCAGCAATGGTATTCGCAACCGTACTTATTGCATTCTTTGGTTTTATGGTTTGGGCTCACCACATGTTCACAGTAGGTATGGGACCAATTGCTAACTCCATCTTTGCGATTGCGACCATGGCGATTGCTGTGCCAACGGGTATCAAAATATTTAACTGGCTGTTTACCATGTGGGGTGGAAACATCCGACTTACAACTCCAATGCTGTGGGCAGCAGGATTTATACCAACATTTACGATTGGTGGTATGACAGGTGTAATGGTTGCTGTGGCAGCGGCCGACCTGCAATATCATGATACGTATTTCGTTGTTGCACACTTCCACTACGTAATCGTAGGCGGGGTTGTATTCGGCCTTATCGCCGCAACACATTACTGGTGGCCGACGATGTTTGGTAAGATATTAAATGAGAAACTCGGAAAATGGACTTTCTGGCTCTTTTTTATCGGTTTCCATTTAACATTCTTTATCCAGCATTTCCTTGGTCTTATGGGTATGCCACGAAGATACTGGAAGTTTCTGCCTGGTCAGGAATTAGAAGTAGGGAACTTCATCAGTACCATCGGGGCATTACTGATGGCTGTTGGTACGATCATTCTGCTTTACAATATCGTTAAAACAACTGTGAGTGGAGAAAAATGTGATTCTGATCCTTGGGATGGACGTACACTTGAATGGAGTTTACCAAACCCAACACCACACTATAATTTTAAACAATTACCACTTGTGCGCGGATTGGATCCACTATGGATTGAAAAAACTCAGGGAAATGGAAAAATGATTCCGGCTGAGCCTGTGAATGATATTCACATGCCGAATAATTCATTCTTACCTTTTATGATGTCTTTAGGTTTATTTATTGCAGGCCTTGGATTTATCTTCCGCACAGATTCAACAATGGGGTATATCGGCATTGTTGCTGGTCTCGTTATTTTCTTTGGAAGTATGATTATCCGTTCTGTAAAAGATGATCTAGGTTATCACATTCATAAAGAAGATCTTGAAGAAGAGGGGGCTGGGGCAGAATGAGTACACACGAAGATGTTCTAAGCTCAGAAAATTTACCACATGAACCCGAGCGTGCAACCCTTGAAGGTAAAAATAAATTTATGGGTTTCTGGTTCTTTCTTGGTGGCGAAACAGTCCTTTTCGCAAGTCTGTTTGGTACCTATCTTGCACTGAAAAATTCCTTTGGTGAAGCTGAAGGAACACCTTCGCAGGATTTATTCGGATTACCTTTAGTCTTTATAATGACGATGATTCTGCTTACAAGTTCATTAACCAGTGTATATGCCATCTATCATATGAAAAATCATGCATTTAAGAAGATGATGGTTTGGTTTGGGATTACTGTACTATTAGGGGCTGCGTTTCTTGGGCTTGAAGTATATGAGTTTAATCATTATGTTCACGATTATGGTCATACATTTACTGCACATGCCTTTGGTTCAGCTTTTTATGCGCTAGTAGGCTTCCATGGTGCACACGTTGCGTTTGGCCTTGGATGGTTCATTGTTCTAATGATTCGAAATGCCAGACGAGGCTTGAATTTATATAATGCCCCTAAATTTTATTTAGCCAGTTTATATTGGCACTTTATTGATGTTGTTTGGGTATTTATTTTCACAGTAGTTTATCTCATGGGAAAGGTGGGGTAATGAATGGCAGATAACACCAATTCCAATATTCATGATCAATTTCATAAAGAAAAGCACAAAGAGGAAATGAAGCATCAGGTCATTACATTTGCTATGATGATTGCTTTTACCATCATTGCTTTTGGCCTGGTAGCCGGAGATTTCAGTAAGCTTTTCGTCGTACCAATCATATTGGTTTTAGCAGCTGTTCAGGTACTTTTTCAGCTATATTATTTCATGCATTTAAATCAAAAAGGTCATGAAATGCCAGCTCTTATGATTTACTCTGGTGTATTTGCAGCTGTATTAACCATCTTAGCTCTAACAACGATCACATGGATTTAAAAAAGATCGAGGCCAGCGCCTCGATCTTTTTCATTTCACGAAAGTGATGCTGTAGTAAGTGTGAATAATTTATGACAGTTGTTTGACTTATGGTTTATTTGTTTAGGTTAACCATATAAAATCAGTTATAATAATGGTAATAGATAATTAAAATGGAGTGACAAACATGTGGTCAAAACTACAATTATTTGGATTTCAGGCTCTGTGGAGTCCATATTTTCTCGTCTACATAATTATACTGGGTTTGCTTTACTATGTCGTTACAGGCCCCTTACGTCATAAATTCGGTGGCCAGGGTGAGGATGATCCAACAGGAAGGCAGAAACGAATGTTTTATCTCGGATTGCTCTTACTGTATATAATCAAAGGAGCACCGGTCGATTTACTATCTCACATTTCTCTTATGGCGCACATGATTCAAATGGCCTTGTACTATTTATTATTTCCAATTCTTATTATCAAGGGAATACCGGTCTGGATCTGGAAAAAGGTTTTTGATGTGAAGCTGATAGGCTCTGTCTTAAGGCTATTAACCAAACCACTGGTAGCGGTGCTGCTCTTTAACTTTACTTTTTCCATTTATCATATACCGGCGATTTTGGACTTTTCCAAATCCCATCAATTAGCTCATTCAAGTATTTCGGTCTTTATTCTTTTTACGGCGTTTTGTATGTGGTGGCCGCTTATGTCACCTTTACAGAATCATCAGATAAAGAAACCTTTTGCTAAAATTTTATATATATTTGGAAATGGGATGCTTATCACACCTGCATGTGCCCTTATCATTTTTTCAAGTGAACCAATCTATGCCACTTACTCTGAGATGCAGGCATGGACAACTGCTTTAAGTTTATGTGTTCCTTCAGACGTACTAAGTGGAATTTCATTTGGTGGTCCGCAAATTATAACGAATGTAAGTGTTTTATATGACCAGCAGGCTGGTGGAATTATCATGAAAGTTATGCAGGAAATTATATACGGGTTTGTTTTGGCGAAAGTATTCTTTAAATGGTTTAAAAATGAGTCGAGCAGAGGTGTTGATCCGATTCCCAATCAATCCTGAGACTGCATAGGAACTATAGGAGGACAAGTATGGCGACAATTTTGCCCACATTAAGTACAGTATTTATTATTATTTCGGCCATTTTAGTGGCTATTGGATGGATTTTAATCGCAAAAAATAAGCGAAAGGCTCATAAAAAGGTTATGATCAGTGGCGCTTTAGCTGCACTGGCTTTCTTTACGATTTACATGTCCCGAACAATATTTATCGGGAATACGTCATTTGGCGGTCCTGATGATATTAAAATCTATTATACGGTATTTCTGATTTTCCATATAATTCTGGCAACAACAGCAGCTGTCTTTGGGGTAGTTACATTATACTTAGCATTTAAACGAAAGATTTCCAAGCACCGTAAAATCGGCCCCATTACAAGTGTCATCTGGTTTTTCTCAGCTGTAACAGGTGTTGTCGTCTATCTCCTTTTATATGTTATCTATGATGGGGGACAGACAACAAGCATGTTAAAGGCTATTTTTGGTTTTTGATTTAACAATTGAGCTGCTGATGGAGGGAGTTGCTGTGATCATAACAGGTCAGGAACTAACACTAAGAGCAGTTACTAAAAAAGATGCAGAGCTGCTCTTGGTACAACCGGAAAAGTATGCTGAAAAACACGGGATAACCATACCTGAACGCTGGCCACATGTTCATTTAAATATTTATTTGCCTCTTTATCATGAGTTATTGCTGAGAGATATCCGTAATCAGGGCTATGGTCCATGGGTGATTACAACAGACACCTCCATTGCTGGAGATATTACCATACAGTCAATGCCCAACGATAAAGGGGAGATATGGATAGGCTATCATATTGAACCTGAGGAGCGTAATAAGGGGGTTGCTTCAAAAGCCATTAAGTATCTTAGTGAATGGGCGATATCCCAGTCTGATATAAAGAGAATATATGCGGAGTGTAATCACTCGAATGTTTCTTCAATGAAGGCATTAAAAAATGCAGGTTATTTGCTGCATCATCGTTTTAAGACAGTTGACGTATATGCCTATCCATAAACATTAAGGAGCTGTCTCATACAACGTGAGACAGCTCCTTTGCTGTTCTTAACTATATTTTTATTTTCCATTTGATAATTCCGGCTTCTCTGGCGGAATTGTAGGCGATGACTAATAGTGGACCAATGATGAAACCTAAAATACCAATCAATTTCAGTCCTAAATACATGGCAATGAGTGTCACAAGAGGGGACAGGCCCATGTGTCGTCCCATGACTTTTGGTTCAACCGTTCTCCTGATGGCTAAGAGAATAATGGCCAGCACACCTAGCTGAATTCCCATAGCTAATTCACCAGTGATCAGCATGTAAAGGGACCATGGTCCAAGAATAATAATGGATCCAATGATCGGAATAAAATCAATTAACCAGATAATAATTGACATAATGATGGCTACATCAGGTGCAATATACCAAAGCCCTAATAAACTTACGGTAAATATGATGATACTGACCAGAAATTGAGCCTTTAAAAATCCTACAATCACATAAGAGAAACGGGCGGTCATAAAGCTTACTTTTTCAGCCGTTTCTTCCTTCATTAAAGAATAAGCATTTTTTCTTAATTTAGGCAGCTCCAGCATAAATAAAAACAGGGCAATTAAATATACGAGGAAACTGACCAGGTATTCCGGTACTTTGGCGACAATACCGGCTACATTTTCAATGGTAATCGTTTCGTTTATGTTTTCACGAATTCCTCCAATATTGTCGTGCAGGGTAGTTGTGACTTCATCTACAAAGTCTTCAGGCATCCCTTGAGTAAAGGTATTCATATCTGATTCTAAGTTGTTCACCACATGCGTAATATTGTTTATGTAATTTGGAGCATTCTCTGTCAGTTTCACAAGCTGTGCAACGGATTTTGTTGTAACATATGTACCTATCGTGGATATAATCAGTAAAAATACAATAAAAATAATGGTTACACTTATTTTCCGGGTGATGCCAAATTTAAATTTTAATAACCGAACAAGTGGGTTTAATATAAAAGCGGTAAGTAACGCCAGTATCAGTGGAACAGATACAGGTAATATGAAAATGATGATGAGTATAGCAATGATGGAAAGGATAATTTTTGTCCATTGTGATTTAGTTAATTTATTGAACAATTTAAGTATGCGGCTCCCTTCTAAAAAACTCTATCTTAAATATAGCACAAGGAGAACTTTTTGAACATCAATATGGAACAAATTTAACAAAAAAAGGCTATTGAATGTTAAGGATTCAATAGCCTTTCCCTTTATACACAGGAAGCCCTAAGAGGCCACGTATGGTCCAATTATGCATTTTCTTCCACTTTAAATTGATCAATGGACTCTTTTACCTTTTTAAGGATCTGATTTGATTTTTGAACAATATTTTCAGGAAATTCTTCACCATCCCCATATTCAATCCCATGAGGATAATAATGCTTTCCTAAAAGAGGCGTTAACAATTTAATAATGGCATTCCCTTTGTCAACGTCACCTTCAATGGCATACCCCTGAATTCGAAGGTAATAGGTAACATTCTTCACATTGGTTTCCATTTTGTAATCATATGTAACACGCTCATAATCCCAGCCGGATGCACGAATAAGACCGGCTTTCTCCATAAGATGATCCAAAGGCTTAAGATTTACAACAGAATCTTCAATACCATGTCCTTCTAATTTCATATATTTCACCTCTATTTTAACTTTTCAATCTAAATCCATCATAGTAAAAAAATGCTGATTAATCAATTCTTAAACTGGAAATCCCCATTTTTTCAGAAATATATGTATCAAAATGGACACAATAAAGAAAGGAGAACACTTTGTCTGTTGTCCAATAAAGACTATTTAAGGAGGATGATGTATGAAATCCATACAGGACATTATGACTCGGGACGTATCCAGCTGCAGTCCGGATGATACCCTCTATGATGCAGCGGTTAAAATGAAAGATCTGGATGTAGGAGTGATTCCGGTCACCGACAATCAGAATCACCTTATGGGGCTTGTAACGGACCGGGATTTAGTGCTTCGAGGCTACGCTGCTAAAAAGTCTGAATCAACGAAAATACAGGAAGTAATCAGTGATGACTTATATTCCGTTTCACCTGCGACTGATGTACAGGAGGCAAGCCAGCTTATGGCTGAAAAACAAGTGAGACGCCTGCCAGTTGTCGATAATGGTGAGCTGGTTGGGATCGTATCCTTAGGTGACCTTTCCCTGGAAAAGAAATCTGACCATGCTGCCGGGGTAGCCCTTAACGAAATTTCCGAAAAACGTGATGAGCTTCATTAATTTATCAAAAACCGCCGATTCGGCGGTTTTTTTATTTTCATCCCACACTGGAAGATGGAATCATGTATAATTTTAAATAAATTCGCGTATAACGGAAGTGGAGGGAAGTGTCGATGAGGAAAATGACCGGAATTTTGTTACTGGCGATTGTGCTTTTTTTTATAATTGAACAGCGTCCTGAAATCATAAATAAAACCAGGGATTTACTTTTTTCGTTTAAGGAAGAGATTTCTCAAATAGATCCTGATATAGCGGATTTACAGACCGAAAAGGCACAACCTGAAGATTCATCTCCTAAACAACAGTTTGAAGGAGAGCTCTTCAGCCTGTTCACAGCTAATCGGGAATCAATTATTGAAACTCTGGGTCAGCCGACTCGTAAGGATCCTACACCATTCGGGTATCAGTGGTGGGTTTATGAAAATGTAGCCGGTCAGTATATACAGGTAGGAATGAAGGAAGGGAAAGCTGTAACCATTTATGCCACGGGTGACAGTTTATCAATCGATCCTATTTCCATCGGCGATTCCTATGACAAGGTTCAGGAGCACTTTCCGGCACAAACCAAGGTTGACATGGAATTATCCAGAGGGAGTTATCAATTTCAATTAAAGGAAGAAGAAAAACGACGCAATCCATTGATAAAATTGTCTGATCAGCGTTTTATGCAATTATATTTTGATACGTTTACAAAGCAACTTTCCTCTGTAAGGTTACTGGATGCGGAGACATTATTGCATCTGAAGCCCTATGCAGTGAAGTACAGAGGTGATTTGCCGGAGATTAACCTTTCAGATAAGGAGTGGCAAAACATACAGGAAGGAAGGGAAAAACAAATATTTGCTCTCAGCAATGAAATCCGTAAACGGTTTTCACTAACGACATTTAGCTGGTATGAGCCTGTATCAGAGGTTGCGTTTTCCCATAGTGAGGATATGGCCAAAAAGAATTACTTTTCCCATTACGCACCTGATGGAGATGGGCTTCAGGAACGACTGGCAGAACGGCAAATTAAATACTTATCAGCCGGTGAAAATATTGCGGCTCAGTACCCGGATGCAGCAGCGGCTGTAGAAGGATGGTTAAATAGCAAAGGGCACAGGGAAGCCTTGCTAAACGGAGATTTCACCCATTTAGGAACAGGCGTTTACAGAGATTATTATACCCAGAATTTTCTGCAAAAAATACAATAATCGCCCATGCACACCTGCACAATTGCTGGATGTTTTACATAAAATACTAGTAGTTATTTGTGCACAGGTGGTGAAAAGCAAATGTCCAGTTTGCATCCCAAGGTGGAACAATTTAAGTCATTCGTTGAAAAACATCCGAAATTAATTGAGCACGTACGAAATCGGAAAGAAAGCTGGCAGCCTTACTATGAAAAATGGCTGCTTTACGGGGAAGAGGACGAGTATTGGGACGACTTTAAAGAAGATGGGCAAAGGTCTGCAACTAAAGAAAAACGCGCCAATAATCAGGAGCTGTTTCAAAAGCTCTCAAACATGATGAATAATATGGATATGAATAAGCTGCAGGATCAGATGAACCAATTGAATGGAGTGATTTCCAATGTTCAAAGCCTGATTCAGCAATTTCAGCAGCAAAATTCCGGCTCAGACTGGTCTCAGGGTGCCCAGCAACACCGGCCTGATCCATTTAAGTTTGGCAAAGATTAAGGAGGGGAAAGGATGCAGCCAAGTGTTTATCATTTTTTAAAAAGACGCCCTGATCTTCTTCATTTTGTCCGGATGAATCCATCCTGGTACCGTATTCTTACACGTAATCCAGAGCGCATAAATGTTCTTGAAGAGACCTCTAAAACTTTTTATGGTCAGACGTTCTCTCAGAAGGCCGGGAAATTAAGCGAACAGCTAAATTTATTGTCTATGCTGCTTTCTATGTCCGAATATATGAACACGGACGGTTAGATAGGGAAATCCAATTACACGAGGGTCGTTAAAATATTGAAAATAATAGGAAAAGATTTTCATCTCCGGTTATCTTTGATATGATGAAAGTGGAGGTGGAATCATGATAGCCACAATGGAAGTTGTTGACATATTAGATAAAGCCGAAAATATTGGTCAAATGGTCCTTCAGTCCGAAACCATGCACCGCTATGAAGAAGCTAAACATAAATTAGAGCAGGATGATGAGGCCCAGAAGCTTATCGCCGATTTTCAAAATATGAAAGAAAAATATGAAGAGGTTCAGCGTTTTGGACGCTATCATCCGGATTATAGTAAAATCACCAAGGAAGTACGTTCAGTAAAACGTGAAATGGATATGCACGAAACGGTTGCTTTATATAAAAGAGCAGAAACAGAACTACAGGCCCTGCTGGACGATATCAGCGGAATTTTGGCTGAAGAAGTGAGTTCAACCATTAAAGTTCCTCGTGATGGTGCAGTTTTCAAAGACAAAGGTGGTTGTGGCTGTGGAAGTGGTGGTTCCTGCGGCTGCGCATCCTGATTTTTATCCGGATAAAACTTTGAAGAACGATGAGGACGATGATATGTTTACAAAAAGGCAAGGAATTTTTGTTTGGGTAAAAAACATAAAAAATGGACGTAAGCTTCGAAGGTTTGGTCATATCATAACCATGTCGAAAAAGCAAAGATATGTGCTGCTTTATGTGAATCAGGAGGATACAGAGGATAAATTACAACAATTACAAAAGCTTCCTTTTGTTATAAAGGCTGAACCATCTTATAAACCATTTATCCGAACAGAATTTGAAAACGAAAAGGCAAAAGAAATAAAAGAAGAAGAATCTAAATACGGTTTTTAGCCTGAAAAGGTTCCCCGGGGATACGTCCTCAGGGAACCTTTTTTAAAGAAATAATTTTAAAAACTTCTCTGTAATCGAGGTAAATAATGGTTGGTTCGCAATATGCCGATTAAATGCTGAAAAAATATTTCCTGATCACTAAATTTACCGGAAGGAGACACGGTAAGTTCAATCACATCATGCTGGAGTTCATCGGCCAGTTCTCTCCATAAATCATAACGTTTACTTGGAATCGGAACTCCTTCCAGACAAATATAGATGGGCTGAAAGTTTCCGGGATTGGTCGGTTTCATCACTAAAGCTAATGAAGCTTCAGGATTATTTTCATCGAACGGATGTAACACCAGCATATGCCGTACTCGCTCCGGCATGGCTCTGCCTATGTACATCAATTCATATATATCAGAATATCCGTTTCCTAAAGGGATAAATCGCTGCATCATTTTATGTCACCTCATTCCCTATTAATATGTCCAATACCTAATTTAGCATGAATGATGACAAAAATGAACATTTATCAAACTTGAAATTTTGCTTATGCCGTCGGGCCTAACCCGGTCGCCTCCGCTTTTCTAAAAAAAATGCCTGCAGATACATATCTGCAGGCTCTCTTTGTTTCGCAACAAAGAGACAAAAAAGGGAGAGGAGAAACCGGAGGAAGAACTTATGGGGAAACGTAAGCCTTCTCCGTTTTAGAACGAATTTTATTTCGTTCTCATCTATCATTGTGACCATTGATGAAAGAACTTATTCATTTTGGGAGCAAAAATTTTTTTTCATCTTTTAGCTTTTAGAAAAGGTGCCATTAAAATCCAAATGTGGTAGCATAAAACTATTGTAAAGGTTTTTTATGAATATGAATGGGGTGACGTGAACATGCGAGTGATTTCCGGTACATATAAAGGCCATCCTTTAAAAACCATCTCAGGCAAAAATACCCGGCCTACAACCGATAAAGTGAAAGAAGCGATTTTTCAAAGGATTGGGCCTTATTTTGATGGTGGAACAGGGCTGGATTTATTCGCTGGCAGTGGTGGACTGGGAATTGAAGCCATCAGCCGTGGCGCGGATAAAGTCCTCTTTGTGGATAAACATCCAAAAGCAATTCAGACGATTTATCAAAATATTAATAGCTTAAAAATATCAGATCAGGCAGAAGTATACAGAAATGATGCTTTTCGAGCGCTAAAAGCAGCTTCAAAGCGAAATCTTGTCTTTGACTGGATATTTCTGGACCCTCCGTACAACCGTGTTTCCTTTGAAAGCCTGTTTGAAGCAATTTTTGAATTGGAATTGGTTCAAACAGGAAGCATGCTAGTATGTGAGCATTCTACTGATGATCGATTACCAGAAGGTTTTGAGCGATTGAAAAGACAGAAGACCGATGAGTATGGCAGTACAATTTCTGTCACTTTATTTAAGGTCATAGAAGGAGGAATGGACAAATGACAAAAACAGCCGTTTTCCCGGGAAGCTTTGATCCGGTAACCAATGGACATGTGGATATTATTGAACGCTGCGCAAAGATTTTTGATCACGTTGTTGTGGCTGTTCTTCACAATCAGGCTAAATCCCCATTATTTTCTCTGGAAGAAAAAATAGAGCTGCTGAATTCAGTAACTGCAGAGTGGTCCAACGTTTCTGTAGATGCTTCAAAAGGTTTATTGGTCGATTATGCAAAAGAAAGGAATGCTGAGGTTATTATTCGGGGATTACGTTCAGTCAGTGATTTTGAATATGAAGTTCCTCAGGCATTAATGAATCGAAAACTGAACGGTGAAATTGAAACGTTTTTTATGATGACAAAGGATGAGTATTCTGCCGTAAGCTCCAGTTTAGTAAAGGAAATTGCCAAATTTAATGGAGATATTTCAACCTTCGTTCCAGCAATCGTCAGTGAAAAAGTATACAAAAAAATGAATGGATAATAGGCTCAGGTGTAGAGCCAATTATCCATTTCTGCTTCTGTTAAACATGATCAGCACACCAATGAGCAGGAAGGTAAGGGTAAACACAGGTCCATAATGCTGAAAATAGTGCAAAGTCTCACTCCAGAACGATGGGGCATTTACATAATCCGTAACAGGAACATCCCCACTGGTGGTCTGCTTTACATCAGCATACAAAGGTTTAAATAATATAAGTGCTAATAGACTGGCAAAGATTCCATGTAAGATTCGGCCGAGAAAATATGGGAAAAAGCGAATATCGGTTTCTGCTAAGATACTTGCAACCTGGGCCTGTACGGAAAGCCCGTTAAAGCCTAATACAAAACAGACAATGATAATTTGCTGCAATAAAGTAGATGTCGTCTCAGAAGTCATTTGAGCTCCGAGGGTAATTTCAAACAGGCCTGCAATAAAGGGTAAGGATAAAACATCAGGTAAGCCGAAGATCGAAAAAATCGATTGAAATAGCTGACCAATTAAAGGTGTAATATCCATTAAGAGTAATAAACGATTGATAACAGAAAAAACAATGATAAATCCACCGATCATCATTAATGTCTGTATGGAATTGGTAACAGAATCACCTAAAATTTTTCCGAAAGGCCTTTGATCTTTCATTCTGGTTTCATGCAATTCCTGAAAGGCACGTTTAATAGAAAAGGTTCGTTTTATTTGATGGCTGTATTCCTTTTTTCCATAAAATCGCATACAGATACCGACGAAAAAATTTCCCAGATAGTGACACACAGCTAATAAAATTCCCAGTTGTTCATCATGGAAAAATCCTATGGAGATAGCAGCAATGATAAACAACGGATTGGATGCATTGGTAAAAGATACGAGTCGTTCTGCTTCTATTTTGGATATTTGCTTTTCCTGTCTGAGTCTGGCTGTCAACTTAGCACCGGATGGATAGCCACTGGCCATTCCCATTGCCCAGACAAAACTTCCCGCACCTGGTACGTTGAATAATGGCCTCATAAAAGGCTCACATAAAACGCCAAAAAAACGAACGACACCAAAGGCGATCAGAACTTCTGCTGTAATAAAAAAAGGGAGGAGTGAAGGAAAAACGATTTCCCACCATAAACTTATTCCGCGTTGGGATGCATCAAGTGCTTCCTTGGGATTTTGAATAATGGCAATCCCGATAAATAGTGCTCCCGATGCAAAGAGTATAGATTTTACTTTTCCATTCATGAAGTTCGTCCTCCTGCAGTATTTAATATGATATTCTGTACGAATCATCTCCAGGGTAGTAAAATGTTATTGAAGTAAGGTTAGCCATCATCGTACAAGCACTTCTATACAATATACGCTCATGAATAAGCTTGTTATGCATATTATGTTTAAAAAGAGCAAAGGGTGGTCAGCTTGGAAAGACCCAAAATCGGCCTGGTGCTTGGATCAGGGGGAGCCAGAGGATTATCACATTTGGGCGTTATAAAAATACTGGAGGATTATCATATTCCCATTGATTACATTGCCGGGAGCAGTATGGGAGCGTTAGTAGGTGCTTTATTTGGAGCAGGCCAGTCCATTGAACATCTATATCAAGCGGCCAAGTATTCCAGAAGAAATTACTTTCTGGATGTTACTGTACCGAAAATGGGGTTTTTTCAAGGTCACCGCATTGAAGAATATGTCCGATTATTTACCCATGGCAGGAAGCTTGAGGATTTTCCCATCCCTGTCAGTATCGTAGCCACAGACTTACATTCGGGAAAAAGAGTGGTGTTTACAGAGGGGGATGCAGCTGAAGCGGTCCGGGCCAGTGTTTCCATTCCCGGTATCTTTGTCCCTGTAAGGAAGGACGGCCGTTTACTTGTCGATGGCGGTGTCGTTGATCGTGTCCCCATTACTGCTGTACAGGAAATGGGAGCAGACATCACCATTGCTGTCGACTGTGCTCATTATCAATCGGTTGCAGAAGTGAATTCCATATATGATGTCATTATGCAAAGCATTGATATTATGCAGGATGAAGTGGTAAAAGCCAGATCAGCAAATGCAGATGTTTTGCTGCGACCAGACGTATCACGTTTTAGTTCACGCGCATTCACCAATATTTCAGAAATCATTCAGGAAGGTGAAAAAGAAACGTTGAAGCATATCGACGTGATCCAAAAAAAGATGAACAACTGGAAGGAGACCCCATAAATATGAAAAATCGATCAACCCAATTAGCTGTTATGGCTATTGTACTCATTATCGTAATCTTTCTGACAACCTATCAGTTACCTTATTATGTGTATCAGCCGGGCAATGCTTCAGAACTGGATCCTATGGTAACTGTGGAAGATGGTTATAAAAGCGGGGGAGACATGCATCTTGTAACAGTCAGGGGCGGACAAGCAACACCTGTCTATTATTTATGGTCAATGCTGCAGCCCTATCATGATATTCACCCGCTGGATGAAATCAGACCAGAAGGCATCAGTCAGGAAGAATACAATCATATTCAAATGGAGTATATGGATTCAAGTCAAAATCAGGCCATTGCTCTTGCTTTTAAAAAGGCCGGCTTAGAGGTTTCCTATGAAAATGACGGGGTTTATGTATCTTATGTGGAAGATGACATGCCTGCAGGTGAGGTATTCAAAGCGGGAGATAAAATTATCTCTATTGATGGTAAAAAGGTTGAACACTCCGAGGAATCGGTTGAGTATGTGACAAATAAGGAAGAGGGAGAAATGGTAGATATTGTTCTCCGGCGCAATGGAGAAAACATTGAAGAGCAGGTAGAGCTTGCCCCATTTCCGGATCAGCCGGACAAGGTTGGGATGGGCGTTGGCCTGGTTACGAAAAGAAGTATTATCACTGACCCTGAAGTGAAAATTAACAGCCGGAAAATCGGGGGGCCAAGTGCGGGCTTAATGTTCACTCTTGAAATTTTCGATCAATTAACAGAAAAAGATTACACAAAGGGAAAACAGGTATGTGGTACAGGGACCATTAATCGTGATGGTAAAGTTGGCAGTATAGGAGGTATTGATCAGAAGGTCGTAGCCTCTGAAAACGATGGGTGTGACATCTTTTTTGCACCGAATGAAGGCGGAAAGAAAAATTCTAATTATGAAGTAGCCTCCCAAACGGCAAAAGAGATTGAGAGCAGTATGAAGGTTGTCCCCGTAGATACGTTTCAGGATGCCGTCGATTATCTGGAAAAGATAGAATGAATTTATAAATTAAAAAGGGATTGACATGCGAAGTCAATCCCTTTTTGGTGGTTCTATATAATTATAGGCGGGCCGACTTCCCGCTTTCGCATTTCCATTTGTTTGGAACGTTGAACGGGCAGGTAATAGGTGTCTGCCGCTTTCTCCTCGATTTCCAGAAAAGGGTGAGCCCCCTGCTGAAGCTGCGAAAGAAGAGGGGTGTCCATATCCTTTTTCTGTGAATGTAAATAGGTTCTCCCTTTTTCCGTCATTCCCAATACCCGTGTGTATGGAGCTACATGCAGTGATTGAATGATGTTGATCTCTTCGCTGGTTGTATTGGTTAACAGGTGAACGAACATTCTTTGCAATCTTGTCCACGTATATCTTTTCGTCTTAATGAGCTCCATCCAGTGCTGAAAGGATTTGGCCTGTTTAACGGTTTTCTTTAAACGATATTCCAGCCCCTCCTCCATACCATGTATTGCTTGAAGGTTTGAAATGCTGGTTGTTATGACTTTATATTGTACGTAGGGAAAGTAGGGTTCCCAGTGGTGAAACATACCGGATTTCTTTTTGTAGTCTGTAAGTACATGGTAAGTTGCGGGCGGGATGGAGTCTTTGACCGGCTCCTGAATTTCCATGGTTTTTAAGATTTCGTTTCGAATGCTTGTGGCACTCGCAATGTCCTGTTTGATTTCCTGATCATGATAACCGCTTTTTGTTCTGCGAATCGTTTCAGGTTTCATGGTCTTTTTCTCATCAAAGATTGCTTTTACATAGCTGAAACCTAAGATATTATTTGGCTGTGTCAGGTCCAAATGATCCGTTTTTAATCCAATGTATTCATAAGCCTTTCTGCCGGCTTCAGGAAAGGAATAGCCTTTTCTTAAAAACTCCTGCAGAATAGTCTTATAATCTTCCTCCTTTTGTTTATACTGTTGATAGGATTGAATAAATGGGTCAATATCTCCCAGTTCACTTCCAAAAACCACAGTGTGAGCATTTAAACTGTCCAGAGTTAAAATCGCTCCTTTTGCGAATAAATCCGCATGCTGTACAGCGAATACATAGGGTAGTTCGAGTACCAGATCCATCCCTGTTTTTAGAGCTGCTTCCGCACGATGCCATTTATCGATGATTGCTGGTTCACCGCGCTGAAGAAAGTTGCCGCTCATCACACCAATAACAACATCCGAGTTCGTCTTTTTCTTTGCTTCTTCCAGATGATAGACATGGCCATTATGAAATGGATTATATTCGACAATTAAACCACAAGCCTTCATGATTCATATACTCCCTTACACGTTACTCTAGTTCTATTGAGAAGGAACTGACGGGAAAAGTCAAGTATAATCAGGGAGAAAACCATGTGAGGAAAAAGCTATCGGAATAAGATAGACCTGTTAAGAAAAAATATTGACAAAATGCGCTTTTCCTTTTAAAATAACTCTTGTTGCCATGAGGTGATGATTCATGAAAATTTCGATTCAAAAAATCAAAGCAAAGTCACCTCTTCCATTAGAAGAAGATGTTGACGTATCTGAATTGGAAGAGCTGAACAATGACATTCGTAAAATCCCACCCGTTCATGTGAAAGGTGAAGCAACAACACAAGGAAATCAGATCACTTTTGATTTAACCATATCAGGGACAATGATTCTGCCTTGTGCCCGGACGCTTGCGGATGTGGAGTATCCTTTTACGATTAAGGCAGTCGAGATGTTTTCCACTTCTCCTTATCATAAAGAGGGAGAAGATGAAATACATGAAGTTCATGGGGAAGTGCTTGACTTAACGCCTTATATTAAGGAAAATATTTTATTAGAAGTCCCTTTGCAAGTTTTTGCGGATGATGTGGAAGAGAAAACTGTAGATGAAGGTCAAGGCTGGAATCTGGTTGATGAGAATTCCAAACAAGAGCCAAAAATAGATCCAAGACTTGCAAAGTTAAATCAGTTTTTTGATGATTCATCAAACCAGAAAGACTGATCGTTGTTTTGTTTATATTAAGGAGGTGTAACACATGGCAGTACCAAAGCGAAGAACTTCTAAAAAGAAAAAGAACATGCGTCGTACACATAAAAAGCTACATGTACCAGGCATGGTAGAATGCCCAAACTGTGGTGAATATAAAAAATCTCACCATGTTTGTGCTTCATGTGGACATTACGATGGTAAAGAGGTAGTTGAGAAGTAAAGAACAGCAAAGAGGATGTCTCATAACGAGGCATCCTCTTTTTTTTAAATAGGGGGGATATTTTTGTTTGATACGATTCGCTATGAATATGATTCACAGAACCATTTCGCTAAGATTACGCTAAATCGTCCTGAAAAACGGAATGCAGTCTCTCTGAAAATGGGACAGGAATTAAATGAGATTTTAGATAATCTATCGCAAAATAAAGAGTTGAAATTTTTAGTTATCACCGGTTCAGGTAATCAGTCCTTTTGTTCCGGTGGAGATTTGTATGATTTCCATGGGGCTATGGATGAGGCTAAGGCTTATGAACAATTACGCAGTCTGAAAACCGTTCTCTATAAGCTTGCTTCCTTTCCTTTGCCGACCATCTGTATATTAAATGGAGATGCAAGAGGAGGCGGCTGCGAGCTTGCTACGGCATGTGATTTTCGCTTCGCTGAGAAGAACACCAGGCACGGGTTTATTCAGGGAAAGCTCGGAATAACACCTGGATGGGGTGGAGGAGTTCTTTTGTATAAAAGAATGCAGCCTTCGTTGGCTTATCAATGGCTGCTTGAGTCAGATATGAGAGATGCCGGGCAATTACAGCAGATGGGATGGATACAGAAGCTTTTTTCAGAAGGTCAGGATATAAATGAGCTTGTTAAACCTTTTATAGAGAAACAAAGGGGACAACTCAATTCCTTTAAACAGCAATACATAAATCAGTATTCTTTCGATCAGCTGGCTGATGACATGGATATGGAAGTGAAGAACTGCGCACGTTTATGGGTTTCGGATGAACACAAACAAGCCGTAGAAGCGTTTTTCAGCAGGGACCGAAAAAAATAGTCTACCATACCTGTTTCTTGCATAGATTGATAGTAAAAGAAATAGGAGGGATAGAATGGTCCATAATAGACAGGATGCCTGGACAGAGGATGAAGATAGACAGTTGGCAGAAACAGTTCTCCAATTTATACGCGATGGCAGAACTCAACTTGAAGCTTTTGAAGAGGTAGCCAGACAATTATCCAGAACTTCAGCAGCCTGCGGGTTTCGCTGGAATGCCACAGTCAGGAAGCAATATGATCAGGAAATTCTTTTAGCAAAAAAAGAGCGAAGAAAAAAAGCCTCCCCGAAAGCTTCAGAAGAGAACAACTCCTCGCAGGAACAGCCATTTGAATTTGATGAAGCCATTGATTTGCTGAAAAAAATAAAGCAGACTTATGAAATCAGTACGAGCTCATCAGATATCGTTGATGAGCGGATGCAGGAGATCGCCCGGGAAAATGAAATACTGCGTAAAAAAATTGAGAAATATGAAGAGGCACTTAGACAGATTATGACCATATGGGAAACGGTTTCGTCTGAGAGTGATGAAAGGCAAGGCTGAATGATATAAGCCTTGCCTTTCGTTCATTTCATCAGTATCCGGACAGGATTACTGAGTCCGATTTTGTTCTTCTACACCATCTGGCAGCCAAATTAATGGGTTTTCACCTAAGTCACGCTCCATATCGTAGTGAACCTTTTGAAAGCCCATTTTCTCCCAGAAGCTATGTGAATTAATGCGAGGATTTGTTTTAATTGGGAGTTTGAAGCTTTTGGCAAAATCAACAAGTTCCCGGCCTAACCCCTTTCCACGATAATCGTAGAGTACTTCTAATTTCCAGAGTTCGAGATAATCCTGTGGTGGTTCAAAATATTCATCATACTTTTTATCAATTCGATACAAACTCATTCTTGCTACGAGTGAGTTTCCGTAATAGATCCCGTAAAAAGGGGATTCACTATTATTTTCCACCATATTGTTTTCCAAATCTTCCAGCATAGATAATTCCTGAATCCCGTATTCTTTAAAGCGTTTAAATTCTTCCAGTGTTTTATAATTAATTAATAATCGTTCTACTTTAACCGTTTTCATTTTTCTAATCCCCCTAACCCCTAATGGTTTATACCTTTATTATAATATAAAATGGACCGAAACAAAATGTTTAATAATATAAATGTTCAAAAAACTGAAAAACTTTAAACACCAGGAAAAAAGTCTGGTAAAATGTACAGGAGAAAAGGAGGGGGACAGATATGGATATCGGGATTATCGGTGCAGGTTCAATAGGACTATTGCTGGCCGCTTATCTGGCCAAAGACCATCAGGTTACCTGCTATGTGCGCAGGGACGAGCAGAAAGATCAGATCCTCAGAAAAGGTATAGTATTACATGATTCCCAGCACACCCCCCACAAGTCCTTTCGGGTAAATGCCGAAAAGCTGGAAGTCCTGGACAGGCATGACTTCTATATGGTCTGTGTCAAATACCCGCAGCTGGCGGATGTTTTGCAGATGTTGGAAGAAAAAGCAGATACTCAGAAACCTGTGCTTTTTATCCAAAATGGTATGGCACATGTTGATGTGATCTCCTGTATGCAGCGGACTGTTTTTGTTGCTGTTTTAGATCACGGAGCTAAGCGTATTAATGACCATACTGTTATACATACAGGAAAAGGAAGCGTTCAGGCAGGGGTCATTGAAAAACGGGAGGAAACACTCCTTCAGGATATGTTAAAGGCCTTACATACCCACGAATTTCCCTGGCTTTATCATGACGACCCTGTAAACCTGTTAAAACAAAAGCTGGTGGTTAATGCCGCCATAAATCCACTGACAGCCCTATTTGATGTTCAAAATGGGGAGATTCTTACCAATCCCTATTTAAACCACCTGGCGAAAGGCTTATGTGAAGAGACCTGTCAGGTGCTGGAGCTGGAGTTTGGTCAAAATTGGGAGTATGTACAAAGTGTGGCTGACCGAACAAAGCTGAATTCCTCTTCCATGAGAGAGGATATTCGGCGTGGAAAGCCCTCTGAAATTGATACCATAAGTGGTTATATTCTGAGTAAGGGCTCTCAAAATTCGTATACCTCTTTTGTCTATAACGGAATTAAGGCAAAGGAACGGTCAGGGAGGGAGTCCTTTGATTGATATGATCGCCATTATCGTCGCGACAATCACCACTGTGCCATTTCTGGTTTTTATCTTCAGCTATTATCTAATCAAAAGAACGACGAACAATGATAGAAAGGCAGTAAGAACCAGTGCAGATATGACAACCTTTATTTTGATTCTATCTGTTACCTTCAGTTTCCAGATGGGAATCAATATGAATATATTCTGGTGGATCATTGTCTTTATGATTTTTCTTCTTGCATTATTTGTTTTTTTACAGTGGAAATATCAACAGGAGATTATTTTAAGAACCGTTTTCAAGCGATTCTGGAGAGTATCCTTTTTTATTTTCAGTTTTTTATACCTTTTTGGCGTTGTTTATGGAATTATTTATCGGATCATTATCTGACTAAACAGAAGAGATGCAACAGGAAGCCGTTTTCGTTACAATAACAAAAGATGCATTAATCTGGCAGTCAAAAGGAGAAGGATGTATGAGAGTCAAGCCGATTTCACTTGAGAATCAATCGAAACTCGTAACGGATTACAGGAATCGTAAACAGAATATTTTGCAGTATTTCCATTATGATCCATTTGATAAAAAAGTGTTTGCGCAGCGGTTAAAGGATATTGCTGCGATGAAATATAAGCGTGAAGAACTTAGTGACGTGCTGAAGAAGTGCAATCAGAAATGGGGAGCAGGAGAAAGGACCCTTTCCAATATTGAACGCCTGAAGGATGAAAAAAGTGTTACGGTAGTGGGCGGACAACAGGCAGGCTTACTGACCGGGCCATTATATTCCATACATAAAATGATCAGCATTATTAAACTTGCACGTGAACAGGAAGAAGCCCTGGGTGTACCAGTTATACCGCTGTTTTGGATTGCAGGTGAGGATCATGATTACGAAGAGATTAATCATGTATATCTTCCCCGCGATGATCGAATGAAAAAATTCAGAACCCTGCAACAACAGGAAGGGAAAAAATCGGTATCTCACATGAAGCTTGATCAGGAAGTCACCGGGCAATGGCTGGATAATTTGTTTGTAAACCTTAAGGAAACCCAATACACGAAGGAACTGCACAAAAAATTAAAAGAGCTGATCAAACATAGTGAAACGTTCGTCGATTTTTTTGCACAGGTCACCTTTGCTTTGTTCCGGGATGAAGGACTTGTTCTCCTTGATTCTGGCGATCAGGAAATTCGTGCGTTAGAAGGTGAATATTTTCAGTCGATGATGACGCATCAGCCTGAAATAGCCTCAGGAGTTGCAGAAGCACTCCACCAGACCAGCCAATCAGGGTATACCATTCCGGTAGATGCTGACAATACCGATGGCCATTTATTCTATCATCACAATGGGGAAAGGGTATTGCTTACTGTAAATGAAGGCGGCTGGAGCGGGAAAAACGGTGAGTGTTCGCTTACGGAAGATGAAATAAGGGAAATCGCTGAAAATTCCCCGGAATTGTTGAGCAATAATGTTGTAACCAGACCGATGATGCAGGAGCTTCTGCTGCCTGTCCTGGCCTTTGTTGGAGGCGGGGGAGAGGTTGCCTACTGGTCCCTTTTAAAAGCAGGATTTGAGGCGTTGGAGCTTAAAGTTCCACCAGTCCTCCCACGGTTATCTTTTACCTTAATTGATCCGAAGCGTGAGAAAACATTACGGTCTCTTTCTTTATCTGTTGATCATGTCATTCCGAATGGCGTTGATGTGGAGCGGATTGCATGGCTTAAACGGCAAACCCATGCTCCTTTAGAAGAGGTTAGCGATCAGGTTAAATTAACGATTGAAAAAGTTCATGAACCATTACGTGACATCGCTAAGGAAGCTGGAGACGATGTGGCTCAGATGGCTGACAAAAATCTTACCCATATATTAAGAGAGGTCGAGTACCTGGAACAACGGATTGACTACTCGATAAGAATGAAACATCAGGAAACGGTGCAGAAATTTAATGATTTAGAGCTGTTCCTTTATCCTGAAGGTGGCCTGCAGGAGCGAACCTGGAATGTTCTGTATTGGATCAATACATATGGGGAGGATTGGATTCACGAACTTATGGACAAAGAAATGGATTGGGAACAGTCCCATTATGCCCTTTATTTATAAATAAACAGAAAATCCCCCACCTTCCACCACCTGGGATGAAAAATACGAATCGACCAATGATAAGAAAGATCTGCCTTTTATGAGGTAGGTCTTTTTTCTTGTTTTCACAGCCTTTCAGCCAGTTCTTCAACAGATTCCTTAGCGTCAGCTCCCTGTTTAAGCTGCCTATTTATATTTTAAATCCATCAATCGATTTGCACAAAGTTAAAAATTCATGTGGAGGAAAGTGGGGGATTGTGGTACACTATAATCAGAAAGTGGGGGCGATGTATATGTTCATGGGGGAATTTCAACATAATATCGACTCAAAAGGCCGTATTATCATGCCTGCCAAATTCCGTGAAGAATTAGGTGAAGGCTTCATCATCACCCGCGGTCTTGATAAATGTCTATTTGCCTATCCCATGGACGAATGGCGCCAATTGGAAGAGAAGCTGAAAAAACTTCCCCTTACAAAAAAAGATGCCCGTTCTTTCACCCGCTTCTTCTTCTCAGGCGCAGTTGAATGTGAAGTAGATAAACAGGGAAGAATAAACATTCCATCGCCCCTTAGAAAATATGCGGACTTAGATAAAGAATGTGTGATTATTGGTGTTTCCAATCGAATCGAGATTTGGTCACAGGATAAATGGGAAGTTTACTTTGAGGAATCTGAGGAATCTTTTGCCGAAATTGCAGAAAACATGATGGATTTTGATATTTAAACTTCATCGGTAAAAGCGGGTGTTAAAATGTTTGAACATTACAGTGTACTAAAAAATGAAGCAATAGAAGGTCTGAATATAAAGCAGGATGGAATTTATGTGGACTGTACCTTAGGAGGTGGAGGGCATTCTGAGCAGATCGTCCAAGCCTTAGGGCCTGAAGGAAGGCTGGTTGCATTTGATCAGGACATAGAGGCCCTTGAGTTTGCTAAAAGCCGTCTTAAAGCGTATGAAGGACAATGTTTGTTTGTTCATGCGAATTTCCAACTCTTGAAGGAGAAACTGCATGAAAATGGCATCGATGAAGTTGATGGGGTTCTATTTGACCTGGGTGTATCCTCCCCGCAATTAGATCAGGATGAACGGGGCTTCAGCTATCATCAGGATGCACCTTTGGACATGCGCATGGACCAATCACAAGCGTTGTCAGCTTATGAAGTGGTTAATACGTGGCCATACGAAAATTTAGTAAAGATCTTTTTCAGATATGGGGAAGAGAAGTTTTCTAAGCAAGTGGCAAGAAAAATCGAACAGGCAAGACAGGAACATCCTATAGAAACGACCTCCCAATTGGTTGAGATTATTAAAGAAGGGATTCCTGCTGCAGCAAGAAGAAAAGGAGGGCACCCTGCCAAGCGTATATTTCAGGCGATTCGAATTGCCGTAAACAATGAATTAAACGTTTTTCGTGACGCTCTCCATCAGGCAGCAGAAGTCACAAGCTTAGGTGGAAGAATTTCAGTCATTACTTTTCATTCTCTGGAAGACCGTATCTGTAAAAAAAGTATGAAGAAATGGAGTACACCTCCGCCCATTCCAAAGAATATTCCCATTATTCCGGAAGAGGCGCAACCACCGTTTGAACTTATTACACGAAAGCCGATTACTCCAGCTGAGGAGGAAATTGAAGAAAATCGGCGCTCCCGATCGGCTAAACTGCGTATTGCTGAAAAAGTAAAAGCCTGGGATGATAAGTTTCGATATGAAGAAAGGGGCAATGCATAGTGGCTTCAGTATTTGCACGTAATTTAGATTCCTATCAAACACAAGAACAACAGCAAAAACAGACCAAGGTTCATGTGAAGGTACATAAAAAGCGCTGGATTTCTAAAGGGGAAAAGTTCCTGTATTCCTTTTTCGCAGGCGTTACTGCTCTGGCAAGTGTTTTTGTGATTTCCTACGCTTCTGATCTTCATAGTGTGAACCGGGACGTTCAGGAACTGCAAAGTCAGGTAAACCAGAAACAAGTAACAGTTGAAAACCTTGAGGCCGAAGTAAAGGTGCTTAGTGAACCAAGCCGTATTTTACAAGTAGCTAAGGAAAATGGCCTTCAAATTCAGAATTCGAAAGTAGAACAGGCAAATAAAGTACGTTAAAGGAGAACCACACAATGAAGAAACTGCCATCCACAAACGTATTTGCCATCCTTTTTATGGTTATATTCGGGATTATATTTGTTTTTTTGTTCAGCCGTTTAATGTATATTCAGGCCTCAGGAGAAGTCGATGGAGTTGACCTGAATAAATGGGCAGAGAAGCAAAGAACAGCTTCCTATACATTAGATGCGGAGCGGGGCCGGATCCTGGACAGGACCGGTATGGTGCTTGCTGACAACCGGCCTTCTTATAGAGTATATGCTGTACTGGATGAGGATTATTCCAAGAATTCAGAAGAAGCGTTGCATGTTAAGGATCCTGTGAAAACAGCAAATAAACTCGCTCCTGTTCTGGGAATGGATGCGAATAAAATCGCAGAGGTCATCCAAAACGGACAGGAACGGGATGCCTTTCAAGTAGAATTTGGTGCGAGTGGTGAGGATTTAACGGAAGAGAAAAAAGAAGAAATAGAAAAGCTGGATTTGCCGGGAATCTATTTTCAGGAGGGGCAGAAGCGCTATTACCCGAATGACCGGTTTGCTTCCCATGTGATTGGTTTTACTCAGCAGGAAGAGGATAAGTTAAAAGGAATTTTAGGTATTGAAAAATCTATGAACTCTCAATTGACAGGGCAGGATGGATATATTTCCTATCAGCAGGATCAGTATGCCAACAAGCTGTTAAACCCAAATGAAATTCTGAAGCAGCCACAAGACGGGGAAAATGTCTACTTAACTCTTGATCAGAAAATCCAAACCTTCCTGGAAGATACAATGTCAGATATCTATGAACAATATAACCCCAAACAGATGATGGCTGTTGTTATGAATCCGGAGACCGGAGAGGTTCTGGCTATGGCAAATCGGCCTACCTTTAATCCAAACACGAGAGAAAATATCGATAATTGGTATAATGACATTGTATCTTATCCCTTCGCTCCTGGTTCAACCATGAAAATATTCACGGTTGCCGCAGCTATGGATGCAGGCGTTTATAATGGAAATGAAACCTTTCAATCCGGGAGATATAAATTTATGGATGGAGCAAAACCGGTCAGAGATCATAACTGGGGAAAAGGATGGGGAACCATTACATATGATGAGGGGATTCGCCGTTCCTCAAACGTGGCGGTATCCAAGCTAGTCTGGGAAAAGCTTGGTACGGAAAAATTTCTTGAGTATTTAAAAAGATTTGATTTTCATCAGAAAACAGGAATTGATCTTTCAGGTGAGGCAGCAGGACAGATTACTTACAAATGGCCATCTGATAAAGTAAGAACGGCATTTGGTCAGAGTACAACTTTAACACCGATTCAATTAATGAAGGGTGCGACCGCTATAGCTAATGATGGGAAAATGATGAAGCCCTATGTAATTTCCAAAGTGAAGGATGCAGATGACAGTAAAACGATTAAGGAAACGAAGCCACAGGTTGTTGATGAACCTATTAAAGCAGAAACGGCAAAAAAAGTTAGAGACCTGCTTGGGACTGTTATTTCCAGTGAAGACGGAACAGGTCAGGAATATCAATTAGACGATTATTCTGTTGCCGGAAAAACCGGCACAGCCCAGCTTCCTGATCCTGAAAATGGCGGATTTTTGACAGGAAGAGAAAACTATATCTTTTCCTTTTTAGGAATGGCGCCTAAAGAGGATCCAGAACTTATGATGTATGTAGCCGTTAAGCAGCCGGAGTTGGAGAATACTGAAGCAGGTTCGGAGCCTGTGTCGTATATTTTTAAGTCTGTTATGGAAAAGAGCCTCCACTATCTGAACATTACTCCAGATAAGAAAACAAAAGGACTATCCGTTGATTCTATTGAACTATCTGACTATAAAGGACAGTCAGTAGAAGCTGTTAAACAAAGCTTAGGGAAGCAAAAAGTCCAGACAGAAGTCATAGGGAATGGAGACAAAGTAAGAGCGACGTTACCACAGGCTGGCAACAAAGTTCTGCCGGAAAGTACCGTGATGCTTCTGACAGATGGCGATGCTGTTATCCCGGATTTAACAGGCTGGTCGCTTCGTGAAGTATTGAAATATGCGTCTGTTTATGATCTGAAGGTTGAGCATATTGGAAATGGGTACGTTGTTCATCAGAGCGTGGACCCTGGAGCTAATGTGAAAAAGGGATCTTACCTGAGCATTAAGCTGGAGCTGCCAAATGGCAGTGACAATGAAAAATCCGGGACGGAAGACCGTGCAGATGCCGACACAGAAAACCTGGAAGAAACAGATGAATCCGGATAATGAGCCAGGCAGGGGCCTATTTAAGGTCCCTGCCTTATTTATCACGCATGAACTGGCCGTAATACTCCCACTTGAAGTCTTGAGGGTAACCCAAACAAGGCTAAGTGGGGGAAAAACGGCCAGCAAATTCCTGATAAGCTCAACTAACCATCAGTGTGGGATGAAGCCCCCCACTGATGGAAGTTTCACTTTATGTCTCCTCCGCTTTTCTGTTCTACTTTGTGATTTAGGTTCATATATTGTGATACAAGCCTGCCTTGTAAGACGAGTGAAATGTGTTAAAGGATGATGCGGTGTGAAACGTGTATCACAGGTTACTGTGCGGAGACGATTAGTCGCTGCTTTTCTTTTTGCTTTGGTTTTCTTTTTAGTCATGTGTATTCGATTAGGCTATGTTCAGTTTATTGTCGGGGATGAAATTACAGAAAAAGCGGAAGATTTATGGAGCAGAGATATTCCATTAAAGCCTGAAAGAGGAGAAATCCTGGATCGAAACGGGGAGGTTCTCGTGGGCAATGTTTCAGCTCCAACTGTTGCTGTTGTTCCCCGGCAGATTCAAAACCCGCAGGTTACAGCAGAACAGCTGGCGGATGTTCTGAATATGGATGTTCAGGAAGCTTATGAATATGTGACGAAAAATGTATCTGTGGAAATTATTCACCCTGAGGGAAGAAAAATTTCCGAAGATCAAGCGATTAAACTGCAGGAGCTTAATCTAGAAGGGGTATATATTGCGGAAGACTCTAAAAGACACTATCCGCATGGAAAGTATCTATCACATGTTTTAGGTTTTACCGGGATTGATAATCAGGGCTTAGCTGGTATTGAGTTATATTATGATGACAAATTAAATGGAAAAGAAGGCTCTCTTTCCTTCTTTTCTGACAACAAAGGGCATAAACTCAAAGATATAGCCGAAAATTATAACGCTCCAGAAGATGGGTTAGACTTAAGATTAACCATTAATGAAGATATACAGACCATTATCGACAGAGAATTAGATTTAGCGGAGTCAAAATACAATCCTGATGGAGCCTGGGCCATTGCTATGGATCCTGATTCAGGTGAAATCTTAGCTATGGACAGTCGCCCTGACTTCCATCCGGCTAATTATAAAGAAGTAGATGCGGAAATTTACAATCGAAATCTCCCTATATGGAGTACATATGAGCCAGGTTCAACCTTTAAAATTATCACCCTTGCATCTGCGTTGGAAGAGGGGTTAGTGGATTTGCAGGAGGATAAATTTAATGATACAGGCTCAATCGAAGTATCAGGGGCCAAAATCAGCTGCTGGCAGGATGGGGGACATGGCCATCAGACGTATTTGGAAGTCGTCCAAAACTCCTGTAACCCAGGTTTTGTTTCCATGGGAGAAAAAGTCGGCAAGGAAAAGCTGTTCAGCTATATTAAGGATTTTGGGTTTGGAAAAAAGACTGGAATTGATCTGCACGGAGAAGGCTCCGGTATTTTATTTAATGAAGAAGACGTTGGCCCAGTAGAGCTTGCCACAACTTCTTTTGGCCAGGGTGTTTCTGTAACCCCTATACAGCAGGTGGCAGCTGTGTCTGCAGCTGTGAATGGGGGCTATTTATACAAACCATTTGTTGCGAAAGAATGGCTCGACCCGGTAACCGGAGAGGTTGTAGAAAAGACGGAACCAGCGTTAAAAGAACAGGTGATCTCCAATGACACCTCAGAGGAAATTCGTAAGACCCTTGAAAGCGTAGTTGCAAAGGGTACAGGTCGAGGGGCTTATGTTGATGGATACCGAGTTGGCGGGAAAACAGGTACAGCACAAAAAGTTGGCGAAAACGGACAGTATTTAAGCAATAACCATATTGTTTCCTTTATCGGATTTGCTCCCGCAGATGACCCTGAAATCGTTGTGTATGTTGCGATCGACAATCCGAAAAACACCGTTCAATTTGGCGGAGTTGTAACCGCACCGATAGTTGGTACCATTATTGAAGACAGTCTGCGGGCAATGGATGTGGAAGAGCGTACGGATGGTTTAGAAAAGGAATATAAGTGGCCTGAACAGCCAAAAGTGAAGGTGCCTGATTTAGTAGGCCGAACGACGAAGGATCTGCAGGAATATCTGGTTCATCTTTCTGTTGATAAAGAAGGGGAAGGAAATACCATTATTAAACAGTCCCCTCAGGCAGGAAAAATGGTAGAGCAGGGTTCCACGATTCGAATCTTTTTAGGAGATGAAGGCTCGTCGGAGAAAGAAGAGTGATTTTTTCATCGTTAAGAACCCTTAATTTTGCTATAATATAAACGAATGTTTTAAAACGAGGCAGGCGAATTGAATATGAAACTAAAACAATTACTAAAACCATTAAAATTTTACAAATGTGAACAAAATATTCATGATATTGAAGCAGAGGGAATTGAAATGGATTCCCGGCAAGTGAAAGCAAATGATTTATTTGTTTGTATAGATGGCTTTACCGTGGATGGACACGATTTTGCAGAAATGGCAGAAATGCAGGGGGCTTGTGCAGTTGTGGCTGAACGCCCCCTGTCTTTGAACATCCCTGTCATCATTGTCAATGATTCGGTAAAAGCTCTGGCTCAACTGGCAAATCAGTTTTATCAACAGCCCAGTGAAAAATTTCAGTTAATTGGAGTTACAGGTACGAACGGAAAAACAACACTTACCTATCTGCTTGACGAAATATTCCGGAATCACGGTCATGAAACAGGTTTGCTTGGTACCATCCAGATGAAGATAGGGGATGAAACCTATCCTGTAAAAAATACAACTCCTGATTCATTATTTTTGCAGAAAAACCTACATAAGATGGTTGAAAAAGATGTAAATACCGTGATGATGGAAGTCTCCTCACACGCTCTTGATCTGGGAAGAGTCTACGGATTGGATTTTGATATCACTGTCTTTACAAACCTCTCACAGGATCATTTAGATTACCACAAAAATATGGATGATTACTTAAGAGCCAAAAGTCTGCTATTTGCACAGATGGGAAATCAATATTATTCTCGCAGAAAGCTGGCTGTTTTAAATTATGATGATGATGCCTACGATCTGCTTTCGAGAAGTACGGCGCATGAGGTGCTTTCCTATGGTTTATCCGATGGTGCCGATGTTCAGGCGAAAAATATTATGCTGCGTCCGGATGGAACCACATTTGATATGATTACACCCATTGGAGAAATTCAGATTCAAAGTAAATTGGCGGGAGAATTCAGTGTGTATAATATGCTGGCTGCCAGCAGTGCGGCCATTAGTGCAGATATTCCACTGGAGACCATCAAGACATCCCTTGCCACAACAAACGGTGTACCAGGCCGTTTTGAACCTGTACAACGAGGACAGAAATTTGGGGTTATTGTTGATTATGCACATACACCAGATTCCTTAGAAAACGTTGTGAAAACCGTGCAAACATTTACAGAGGGGAAAACCTATGTTGTTGTTGGATGCGGCGGGGACCGGGATAGAGGAAAACGTCCGAAAATGGCAAATGTCGCCGTCAACTATAGTGATCTGGCCATTTTCACTTCTGATAACCCGAGAACGGAGGACCCGGACCAGATTCTTCAGGACATGACGGAAGATTTAAAAGTACAGAATTATGAAGTAGAACCAGATCGGAAACAGGCGATTGCTAGAGCCGTTCAATATTGTAATCCGGGAGATGTCGTGATTATCGCCGGAAAGGGTCATGAAACCTATCAGGAAATTGGTACTGAGCGGTTTGATTTCGATGATCGGGAAGTTGCATCAAATATGATTGACGAGAAATTAAAGGAGCGTTCATAATGGCAAAATTTACCGCAAATTGGCTTGCATCCCTGTTTCCTGAGTACCAAGGAATAGGTTCAGTCCCGGTTCAGATAGACGATGTTTTTACGGATAGTCGTCAGTATACCCACTTTGGATTATTTATACCCATTGAGGGCGAACGCTTTGATGGCCATGAATTTTTAAAGGATGCCATAAAAAATGGTGCAGCAGCTTCCCTCTGGAATAAACAGAAATCAGTCCCTGAATTCGTACCTGCTGATTTCCCCCTCTTTTTTGTTGAGGATACACTGGAAGGCATGCAGCGGTTAGCGAATGCCTACCGGTTAAAAATAAATCCAAAGGTGATCGGGATTACCGGCTCAAATGGAAAGACAACCACAAAAGACCTTACAGCTAATGTTCTAAGTGAGAAATATAAAACGTGGAAAACAAAAGGGAACTTTAATAATCATATCGGACTTCCTTTATCGATTCTGCAAATGCCTCCTGATACGGAAGCATTAATTTTGGAAATGGGAATGAATCATTTTGGGGAAATCGAAGTCTTAACCAATATTGCTCAGCCGGATATAGCGATGATTACAAATATAGGGGAATCCCATATTGAATATCTGGGCTCCCGTGAAGGGATTGCGAAGGCAAAAAGTGAAATTGTCGAAGGATTAAAGCAGGATGGCTGTTTGCTGATTGATGGGGATGAACCTTTATTAGATCCTGTTGCACGCAAAACGAGAAGTTACCGGATCGGAGAAGGCACAGATAATGATTACGTAATCAAATCGATCCAGCTTTCGAATGAAGAAACCACATTTGAAGTGGAGAATCATCCCTATTCCATCCCGGCATTAGGCAGGCATCAAGCTAAAAATGCTACATTTGCAATCGTGACAGCAAAAATCCTTGGTTTGGATAAAAGTCAAATCGAATCAGGGTTGCAACAAGTTGAATTAACGGGAATGCGATTTGAAAAAATAAAAACAACAGAAGGAACGGAAATCATCAATGACGCTTATAACGCATCTGCGACGTCAATGAAGGCATCTATCAATGTTATTAAAGAAATGGATGCGAAAAGGAAGATCCTGGTTTTAGGGGATATTTTAGAACTCGGAGCGTTTTCCAAAAAGATTCATCGTTCGGTCGCAGATGTCATTTATCCACCGATTGATATCCTGTATACTTATGGGGAAGAAAGTAAGGAAATGGTTGAGTCCTTAAGAAAGAGAGAGGAAAATCGTGTGGAAGCTTATTCGTTTAACACGAAAGAAGGGCTTATTGAACAGCTGCGGAATGACCTGAAACCGGAAACCATCATCCTGTTCAAAGGTTCGAGAGGGATGAAATTAGAAAAGGTTATTGAAGAAATAACGAATTAGGTGTCCGCAGTGAAGAGGGAGGAACTCAGATAATGTCACAAACTATATTGTTAATCACCATAGCTGTATCATTTTTAATAGCAGTACTAATATCACCAATTTTAATTCCTTTCCTACGTCGTTTAAAATTTGGTCAGAGTATCAGGGAGGAAGGGCCGGAATCCCATCAGAAAAAAGCCGGTACTCCAACTATGGGCGGTTTAATTATCATTATTTCTGTTGCGTTTACTGCTCTTTTTATAGTTTTTAAATTTAAGCCTTCTCCGGTAAACTTTGAAATTTATTTACTTTTATTTGTGATAGTCGGTTACGGTTTAATTGGATTTTTAGATGATATTATCAAAATTATGAAAAAGCGGAATCTGGGATTAACATCCTTACAAAAAATGATTGGACAGATTATTATCGCTGTCGTTGTCTATTTCATTTTAAAAGAGCATGGTTTCCCTACGGACATTGGAATTCCAGGTACGGATTTCACCGTTGATTTAGGTGTCTGGTATGCACTCTTTATTTTATTTATGCTTGTCGGTTCATCCAATGCAGTGAACTTAACCGATGGCCTTGATGGACTGCTGGCAGGTACAGCTGCAGTCGCATTCGGAGCCTTTGGTATTTTAGCATGGAATGGCAACCTTCAATTTGAAGTCGCCATTTTTGCTCTATCCATCGTAGGAGCACTGTTAGGGTTTCTCGTCTTTAATGCTCATCCGGCTAAGGTGTTTATGGGGGATACAGGTTCCCTGGCTCTGGGTGGCGCGATTGCTATCATAGCGATTTTAACGAAATTGGAATTATTACTCATAATTATTGGTGGAGTATTTGTGCTTGAAACCTTATCTGTGATTATTCAGGTCATATCATTTAAGACAACGGGCAAAAGAGTATTTAAAATGAGTCCGCTTCATCATCACTATGAACTTAAAGGCTGGTCTGAATGGCGGGTAGTGGCCACATTCTGGGTAGTCGGAATATTATTTGCAGCATTAGGAATTTACATCGAGGTGTGGTTAACGTGAATACAATAAAACAGTTTCCGTATGAACAAGTGCTTGTGCTAGGTTTAGCCAAAAGTGGAGCAGCAGCAGCACGTATCCTGCTGGAGAATGGAAAAAAGGTACGGGTGAATGATTTTAAGAAAGAAGAGGAAAATCAGGCAGCACAGGAGCTGCGGCATTTTGGCATCGAAGTGATTACAGGAGGCCATCCGCTTTCGGTTCTGGATGATGTAGAAGTCGTGATTAAGAATCCAGGGATACCGTATGATAATGTAATTGTCAAAGAAGCGATCCACCGGAACATACCTGTGATAACGGAAATTGAACTGGCCGGATTATTAACGGATGGACCGATTGTTGGTATAACGGGCTCCAATGGGAAAACAACGACAACAACGTTAATTTATGAAATGCTTCGCAGCAGTGGAGAAAAGGCAAAATTATCCGGGAATATCGGTACCGTAGCAAGTGAGGTAGCTAGAGACAGTGACCCGGACGATATTCTTGTCATGGAGTTATCCTCTTTCCAGCTGCTGGGCATTCAGACTTTTAAAGCAAATATCTCAGTGTTACTGAATATCTTTGAGGCTCATTTGGACTATCATAAGACAATGAGTCACTATGCAAATGCGAAGGCCAAGATATTTGAAAATCAGACAGAAGATGATTATGCCGTATATAACTTAGATGATGAAAGGGTTGTAGAGCTGGCCGATCGAACCAATGCCCGGAAAGTTCCTTTTTCGGTAACCCGGCCATGTAAGGATGGGGTCTGGTTTGACGGGGATACCGTCTATTTTAAAGATGAGCCAATCATCAAACGAAATGAGATTGTACTCGTCGGGGATCATAACTTTGAAAATATTCTTGCGGCCATAGCTGCCTCCAGATTAATGGGTGCTACTCCTGAAGCCATACGCAATGTATTGACCACTTTCCAGGGTGTACGACACAGGATGCAGTTCGTCAGGGAATTTGAAAACCGGACCTTTTATAACGATTCAAAAGCTACGAATATACTCGCAACCTCGAGTGCTTTAAATGCTTTTAAACAACCAATTATACTGCTGGCTGGCGGTCTTGACCGTGGAAATGACTTTGATGAATTAATTCCGTATTTGGACAACGTGAAGTCAATGGTCCTTTTTGGACAAACGGCGGAAAAAATTAAAAATACTGCTAATCAGGCAGGAATACATGATGTAAAAATCGTCGATAATGTAGAACAAGCGGTACAACATGCTTATGCCCAATCAGAGAGTGGAGATGTAGTTCTTTTGTCTCCAGCGTGTGCGAGCTGGGATCAATATCGCTCTTTTGAAGAGAGAGGAGACATGTTTGTACGAGCCGTGCATAAGTTATAGTAGGGGCTTGTTTTACATATAGCCCCAAATTCCATGGTGTGGAAATTGGGGGTGTTTTTTGTTTTGAACCGTAGCCATAGAAAAAAGAAAATGCCGGATTTAACCCTGCTGATTGTTGTGTTTGCTCTCCTGTTCATTGGGGTTGTTATGGTTTATAGCTCATCTGCTATCTGGTCCTCTTATAAATTTGAAGATCCTTTTTTCTATGCAAAGCGACAGCTGCTATTTGCTGTAATCGGATTAATCGCCATGTATTTCATGATGAATATTCCCTACCAGAAATGGCGTGAATATTCGAATCTGATTTTAATTATTTGCTTTGTTCTGTTAATTGCCGTACTGATTCCAGGTATTGGTTTAGAACGAAATGGGGCAAAAAGCTGGATAGGAATTGGAGCTTTCAGTATACAGCCTTCAGAATTCATGAAAATAGGTCTTATCATCTTTATGGCTAAAATTCTGAGTGATAATCAAAAATATATTACGACCTTTAAGCAGGGGTTTCTGCCTGCCATGTTACTGGTTTTTGTCCCTTTTGGTCTCATTATGCTGCAGCCGGATCTTGGTACGGGTATGGTACTCGTCGGGACCTGTTTTGTCATGATATTTATTGCCGGGGGAAAAATTTCTCATTTTATGGGCTTAGGTATGATCGGGGTTATTGGTTTTATCGGTCTAATTTTATCCGCTCCGTATCGGATCAGCCGGATACAGGCTTTTTTAAATCCCTGGGAAGATCCGCTGGGAGATGGCTTCCAAATCATTCAGTCTTTATATGCGATCGGACCTGGCGGCTTAATGGGAATGGGATTAGGCCAAAGCCTGCAGAAGTTTTTTTACCTGCCCGAACCTCAGAATGATTTTATCTTTGCGATCCTGGCAGAAGAGTTAGGATTTATAGGAGGAAGCTTTGTTATCCTGCTGTTTTTCTTACTCATGTGGCGCGGGATAAGAATTGCTCTGGGTGCCCAGGATTTATTTGGCAGCCTGCTTGCTCTTGGGATTATAGGAATGATTGTCATTCAGGTATTTATCAATATCAGCGTGGTGATAGGGCTGATTCCTGTAACAGGGATTACCCTTCCGTTTATCAGCTACGGAGGTTCCTCATTAACCTTAACCTTATTATCAATGGGGATTCTACTAAATATTAGCAGATATGCTAAAATTTGAAGAGATAACCAGCTCAAACAAGAGCTGGTTATTTTAATGCAGAAAATTATATACCAGTTGATTTGTGGATTGGAACTCTGGAACTATGTCGATTTCCTTCCCAAATAAAAATTATTCGTAAATAATTTATAAAGGACGGAAATTTGCTTAGGTTTATGTCACAAAATTACACAAAGAATGATAAAATGTAAGATAGGTCACACTTTGTTAAAAAAGCAAGAACGAAGGAGGATACCCGACGGAGGGGATTCTGTCAGCAGCTAAATGACCTGCATGTTGGGAAAATCATAATAAATGAACCATTATCCAAACTTACTACCATAAACATTTAGGGGTCTGGTGATTTATGGGTGGTGCCGGACAGGAACCAGTATTACAGAAGAGGTTCCAATCGAGTTCATGGCTCAGATATTTTGAAAATACTCATTAAAGCCCATATTCTGTTTCCGGGTGGTACGTTAAAATGGCTTACAAATGAGGAAATTTTCTTACCGTACATCTGTATCACAGAAGGAAGGATATTGGGCAGATGATTATGTTTTAAGGAGATTACGGTAAAATGGCAGAAAAAAAAGTAATATCCATTGAGAATCGCATACCAAAACTGAAGGAAGCCAGAAAGAAAAAGGCAAACAAACGTCTGATTTTTTACTTGTTGCTCTTCTTTTTGCTCATATCCATCATTGTTTACCTTCAATCTCCGTTAAGTCATGTGAAGCACATTACAGTAAAGGGCAATGATTTTGTAGAAGAATCCAAAATTGTGAAGCTGAGCGGGATTACGAATCAAAACAATATTTGGAATTTGGAATTTGAGCAAATGGAAAAACAAATTTCCAATCAGCCGGCGATAAAAGAAGTATCGATTGAACGTCGCCTTCCAAGAACCGTTCATATTTCTGTGGAGGAATATGTGCGTGTGGGCTATGTAAAAGGAGAGGGCCAATTTATTCCGATTTTGGAAAATGGCAAGTTCTTAAGTGACAGTGCGATAGACACTCCGAATGGCGATGCTCCTATCCTGATTGGCTGGGAGAAAAACAGTACGTATTTAAAAGAAATGACGGAGGAGCTTCGCAATGTAAAACCCTCATTAGCAGCACAGATCTCTGAAATTCATTGGGATCCGAAAGAGTCGAACCCTTACACTATTCAGTTATATATGAATAATGGACAAGAAGTTGTAGCTTCTATTCGAAATTTCTCTGAAAAGATTCAGGTCTATCCATCAATTGCCTCTCAAATTAGTCCGGAACAGAAAGGAATTGTGTATATTGATGTAGGAGCATTTTTTGTTCCTTATGACCAGGTACAGGAAGAGACACCTGCTGAATCTGACGAGGCAGAACAAGAAGGGGAGAATGCGAATGAAACTGAAGGGTAAGCATGTCATATTCTCCTTTATTTTCCTTGTAGCCGGTTTTTTGTTAGCCCTGGGTTATAAAATAGCCAGCGAAGAACCTAAGATTATACGTATGAATGATGAAGAGCTTCAGGAAGAACTGGAATATCAGGCACAATTAAATAATATTGACCAGGAGAATAAGGAATTAAGAGCTGAACTGGAGTCCTTAAGAAGTGATATCCGTGATTTTGAGGAAAATTTAGGCGGTCAGGAAAAACAGCTGGCATCGTACATAGAAGAGAGAAATAAGCTGGAGCTGATTACCGGGGATGTACCAGTAGAAGGGCCAGGGATTTCGGTTACGCTGAGTGATGCTGAATATATTCCGAACGAGGAAAACGTGAATGATTATATTGTCCATGATCTGCATGTGCATCTGGTAATAAATGAATTGCTCGCTTCAGGGGCGAATGCAATTGCGATAAATGGACAGCGGATATTAGGTGACAGCTATATAGCTTGTACAGGTCCGGTTATAACCGTTGATGGAAAGCAGCACCCAGCCCCTTTTGTTATCCAGGCCATTGGAGATCCTGAGGTATTACAGGCAAGCATGAATCTGCAGAATGGTGTGCTTGATAAATTGGTGAGTGACCATGTAGAAGTGAACATAAAAACAAGTGATCATATACAAATGGATGCAGTTTTTTCGAGTGAAGGGTGGTAAGTCTGGATTGAAACGAAAAGTTTTAATAGCATTAACGGCCTTAGTGGTTGGACTCTTGGGAGCCATCCTGTTTCAGTCAAATCAGGCACATCAGGAAAGGGATTCAAGAGATACCTGGGAAATTCGAACTGAAATACGGGAAAAGCAGGAAATCCAGGAAAGTCTGTTACAGCAAATTCGGGAGGCTGAGCAGAGGCTTGATGAATATCAGCATCAGAATAATCAGGAACAAGTTGAACTACTAAAAGAATCTGTGGAAACGCTAAGAAAACGAGCAGGATTAACCGAAGTACAAGGAGAGGGGATCAAAATTACGATTGAGCCGATTATGGCAGATTCGGATCGTGTACAGAAATACCCGGAAATCCCGCCCGAGTTGCTTCAAAGACTGTTTAATGAACTGAATACCTACGGAGCAAAGGATATCGCCATTGAAAATGAAAGAATCATTCAGACATCACCAATAAGGGATGTTAATGGGCAAACCTACGTCAATAATCGCCCCATTCCTGCAGTTCCAGTTGAAATATTCGTCTTAGCTGAGGATGCAAGGGAGCTTATTGAATATATGGAAGTAAGCAAAGTGAACGATTATTTTGCTGTTGAGAATTTAGGGATAAACTATCAACTGGATTTTCACATAACGTTACCTGCCTATCAGCAGCGTATTGATTTCGAATACATTCGTTCTGCAGAAACTGAAGAGGGTGGCAATTAAAGCATGTGGTTAACTTTACTTTTTTTAATCATAGGAGTTGTTTTAGGATTACTGACGGATATACGAATCCCTGAATTATATGCCAGTTATTTAGCCGTTGCCGTTTTGGCAGCATTTGATACACTAATTGGTGGAATCCGATCTCATCTGGAGGAAAAATTTGATGAGCAAATATTTGTAACAGGTTTTTTTACGAACATCTCATTAGCGGCACTATTAGTGTTTGTGGGGGTTCAGCTTGGGATAGATTTATATCTCGCAGCCGTATTTGCTTTTGGTATCCGGCTCTTTCAAAATATTGCAATGATAAGGCGGATTTTACTTGAAAGATTCAGATATAAAAGAATGAAAAAAAACTAAAAAAATAAAAGGGAATGCTTGATTTTATGTTGAATTAATAAATATCAAAAATACTTTTTTATTTTCTACTTGTTCTATAGTAGAATAGTCTATATGAACCTTATTTAATAAATATGTAATTCAAAACTCAAATGAACATTAAAATTGGCCCGTTTCCCTTTCCAGGAGGTGCAAAGATTGAACAACAATGAAATACTTGTAAGTTTAGACATCGGAACATCCCGAGTAAAAATAATTATCGGTGAAGTGACAAAAGATTCATTAAATATTATTGGAGTAGGAACGGCTAAATCAAACGGCATGAAAAAAGGAGCCATTGTTGACATAGATCAGTCGGTACATGCTATAAGGTCCGCAGTAGAACAGGCTGAACGTATGGTTGATATGCAAATTGACCGGGTTGTTGTAAATATTAATGGCAATCACGTACAACTGCTTCCGTGCCATGGGGTAGTAGCCGTATCAAGTGAAAACCGTGAAATAGGACAGGATGATATTGCCAGAGTCATAGATGCTGCACAGGTTCTGTCTATACCACCTGAACGAGCCATCGTGGATGTTTTTCCAAAGCAATTTATTGTTGATGGTCAGGATGAAATTACAGATCCACGTGGAATGATTGGTGTTCGTCTTGAGATGGAAGGAACACTCATTACCTGCTCAAAAACGGTGTTACATAATATTCTCAAGTGTGTTGAAGGAGCAGGCCTTGAAGTTCAGGATATTTGCCTGCAGCCTCTTGCATCCGGCTCCGTTGCCTTATCAGAGGACGAAAAAGCACTGGGAGTGGCACTTATTGATATTGGTGCCGGGAGTACAACCGTTTCTGTTTATGAATCAGGTTACTTAAAGGATACAACCGTCTTTCCATTGGGCGGAGACAACATTACCAAGGATTTATCCATTGGAATGAAAACCTCTACTGAAGAAGCCGAAGAAGTAAAACACCAGCATGGACATGCCTTTTATGATACAGCTTCTGAAGATGAGGTGTTTGAGGTAACAACGATAGGAAGCAACCAAAAGCAAACATTTAATCAAGTACAGATTTCTGATATGATAGAAGCAAGATTAGAAGAAATCTACGTATTTGCCAGTCAGGAAATACGTAAAATGGGCTATCAGGATCTTCCGGGCGGCTTTGTCCTGACGGGAGGAGTTATGAGTATGCCTGGTGTATTAGAACTGGCACAGGATCTATTAAGGGTAAATGTACGGATTGCAATCCCTGATTACATAGGTGTAAGAGATCCTCAATATACAGCCGGGGTCGGCACTTTACAATTCGCTTATCGAAATTCTCAGGTTCAGGGAAAAGAAATATACCCGTCTGTTCAAATGAGCAATGTTGAACAAAAAACGGTAAAACAGAAAAAGCCAAAATCGAGTCAAACAGCGAATCAGGCGCACGAAAAGAAGAAAGATAAAGAATCAGGTTTCGCAAAATTATTTAGTTACTTCTTTGACTAATTTGGCGTTTCCTTCAAACCATAAAAAACAAATCTGGTAAACTTGCAAAGTGGGAGGAACGATGTATGTTAGATTTTGATACAGGTAGGGAACAATTGGCAACGATCAAAGTAATCGGTGTTGGCGGTGGAGGCAGTAATGCTGTAAACCGTATGATTGAGCATGGAGTTCAAGGCGTGGAGTTTATTGCCGTTAATACAGATGCTCAGGCACTGAATCTATCAAAAGCAGAAGTTAAATTACAAATCGGTGAAAAACTGACAAGAGGTTTAGGCGCTGGAGCTAACCCTGAAGTTGGTCGAAAAGCAGCAGAAGAGAGCCGTGAGCAAATTGAAGAAGCTCTTCAAGGTGCCGATATGATTTTTGTAACAGCAGGTATGGGAGGCGGAACCGGTACCGGAGCAGCTCCTGTCATTGCGCAAATCGCCAAGGAACTGGACACATTAACAGTTGGAGTGGTTACGAAGCCATTTCTATTTGAAGGCCGCAAACGTTCAACCCAGGCCGTTTCAGGAACAGATGCATTAAAGTCAAGCGTGGACACGTTAATCGTTATTCCAAATGATCGTCTGCTTGAAATGGTTGACAAAAATACACCAATGCTTGAGGCGTTCCGTGAAGCCGATAATGTTTTACGGCAAGGTGTACAGGGAATTTCAGATTTAATTGCTGTTCCTGGACTCATTAATGTCGACTTTGCAGACGTCAAAACCATTATGGAGGATAAAGGCTCCGCACTAATGGGAATTGGTGTTGCAACTGGTGAAAATCGTTCACCGGAAGCAGCTAAGAAAGCAATCTCCTCCCCATTATTGGAAACCAGCATTGATGGGGCTCGCGGTATCTTAATGAATATTTCCGGTGGAGAAAACTTAAGTCTCTTTGAAGTACAGGAGGCAGCTGATATTGTCACTTCAGCGGCTGACCAGGAAGTAAATGTGATTTTTGGATCGGTAATTAATGAAGACTTGAAGGATGAAATTGTAGTAACAGTTATTGCTACAGGCTTTGATGAGGCGGCCAAAACCGCTCAGCCTAAGTCACGCCCATCAGTGGGAGCTGAAAAGAAAGAACGACCAGCGGAACAGCGCAGAACAAACCGCACAGAAAATCAGCCGGCATTTGAAGAGGATACTCTGGATATCCCGGCCTTTCTGAGAAACCGTAATCGTCGTTAACTAAATGCGTTGAGCAAATCAATTTGCATTATGATTACTCTTAATGGAGTATAAAGTTCATCTTTTCAAAAATTCATAACCAAAAATTTAGCAGGGGTATTTAACTCCTGCTTTTTTTGGTTTCAGAATGATTTAGGATTTATGAATATGAAGGGTGAAACTTAAGCATTTTTAATATTGAAATGCAGGAAACGGGAATGACTGCAATTATTATGTAAAAATCCTTCGCTAACCTTTCAAAAATGGAACCTTTTTCCTTCACAATCGTATGTAAATATAGAATTCCTGTTATTTGGTTTGGAATACCGCTCAAAACTAAACGTGGACGTATCCATTAAAGGTGGGGAGGAATAAAACATGACCAAAGTATCAGAAGTTCATTCTTTAAAAAATACGTGGAAAGGATATGTATGTTAAAGTTCATGGAAATACAGATGCTGAACCGTTACTATATCTTCATGGCGGACCTGGGGAGAGCTGCTACGAATTCTGTTATCATCAGGCAAAACGATTGAAGGAGAATATCCGACTTATTGCTATTGATCAGAGGGTTGTCTGCAGGTCTGAAGGGATTAACGACAATGAGGATTTTTCTCTTGATGATATTATAAAGGATTGTGAAGAACTAAGGGAAAAATTGGGCATTGAAAAATGGGCTTTACTGGGACATTCATTTGGTGGTTTTATTGCTCTTAAGTATGCTGTAATGTTTCCGAATTCAAACTTACACGTATAATATTTGAATGTCCAACATTTGATTTTGGGCTTTCAGGCCGAAATCTTTTTCGGAAAATGGGACAGATTGCACATAGTCAAAAAAAACGGAACTTGCAAAGGAATCTTTTATGTTGGCAGAGTCAGATAAGTCAGCCAGAGAGCTTATGCTGAAATTTATTGAAATGCGCCCTGAGCTTGGAGATTATGGCATAAAAATTCATGTTCATAA
Organism: Salinibacillus aidingensis; assembly: GCF_039522525.1. Taxonomy (GTDB): domain Bacteria; phylum Bacillota; class Bacilli; order Bacillales; family Alkalibacillaceae; genus Salinibacillus; species Salinibacillus aidingensis. Next base: position 224,412 of record NZ_BAAADO010000004.1, read on the forward strand.
TACAGAGCATAAGACAGATTACGCCAGGTATACAAATGAAGAGTGGAATCAGTTTTTGGATAGAACGAATGTGCATAATAGCAGATTAATCGAAGGAGAGGAGATTTTTAAATCCATTCTTCCTATGTTGAAAGAAGTAAAACAGCCCTCATTGTTAATTGGAGGACAGTATGATCCTGTTACTTGTAACCAGCATTTAGAGAAATTTTGTGAAGATGTTAAGGCTGGCAATGCCATAATGTTCAGGGATAGTGGACACTTCTCCCACTCAGAAGTTCCTGATGCATTTGCTGAGGCAGTTGTTAAATTTTTAAATTAAGGCAAAAAGTTCAAGTTTTACTCTGGTCAGTTCAGATCATTTGTAAATAGCAAAAGAGGCCGGGATATTATTATTTCGCTGAGCCATAAACCGAATGATAGGCTATCTTCCCTTAGCGGTGTTTTCTAAACCTATCAAAATTCGAATTAATGTTTAGCGAAAATACTTTTGTCCCTGCCTCTTTTTTTGTGTGGATTGGAAAAATTGGATGATACGCGATAGAATTATTCCGTTTTTTATCCGACAAAATGGGAAAATATAAGTTTTTTTTTGCATACAGGATGTGACAGACTTTTTGGCCAGGTTTTTTTATACTTACCGTTGAGAGTAAAGTTGTCCAATGGAAAGGCGGAAATATTGTGGCTTTATATTTGGATGCTGTCTGGCTTTTGAATTTTTTAATCGATTGGATGATTTTACAGATTGTACATTGGATAACAAGGTCGGAAACACACAGAGGTTGGCTGATAGCAGGAGCTTTCATTGCATCGCTTCTGGTTCCTGTAAATATATTTTTTCCAGAAAATATATTGGCAACTTTACCAGGGAAAATCATTTTTTCCTTTTTCATTTTAATTAGTTCTTTTGGCTTTAAGAACACTAAATTGTTCTTAAAGCAATTTTTCACTTTTTATTTTGTAACGTTTACTATTGGTGGTGGTTTATTCGGGATTTACTTTTTAATGGGGCAGCAATTTCAGTCACAGGACGGTTTATTTATCACCTATAACAGTGGCTATGGAGATATGATTAGCTGGATTTTCGTGTTGATTGCTTTTCCGATCGTCTGGTGGTTTACACGACGAAGGTTGGACCAGATCAATTTTGATAACATACGCTTTCAGGAATTATGCCCGGTCAAAATTCGTGTAAATAACCAAATTCATGAGACGACCGGATTTTTTGATAGTGGAAATCATCTGATGGATCCATTTACGAAGAAGCCGGTCATTGTATGCGACGAAAAAATCCTTAAGCCGTTTTTTTCAGATAAGGAGTGGCATGCGATTAAAAGCTGTCATGAGAACTGGTCGTTTGAAGAACTGCCGGATCGATGGATTTCCAGAATTCGTATGATTCCTTTTCAGGGGGTTGGAGGCAAGCGCACATTTATACTTATATTCAAACCGGATTCACTTTATGTCCGCTATCAGGATCGGGACTATGCCTTTGACCAGGTTTTTATAGGTATCCAATTTGGTGAACTCTCATCTGATGGAACCTATCATTGTTTATTACACCCAAAAATGATGCAATCTTCAAAACTGCAGGCATCTTCTTAATTTAACCGAAAAAAGCAGGTCGATGTTTTCCTATCTTGCTTAACATTTAAAAGGAGGAAGTTCGGGCAAATGAAAAGATTTAAAATGAAACTCCAGATACTGTGGTATAAAATCCTGATAAAACTCGGAATAAAATCTGATGAAATTTATTACATAGGAGGAAATGAAGCCCTTCCTCCACCACTTTCAAAGGAAGAAGAGCAGGAACTCTTAAAGAAGTTACCAGAGGGTGATATGGGTGCACGCTCTATTTTAATTGAGCGAAATTTGCGACTCGTGGTTTATATTGCCAGAAAGTTTGAAAACACAGGCATTAATATCGAGGATCTTATTAGTATCGGTACCATTGGCCTGATCAAAGCCGTTAATACGTTTAATCCGGAAAAGAAAATCAAATTGGCAACGTATGCTTCCCGTTGTATCGAAAATGAAATATTAATGTATCTGAGACGGAATAATAAAATACGTTCGGAGGTCTCCTTTGATGAGCCTCTCAACGTAGACTGGGATGGAAATGAACTGTTGCTTTCGGATGTCCTTGGTACAGATGAAGATATTATAACCCGGGGACTGGAGTTTAATGTAGATAAAAAGCTTCTTCATAAAGCGTTGTCCACATTGAATGACCGTGAAAAACAAATCATGGAGCTTCGTTTTGGTTTGATTGGGAAAGAAGAAAAAACGCAAAAGGATGTCGCTGATATGCTGGGAATCTCCCAATCGTATATTTCAAGGCTTGAGAAAAAAATTATCAAGCGGTTACGGAAAGAGTTTAATAAAATGGTCTAAGATTTTGTAATTTTAGAATACAATGGATGATTTCAGGTGCTGCATAAAAATCCCTCCAATGGAGAAACTGTTTGGTGACACTATCTCCACTTAGGAGGGGTTTTAGATTGACGCGACATAAGGTAGAAATATGCGGTGTCGACACATCAAAGCTGCCCGTACTAAAGAACGACGAAATGCGGAAATTATTTATGAGAATGCATGAAGGTGATGAATTCGCAAGAGAGGAACTAGTAAACGGAAATCTGCGACTCGTTTTAAGTGTCATTCAGAGGTTTCATCATCGTGGTGAATATGTTGACGACTTATTTCAAGTTGGTTGTATTGGACTAATGAAATCCATAGATAATTTTGATTTAAGTCAGAATGTAAAATTTTCAACATATGCAGTTCCAATGATTATTGGTGAAATTCGCAGATACTTACGTGATAACAATCCAATAAGGGTATCCCGTTCTCTGAGGGACATTGCCTATAAAGCCCTTCAGGTGAGAGAACGTTTAATGAGTAAAACCTCAAAGGATCCCACACCAATGGAAATCGCTGAAGAAATGGGAATTCCCCACTCTGATGTTGTTTTTGCTCTTGATGCCATTCAGGATCCTGTTTCACTATTTGAGCCTATTTATAATGATGGTGGAGATCCGATTTTTGTTATGGATCAATTAAAGGATGATAAAAATAAGGATTCCATCTGGATTGATGAAATCGCATTAAAAGAAGGGATGAGAAGACTAAACGAACGGGAAAAAATGATCTTAAACAAACGTTTTTTTCAAGGAAAAACCCAAATGGAAGTGGCAGACGAAATCGGAATCTCGCAGGCTCAGGTGTCCAGGCTTGAAAAAGCAGCGATTGACCAGATGAATAAAAACATTAATCAATAATGAGCATTTATATCCGTTTTGAACCTTGTCCATAGATTCGTGGACAGGGTTTTTTATATTTTTAAACGAATGATAGCTCATTCGTGCATATATTAGAAGTAAGGTGGTGAGAAAAATGACCATATCAGAATTACAGGTAAAAGATATTGTGGCGATTGAAGATGGAAGGAAATTAGGCTATATTACAGACTTGGAAATTGATGTAGACAGAGGCTATATCGTAGCCCTTGTTATTGCTTTGAAAGGCAAAATGTTTGGTTTATTCGGTAATGAGGAAGAAATGGTCATTCCGTGGAATCATATTGTGACCATTGGGGCTGATGTGATCTTAGTAAGAACAGAAACTCCTAAACTAACCCATAGCATGAATACAAATGAATACGATGCGCAGTAAAGGTGATCAGGATAGATAACACAAGAAATAAGACGAAAAATGTGGTAAAATAAATACGTCTAATACTTTTAGGAGAATAAACATGAGTGAGTTATTTAGTAAGTCAAGAACATCCTCTTATTTGGAAATTCCTGATTGGAAGAAAAAAGGAATTACAGCAGGTATAACGACGAGAAAAGGTGGTTTCAGCCAACAACCTTATGATACATTGAATATGGGATTCCATGTACAGGATGATTATGATCTGGTTTTAAAGAATTATGAACGTATGGAAAACATTATCGGAATTCCTGCCAGGTACTGGATCAGTTCAAAACAGGTTCACAGGACAGATGTACTTGAATGGGACGATTCTTTGAACAGGGACAATATTACTCATCCGCCTAACTTTGAGCTTGAATATGATGGCTGGATGACCAATCAGAGAAATGTATTGTTAACCGGGGTATTTGCTGATTGTGTACCACTGTTTTTCCGCTCGGAGGAATGGGTAGCTTTAGCTCATGCCGGATGGAAGGGAACGGTAAAGGGGATGGGACCTAAAGTCATCGATCATTTTTTAACCCATCAGGTTCCACTGGAAGAAATCGAGGTTGTCGTAGGACCTAGTATTAGTTCCCGCCATTATGAAGTGGATCATCATGTTGTTCAGCACATTCCCTTTGATATGCAAACAGAGGATGTATTGACGAGGAGCGATGAAACCCATTATTATCTGGACCTTAAACAGCTTCATAAAAACCTTCTTTTAAAGAAAGGACTAAAGGAACAGCAGATTACCTTAACCAATTATTGTACATACGAAAATGAGGATTTATTTTATTCACATAGAAGAGATCAGGGAAAAACCGGCAGAATGATGGCATTTATCGGATTTGAATAGGAAAAAGGGGGATTTTTGCAGTGAATGTAGCTGAAAACCTGGCTTCTATCAGGGAAAATATTGAACAGGCCTGCCGGAAGAGCGGACGTGACCCGCAGGAGGTTTCCATTATAGCCGTTACAAAGTATGTGTCGATAGAAACGGCTAATCAAGCAATACAGGCAGGTATTAAAGATATTGGAGAAAATCGCAAGGAAGGTTTTCTGGAAAAATATAATGAACTCGGGACTGAAGCAACCTGGCATTTTATTGGTACTCTGCAGTCAAGAAAAGTAAAGGATGTTATTGATCAAATTGACTATCTTCATTCGCTGGACAGGCTTTCTTTGGCTAAAGAAGTCAATAAACGGGCGTCTGAAAAGATCAAATGCTTTGTACAGGTGAATGTAAGCGGGGAAGACTCAAAACATGGAATCAACCCTGAGGAAGTGATCCCTTTTGTTGAAAAGCTCGGTAACTATGAACATATCGAGGTCTCAGGCCTTATGACAATGGCCCCGCAAACAGAAAATGAAGATCTTTTAAGAGGGTGTTTTCAAAATCTCCGGAAACTAAAGGAACAAATACAGAATCTGCAGCTTCCCCATGCACCCTGCACTTATTTGTCCATGGGAATGAGCAATGATTATTCGATAGCTGTCGAAGAAGGAGCGACCCACATACGTATTGGTACAAAACTTGTAGGGAAAGAATTTTAGAATTGGAGGGTAAATGGTGAGCATCAAAAATAAGTTTAAATCCCTTTTTACATTTGAAGACGAATATGAATATATAGAAGAGGAAACAGAGGTCCCAGAACAGCCAGACTCTCCGGCAGCGAGCCGCCGTGCTCAAAATGTGGTACACTTGGAAAGTATTCAATCCTCAACATCCAAGGTAGTATTATGTGAACCTGAAAGTTATGATGACTGTCAGGAAATTGCGGATCATTTGAAGAATCGCAGGGCGGTTGTGATTAATCTACAAAGGACGAATCATCAGGAGTCAAAGCGAATTGTAGATTTTTTAAGCGGAACCGTTTATGCTATTGGTGGGATTATTCAAAAATTGGGACAGCAAACCTTTATCTGTGCACCTGATAACATCGATGTATCAGGCAGTATCACGGATCTGATGGATGAAGATTTATTGTAAAGGTGGGAAGTAGATGATCGAAATCTATAATTTGTTGCAAACGGCTTTATTAATTTACATGTATGCAATCGTTGTGTATATTTTAATGTCCTGGTTTCCTGGTGCCCGGGAATCCTCGTTCGGGCAGATGCTCGGGAAAATTGTAGAACCTTATTTGGAGCCATTCCGGAAGTTTATTCCACCACTTGGGATGATAGACATTTCTCCTATCGTGGCGATTTTTGCTATTCAATTTGCTAAATTAGGATTGGAACAACTCTTTATTATGGTTTTCTTTTAATAGGTGTTTAGGAGATTTTTATGGATATCTATCAGCATTTTCGAAAAGAAGAACAGGCATTTATAGATCAGGCTTTAGCGTGGAGAGATGAGGTAGAGCAGACGTATCAGCGAAAGCTCACAGACTTTTTAGACCCCAGAGAGCAGATTATTCTTTCTTCGGTTATTGGGAATCATCCTGATATGAACCTTCATTTTTTTGGAGGCGATGATAAAACAGAGAGAAAAAGAGCAATTCTGGCACCTTTCTATGAAGAGATACATAATGAAGACTTCGATATTGTTGTGCTTCAAAGTCAGTTTGCCAGAAAGTTTGTTGAGATTACCCATCGTGATGTCTTAGGTGCTCTTATGTCGCTTGGAATAAAGCGTAAAAAGGCAGGCGACCTTATGGTGGTGGACGATACGGTTCAAATTGTTGCAGATAAGGAACTTGCCACCTTTCTTGAACTTCACTTAACGGGTATTAAGAAGACCCGACTGCACTTTAAATCGGTTCCACTGGATGAAATGAAACCTTCTCCGGAGCAGTGGCAGACGAAGGAAGGTACCGTTTCCTCTCTCAGATTAGACACCGTTATGAAAGAAATCTACAATCTTTCACGCAATAAAACCAGCGAGTGGATTCAAAAAGGCTATGTTAAAGTGAATCACCGAGTGGTTGAAGATCCGTCCTTCCAAATGGAGGAAGGAGATATGATATCCGTTCGAAAAAAGGGCCGAAGCAAGCTTATTCAAATATCGGGCCAGACCAAAAAAGAAAAATGGCGGATATTAACCGGTGTTTTAAAATAAAAGGAAAAATAAGCAGGAAAAAGACAAATCACGTCGAATTACTTGAAAGTACAGACGAAGAATTATTTCAAATAAAAGAGATTAAATTCAAGGGGGTTACCTTTGTGGCGTTAACACCACTCGATATTCATAATAAAGAATTTACCCGCACATTCAGAGGATACGATGAAGATGAGGTCAACGAATTTCTTGACCAGGTCATAAAAGACTATGAGAAAGTTATTCGTGAAAAAAAGGAATATGAAGAAGAAGTAGCCGATTTAAAGGAAAGAATTGGTCATTTTAATGATATTGAAACAACTTTAAATAAATCCATTTTAGTTGCTCAGGAAACAGCTGAAGACGTGAAAAATAATGCGAATAAAGAAGCTAAGCTTATTATAAAAGAAGCAGAAAAGAATGCAGACAGAATTATTAATGAAGCTTTGTCCAAGTCGAGAAAAATTACATTGGAAGTAGAAGAGCTGAAAAAACAGGCTAAGGTATTTCGAACTCGCATGAAAATGATTGTACAGGCTCAGCTTGATATGATTGAAAACGATGACTGGGATGAGCTCTTTGAAATGGAATTGGACCAGACGGATGAAGAGCAGAATACAGTGGAATATCAACTTTCAGACAACCAATCTTGACGCCGGAATCATTTTTGAATATAATGCAAAAGTATAAAGTAAAGCACACTGACAGGACTTTTTACCTGCCGATGGTTTAAAATCTTAACAGGGAACTGCAGACCTTTTATGTTACTCTGAATGTTATATTTGTGTATCTGAGTAACGGCTAAGGTCCGTTTTCCCTCGTAAAACCTAAACATTTAGAAAGACGATGACAGGGACAGTACATTGAATGATGAATGCAAAGCGAGCCGGGGATGGTGGAAGCCCGGACAGCACATTTCATGGAAGATCACCCTTGAGTCTCCTGGTGAATAGAGTAAATAACAAGTAGCCAAGGACGATTCATTCACGTTACGAATGATAAAGAGGATGGATAAAATATCTGTATGTTTATTCATCAATCAGGGTGGTAACGCGAGGCGCCTCGTCCCTTTTATTCGGGATGAGGTGCCTTTTTTGTACTAAACATTAAAAATCCTGGAAATAACTGTTTTACTATAAAAGAAAAAGGAGAATAGGAATGAGCTATAAAGAAACCTTATTAATGCCAAAAACGAAATTTCCTATGCGTGGAAATCTTCCAAACAAAGAACCTGAAATGCAGCAAAAATGGGAAGAAGAAAAAATCTATGAAAAGGTTCAAATGAGAACAGAAGGAAGACCCATGTTTATTCTTCATGATGGCCCTCCATATGCAAATGGTGATTTACATATGGGGCATGCCCTTAACAAAATTCTGAAGGATATCATTGTTCGTTATAAGTCAATGGCTGGTTTTCATGCACCCTATGTTCCTGGTTGGGATACCCATGGATTACCAATCGAACAGGCGCTTGCGAAGAAAAAAGTCGATCGTAAATCTATGAGCGAATCTGAATTCAGAAAAATTTGTGAAGAATATGCACGTGAGCAAATTGAACGCCAGCGACAGCAATTTAAACAGCTCGGTGTACGCGGAGACTGGGAGAATCCTTACATTACGCTGACAAAGGATTATGAAGCAGCACAAATTCAGGTGTTTGGTGAAATGGCGAAAAAGGGCTATATTTATAAAGGTCATAAGCCTGTGTACTGGTCACCATCATCAGAATCTGCGTTGGCAGAAGCTGAAATTGAATATAAGGATAAGCGTTCCCCGTCGATTTATGTTGCCTTTGATGTAAAAGATGGCAAAAACGTCCTAAAAGGTGATGAGAAATTTATTATCTGGACGACAACACCGTGGACGATTCCTGCAAACCTTGCCATTACCGTACATCCGGAGCTGGAATATTCGGTTGTTTCTGTTCAATCTGAAAAATATATTGTAGCTTCTGAACTGGTGGAGGAAGTTGCGAATGAATTGGAATGGCAGGATTACAACGTTCAGCAAACTTACAAAGGTGAGGAGCTTGATCGTACAGTCGCTAAACATCCTTTCTATGATCGTGATTCACTCGTTATTTTAGGAGAGCATGTTACAACAGATGCGGGTACAGGATGTGTTCATACCGCTCCAGGACACGGGGAGGATGACTTCTGGGTTGGTCAGCAGTACAATCTTGATGTATTATGCCCGGTTGATGAAAAAGGGGTATTCACTTCTGATGCACCAGGCTTTGAAGGAGTATTCTACGATAAAGCGAATAAATTGATTACGGAAAAACTGGAAGAGTCCGGGGCACTATTAAAACTGAACTTTATGACACACTCTTACCCGCATGACTGGAGAACGAAAAAGCCAACCATTTTCCGTGCAACTTCCCAATGGTTCGCATCCATCAAGGACTTCCGTGAAGATATTCTTAAAGAGATTGAGCGTATCCAGTGGGTACCGGAATGGGGAGAGACAAGACTCTATAATATGGTTCGGGATCGTCAGGACTGGTGTATTTCCCGTCAGCGTGTCTGGGGAGTGCCAATCCCTGTATTCTATGGGGAAAATGGCGAGCCTATTATCAATGATGAAACCATTAACCACGTTTCTGAATTATTTAGAGAGCATGGATCCAATGTATGGTTTGAGCGTGAAGCTAAAGATCTACTTCCTGAGGGGTTTACACATCCATCCAGTCCAAATGGGGAATTTACAAAAGAAACGGACATTATGGATGTCTGGTTTGATTCAGGTTCATCTCACCAGGGTGTATTAGTTGAACGGCCTGAATTACAACGTCCGGCGGATATGTATTTAGAAGGATCCGACCAATACCGCGGCTGGTTTAATTCGTCGATTTCAACTGCGGTTGCTGTAACAGGAGAAGCCCCGTATAAATCGATTTTAAGTCATGGTTTCGCTCTTGATGGTGATGGACGCAAGATGAGTAAATCCCTGGGGAATGTAATGATTCCAAGCAAGATTATGAAGCAATTTGGGGCCGACATTTTACGACTATGGGTTGCCAGTGTAGATTACCAGGCTGATGTTCGTATCTCCAATGAAATTTTAAAACAGGTGTCTGAGGTTTACCGTAAAATTCGTAACACCGTCCGTTTTATGCTTGGAAACTTAAATGATTTTGACCCTCAAACGGATAAGCTGAAAGATGGGGATTTAGAGGAAATCGATCGTTACATGCTCATTCGATTACAAAACCTGATTAAAAAAGTGGATCATGCTTATGACACGTATGATTTCTCTGCCATTTATCAGGCGATTCATAACTTCTGTACGATTGACTTAAGCTCTTTCTATCTCGATTTTGCCAAGGATATTCTCTATATTGAGCCGGAGAATGATCAGCGTCGCCGCAGTATCCAGACAGTGTATTATGAAATCATTACATCGTTGACAAAGCTGCTGTCCCCAATTCTGTCTCACACAATGGATGAGGTATGGAGCTATATTCCTGGAACCGAAGAGGAAAGCGTACAGTTAACCGATATGCCTGAAGTGCGTGAACTCCCTAATCAGGACGAACTAAAAGCAAAATGGGATCATTTCATGGAAGTACGTGATGATGTCTTAAAGGCTCTTGAAGAGGCAAGAAATGAAAAAGTCATAGGTAAATCATTGGAAGCCAAAGTTACCTTATCAGCCAAGGACGAACGTACCAAGAACCTGCTGGAGGAAATTGAGCACCTGCATCAGTATTTAATTGTCTCTGAAGTAGAGCTGACGGAAAGCTTGTCAGAAGCAAAGGAATATGATTATGTGAAGGTTGCCGTTGAAAAACATCCAGGAGAAACCTGTCAGCGCTGCTGGGTATCCTCTGAATCAGTCGGCTCCCATGAAAAGCATGAAGACCTATGTGACCGCTGCGCAGATATTGTTGAAAAACATTATTCTTAATAACAACAAAGGCTGTCTCAGCTTCTCCTGAGGCAGCCTTTTCTTCTAAAATCCTTTGTTCATAGGATTTTTTTTCATGGATGTGGTAAAATGCTTGAAGAATGAATCTAACCAGATGGGGGAAAATGATGTGTGGTATTATCTTGCAGCATTTATAATCATTGCAATTGATCAGGTCACAAAATGGATCGTTGATAAACAAATGGCCCTATATGAAAGTATTCCTGTCATCGAAAATTTCTTTTACATAACTTCCCATCGTAATAAAGGCGCAGCGTGGGGGATTTTACAAGGACAAATGTGGTTTTTCTACATTGTAACAACGATTGTCGTCATTTTCGTGATTTACTATATGCAAAAACATGTAAAGGAGCACCCTCTTTTAGGATGGTCCTTAAGCCTGATTCTGGCTGGAGCGATAGGTAATTTTATCGATCGTATCTTTCGCCAGGAGGTCGTGGACTTTTTTGATTTCATTATTTTTGGCTACGACTACCCAATTTTTAATGTCGCAGATTCTTCACTCGTGGTTGGTGTCATCCTAATGTTAATCTACACCCTTTTTGAAGAACGGTTTAAAGGAGAGGCAAAGCAATGAGTGTACATTCTTACACAGTAACAGAGACAGAACAAGATGAACGTATTGACAAGATTTTAACGAAAATCAACGATAAGGTCTCCAGATCACAGGTGCAATCATGGGTAAAGGATCAGCTTGTGAAAGTCAATCATCAAAAGGTGAAAAGCAATTATAAATGTCAGGCAGGGGATGAGATTACCTGGACCATTCCTGAACCTGAACCGCTTGATATCAAGGCAGAGAATATTCCTATTGATATCGTCTATGAGGATGAGGATGTGCTGGTCGTTAATAAACCAAATGGCATGGTTGTCCATCCTTCTGCGGGTCATACAACCGGAACACTGGTCAATGCCGTTCTCTACCATTGTGATGATCTATCGGGAATTAATGGAGTGATGAGGCCGGGGATTGTCCATCGCATTGATAAGGACACGAGCGGACTGCTCATGGTGGCGAAAAATGACCAGGCTCATATGGGATTGGCAGATCAATTAGCAAAAAAAACCATTAAACGTAAATATGAAGCTATAATTCATGGAGTGCTGGAGCATGATATCGGTACAATCGATGCGCCGATTGGACGAGATCCAAATGACCGCCAAAGGATGGCTGTCGTGGATAAAGGGAAGGACGCCGTTACTCATTTTCACGTGCTGGACCGTTTTGCGGAATTTACTCATGTTGAATGTGAGCTGGAAACCGGGAGAACCCATCAAATACGGGTACATTTCAGATATATTGGTTACCCTCTGGCCGGTGATCCTAAATATGGTCCACGTAAAACATTGGATATCAATGGACAGGCTCTTCATGCAAGAAAACTTGGGTTTGAGCATCCGATAACGAAAGAATGGCTTGAGTTTCAAGCAGATCCACCTGATGACTTTCAGCAACTGTTGAAGGAATTAAGAATCCGTGGTTGACAGGTGCTGCGGATTCTGTAATAATTAATTTTGAAAATAATAAAGAACCTTTAAAATCAGTCCAGTGAGACTGAGAAGGTGGCGGATAAAAGGAACAGCAGGTAAAGTATGTTGACGTGAACCCTTTTGCCATCTTTGGCAAAAGGGTTTTTTTACGGAAAAATCCTTTATTCAGCTATTATGGTTCGGAAAAAGGAGGGGCAAATTGAATTTTAAAGCACAGTTACTCGATCAGGCTGCAATGGGCCGGGGACTAACCAGAATCGCTCATGAAATTCTCGAAAAAAACAAAGGTACGGATGGCTTAATTTTAGTCGGTATTAAAACGAGAGGCGCCCCGATTGCTTATCGTCTTGCAAAAAGGATACAGGACATTGAAGGAGCAAGTGTCCCGGTTGGTGAACTGGATATAACCTTTTACAGAGATGATTTAAGCAGGAAGGAAAACCTGGAAGAACCAGAACTAAAGGCTGCTCAGATTGAAGCAGATGTCAATAATAAGACGGTTGTTCTTGTCGATGATGTCCTTTTCACAGGTAGAACCGTGCGGGCCGCCATGGACGCTGTTATGGATCTTGGAAGGCCTCATCAAGTACAACTAGCCGTATTAGTGGATCGGGGTCATCGTGAACTGCCTATTCGTGCGGACTATGTCGGAAAAAATATTCCTACTTCAAAAGAAGAGGTCATTGTGGTTCATGTGGATGAGATTGATCAGGAAGATGAAGTAACGATTTATGATTAAGAGAATACGAACTGAATAACGAATGGAGGACCTTTAACTGAGTCCAGAGAGGCTACAGAAGGTCGCAAAAATGATTGGCGTAACTTATTTCAGGTTACGTATACCTCTTTGCGACTTGTGCAAAGAGGTTTTTTTAATGACAAAAAGGGAGAGTGTTTATATGAGTAATGAAAACATGGTTATGGGTGTAAGAGATATACCAAAGAAAAGCAGATGGTTCATATTAAGCCTGCAGCACTTATTTGCTATGTTTGGCGCTACAATTTTAGTGCCCCTTCTAACCGAAATGTCTCAATCGGCTGCTTTAGTTTCCAGTGGATTAGGAACATTGGCCTATCTATTTATCACGAAAGGAAGGATACCCGCTTATCTTGGTTCAAGCTTTGCCTTTATTACTCCTATAACACTGGCAGATGCTGCTTATGGAATGCCGGGAGTAATGGTGGGAAGCTTTCTGGCCGGCGTTGTTTATGGACTGATTTCAGTATTTATTCGTATACTCGGAACCAAATGGTTAATGAATATTTTACCTCCTGTTGTAGTCGGACCCATAATCATCGTCATTGGACTTGGTCTCGCTCCTACAGCCGTAGATATGGCCATGAATGTAAATGGTGAATACAGCTCTGCTCATTTTACAGTAGCACTTGTGGCATTAGGAATTACGATTTTAGCGACGATGTTTTTTAAAGGCTTCTTTGGCTTAATTCCGATTTTAATAGGAATTATTGGAGGATATGTATTCGCCCTGACTCAGGGAATTGTCAATACAGAGGCGTTAAGCCAGCATTGGAATGAATTGGTGAACAGTGGTTCGATTGCCGGATTTTTCGCAGCCTTCTTTCAAGTGCCTGACTTCACGGTACCATTTAAAGATTACAATCCATTAGAGGTTGTAAATGCAGGAATTTTCTGGATTATGGTTCCTATTGCTCTTGTGACAGTAGCGGAGCATATTGGAGATCAGATGGTGCTATCCAAAGTAGCCGGACGTAATTTTCTTGAAAAACCAGGGCTGCATCGCTCCATTATGGGAGATGGTGTGGCAACAATGATCGCTTCCTTCCTTGGAGGGCCACCAAATACCACTTACGGGGAAAATATCGGTGTCCTGGCAATAACACGCGTATTCAGTGTGTTTGTTATAGGGGGAGCGGCAGTTATTGCTATCTTTTTCGGTTTTACGACCAGTATTGTCCTTTTAATCGAATCCATTCCTTCTGCTGTAATGGGGGGAGTCTCCATTCTATTGTTTGGGATTATCGCTTCAAGCGGTCTTCGCATGTTAGTTGATAATCAAGTAGATTTGGGTGAAAAAAGAAACTTAATCATTTCTTCTGTAATCCTTGTCCTGGGAATTGGTGGAGCCTATATACAGGTAAATGAAAACCTGCAAATCGCAGGCATGGCTCTATCGGCGATTGTCGGAGTTTTATTAAACCTGGTATTACCAGGCAAAGAAAAGAGCTTTGGTAACGGAAATATGTTTGAAGCATCAGAAGAAATAACCACAGACAACGAAGCAGCTTAATTAGAAAAGCGGAGGCGACCGTTTAGGCCTGGGAGCCGCAGCTGGACAGAGAAAAGCGGAGGCGAGTGGTCAGGTCATGCGGGATAAGACGAAGACATGGAGTGGCATGGTTTTCGCCACGTAAGGGCTTTGGCTTATATCCGCCTTGACCTAGGAGCCGCAGCTGGACAATTAAAAGCAGATTACCGGAGTGTTGCATTTTTCCAGATTAGCATTGTACAATAGGTTTCAGAAAATAGATAAAAGGCTGTGATGTTGTGAAAATATCAAAATGGGCCTGGCTCATGATTGGAAATGCAGCACTCGGACTCATTACGTGTTACCTTTATATTTTGTTCTGGGTCGCCTTTTCCATGGGGGACACAGAAACGATTCTCTCCTGGAAAGCGAGTACAAGCTTTTTGACTGGAGTGCTCCTTTTTGCAGTATGGAACTATTTTATGATCCGTAACCATGATCGAAAATATTGGGGGCACAGTGCTTTTACTTATCTGGCTACGATTCTGCTATTTATTCTACTGTTTCAGACTATTTAACATCCTTTTGGCCTATTAAAAAAACGAGCATACCCAATGAGGTTATGCTCGTTTTTTTCATTTATTTTTCATCAAACGTGAAATTATGTCTGACTTCTTTTCATCTGATTAACCTTTCGCTCATCAGGGGTAACATAAACGGTCTTCTGATTGTCATAGATAACATATCCGGGTTTGGCACCAGATGGCTTACGCACATGCTTAACCTGTGTATAATCAATCGGAACGGTAGAAGACATTTTTGATTTGCTGTAAAAAGCGGCAAGTTCAGCTGCCTCTTCAATGGTCTCCTGGCTTGGATTTTGCGTTCGAATAACGACATGGGATCCAGGTATATCCTTCGCGTGCAGCCATATTTCGTCTTTATTGGCCAGTCGATTCGTTAAATATTCATTTTGTTTATTGTTGCGTCCGACTAGAATGAGTGTACCATCTGCAGCCTCGTATTCATCCAGTTGGGGCTTCTGGTTTTGCTTTTTCTTAGACTTCTTAGCTTTTTTCCTGATATAGCCCTGCTCCTGCAGTTCCTCACGTATTTCCTCTAAATCTTGTTCCCGTGCAGTTTCTAACTGCTGCATTAACTGCTCTAAATATTGAATTTCATCCTTGGCCCTGTCAATTTCCGTGGTCACAACCTGTTTTGATTTCTTCAGTTTCTGATAGGTCTGGAATAGACTTTGTGCATTTTCACTTGGTGTTTTATTCGGATTCAGTTCAATTTCCAGTTCTGATTGGTCCGGATCGTAGTAATCAACCACCTTAACGACTGTATCCCCTGTTTTAACAAGGTGCATATTCGCTGTTAATAACTCCCCGAGCTTCTGATATTGCTCAGCCTTTTCAGCTTTTTTTAACGTCTGCTGATGTTTTTTAATTTTACGTTTGTTTTTGTCCCGCTCATTTTTCAGCAGTCGGTAAATATCCGCTGTCTGCTGTTTGACCCGGTCCCGTTCAGCTTTTCCACGATAGTAGGCATCCAGCATTTCGCTGACAGAAGAAAAGGTGATTCGTTCGTTTGGAAGCGAATCAAGTATAAATACATAAAATTGTTCTTTGCCGCCCTGATAAACGGCAGGTGTGTAGTTGTGTTCCCTTAAATCCTTTTGGAACCTTTCAAAAACCTCCTGATACTTTTGGGTGGAACCCAGGTGAGCGCGGTGCTGTAATTCCTTGGCTATTAATGGAGAAATCCCCATTAAAGTATGAACCATTTGCTGATCCAGCTTTCCTTTATTAAAATCCAGTTTTTTTATAAATCTTTCACCGTCTATTTCTAAGGGGTGCAGTTTATTCTGCTCAGGAGGAAAAACATACGGCTGTCCTGGTAATATAGTACGATGACGGTTCTGAGCAGGTGAAATATGCTTCATGCTGTCTAAAATCACATTTTTTTCGTCATCCACCAGCATGATATTGCTATGTTTTCCCATAATTTCCACCATAAGAGTTTTGCTCGTAATATCCCCGATTTCATCCTTACTGTAAATTCGAAAGGCAATTATACGCTCCATGTTTTTTTGCTCAATCTTCTCAATAAATCCACCAGCCAGATACTTTCTTAAAAGCATACAGAACATTGGTGGCTCCTTAGGATTGGTCAGGGATTCACTGGTTAAATGTATACGGGCGTAGCTTGGGTGTACAGACAGGAGAAGCTTATGATTTTCTCCGTGGCTACGCACAGTCATCACTAATTCAGTGCTTGTTGGCTGATAAATTTTCAGTATTCGGCCGCTCGTTAGCTTCGTTGATAATTCATCAACAACGGCTCGTGTTACAACTCCATCAAATGACATCTTCATCACCTCATATCATACAAAGTATAGCATTTTTTAAGGCTTGTCTGAATAGATATACACAAGAAGCTCGGTATGGGGGTAATAACCGTGAAGTGGTATACGAAAAATCAAAGAGAAATAGAAGAGCAGTTACAGACAAATGCAGGCCATGGGTTATCGGAAAAACAAGCGGAGGAGCGTTTAAGACAACACGGCGAAAATGAAATTGCTGAACAGGTGTCAGTATCCAGAATCTATTTGTTTGTCCAGCAGTTTAAAGATTTTATGGTGCTTGTTTTACTTGGAGCAACTCTGATCTCTGGTTTGTTGGGCGAATATATCGATGCTATTGCCATTATGGCCATTGTTCTACTAAATGGTCTTTTAGGCTATTTTCAGGAGCAGAAGGCTGAAAAATCGATGGCAAAATTAAAAGAATTATCCGCTCCGGTTGTCACGGTATTACAAGATGGCGTCTGGGTCAATAAAACAAGTCGTGAACTTGTCCCCGGGGACATTGTAAAAGTGAAAACAGGTGACAGAATCAGTGCGGATCTTCGTTTGCTGGATGTAAATGCACTTGAGATAGAGGAATCCGTTTTAACCGGGGAATCGATTCCTGCGGTTAAGAATGAACAGCCTATTCCAAAAGAAAATGTTGAGCTTGGCGATCAGCACAATATGGCCTTTTCCGGTACATTAGTCACCAGAGGAAGTGGGACCGGAGTGGTTGTAGCCACTGGAATGTCAACCGCCATGGGACAGATTGCTTCAATGCTGTCTTCCACAGAGCGAATACCAACACCTCTCGAAAGAAAGCTTGAAGAACTAGGGAAGATCCTCATTGTCGGTGCCATTCTATTAACTGTTGCTGTCGCCCTATTAGGAATTTATCAGGGACACCCAATCTATGAAATGTTTCTAGCGGGCGTATCCTTAGCTGTTGCTGCTATCCCTGAAGGACTTCCGGCTATTGTAACGGTTGCTCTGTCCTTAGGTGTGCAGCGGATGATTAAGCGAAAAGCTGTAGTTCGCAAGCTGTCAGCGGTCGAAACCCTGGGGTCAGCCTCCGTTGTCTGCTCAGATAAAACGGGAACTCTGACCCAGAATCAAATGACTGTGCAACAGATATATGTACCAAAGCAGCACTATTTTGTTACAGGACAGGGCTATCATCCTAAGGGAAAGTTTTACCTCAATCGAAAGAAAATCGATCCATTAAGCACGAGCGCTTTGAGTCAAATACTGAAAAACACCCTTTTATGCAGCCATGCTGAAATTTTGAAAACCAATGGCCGTTTTCAAATTGATGGGGATCCTACTGAAGGTGCACTGGTGGTTGCGGCAGAAAAAGCAGGTTTATCCCGACAAAATCTGCAGGGGTTGAACGTGATTCATGAGATTCCGTTTGATTCGGCCAGGAAGCGTATGACGGTTGTTGTAAAAGACGAAAAAGGGAAACGGTTTGTTATTTCTAAAGGGGCTCCTGATGTATTGCTGAAACGGACAAGCTGGATACAGGAAGGCAGTGAAAGACGCCCCTTTACACCTAAAAAAGAAAAGCATATTCATCACATGATGGAAAGAATGACGAATGAAGCCTTACGGACAATTGCTGTCTGTGTTAAAGAACTGGACCCTTCAGAAAACGAAAAGGACTTTCAACTGGAAAATCATTTAACCTTTGCAGGATTATTTGGTTTGATGGATCCACCACGGGAGGAAGCAGCAGAGGCAATTGAAACCTGCCGACAAGCTGGTGTAAAAACGGTGATGATCACCGGCGATCACGTAAATACGGCACAGGCTATTGCCCGACAGCTGAAGCTGCTTCCTCCTCATGGAAAAGTTTTAGGTGGGTACCAATTAAGTCAAATGACCGATGAGGAACTGGAAGCCATCATTCCTGAGGTGTATGTCTTTGCCCGTGTTTCCCCTGAGCATAAATTAAGAATTGTAAAAGCCTTTCAAAATCGTGGTCATGTTGTAGCCATGACAGGGGATGGAGTCAATGATGCCCCTGCCATAAAAGCCAGCGATATTGGAATAAGTATGGGAAAAGGCGGGACAGATGTCACCAAGGAAGCCTCCTCATTAATTTTAATGGACGATCATTTTGCGACCATAAAATCTGCTATTGAAGAAGGACGAAATATTTATGAAAATATCAGGAAATTTATCCGATATCTGTTAGCTTCCAATGTAGGAGAAATTCTGGTGATGCTGTTTGCCATGATGCTAGCTATGCCTCTCCCATTAGTTCCAGTACAAATTCTTTGGGTAAATTTAGTTACAGATGGACTGCCTGCACTCGCCTTAGGTCTGGACCAGCCTGAAAAAGATGTAATGAAACGTCCACCTCGAAGCCAGAAGGAAAGTGTATTCGCCAGAGGACTGGGTTTTAAAATTGTAAGCAGAGGATTTTTAATTGGTCTGGTCACATTGATAGCCTTTATCTTTACCTATCAAAAAAGTCCTGATCATTTAGCCTACGCCCAGACGGTAGCCTTTGTCACATTAGTAATGGCCCAGCTTATTCATGTATTTGATTGCCGATCGGATTATTCGGTCTTCTCACGCAATCCATTGGGAAATCTTTCTCTGGTAGGAGCAGTGATTTCCTCGATTCTGCTATTACTGGTTGTTGTGTATTTTGAACCTCTACAGCCAATTTTTCATACAGTAGAGTTGCCTCTGACCGAATGGATTTATATTCTGGCATTAAGCGCTATACCAACGTTTATCTGGATGCCTTCAGGGAAGGAAAAAAATCATTCGATTCATGTCTGAAACGGTGTATTTTGACAAATTTATTAGAAATTCCAAGTAAATCATGATAAAATAATGTATATCGTAGCAATTATCCTATAATTGGTAAGAGAAATGGAAGTGAGAAGTCTTGGTTAAGAGTATGACAGGCTACGGTAGAGAAATCGCAGCAATAGGGGAAACAAGAATTACAGTAGAAGTGCGCACTGTTAATCATCGTTTTTTAGACCTGTCAATTAAAATGCCAAAGATGCTTCTGTATATTGAAGAGAAAATTAAGGAACAGGCCAGATCATTCTTTACACGTGGACGGATTGATGTCATGGTGACGATAGAAGGGGAAGGTCTGGTTAACGAACCATTAACATTGATTGGGATCTATTAGATCAATATATTGAGAAGTTGTCCTCCATACAGAATCATTATCAGCTGTCCGGATCTGTTCGTGTACAGGATATTCTGAAGCTTGAGGATGCGTTTTCTATTGTGGAACAGGAAAATACCAGTAGTGATTTTGAAGATGTATTACTCCGCACCTGTTATACTGCCTGCAAAAAAGCCTTGGAAATGAGAGAACATGAAGGGAACGCTCTCTTTAATGATCTAAAGCAGCGCATTCATTTTGTACAGACGGTCGTGCAAAAGCTGGAGAAACAACGGGACATCATTATGGAAGAATATCGTCAGCGCATTCGCCAGAGAATTGAAGAGTATATGAATGAAGAGCTTTATGAGGAGCGCAGAATGATGCAGGAGGTGGCCTTACTGGCTGAAAAGGGGGATATTACAGAAGAAGTTACAAGGCTTTTCAGTCATATCCATCAATTTGTGTCAACGTTGGAGCAGGATGATGAATCAATTGGAAGGAAGCTTGATTTTATTGTCCAGGAAATGCATCGGGAGGTTAACACGATAGGCTCCAAATCAAATGACGGTGATTTGTCAGAATGGGTTGTAAGTATCAAAAGTGAAGTCGAAAAGCTTAAAGAACAAATCCAGAATGTTGAATAAACCCAAAAAATCCTGTATATTTTGAAGAAAAGCGGAGGCGACTGTTCAGGTCTGGAGGTATAAGGCGAAGACATGTAGTGGCATGTTTTTGCCACGTAATGGCTTTGGCTTATATCCGCAAAGGCCTGGGAGCCGCAGCTGGACAAAGAATAGCGGAGGCGACCGGCACTTTATTACATAATAAATGTTGCGATAAGAGACAGAAAAGCGTAAATTAGAGGAGGAACCATACTTGAGTTTAAAATTAATTAATATTGGCTTTGGGAATGTTGTATCAGCAAATCGGATTATTTCCATTGTTTCACCAGAATCAGCGCCTATTAAGCGTATTATAACGGTTGCAAGAGACAATAATAAATTGATAGATGCTACATATGGAAGACGTACACGTGCAGTCATCGTTGCAGATAGTGATCATGTTATCCTTTCTGCAGTTCAACCAGAAACAGTTGGTCAACGTGTCATTAGTAATGATGACATGTCGGATGAAGGCTAGGAGGCAATATTGTGATTGAGAATAAAGGTATACTTTTTGTTTTATCTGGCCCATCAGGAGTCGGAAAAGGCACAGTAAGAAAAGCATTATTTGATCAGGCAACAGATTTGCAATATTCGATTTCTGTTACAACACGTAAGCCAAGAAATGGGGAAAAACACGGAGTTGACTACTTCTTTCATGAAAAAGATGAAGTAGAGAAAATGATTGAAGAGAGTAAGCTGCTTGAGTGGGCAGAATATGTCGGAAATTATTATGGAACTCCAAGAGAATACGTGGAACAGACACTTGAATCAGGTAAGGATGTATTCCTCGAAATCGAAGTTCAGGGTGCTCTGCAAGTAAAAGAAAATTTTCCAGAGGGAGTCTTTATTTTCCTGTTCCCGCCTAGTCTCGATGAGCTAAAAAATCGTATTGTAAACAGAGGCACAGAAACAGAGGACCTGGTTCGAAATCGGCTGTTAGCTGCTAAAGAAGAAATTGAAATGATGGAAGCCTATGATTATGTAGTGGTTAATGATACAGTAAGTCATGCTGTAGAAAAAATAAATTCCATTGTTCAGGCAGAACATTGTAAAAGAGAAAGAATTGCCGAAGAATATAAAAAAGCATTGGAGAGTGATATAGAATGATGTTGGAACCATCTGTTGATGAATTGCTTGAAAAAATCAATTCGAAATATGCATTAGTTATTCTGTCGGCTAAACGTGCAAGAGAACTACAATTCACGGATGATCCGATGATTGATGATGTGAAATCCAATAAATTAGTCGGGACTGCTTTGGAAGAAATTCGTGCCGAAAAACTTGAAACGGCTAATCATGACTATGAATAATCACCTATGATTAATTGAAATAACAACCTTAACAGGGTTGTTATTTTTTGCACTTAATGACACCATTTTGTTCATGGTCTTCTCTATTAAAGGGTTAAGGAAAGAGGGGAATGAAGGATGTTAAAAGGAAAAAAGGTCGTATTAGGAGTATCAGGAGGCATTGCCGCTTATAAGGCATGTGCACTGACAAGTAAGCTTGTCCAGAGAGGAGCCATCGTAAAGGTTATAATGACCAATCATGCGACTCAATTTGTCAGTCCCCTGACATTTCAGGCTTTATCCAGGCAGCCGGTTTATACGGACACCTTTGATGAAAAGGATCCGGAAAAAATTGCTCACATCGATTTGGCAGATTGGGCCGATTTATTTATTCTTGCTCCAGCAACAGCAAATGTGATCGGAAAAGCTGCAAATGGAATAGCAGATGATATGCTGACAACGACGCTGCTTGCTACAGAAGCAACCGTGTATGTAGCTCCGGCGATGAATGTTCATATGTATGCCCACCCAGCTGTTCAGAAGAATATGCAGACCTTACATGATTTTGGTTATCAGTTTATCGAACCTGGCGAAGGTTTTCTTGCGTGTGGTTATGTAGGCAAAGGCAGGCTGGAAGAACCTGAATCAATCCTTGACGTTATTGAAGAGCATATAGGGACAAAAGAATCCTCTTCTTATTATAATGGCAAACACATATTAGTCACAGCCGGCCCTACACGGGAATCGATTGATCCTGTCCGCTTTTTTACCAATCATTCTTCAGGAAAAATGGGCTACGCGATTGCCGAAACTGCTGCAAAACTGGGTGCGAGCGTTACCTTAATTTCCGGACCATCCAATCTGGGAGTACCGAATGGAGTCAGTCGAATGGAAGTTGAGAGCGCCCGGGATATGTATCATGAAGTATTCCGCCATTATGATAAGGCTGATATTATTATTAAAGCAGCCGCAGTTGCAGATTACCGGCCTAAGGAAACCTTTGATCAAAAAATGAAAAAGCAGGAGGGTTCGCTCGTCATTGAACTAGAGCGGACAGAGGATATTTTAAAAGCTTTAGGGGAGAAAAAACAAAAGCACCAATACTTAGTTGGGTTTGCCGCCGAAACATCAAATGTGATTCAATATGGCAGGGAAAAGCTCGAAAGAAAAAATCTGGATGCCATTGTCGTTAACGATGTCAGTCAGGAGAATGCCGGTTTTTCAGCTGATACAAATGAAGCAGCTTTTATTTCAAAGACAGGAAAACAGCAAAAGCTGTCACTAAACTCAAAAGTTAAAATTGCTCAACAGCTATTTTCTCTAATTGAGGAAGACTTAAAGGGAGGAGAACAGTGAAAATTGCAAGTGTAATTGTTGATGTCCCTTCCATGGCTATTGATCATGTGTTTGATTATCGAATTCCTGATCGATATAAAGACAGCCTGGAAGAGGGGATGAGGGTAATTATTCCTTTTGGACCGAGAAAGGTCATGGGCTTTGTTATTGAAATCAAAACGAATACAGAAGTGAAAGAATTAAAAGAAATCGACGAAGTTCTGGATTACACACCTGTTCTGACTCAGGAACTTTTACAACTGGGGACATGGATTGCCAATCGGACTTTAAGCTTCCAGATAACCTCTTTACAAGTGATGCTCCCTCAGATACTGAAGGCTAAATATAAAAAAGAATTGTGGCTGCTAGCTGAGGAGGAAGAGCTGTCGGAAACTTTACAGATACTATTTGCCGGGCGGGTTATGGTCACGTTTGAGGAGATAGAGGAGAGGAACATCCCTTATATTAAAATTCGCACTGCAATCAAAGATGGTTTGGCTGAGGTCAGATATGTCGTCAAAAGTAAAGAAACCAGAAAGAAAATGACCTGGGCAGAACCGGTGGATGCCTTTCAGTTAGAGGAAGGCTTCATGGAAACTTCCAATCAGGCCAAAAAACAGAAAGCCATTATCGGATTTTTTCTTGAGAATCCTGAGCCCATTCTTTTAAAGCAATTGTTAACAAAGCTCCATACAACTCGGTCCACCGTTCAATCATTAGTCAGTCGGGGTTTGATCCGCTTATATGAAAAAGAAGTTTATCGGGATCCCTATGAAAATCGTAATTTTGAAAGAACCGAACCTTTACCTTTAACAGAGGAACAAGCGAAAGCGATAAAACCCATTCATCAGACGATGGATCATCATGAGCATGAAGTTTTCCTGCTCCATGGTGTTACAGGAAGCGGAAAGACTGAAATTTATCTGCAGTCTATTCAGAATGCATTAGACAAAGGACAGGAAGCGATCGTGCTGGTGCCGGAAATATCCTTAACCCCTCAAATGGTACAGCGCTTTAAAGGACGATTTGGCTCAGACGTAGCTGTGATGCATAGTGGGTTATCCGCTGGAGAAAAATTTGATGAGTGGCGGAAAGTTCAGCGTAAGGAAGTCCGTGTCGTCGTAGGGGCCAGGTCCGCTATCTTTGCTCCTTTTGAAAATCTGGGTATTATTATCATTGATGAAGAGCATGAAAACAGCTATAAACAGGACGATACCCCTCGCTATCATGCACGTGATATAGCGATTTTCCGGGGAGAGTATCACCATTGCCCTGTTATTCTCGGAAGTGCGACGCCAACTCTGGAATCTTTTGCACGAGCGAAAAAGGGCGTTTATCATTTGCTTACATTGTCGAAACGGATGAACAATCAAAGCATGCCAGAGGTTGAAATTGTAGATATGCGGGACGAACTTCACCAGGGTAATCGTTCCATGTTTTCCTTTCCATTACAGGAACGTATTCGTGAGCGTTTAGAGCGAAAAGAACAAATTGTCCTGCTTTTAAATCGCAGAGGGTATTCAACCTTCGTCATCTGCCGGGATTGTGGGACGACCATTCAGTGTCCCCATTGTGATATTTCTCTAACCTATCATAGGAAGCAGGAGAGATTAAAATGCCATTATTGCTCCTATGAAATTCCTATGCCACAGGTGTGTCCGGAATGCGGAAGTGACTCTATCCGCTATTTTGGTACAGGAACTCAGAAAGTGGAGGAATCCCTTCAGCAGACATTCCCGGAAGCCGGTATCATTAGAATGGATGTGGATACCACACGGAGAAAGGGCTCCCATGAAAAATTATTAAATCAATTCAGGGAGAGAAAAGCGGATATTTTATTGGGGACGCAAATGATAGCAAAAGGACTTGATTTTAGTAATGTTACATTAGTAGGCGTGCTTGCTGCTGATTCCATGTTACATATTCCGGACTTTCGCTCAGCTGAAAAAACCTTTCAATTATTAACACAGGTTAGTGGCAGAGCCGGCCGTCATGAATTACCAGGTGAGGTGGTCGTTCAATCTTACACACCGGATCATTACAGTATTGAACTGGCAAGTCAGTATCAATTTGAACCCTTTTTTCAATATGAAATGAAAATGAGAAAAAGATTTAAATATCCACCCTATTATTTTCTGGCTTTAGTAACGATTTCCCATCCCAATCATGCTTATGCCGTTCAAGTTACGCAGAAAATTGTAAAATCCTTACACGAGATGAGTATGAACCGTACACAGATTATGGGGCCCACGCCATCCCCTATTACAAGGATTAAAAATAGATATCGCTATCAATGCATGATAAAATACAAAAATGAACCAAATCTGTATGAGAATATGAAGAAAATTATCCAGCAATATGAAAAAGAAATTCAGACAAAGGATTTACAAATATCTGTTGACTTTCAACCAACGCAAATGATGTAAAAGGAGTGACCCAAATGACAAAACGTATCGTATTTATGGGGACCCCGGACTTTGCCGTTCCTGTCCTGCAATCCATTATCCAAGCGGGCTATGAAGTGGCTGCAGTCGTTACCCAGCCAGATCGGCCCAAGGGGAGAAAGCGTGTATTAACCCCACCACCAGTAAAGGCTGAAGCCGAGAAGCATAATATTCCTGTCATACAGCCGGAGAAAATCAAACATGAATATGACAAGGTGCTTGAATACCGTCCGGACCTTATTGTCACAGCTGCCTTTGGTCAGATTCTGCCTAAGGAATTACTTGATGAGCCCGAGTATGGATGTATTAATGTACACGCTTCTTTACTTCCGGAATTAAGAGGTGGTGCGCCCATTCACTATGCAATTTTACAGGGCAAACATGAAACAGGAGTCACCATTATGTATATGGTAGAGGCCCTGGATGCAGGTGATATGTTAGCGAAAGTCAGGGTTCCTATTGATGAAAAAGATCATGTCGGCTCTTTGCATAACAAACTGGCTGACGCCGGTGCCAGACTCTTAATTGAAACCTTGCCTGAAATCTTTAATCGCTCCATTGAACCTGAAAAACAGAATCATGAACAGGCCACATTTGCTTATAATATTAAACGAGAACAGGAAAGAATAAACTGGAATCAGTCACAGGAAGAAGTCTATAACCATATTCGCGGTCTCCATCCCTGGCCAGTGGCATCGACTACGCTTAACGGAAAAAACGTAAAAATCTGGTGGGGGGAAAAGATTGAAAGCACCTTTCAGGAAACACCCGGTACGATAAGTGAATTGGATGATGACGGGTTTACAGTCGTATGCGGGGATCAAAAAGGAATTCGCATTACAGATCTTCAGCCCTCAGGCAAAAAACGAATGAATGCTGAGTCCTTTTTACGTGGTGCAGGAAGTAATCTTACTAAAGGAGACAGGTTAGGAGAGTAACATGGCACAAAAAACAGTACGTGAAGCAGCTTTAAATATATTAGTACGTGTTGGACAAGGTGGTGGCTACAGTCACTTACTCATTCAGCAGGAAATAAGCAAAGATGATCTGAATCAGAAAGATGTTTCCCTGCTTACTGAACTGGTCTACGGAACGCTGCAGCGAAGAGACACCTTGGCTTTTTTTCTTAAACCATTCGTTCGAAAGCGTGTAAAACCCTGGGTAAGATGGCTTTTGTATCTGGCCATTTATCAGATGCATTACCTGGAACGGGTTCCCGATCATGCGATCATTTATGAAGCTGTGGAATTGGCTAAGAAAAAAGGCGGTAAAAGCTTAAGCTCATTTGTCAATGGTGTCCTGCGAAATGTTCAACGAAAGGGAGTCCCTTCCTTTGATTCCATTGAGGACCCGGTAAAACGGCTGGCTGTCGAAATGAGTCATCCCGAATGGCTGGTGAAACGGTTTGTCAGATGGTACGGATTTGATATTGCACGGTCCATGTGCCTTAAAAACTTACACGAAAAGGATGTTTCCGTTCGTGTACAATCCACAAAAATGAGTCGTGAGGATGCGATAAAACGTCTTGAACAGGATGGCTTTGAGGTGGAACGCTCTCTATTATCTTCACAGGGAATCATTATGAAAAGCGGAAACATCTTTCGTCATCCATTATTTAAAGAATATTTCACCGTACAGGATGAGAGCTCAATGTTAGTGGGTGAAATGATGGATGTGGAGCCGGGTATGTTTGTACTTGATGCTTGCAGTGCTCCAGGTGGGAAAACGACCCACATTGCGGAAAAGATGAAAGACAATGGAGAAATTCATGCCTATGATCTCCACGCAAAAAAAGCGAAGCTGGTAGAAGAAAAAGCCAAGGACCTTGGGCTGAGTATTATTACTGCCAAGCCTGCCGACAGCCGTACACTGCCTGATATTTATGAAAAAGAGACCTTTGACCGGATTCTATTGGACGCACCTTGTTCGGGATTGGGCGTATTACGAGGTAAACCTGATATTAAGTATCAGAAATCAGCGGAGGATGTCACCAATTTATCTGGCATACAGACCGATTTACTTGAGGCCGTTGCACCGCTTTTAAAGACCGGCGGGAAGCTTGTTTACAGCACATGCACAGTTGATAGGGAAGAAAATGAGCATGTTATTCAGCAATTTTTGAAAAATCATCCTGAATACGAAATCGATCCATCCTTTCGAGAATCCCTGCCAGTTGTTTGCAGAGAATTAAGCGGTTTGTCACAATGGGGACTCCAGCTTTTTCCCCATGATTTAGACACAGATGGATTTTTCTTAACAAGATTAATCAAAAAATCATAAATATGGTATTCTATAGTAGATAGATATTGAGGAGAGTTTAGGTGTTAGATTTTTTGTAAGCTTATCCTGAAAAGCGAAATCATGATAGTGCCAGGAGCTTATCATTTAAACTGGATAAGCATGTAAGAAAAGACGGGGTGATACGAGTGTTAGGAAATTTTCTAACCGATACAGGGCATGTCAGAAGTCATAATGAAGACTCAGGTGGAATTTATTTTAATCAGCAAAATCAAATGCTTGCGATTGTTGCTGATGGAATGGGGGGACACAGTGCAGGTGATGTAGCCAGTTCCCTCGCAACGACAGAACTACATAACAGATGGAAGAACACAGAATCCATTACATCACCCGACGAAGCACAGACATGGCTTGAAGATCAAATCAAGGATATTAATCAGATTATTTTACAGTATGCGATTGACCATGAAGAGTGTAAGGGTATGGGAACTACCATTGTTGCAGCAGTTTGTACAGATGAGTTTATTACGATTGCCCATATTGGAGACAGCAGATGTTACTTGTCAAACAGTAACGGTTTCTCTCAAGTAACAGAAGACCATTCCCTTGTAAACGAGCTTGTGAGAACGGGACAATTATCACCTGAAGATGCGGAACATCATCCGAGAAAGAATGTTCTCCTGAAAGCATTGGGAACAGAGAAGGATGTGGAAATTGACACCAAAACCATCACTTGGGATTCTGGAAATTATTTAATTTTATGTTCGGATGGTTTGACAAATAAGGTAGAAGATCATGAGCTTCATCAGTATATTATAGAGGCCGATTCGATTGAAGAGTCCATGAGAAGTCTGATTGATCTGGCCAATGAACGAGGCGGCGAGGATAACATTTCCTTAGCCATTGTACAAAATTCCCCTCAAGAGAAAGAGGGTGAATAAACGTGTTTGAAGGACAAGTCTTAAATGATCGTTATAAAATACTGAATGCAATAGGTGGCGGGGGGATGGCCAATGTTTATCTCGGCCATGACACCATTCTTGATCGTAAGGTTGCCATTAAGGCTTTACGGATGGAATACGCCCATGACGAAGAGTTTATTGAAAGGTTCAGGCGTGAAGCTCAATCAACCATCAGCCTGTCACATCCAAATATCGTCAGTATTTATGATGTAGGGGAAGAAGATGACAATGACAATATTTATTATATTGTCATGGAATATGTAAGGGGAATGACTCTTAAGCAGTACATCCAGCAGTATGGGCCTCTTCCTGCAGAGGAAGCTGTGGATGTCATGAAGCAGATTACTTCTGCCATTAGTCATGCCCATCATAACGAAATTATTCACAGAGATATAAAGCCTCAAAATATCCTGATTGATAATAAAGGGAATGCTAAAGTAACAGATTTTGGTATTGCTATGGCACTTAGTCATACAAGTGTAACCCAGACGAACTCAGTGCTGGGCTCTGTTCATTATCTATCGCCCGAACAGGCCAGAGGTGGCACAGCCATCAAAAAATCTGATATTTATTCATTAGGTATTGTATTTTTTGAAATGCTGACAGGCAGACTCCCATTTTCAGGGGAATCAGCTGTATCTATTGCATTAAAGCATTTACAAAGCAAAACACCGTCTGTACGCAGATGGATTCCTGATATTCCCCAGAGTGTTGAAAATGTTGTATTAAAGGCGACAGCAAAAAATCCTTTTCATCGCTATGAAAATACAGCACAAATTGAAGAAGATTTGGCGACCGTGTTGCTCCCGAGCCGAATGAACGAAGAAAAATTTTCGCCTCCTGAGGAAGAGGGAGAAGAAACTAAAGCAATACCCGTTATCCCGAATGATCACCAATTGGCTGGCAATCAGAACGGGGATACGGTTATTCATAAGAAACCAGAGTCGGAAACTGAAGAGGAACCAAAAAAGAAGAAAAGGAACTGGAAGGCATGGACCTTCTCTATTTTAGGCGTTTTACTTGCAGCCGCTATATTTTCCATTTTTGTTTTACCTAAATTGTTAATGCCGGATGAAGTCGAAGTTATGGATGTTTCCGGATTAACCTATGAAGAGGCTGTGAACCGCCTGAATGAACTGGATGTGGAAATTGATCATGACCAGGAAAATTCTGATGAAATTGAAGAAGGAAAAGTCATTGAAACAGACCCGGAAGCAGGGTCCATTATCAGGGAAGGTACAACTGTAACCATTATTACCAGCCTAGGACCTGAAAAAGAAGCTTTTGGTGATTACGTTGGTCAGCAATATGACCAGGTGAAACAAATCCTCGAAGGTTTGGGCTATGATGATATTAAAAAATTTGATGTAGAATCAGAAAAACCTGAGGGGGAGATCATTTCACAGGATCCAGAGGCTGAAGCTCCCGTTATTCCAGAGGATACCTCTGTAAGATTTGAGGTTAGCAGTGGCCCTCCTATGGTAACAATACCTTCATTTAAAGGATCAGCGTTAGAGGAAGTCGATCAATTTATTAGCAACAACAACTTAGTTATGTCTTCAGAACCTGAGGAAGAGTACTCCGCTGACGTGAAAGAAGGACATGTTATTCGTCAGGATCCTGCTCCAGATGAGGAAGTGGAGGAAGGTACTGAAATTTCTGTAGTGATTTCAAAAGGTCCGGAACCAAAGCCTGAAACAAATCCTGTTGAATATACAGTAGAAGTAAATCAGAGTAATGGAAATGAAAATGACGATGATTCCGGGAATAAACAGGAACCAGAGCCTGTAAAGGTAGAAATTTATATAGAGGATATGAATAACGATGGTTCTGTTCCATATATAAGTGAAGAGATTACTAGTACCAAACCCTATAAGTTTGATGTAGTCGTTGCTCCAGGAGAGACAGGCAGCTACCGCATCCTTGTTAATGGAAATGTAGTCGATACGAATACATTCACGAATAATCCAGAAGGTGGAGATTAAGTACATGGAGAAAGGAAAAATTGTAAAAGCATTAAGCGGGTTTTATTATGTAGAAGTACCAAATAAGGGCATTTATCAATGCAGAGGCAGAGGCCTTTTCCGTAAACAGAAGATTACCCCTCTTGTTGGGGACAGGGTAGAGATTGATATTACCGATAATGGAGACGGTTATGTCACAAAAATTTACGAACGAAACAATGAATTAGTCCGGCCTCCTGTATCCAATATTGATCAGGCGATTATCGTAACCTCTGCAGCCAAACCTGACTTTAATGCTTTACTATTGGACCGCTTCCTTGTATTAATCGAGGCCAAAAGGATTGAACCTGTTATTGTCCTTACAAAAATGGATCTCGTAAGTTCTGAGGCTGAGAGGCAAATGGAAGCCGTTCAGAAAATCTATGAGAACATTGGTTATTCCGTTGTCCGGCTAAGCTCTAAAGATAAAAACCAGGTTCAGCAGCTTGTCCCTTATATAGAAGGGAAAACGTCCGTGATAGCAGGTCAGTCGGGAGTCGGAAAGTCTTCACTGCTTAATGCACTTAAACCAGGTCTGGATCTGGAAATTGGAGATATTTCTGAAACATTAGGTCGTGGAAAACACACAACAAGACATGTTGAATTCATTTCAATGAATGATGGGTATGTAGCTGATACTCCCGGCTTTAGTTCACTTGACTTCCGGGAGATTGTGGCTGAAGAGCTCCCTGAATGCTTTCCGGAAATGGTGGATAGGCAGGATGGCTGTAAATTCAGGGGCTGTAAGCATTTTAAAGAGCCGAAATGTGCGGTGAAAGATGCTGTCCAAACAGGGGATATCCCCGAATTTCGCTATAACCATTATTTGCAGTTTTTAGAAGAAATCCAGTCAAGAAAGCCGAGGTATTAAAAGTGACAAAATTAGCTCCTTCTATATTATCAGCCGATTTTGCCAGGCTTGGAGAAGAAGTAAAGGATGTTGAGCAGGCCGGTGCCGATTATATTCATGTCGATGTGATGGATGGGCATTTTGTTCCTAATATCACTATCGGGCC
Source organism: Salinibacillus aidingensis (assembly GCF_039522525.1). GTDB lineage: Bacteria > Bacillota > Bacilli > Bacillales > Alkalibacillaceae > Salinibacillus > Salinibacillus aidingensis. The sequence continues at coordinate 256,247 of NZ_BAAADO010000004.1, forward strand.
ACTTATAGTTAAAGCCATCAGGCCGGTGACTGCTCTGCCGCTTGACGTTCATTTAATGATTGAAAAGCCCGAAGATTATGTAGAAGCTTTTGCAAATGCAGGTGCAGATATTATTACAGTCCACCAGGAGGCCTGTGTGCATCTACACAGAACGATTCAGATGATTAAGCAAAATGGAGTTAAGGCAGGTGTGGTCATTAATCCTGCAACGCCTGTAGAAACCATACGGCCGATATTGCCTGATGTTGATTTAGTCTTATTAATGACCGTTAATCCCGGATTTGGCGGACAGGCATTCATCGAATCGGTCATTCCAAAGATTGAAGAAGTAGCAGCTCTAAAACAGGAGCAAAACCTCTCGTTTGAAATTGAAGTGGATGGTGGAGTGAATAAAGACACAGCAAAGCGTTGTACGGATGCCGGGACCAATGTACTTGTGGCTGGCAGTGCGATTTTTAATTCAGAAAATCGTAAACAGGCTATGGAGGAAATACGTCAGGAGATTATTTAAAGTAAAATTTGATTCTATTGAAAAGCTGCCTTCAGGAGGCGGCTTTCTTTATTGAGGAGGAAGCAATCATGACTATAGTGGGTATAGTTGGTGGAGGTCCTGAAGATAGACTCCCGGATCTCCATTTGTATAATGAACAGAATGTGCAATGGATAGGAGCAGATCGGGGAAGTATCTATTTGCTTAATCAAGGAATTGTTCCGGACTACGCGATGGGGGATTTTGATTCGACTTCTGAAGATGAAAAAGCCATGCTTCATACAAAAATCAATCAGGTGGACACTTATCCTATTGAAAAAGACCAGACTGATTTGGAAATTGCTGTTCAAAAAGCCATAGAGCTAAAGCCTGATAAAATCTATCTATTTGGGGTTACAGGTGGAAGACTGGATCATGAACTCGTTAATATACAGCTGCTGTATCAGCTTTCCGAACAAAATTTAAGAGGAATAATCATAGATAAAGGAAATCTAATTGAACTAAAGAGGGCGGGTGTGCATATAGTAGAATATGATGAAAATTATGAGAATATTTCATTGATTCCACAGACACCCTTGATTAAAAACCTGACTCTGAAAAATTTTTATTATCCGTTAACCAACGCAACTCTTGAATTTGGAACTACCCTGTCCACGTCTAATCGTTTAATTGGAAAAAAAGGTACTTTTTCATTTGATGAAGGCATATTATTAGTGGTAAGGAGCGATGCTGTCCACCAATAATGCGTCTTCATTTCATCATACGGGTGTTGTGGAATTTTGATTTGATCGCTAGAGGAGGGGGATCTAATGAAATTTTATACGATTAAACTCCCAAGGTTTCTCGGTGGCATGGTTAGAGGGATAATTGGGATATTCAGAAAAGAATGAATTTGCTCATGTGCAACCCGGAAAAGAAGCATGGGCTAACAGAAAAAGCTGTCAATCAGGAAAACTGACAGCTTTTTTTGTGAAAAACAAAGGCGGAAGCGCCCGTTAGCGACGTACGGACTGGACTGAGCCGGACGTGGCCTCACCTGTTTTTCTTAGCCACAAATTGCTTATTTTATAATTTCCTAGGCCAAGAAGAAAAACGGAATCGCCCCGGGAGCAGGTGTTGGACAAAGAAACGGATTCAACCGTTCGGAATCACACCAATTGAGTAAAGAAAAAAACGCATTCGTAAAAAATACGAATGCGTTTCTTTCCATCAGGAACTTTTATTATACACGCTTGATTTTACCTGATTTTAAAGCGCGAGCAGAAACATATACCTTCTGAGGCTTTCCGTCAATCATTACACGTACTTTTTGTACATTGGATTTCCACTTACGTTTATTAGCATTCATTGCGTGTGAACGACTATTTCCAGAACGTGTTTTACGTCCAGTTACAGCACATTTACGAGCCATTTACATTCCCTCCTAATTCAAGTAAAACTATATATATTCAGTACATACTAAATTAATTTATCATAAGAAGCAGTAAAATGCAATGTGGAACGAATGATTTCATCCGCTGTCTGCTTTTCTGTGTTGAGCTGTGGCCTGGGCTTCCTGTTTGAATCATACCCCTAAAGTAAAAATACTTGACATTATGTTTATTTTAGGCCATTGTATGAAGAGAAATTGTATTCATACATAGCTTATCTTTTAAAACAAAGGTCTTTGTAGTAAAATATCCATGAGTTAAGTGAATTGTAGAGGAGGATTCATATGTCCATTGATTTACAAAATGAATATGGTCATGTCACCATTTCAAATGAAGTGATTTCCACAGTAGCAGGTGGTGCTGCCGTAGAATGCTACGGAATTGTAGGCATGGCTTCTAAAAAGCAATTAAGAGATGGACTTGCTGAAATATTAAGAAGAGAAAATTTCTCTAAGGGAATTGTTGTACGTCAGGATAATGATAAAATCCATATTGATATGTATATTATTGTAAGTTATGGAACAAAAATTTCTGAAGTAGCTCACAATGTTCAAAATCAGGTTAAATATACACTAAATAAAACGGTAGGATTATCTGTTGACTCCGTGAATATTTATGTTCAGGGTGTCCGGGTTATTAATGCTTAACAGATCGGTACTGTCTAAGCACGTGTGAGTATTTACTCACACGAAATCGTATGAAGGAGGAAGTGTCGTGACGGTAAAGACGATAGATGGTGAAACGTTTTCCCAAATGGTTCTGCTCGGAGCAAGCCATTTAACCAATAATGCTAAAATGATTGATGCACTGAATGTATTCCCAGTTCCTGATGGTGATACAGGTACGAATATGAACTTAACCATGACTTCCGGTGCTGAAGAAGTTAAAAAAGCATCCGGTAATCATGTCGGTTCAATCGGCGAATCCCTGGCAAAAGGGTTATTAATGGGAGCAAGAGGAAATTCCGGAGTTATATTATCTCAATTATTTCGAGGCTTCTCTAAATCAATAAAAGATAAAGAAGTTTTACATATATCAGATTTTGCTGATGCATTTGAAGCAGGAGTAGAGACAGCTTACAAAGCAGTTATGAAGCCGGTTGAAGGAACGATCCTGACAGTTGCCAAGGATGCAGCAAAGGCCGGTAAAGATGCTGAGAATTCAGTGGAAGATATCGTTGAATTAATGGAAACCATTTTAAAGGCAGCTAAGGAATCCTTAGAGAGAACACCTGAACTCCTGCCAGTCCTAAAAGAAGTAGGAGTTGTTGATAGTGGAGGCCAGGGTCTGGTAACCGTCTATGAAGGATTTCTTGCTTCATTGCGTGGAGAAGAAGTTCCTGAACAGAAAGATTCCCAGGTTCGTATGGATGATATGGTGAGTGCTGAACACCATAAAATGCACCAGGACTTTATGGATACTTCTGAGATTGAATATGGATATTGCACAGAATTTATGGTTCAGTTTGAAAAAGATAAGCTTAAGGAAAATCCCTTTGATGAAGAATCCTTCCGTAACACCTTAAGTGAGATTGGAGACTCATTGCTTGTTGTATCAGACGATGAGCTTGTTAAGGTACATGTACATGCAGAATATCCGGGGGAAGTTCTTAATATAGGTCAGAAATATGGCAGCTTAATCAACTTAAAAATTGAAAATATGCGTAAACAACATACGGATATAGTCGGGCAAGAAAATAAAGAACCCCCTGAGGTTAAACAGGAACAGGCTGAGTTTGGTATTGTAACAGTCGCAATGGGGGATGGCATTAAGAAATTATTTGAAAGCCTGGGTGCCACGGTGGTTATTGAAGGTGGACAAACCATGAATCCGAGCACACAGGATATTGCCGAGGCCATCAGTCAGGCTAATGCTAAAAAAGTCATTGTTATGCCAAATAACAAAAATGTTCTTATGTCAGCCGAACAGGCAGCAGAACTGGCCGATTCCGAGGTGGAAGTGGTTCCAACCAAAACTGTTCCACAGGGCATGAGCGCACTACTTATGTTCCATCCCGAGAAGTCGTTAGAGGAAAATGGAAAATTAATGAGAAATGCAGCTCAGGATGTAAAAACAGGTCAAATCACTTATGCTGTCCGTGATACACAAATCGATGGTATGACGATTGAAAAAGGAAATTATATGGGAATCGCTGATGGAAGCATTACTTCTACCAATGAAGATAAAATCAGCGTAATGAAGGAATTGCTAACCAGTATGATTGATGATGAAGAAGATGAAATCATTACAATCCTGCAAGGTGAAGAAGGTACAGATGAAGAAGTATCTGAAATTCAGACCTTTATTGAAGAAAATTTTGAAGAACTAGAGGTTGAAGTCCATCAGGGGAAACAGCCAATCTATTCCTTTATTTTTTCAGTTGAATAATATTAGCTTAAAAACCAGAGAACAGATTCTCTGGTTTTTAATTTGGCATATTTGTGTTTTGCGGATAAAATAGAAGTAAGAGACAATTTGTGGGGTGGTTAGGAGTATGAAATATCGATCCGTTTTTGATATTATTGGTCCGGTCATGGTGGGTCCGTCCAGCTCGCATACTGCCGGTGCTCTTCGTATTGGGCGTATGGCAAGACAGCTATTAGGGCGGGAGCCGAAATGGGCAAAAATTTATTTGTATGGTTCGTTTGCGGACACATACAAAGGTCACGGAACCGATGTTGCCATCACCGGTGGTTTATTGGACTTTGATACGTTTGACACAAGAATGGGCGATTCCATGAAAATAGCCAGTGAAAAAGGTATAGATATCGAATTTTTTGAGGAATCGGCTAAAACGGACCATCCGAACACGGCCAAAATACGAATTGGTGATGATGAAGAGGATATTGAACTGGTTGGCATTTCAATTGGTGGCGGGAAAGCTGAAATTACAGAACTGAATGGTTTTGATTTAAGATTGAGCGGCCATCACCCTGCCATACTGGTTATGCATAACGACAGATTTGGTGCGATTGCCTCTGTGACACAAATACTAGCAAAATATGAAATTAATATAGGTCATATGGAAGTTTCAAGACGGGAGCAGGGACAGGATGCGCTGATGGTCATTGAAACCGATCAGAATATTGACCCTGAAATTGTTACGCAACTGGAAAAAGAGGAACATATCATGCAAGTAGTAAAGGTATCTGACTGAGTTTTTGAGAAAGGGAGGGAGAGGTTTGTTTAAAAATGTCCGAGAATTGGTTGAGCTTGCTGAAAACGAGAATATCCCCATTTCAGAAGTAATGATACGACAGGAAATGGAAGTTACTGAAAAATCAAGAGATAAAGTGATGGGACAGATGGAAGAGAATTTGTCTGTAATGGAAAAGTCGGTAGATGATGGCTTGAAGGGCGTCGAATCCCGATCAGGTTTAACGGGTGGAGACGCCGTATTAATCCAGGACTATATGAAAAATGCTGAGCCGTTATCCGGTCACTTACTTTTGGATGCTGTGAGTAAAGCTGTGGCCACGAATGAAGTGAACGCAGCGATGGGAATTATCTGTGCGACGCCAACAGCCGGGAGTGCAGGATGCGTACCTGGAACATTATTTGCTGTTAAAGAAAAACTGAATCCTACAAGAGAAGATATGATCCGCTATTTATTTACTTCAGGAGCTTTCGGTCAGGTGATAGCCAATAACGCTTCCATTTCAGGTGCTGCAGGAGGCTGTCAGGCAGAAGTAGGATCAGCTGCGGGGATGGCCTCTGCCGCTATTGTTGAAATGGCAGGAGGCACGCCGCAGCAGTCTGCTGAAGCGATGGCTATTACTCTGAAAAATATGCTTGGCTTAGTTTGTGATCCTGTTGCAGGACTTGTTGAAGTACCGTGTGTGAAACGGAACGCAATGGGGGCTTCAAATGCTATTGTCTCTGCTGATATGGCTTTAGCAGGGGTCACAAGCCGAATTCCATGCGATGAGGTAATCGAAGCCATGTTCAGAATTGGACAGCGTATGCCTTCTGCTTATAAAGAAACCGCACAGGGAGGCCTTGCAGCTACGCCAACAGGAAGAGCAATTGAACAACAGATCTACGGAACGTCTTTACAGAAAGAGTGAGGAATGTGTTAGCGAATATACCCGTTTCAAATCTAAAAGGAATTGGAGAAAAAATTGAAAACGACTTGCAGACAATGGGAATTGAAACCGTTGAGGATTTACTCTTCTATTTTCCATTTCGCTATGATGTACATGAAATAAAGCCTCTGACAGAGCTCGAACATCATGAGAAAGCTACACTGGTAGGGAAGGTTATCTCAGAACCTTCCCTCACCTTTTATGGACGAAAAAAATCACGGCTCATGGTCACTCTGGAAATTGATCAGATTGCGGTGAAGGCAGTCTTTTTTAATCAGGCATTTGTAAAAAAGCATTTAAAGCAGGGGGAGCTTATTACAGTTATCGGGAAATGGGATCAGCACCGCCTGCAGATTACCGTAAGCCAGTTTAAAAAAGGACAAGTAAAAGAAAAGGACACCATTCAGCCTGTTTACTCCTTAAAAGGGAAGGTGTCACTGGGATTCTTACGAAAAACGATGAGACAGGCTCTTCAATCCTATAAGAACCAAATTGATGAAATTCTTCCAGAAAGTTTTCTCACAAACTATAAGCTCCCTCCTCGTGAAGAAGCATTAACACAAATGCATTTTCCTGGTAACGGTCACCGATTAAAGCATGCTAAAAGAAGATTTATCTATGAAGAATTGCTTTTATTCCAGTTAAAAATGCAATGGCTTCGGAAACAAAAAAGAGAGGCGACCATGGGAAATGCCATAAAGGTTGACTCGGAGCAGACAAATGCTTTTGTTGACAGTCTTCCCTTTTCTCTCACAAATGCCCAGCAAAACGTTTTAAAAGAGATCCTGAACGACCTGAAACAGCCTTATCGTATGAATCGATTGCTGCAAGGGGATGTAGGGTCAGGTAAAACCGTTGTTGCTGCCATTGGACTCTATGCGACAATCAGCGCAGGAAAACAAGGTGCATTAATGGTTCCAACTGAAATTCTGGCAGAGCAGCATCATGAATCTTTACAGGAGCTTTTTGGAGATCAGGCTGAAGTTGTGTTATTGACAGGCTCTGTAAAAGGGAAGAAAAGACGGGAAGTTCTACATAAAATTGAAACGAATGAAGCTCAGATTGTTGTAGGTACCCATGCATTAATCCAGGATGATGTGTTCTTTCATGATTTAGGCTTTGTTATTGTGGATGAGCAGCATCGTTTTGGCGTTGAACAAAGGCGTGCTTTAAGGGATAAAGGTCTGCATCCTGATGTCTTATTTATGACAGCCACACCTATTCCGAGAACCCTGGCCATTTCTTCGTTTGGAGATATGGATGTTTCGGTAATTGATGAAATGCCGGCCGGTCGTAAGCCGGTAGAAACCTATTGGGTAAAGGAAAATATGCTGAAGCGGGTATTACGATTTATATATAAAGAAATTCAGAACGGCCATCAGGCTTACGTTATCTGTCCTCTGGTAGAAGAATCGGACAAGCTTGATATTCAAAATGCAGTTGACCTCCATCAGCAATTAGAGGAAATTTTTCCGGATGACGTCAATGTTGGCCTGATGCACGGTCGCCTTCATTCAGATGAGAAGGATGACGTTATGAAAAGTTTTGCCGAAAATGAAATCGATGTCCTCGTATCAACAACAGTCGTTGAAGTAGGGGTTAACGTACCGAATGCCACCCTTATGCTGATTTATGATGCTGAACGTTTTGGTTTGTCACAGCTCCATCAATTACGGGGGCGAGTGGGAAGAGGAGATGCGCAAAGCTATTGTATTTTACTGGCAGACCCTAAAGGCGAAACGGGGAAAGAAAGAATGCGTATTATGTCTGAGACAAACGATGGCTTTGAGCTTTCAGAACATGATCTCAAATTAAGAGGCCCTGGAGATTTCTTCGGTAAAAAACAGAGTGGCTTGCCCGAATTTAAAGTAGCTGATTTAGTGCAGGATTACCGTGCATTGGAAACGGCAAGAAAAGACGCTGTTGAAATTATTGAATCAGGAAAACTATTTGATGATTCCTCCTATCAAAAAATGAAGCGAATCATAGAAGATGATCCATTTATAAAAGGACAGGTATTGGATTAAAAAAGTATTGCATATAATCTTCAGGTATTATATATTACTATTAGTACCTAGTCATAATTGTGGACGGTGTCATACATGAAGAAACCAAAAAAAGCAAGACAGGCAGAACTGAAAGAAACGATTTCCCGAATGCCATTTATTACAGATGAAGAGCTTGCGAAACAGTTCAGTGTAAGTATTCAAACTATTCGTTTAGATCGAATGGAACTGTCTATCCCTGAGGTTCGGGAGCGCATTAAATCTGTAGCCACACACGAATGGAATGAAACCGTTAAGGCTTTACCTATTGATGAAGTCATCGGTGAAATTATTGATTTGGAACTGGATCAACGTGCGATCTCCATTTTAGATATTGGGAGAGAACACGTTTTTTCACGTAATAAAATCGCCCGAGGGCACCATTTATTTGCCCAGGCAAATTCATTAGCGGTTGCCGTTATTAATGATGAACTGGCGCTGACAGCCAAATCTGATCTTAAGTTTAAACGACAGGTAAAAGAAGGAGAACGAGTCGTAGCTAAAGCAGATGTTAAAGGAAGTGACGAAAAAGGGCGTACGATGGTTTCGGTACAAAGCTTTGTTGACAATGAACCCGTATTTCAGGGGTTGTTCGAAATGTACCGCTCAAATGACCAAAAAGGAGAGGCAAACGAATGAAACTAGCAATCGATGCAATGGGGGGCGATCATGCTCCAGAAGCTATTGTAAAAGGAGCTTGTACTGCTGTTCAGAATATACCTGATTTATCCATTGTCCTTGTCGGCGATCAGGAGCAGATCAAACCCTTCCTAACTCATACAGAACGAATCGATATTATACATACAACAGATGTTATTAAATCAGAAGATGAACCGGTAAAAGCTGTTAGAAGAAAGAAAAACGCTTCTATGGTTCTTATGGCTAATGAAGTGAAGGAAGGAAGAGCTGATGCGTGTATCTCAGCTGGAAATACCGGGGCATTAATGAGTGCGGGTTTATTCATTGTTGGCCGGATCAAAGGAATTGACCGTCCAGCCTTAAGTCCAACCCTTCCAACCCTTGATGGGAAAGGCTTTTTGCTGTTGGATGTTGGAGCAAATGTGGATGCAAAACCTCAGCACTTATTGCAGTACGGACTGATGGGTTCCATTTATGCTGAAAAAGTGAGAGGCATAACAAATCCGAGGGTGGGTCTGTTAAACGTTGGAACCGAAAGTCAAAAAGGAAGTGACTTAGCGAAAAAGGCTTTTGATTTAATGGAAGATGCCCCCATTCACTTTGTGGGTAATGTTGAAGCCAGAGACTTTTTAAATGGTGTGGCAGATGTCGTTGTCACCGATGGATTTTCCGGCAACATCGCCCTTAAATCCATAGAGGGAACTGCTCTAGGCATGTTTTCCATGATGAAGGAAGTTTTTATGAAAAATGTAAAGACAAAAGTAGCAGCAGGTGTTTTAAAATCCGATTTAAAAGGTCTTAAGGACAAGCTGGACTACTCAGAATATGGAGGTGCCGGATTATTTGGACTGGCAGCTCCAGTGATAAAAGCGCATGGTTCTTCTAATGAAACAGCTGTATATAATGCTATTCAGCAGGCCTGTCAACTGGTTGAACAGGATGTAACAGCGAAAATAGAAGAAACAGTCCAATCCTATAAAGCAGAGGAGGGGAATGAATGAAAAAAGTAGCGTTTCTATTTCCCGGGCAGGGATCTCAGGAGACTGGTATGACAAAAGCCTTTTATGAAAAGGATGAAGATGTAAGGACTTTAGTGGATCAGGCCGAGGAAATTCTTCAAGTACCTATAAAAAAGCTAATGTTTGAAGGTCCTCAGGAAGACCTGACAAAAACAGAGCATGCCCAGCCAGCTTTGCTATTATCCAGTTTAGCTGCGTTAAGGGTTCTTGAAAAGGAAGGGATCCGTCCTGAAATGGCAGCAGGACACAGCCTCGGAGAATACAGTGCATTAGTAAATGCCGGTGCTCTTTCCGCTGAAGATGGCTTAAAACTTGTTCAAAAAAGAGGACAATTAATGGAAAAAGCTTATCCCGCCGGCAAAGGTTCTATGGCTGCTGTGTTAGGGCTTGATGAATCTACCATTCAAAGTACGATCAATGAGATATCCGAACAGGGTGAAGTCGTTGATATTGCTAATGACAATTGCCCTGGACAAATCGTTATCTCTGGTACGAAACAGGGAATTGAACAAGCAGTTGACAAACTGAAGGAGAATGGTGCTAAACGGGTGCTTCCATTAAATGTGAGCGGGCCGTTCCATTCCAGATTAATGGAGCCTGCCAGTAGTGAATTGGCAGCAGAGCTTAATCAGATAAACATAAAGGATGCGGATTTCCCGGTTTATGCAAATGTCACTGCAGCACCAGTTCAGGACCAGACAGAAATTAGAGACCTCCTTGTTAAACAGCTTTACTCACCGGTTCGATTTTCAGAAACCATTTCAAATATGCTTGAGAAGGATATTGATGCGTTTGTCGAGGTGGGTAATGGCAAGGTTTTATCCGGATTGGTCCGTAAAGTGAAAAGAAGAGCGAAAACATTCTCTGTTCAGGATCCGGATTCCATGAACGCTTTTCTTGAGTGGTATAAGGAGGATTCATAATGTTAGACGGAAAAAATGCGTTGGTAACAGGAGCATCACGGGGGATTGGTCGTGCTATTGCGCTTGAGCTAGCCAAAAATGGTGCAAACGTTGCGGTTAATTATGCAGGAAACGAACAGAAAGCAAATGAAGTCGTTAAGGAAATTGAAGACTTAGGCGGCCGGGCATTCCCTGTGCAGGCGAATGTTTCCAATTCAGAAGATGTTAAGGGAATGATAAAGAGCGTCATTGACACATTTGGTTCCCTTGATATTCTGGTAAACAATGCAGGCATCACTCGGGATAATTTACTAATGAGAATGAAGGAAGAAGAGTTTGAAGACGTCATTGATACGAACTTAAAAGGGGTCTTCTTAACAACAAAGGCTGTAACAAGGCAAATGATGAAACAAAAGGGTGGCCGAATCATTAACATTGCTTCCATAGTTGGAGTGGCAGGAAATCCGGGTCAGGCAAATTATGTAGCCGCTAAAGCCGGAGTCATTGGCCTGACGAAAACGACGGCCAAAGAGCTTGCTTCCCGTAATATCCTGGTAAATGCCGTTGCACCCGGATATATCTCAACAGATATGACGGATGAACTGGATGAGGAAACCCGTGAAATGATGCTATCTGCCATTCCGTTAAACCGTTTGGGTAAACCAGAGAACGTAGCAAAAGTCGTGAAATTCCTAGCCTCCGACGACGCTGCATACATGACAGGCCAGACCCTCCATGTAGACGGCGGAATGGTTATGTAGGCAGAAAAGCGGAGGCGACCGATTAGGTCCGACGGCATAAGCAGAATATCCGGAGTGGCCGCTTTTTGGCCATGGAGGTTATTCTGCTTATGACCGCTTGGGCCTGGGAGCCGCAGCTGGACAAAGAAAAGCGAAGGCGACTGTTCAGGTCATGCGGGATAAGACAAAGACATGAAGTGGCATGTTTTTGGCCACGGAATGGCTTTGACTTATATCCGCCTTGACCTAGGAGCCGCAGCTGGACAGAGAAAAGCGGAGGCGACCGTTTCTTTAAATTCCATCGAAGGGAGGTGACAACAATGGCAGACGTTTTTGAACGCGTAAAAAAAGTAATTGTTGACCAGTTAGAGGTCGATGAAGCAAAAGTTACCATGGAAGCATCTTTCAGCGATGACCTTGAAGCTGATTCACTTGATGTAGTTGAGTTAGTGATGGAGCTGGAAGATGAATTCGATATGGAAATCTCCGATGAAGACGCAGAAAAAATTGCAACTGTAGGAGATGCTGTGGACTACATAAATAAGTCACAGTCCTAATGAATGTATATCAACTTTATGTTTGAAATTATAGGAAAGCCTTGTTTTTTAACAGGGCTTTCCATTCATTTATTTTAATGAATAACTATATCTAAAGATAGGTGGAAGTAAAGGTGAATTTTGAACAATTCCAAGAGCAAATTGGTGTCCATTTTCAGAACCAGGCACTATTAAAAAAGGCTTTTACACATTCATCGTATGTGAATGAACATCGGAATCGCGGTTTGGAAGATAATGAGCGGCTTGAATTTTTGGGTGATGCGGTTTTGGAACTTGCTGTATCCCAATTTTTATACCGTAAATTTCAGAAAATGAATGAAGGAGAGATGACAAAATTCAGGGCTTCGATTGTATGTGAGCCTTCTCTTGTTCATTTTGCCGAGAAGCTTCAATTTAATGATTTGGTATTGCTGGGAAAAGGAGAAGAAATGACGGGTGGACGAACCAGACCGGCATTACTGGCTGATGCCTTTGAAGGATTTATTGGAGCTTTGTACCTTGATCAGGGCTTTGACACTGTTCTGAGTTTTCTGGATGAATATGTCTTTCCTGAAATAAAACCTGGTGCTTTTTCTCATGCAATGGATTATAAGAGTATGCTTCAGGAGGTTGTACAACAGGATCAGGAGGGGGACATTGATTATAACATTGTTGATGAAAAAGGACCTGCTCATAACCGGGAATTTATTGCAGAGGTAACCATCCAAAGTGAAGGATTTGGAAAGGGAAGCGGCCGGACGAAAAAGGAAGCAGAACAAAATGCGGCTAAAGAAGCTCTGGATAAAATAAAAGAACAACAATCATAATAGGTGCCAAAGCTTTCGAATTCCTGTTTTGAAGGCTTTGGCACCTATTAACTTAGGTTCTTTTATTTTACCCTGTATTTTCTCAGTTCTTCAATGATGGCCTGTATTTCCGGTACACTTAATTGACCCTTACTTTTAACCATTTCATAGACCGACTTTATTTCATGATAATCTTTGACATCGAAATACTTAGGGTCCAATACGCCCCGATTAATAACCTGTAAATCATTCATGAGTTCTTCAACCATAAATGATAAATTCTGCTCGGATACTTCATTTAAGTTCACGTCAACACTCCTTTAAGTAGAAACATTCTTCTTTCCTATTATATTCTATGATAAAATATACAAGGTTAAAAAGAAACCTATGATAGAAAAAATGATGATAACAAACATCTCTCTATAAAGTAAGTTGTATGAAAATAGATTACAGGAGGAAAACGTTATGTTCCTCAAACGATTGGATACAGTAGGATTTAAATCATTTGCTGAACGAATTTCCGTAGATTTTGTCCCGGGTGTTACGGCTGTTGTCGGCCCCAATGGAAGCGGGAAAAGTAATATAACAGATGCCATTCGCTGGGTTTTAGGAGAACAGTCTGCGAAATCCCTGCGTGGTTCAAAAATGGAGGATATCATTTTTGCAGGCAGTGATACACGGAAGGCACTCAATTTTGCAGAAGTTTCGCTTGTTTTAGATAACGAGGATAGTGCTTTGCCGATTGACTATCAGGAGGTTGATATCACTCGTCGTGTTTACAGATCCGGTGAAAGTGAATTTTTAATTAATCAGCAGCCGTGTCGACTAAAGGATATCATTGATCTATTTATGGATTCAGGTCTGGGAAAGGAAGCCTTTTCGATTATCAGTCAAGGAAAGGTTGAAGAAATTTTAAGCTCCAAACCTGAAGAACGGCGGGCGATTTTTGAAGAAGCTGCTGGAGTGTTAAAGTATAAGCAGCGGAAGAAAAAAGCGGAAATGAAGCTGGCTGAAACCCAGGAAAATCTTTACCGTGTAGAAGATATTATTTATGAAATTGAAGGTCAGCTTGAACCTCTGAAAGAACAGGCTGAGACAGCAGAAACCTATTTACAGAAAAAGGACGAACTGAAAAAGCATGAAGTCTCCTTACTCGTCACAGAGATTGAAAGGTTAAATGAAGAATGGCAATCTCTGCTTAGCCAAATTGAAGAACAAAAGCAGGAGATTCTACATAAACAGACGGGGATTCAACAGGAAGAAGCTGAGCTTGAAAAGGAAAGGGCTGAGATACAGGGACTGGATCAGGCCATTGAACAGATGCAAAATCAAATGCTTTCCCTAACTCAGGAATTGGAAAATCTTGAGGGACGCAAGCGGTTGTTTAATGAACGCTGGAAGCATTATGAAGAAAACAAGGATAAATTGGCAGATGAAGAAAAGCGTTTAGATGAGAAGATAGCTAATGTTACGAAACAGCTGACAGAAGATGAAGAGCAGCTGAATGTGCTGGTTTCTGAGAGAAAAGAAACAAAGGAAAGAATGGCAGATCTGGAGCAAAGCCTTGGCACCTCGAGGGAAAGTATGGAGGAGAAGATAGAGGAGCTGAAAAGTGAGTACATTGAGGTATTAAATGAACAGGCAGCTAAACGGAATGAACTGCAGGGGATCGAACGCAGTCTGGAACAGAATAAGCAAAAGAAAAATAGAATGACTGATCGTTTTCAGGGGTTATTGGATCAGCGAAAAGAGATCGATCAGGAACAGGAAACCATTACAGACCAACTAAAGACGATTGAACAAACCCTTACTGAAAAACAAAAGCTATTAAATGGAGAAAAGTCTGCTCTTGAGGAACAAAAATCCCAAGTTGAAGAAGAGCAGAAAAAATTAAATCAGGGATATCAGTTCATCCACAAGCTTAGGTCAAAAAAAGAAATGCTTGAAGAGATGAAGGAGGACTTTTCCGGGTTTTTCCATGGTGTAAAGGCTGTTCTGAAAGCGAGAGAACGGAAGGAATTAAGTGGCATTCATGGAGCTGTTGCCGAAACGATTCAAATTGGGGATGATTATGTTCTCGCGATTGAAACGGCGCTTGGGGGACAAGCCCAGCACATTATAATGGAAAGTGAAAATGATGCTCGTCAGGCCATTCAATGGCTTAAAAAGACGAACAATGGCAGAGCAACTTTTCTTCCGTTACCTTCTATGCAGCCCAAGCGAATACCTGAACATCTGATTCGTAATATCGAAAACCACCAGGGCTTTATAGGCGTAGCTGAGCAATTGGTGGATTATGATCAAAAGTTTTCAAATGCCATTCAGTCTTTACTTGGAAACATTGTGATTGCACGAACTCTGAAAGACGCCAATGAATTGGCAGGCTTACTGAATCGTCGTTTTCGGATTGTCACACTTGACGGAGATGTAGTGAATCCTGGGGGTTCAATGACTGGTGGAGCTCAGAAGAAGAAAAACCAATCTTTATTTACCAGGGAAAAAGAGTTAGGTCAGGTGTCTGAAAAGCTGCAGGAATTTGAAGAAAGAACAAAAAGCTTTGAACATCAGCTTGATGATCATATCCAGTCTCAGAAGCAGAAAGAGAAGCGTGTCCAGGAACTGGAGGATGAAATAAACCAGCTCCAATCACAGGTCAGTAAGCTTCAGGGATACTTAAGAGAGGTTAAATTGAAGCGTGAGAATGTGAATGACCACTTATCTCTTTATGATCAGGAGCAGGAGCAGTTCCAGGAAGAAGAACAGGAACTTAAGAACTCTACTGATGCGTTATCCAGTCGTCTTCAGGAACTTGAAGATGAGGCGGAGAACCTGCAAAATCAAATTGATACCCTTACCCATGAGCTTACCAATCAACAGGAATCCAGTGAAAAAATTCAACAGGAATATCATCAGCTCCAGGTCATGCTAGCTGAGCAGGATACAAACGTGAAGAACCAGAAAGAAAAAGTAAACAGCTTGAAGCGTGACTTATCTGATTTTCAGTCCCAAAAAGATCAGTTAAAAGAAGAGCATATAGCACTGGAGGAAATTAAGGAACAGGGACAGACAGCTGAGGAAATTGAAAAGGAAATTGAGAATAAGCGTAAGGAGAAACGGGAAACCCAAAACACTTTAAAGTCAAAACGGGAAGAAAGACAGCAGCGTAACCAAATGACGGAGGATCTGGAAAAAGAAATAAAAGAGAGAAATCGTATTCTTAATCAATCGACCGATGATCTGCAACAGAAGGAAGTAAAAGCGAACCGTCTGGATGTTGAGTTGGAAAATAATCTCAGTGTCTTGCAAGAGGAATATATGCTGTCCTTTGACAAGGCACTTTCAGACTTTGGCAGAACCGACAATACAGATGAAGCGAAACAAACCGTTCAGCAAATCAAACAGGAGATTGATCGTCTGGGAACGGTGAACTTAGGTGCGATTGATGAGTATAAACGAATTCAGGAACGGTATGAGTTTTTAACGACTCAACGTCAGGATTTATTGGAGGCCAAGGATACCCTTTATGCTGTTATTAAAGAAATGGATGGGGAAATGGTCACCCGTTTTGAAGGCACTTTTAATCAGATTCAAAAGGAATTCACTGATGTATTTAAGAAATTATTTGGCGGTGGCCGGGCCGATTTAAAATTAACGGATCCCAAAGATTTACTTGAAACAGGTGTTGATATTGTTGCCCAGCCTCCAGGTAAAAAGCTGCAAAATCTCGGACTTCTTTCAGGAGGGGAACGAGCCCTCACAGCCATTGCCCTTCTGTTTGCGATTTTAAGAGTCCGGCCAGTTCCATTCTGTGTATTGGATGAAGTGGAGGCTGCGCTTGATGAAGCAAATGTCAACCGTTTTGCCCAGTATTTAAAAGAATTTAGTGAAAATACACAGTTTATTGTCATCACCCACCGGAAAGGAACGATGGAGGAAGCGGATGTCCTCTACGGTGTAACCATGCAGGAGTCAGGTGTCTCGAAATTGGTTTCTGTACGACTGGAAGAAACCGACCAAATGGTAAATGCTTAAAAGAAAGGAAGATTCTACTTGAGTTTCTTTAAAAAGCTAAAGGATAAAATCAACAAACAAACGGAACAAGTGACAGATAAATTTAAGGATGGATTGACAAAAACAAGAGATTCGTTTGCGACCAAAATGAATGATTTGGTAGCGAAATATCGAAAAGTCGATGAAGAATTTTTTGAGGAACTGGAAGAAGTACTGATCTCCGCAGATGTTGGTGTGGAAACTGTTATGGAACTCATTGAAGAATTAGAAATGGAAGTGAAACGCCGTAATATCAAAGACACTTCAGAGGTTGTGGAAGTTATCTCTGAAAAGCTGGTGGAAATTTATTATGGAGATGCGGATGAAGAGATAGAAGAGCTGAATTTAAATGAGGACGGCTTATCCGTGGTTCTGTTTGTAGGAGTTAATGGTGTTGGAAAAACAACAACCATTGGAAAGCTTGCTCATCGACTCAAAGAGGAAGGCAAAACTGTGATGCTTGCAGCAGGAGATACCTTTAGGGCAGGTGCCATTGAACAGCTTGATGTATGGGGAGAACGCGTCGGTGTTGAAGTCATTAAACATAGTGAGGGCAGTGATCCGGCTGCTGTCATTTATGATGGAATTCAGGCTGCGAAATCAAGAAATGCCGATGTTCTTCTGTGTGATACGGCAGGACGTCTGCAAAATAAAGTGAATTTAATGAACGAACTTTCTAAGGTTAAGCGCGTCATCTCACGTGAGATCCCGGAAGCCCCTCATGAAGTTTTACTTGTTCTGGATGCTACGACGGGGCAAAATGCCATGAGTCAGGCCAAAACCTTTTCAGAATCAACAGATGTTTCCGGAATTGTGTTGTCCAAACTGGATGGGACGGCTAAAGGAGGCATTGTTTTAGCGATTCGGAATGAGTTGTCCATTCCGGTTAAATATGTCGGACTTGGTGAAAAGGTAACAGATTTACAGCCGTTTAATGCCAATTCCTTTGTTTATGGTTTATTTGCTGACATAGTTGATCAGGACACGAACACAGATGCAAGAGATGACTAGCTGTATCTTGACACAGTGCAGCATTCCCCTTTACCATTTAAATGTAAAGGATATTCCCTTAACAAGAGGTGTTTACCTTGCTTGAAAAAACAACCCGAATGAACTATTTATTTGATTTTTATCAGAAATTGCTAACACCTAAACAAAAGAGTTATATGGAACTATACTATCTTGAAGATTATTCTTTAGGTGAAATTGCAGAGGAATTTGATGTGAGCAGACAGGCGGTTTATGATAATATTAGAAGAACAGAGTCTATGCTTGAAGAATATGAAGAGAAGCTGGATCTTTATCATAAATTCAAACAGAGAAACGAGCTTATTCATGAATTGAAAGAAACCATTGAAAGCAGAGACGCAATGGATAAATCTGAATTGTTGAGGTTTATTCAAAGGTATGAAAATCTAGATTAGGAGGCGGCTGTATGGCATTTGAAGGGTTAGCCGACCGGCTGCAGAAAACGATTCAGAAGGTAAAGGGCAAAGGTAAAGTTACCGAAGCCGATGTAAAAGAAATGACTCGTGAAGTGCGGTTGGCTTTATTAGAGGCCGACGTTAATTTTAAAGTCGTAAAAGATTTTATTAAGAGGGTTAAGGAACGCGCCATTGGTCAGGAAGTTATGGAGAGTTTAACTCCGGGCCAGCAGGTTATTAAAGTTGTAAAAGAAGAGCTGTCTGACTTAATGGGCGGTGAGCAAAGTAAGATTGCAACAGCTAATAAGCCACCAACCGTTATCATGATGACGGGTTTGCAGGGTGCCGGTAAAACTACTACCACCGGAAAACTGGCAAATCTTCTACGGAAAAAGCATAATCGCAATCCTATGCTTGTAGCCGCTGACGTTTATCGTCCGGCAGCGATTAACCAGCTGGAAACACTGGGGAAACAGCTGGATATGCCTGTCTTTTCTTTAGGCACAGATGCCAATCCTGTTGACATAGCTAAGCAGGCGATTGACAAAGCAAAGGAAGACCATAACGACTATGTCATTATTGATACTGCTGGTCGTTTACATGTTGATGAACAGTTAATGGATGAACTGCAGAGTATTAAAGAGGTCACCACACCAGATGAAATTTTCCTCGTTGTGGATTCCATGACTGGACAGGATGCAGTAAATGTCGCTCAAAGCTTTGATGATCAGCTGGATATTTCAGGTGTTGTGTTAACCAAGCTGGATGGGGATACACGAGGAGGAGCGGCTATTTCTATTAAAGCTGTTACCGGAAAACCGATTAAATATGCGGGTATGGGTGAAAAACTTGACGAACTCGAAGCCTTTCATCCCGATCGCATGGCTTCCAGGATATTAGGAATGGGAGATGTCCTTTCCTTAATTGAAAAAGCGCAGGATAATGTTAATGAAAAGCAGGCAAAAGAGCTTGAAGAAAAAATGCGTTCGGCTTCATTTACATTTGAAGACTTTCTGGAGCAGATGCAGCAGGTCAAAAATATGGGTCCTCTGGATGAACTGATAAACATGATGCCCGGGGCCAATAAAATGAAAGGAATGAAGAATCTCCAGGTTGATGAAAAACAAATCAGTCATGTGGAGGCCATCATTCAATCCATGACGAAGAAAGAAAGAATTGACCCAAGTATCATGAATGCGAGTCGTAAACGGAGGATTGCAAAGGGATCCGGAACCTCTGTATCAGAAGTAAACCGGCTCCTTAAGCAATTCGACGAAATGAAGAAAATGATGAAACAAATGACCAACTCAGGCAAAAAAGGCAAAAAGAAAAAAGGCATGATGAACTTCCCTTTTATGTAGACAGAACAGCGAAGGCGACTGACCAGGTCATGCGGGATAAGACAAAGACATGAAGTGGCATGGTTTTGGCCACGGAATGGCTTTGACTTATATCCGCCTTGACCTAGGAGCCGCAGCTGGACAGAAAAAAGCCGAGGCGACCGTTTAGGCCCGACGGCATAAGCAGAATATCCGGAATGGCCGCTTTTTGGCCATGTAGGATATTTTGCTTATGACCGCTTGGGCCTGGGAGCCGCAGCTGGACAGAGAAAAGCGAAGGCGACTGACCAGGTCATGCGGGATAAGCCGAAGACAAATGCGATTTTTTGAAATGTAATGGAAATATACTTTACAGCAAATAAAATATCTGCTACAATCTACACTTGTGTAAGATAATTATTTGGAGGTGCAGAAACATGGCAGTAAAAATTCGCCTAAGAAGAATGGGTTCAAAGAGAAATCCATATTATCGTGTAGTCGTTGCCGATTCACGTTCTCCTCGTGATGGACGTTTTATTGAACAGATTGGAACATATAATCCAGTAGTTGAACCAGCAAAAGTTGATTTGGATGAAGAAAAAGCACTTGACTGGATGCAAAAAGGTGCAAAACCAAGTGACACCGTTCGTAATCTGTTTTCAGAGCAAGGCATCATGAAGAAGTTCCACGAAGCTAAAAACCAAAATTAAAGTAGTGTGATATCATGAAAGCCTTAATAGAAACCATTGTTCGTCCTCTTGTTGATTATCCTGAGGAAGTCGTGGTGACTGAGGAAGAAACAGATAAAAAAATCCGGTATCATCTTACTGTTCATGAACAGGATGTCGGTAAAGTAATCGGCAAAAACGGACGTATTGCCAAAGCCATTCGAACCGTTGTATATGCAGCTGGTTCGGACAAGGATAAAAAATTATATTTAGATATCATGTAAACAACAGGGAAGGGGCAGACCTTTCCCTGTTGTTTACTAATAGCTGTTTTTTTGTGAGAACTTATCTATCAGGAGTGCCGCCAGTTAAATATCTATTTAACGTGGTCCAAACTATTGCTGGTGAAAGACTGTTGATGGACACTTTACATAATGGTGTGGTTTGAAAAAATGGAGGTATTCCCTCGTGAAAATAATAAGAAAAACTTCTGTTAAACAGGTGATTACCGAAAAAAGCAAGGAACGATTGGAGTTAAAATTTCATCGTCAGCTGTCCCAGCTTGAAAATGAGTGTCATCAGCTTCAGTTTGAGAAACGAAAACTGCAATCAAAAAAAGGGATTTCACCACAGGATGTTAAGACCCGGTTTCAAAAAGAAATAGACCGGCGACAAAACAAGATGAAATGGCTTGAATATCAGCTTGAGCAACTGGATATTTTACCAGTAGGCAGTGAAATCACTGAAAGCGAAATTGATGAGATTGTAGAGGTTTCCGTTGGAGATCGCTGGTCAGATGTTATGGGTGAACATTCCATTACCATAAAAGATGACACGATTATTCGAATCGATTAATATTAGGTGATGGGTGATACATAATGGAAATGTTTAATGTCGGAAAAATAGTAAATACTCATGGAATAAAAGGTGAAGTTAAAGTTATTAAAATTACGGATTTTGATGAGCGATTAGAGCCGGGCTCCAAACTTTACTGGGTTTCGGATGATGGTTCAATCACCATTCCCCTTGAAGTGGACGGACACCGCATCCATAAAAACTTTCATTTGCTCCATTTTGACGGGTACTCCTCCATTAATGATGTTGAACCGTTAAAAAATGGAATGCTGAAAGTCTCCGAGGAGCAGCTGTTGACTCTCGATGAAGGAGAGTATTATTACCATGAAATTATTGGCTGTGAAGTAGTGACGGAAGAAGGCGAAAAAGTGGGTATTATTAAGGAAATTCTGTCACCAGGAGCTAATGACATTTGGGTAGTGAAACGGTCGGGGGAGAAAGATGGCTTAATCCCTTACATAGAGGAGATTGTAAAACAAGTGGATGTAGAACATAAAAAAGTTGTGATACATCCGATGGAGGGTTTACTGGATTGATGCATATAGATATTTTAACCCTGTTTCCTGAAATGTTCGAGGGCGTACTTAATTCCTCCATTTTAAAAAAAGCGAAGGATATGGAAGCTGTCCAATATAATACGATTAATTTTCGCTCGTATTCAGATAATAAACATCAGAAAGTGGACGACTACCCATATGGGGGAGGAGCGGGCATGGTCCTGACACCACAGCCCTTATTTGATGCAGTTGAAGATCTGTCATCAAATCGTTCTTCAAAGCCCCGTGTTATTTTAATGTCTCCACAAGGGGAGCCCTATACCCAGAAAAAAGCAGAGGAGTTTTCCCGGGAAGAGCACTTAATTCTGATTTGCGGCCATTATGAAGGGTATGATGAGCGCATTCGCACGCATCTGGCTACGGATGAAATTTCCGTTGGTGATTACATTTTAACCGGTGGTGAACTTGGGGCCATGGTTGTGACAGACAGTGTGGTAAGGCTCCTTCCAGGTGTGCTTGGCAACGATCATTCTGCAATACAGGATTCTTTTTCAACCGGTCTTCTCGAACACCCCCATTACACCCGTCCCAGGGAGTTCCGGGGGATGAATGTACCAGATGTTATTTTGTCCGGTGATCATCAAAAGATAGAGGATTGGCGGCAAAAGGAATCGTTAAAAAGAACCTGGGAGCGTAGGCCTGATTTATTAGAAAATGTTGTCTTAACCGATAAACAAAAACAGTGGATAAAGCAATGGAAGATGGACAAATAATCTTGCATTGAAAGGGTCATTATGATATATTAATTGTTGTGCTTAAGAGTTCGCTTAGGCAAAGAAAAACGATACTCCGCTGTCGCAAATAAAGGCAAGAGTGTTAGTTGGAAGGAGTGAAGACTTGTGCAAAACATCATTGAACAAGTTACCAAAGACCAATTACGCACGGACCATCCGGATTTTCGTCCTGGGGATACGGTAAAGGTTCACGTGAAAGTTGTTGAGGGGAACCGTGAACGTATTCAGGTATTTGAAGGTGTCGTACTTAAGCGTCGTGGTGGCGGAATAAGTGAAACCTTCACTGTACGTAAAATCTCTTATGGCGTGGGAATTGAACGTACGTTCCCAGTACATTCCCCACGTATTGCTAAGATTGAAGTACCTCGCCGTGGTAAAGTACGTCGTGCGAAGCTTTATTACCTTCGTGGGCGTCGTGGTAAAGCAGCACGTATTAAAGAAATCCGATAAGATAATTAAAGCTGTATGAGCTTTAATTCAGTGGAGAAGGAGCTTGCATGGTCAGGCTCCTTTTTCTATTATATATACATATCGATTATTCCATTGAAAATGAAAGCTAAACTTTTGTACATATGCTCGGGGGTTTTGACATGTCCACGAAGAACAGAGAATGGCTAAGCTGGATTAAAGTTATTGTCATTTCAGCTATTATTGCATTAGGAATTCGAACATTTTTATTTACCCCAATTATTGTGGACGGGCCATCCATGCTACCTACACTTGAAAACGGGGATCATCTGATTGTAAATAAATTAAATTATCAGATTGGTGAGCCGGAACGCTTTGACATTGTTGTCTTTCATGCTACACAAAAAAGAGACTACATAAAAAGGGTGATTGGCCTGCCGGGAGAACATATAGCTTATCGTAACGAAACTCTCTATGTAAATGGAACCCCTGTGGAGGAACCGTTTATTCAGGAAAGAGTGGAAAGCCTGCAGGAAGGAAGTCACTATACGCATGATTTTACTCTTGAAGACTTACCTGGAGAATATGAAAAAATACCTGAGGGATATGTATTAGTCCTTGGAGATAATCGTATGAACTCAACAGACAGTCGAATGATAGGGTTAATTCCTGTGGATCAGATTGTGGGGGAAGCCCAACTCACTTACTGGCCTCTCTCTCATTTTGAGTGGAAAACATAAAGAAGGTGATAATGTGACGATACAATGGTTTCCGGGCCATATGGCAAAGGCAAAGAGAGAAGTAGAAGAAAAATTAAAGCTCGTCGATTTTGTGATTGAATTGGTGGACGCAAGAGTGCCAAAATCCTCACAAAACCCTATGCTCCAGGATGTGTTAGGAGATAAGGACAAGCTTGTACTCCTTATGAAAAAGGACCTGGCAGACCCTGAAGTGACAAAGGAATGGGAAGACTATTTTGACCACATGGGGATCCCTCATTTAGCTGTAAATGTACAGGAGCAAAAAGATATTCAAACCCTAATCAAAAAAGCAAAAACGATCGGTGAGCAGAAGCTGGAACGTTTAACACAAAAGGGAATAAAGCCAAGACCAATCAGAGCCATGATAGTGGGGATTCCTAATGTAGGGAAATCTACCCTTATTAATCGACTGGTTAACAAAAAAATAGCACTAACCGGAGATCGTCCAGGAGTAACGAAATCCCAGACCTGGATGAAAGTGAAAAAGGATTTCGAGCTTCTCGATACGCCGGGGATTTTATGGCCGAAATTTGAGGATGAAGAGGTGGGCCTTAAACTGGCCGCTATTGGCACAATTAAGGATCAGCTATTACACCTTGATGATGTTGCCGTTTTTGTGCTTAAATTTTTAAAACAGTATTATCCTGCTCAACTTAAAGAGCGTTATGGCATCGATTTAGATGCTGAAGATATTGTGACATGGTTTGATGAAATCGGGAAAAAACGAGGCTGCCTGGCCAGTGGTGGTATGATTGATTACGAAAAAACAGCTGATGTGATTATTCGTGATTTGCGAACGGGAAAATTAGGACATTTCACCTTCGATCGTCCTTAAATAGAAAAAGGCTGTCCTCTTAAACCTCAACAGTTATTGCAAATAATCATTAATATTTCCTGTTTAGCAGCCGATAAATCAAGTAATGGAGGAAAAGGATGACCAGCAAAGAAACCATAAAAGAAATACGCGAAAAATTAACGAATGAAAGCTATTCAGCCGCTGATTGGCAAGCCTATCAGGAGGATAACCGAAAAGGTGTACAGGCATTAGTTCTCAAGGAACAAAAAAAGCACGCTGAAAGACAGAAGAATTTAGAGCATTTTCAGGGAATGCTGATGTGGGAACATCGCCTTTGGGAACAGGGATATACATATATTGCAGGAATCGATGAAGCTGGCCGCGGACCGTTAGCAGGCCCGGTCGTGGCAGCTGCTGTGATCATTGATGATTCCTTTTATCTGGAAGGTCTGGACGACTCCAAAAAATTATCGGAGTCAGTGAGGGAAAGATTTTTTGATACGATTAAAGAAAAGGCTGTGGATTACGGTATAGGAATCGTTAATGCCAAAACCATTGATCAGATTAATATCTATCAGGCCTCAAAATTAGCGATGAAAAAGGCTGTTTTAGAATTAAAACATCAGCCTCAGTTTCTGCTTATTGATGCGGTAAAACTGCCGGAACTGCCCATTCAGCAGGAATCCATTGTTAAAGGGGATCAAAAGTCTGTATCCATTGCAGCAGCAAGTGTATTAGCTAAAGTAACAAGGGATCGAATGATGAAAGAAATAGATCGTCAATATCCTTCCTATCAGTTCGGATCAAACATGGGATATGGGACAAAAATGCATTTGGAAGCACTGGAGCAATTTGGACCTACCCCTTACCACAGAAAGTCGTTTTCACCAGTCAAAGAAGCAACTCAATCCTAAAGGGAGAGATTTGGAATGCAAAATTCCGGGATTACAAAAGCTCTTCAATCAATACGAATAAGGTCTGTCCAGAATTCAGGTTTATCCTTTAAAACAGGTCAGATCGTGACAGGAAAAGTGGAAAAATTTCTACCTCAAAATAAAGCGATGATACAGATGGGCGGACAGAAGCTTATCGCTCAATTAGAGCATTTCCTGCAGGCCAATAAGCGCTATGTTTTTCAGGTGAAACAAGCTTCTCCTTTTGTAAAACTTCAGGTGGTGAGTGAAAAGCCGGTGAAAAATCAGCAGGAGTCAGCGGCTATTTTGCTAAAGGAGATGGGCATGAAAGGAACGAGGAATCAGCATACGTTCCTTTCTTTTCTATTGGATCATCAACTCCCCGTTCAAAAACAGGTGCTAAGTCAGGCTTTTGGTTTACTGGATAGGGGTTCCTCTTTTGATGAATCGAGAATGGTTCTGCTGGAAATGCTGCAAAGAAACCTGCCGATGACAAAAGAGGTTTTTGATACTACTTATGCGCGGTTGTTTCGGCCTATATCCATTTCAAATGCAGCAGAAATTCTCACTCAATCCCTTCCCGACGAATTTTCAAATGAAACGATACAGCTCAGAAATATCCTTCATTTATTTCATTCAGGAGAATCGAATTTTAGTACCAGACAATTAGCTTCCTATATTTTATCGGATATTCATAAAGGTTCGACACAGACATTTTCACTGCTGAAAGCCTCAGGGCTAATACCCGGGAAGATGGATTTCACCAGCTGGAAGCAGGAATGGACGAGCTGGGCTGAACAAAATCAGATCCAACTAGGTCGACCGTTTTTTAACAAGCAAGTAGTGATGAAGGATTCGCCTCTTCCCTTTGAGTCCATGGAGGAATTTTATCAGGGAATCAGAGCATTGTGGAAATCGATGAAATCTACCGGTAATCAGGACTTCCAACGTGCACTGGATTTTTGGCTGCTTCAGGGGGCTGGGTCAGAAAAGTATGCTCATGTATTTACTGCTGCCGAAAAAGCAGCCATTAAATTTAGAGGGTTTACATCGCTATTAAGCAGTCAGCCAGACTTGAATTCCCCCGGCATGTCAGATACCTACAAGCCTTTAACGGAACTTCTGCAATCAGTTCAACAGCAAGTTAACGGACAGAAGTTAAAGCAGCCGCTCCAGCAGCTGATGCAGGTGTTTTCAGGCATACAACTGCTGTCTAATGATTATGGAGAATGGACACAGTTCAGTGTTCAATTTCCGGGTGAACTATTTGGGCTTCAGGAAGATTTTTTTATGGATTTTGAAGGTAAAAAGAAGGATGACGATCAGCTGGATTCTGATTATTGCCGGGTAATGTTTTATCTGCAGCTCCATCAACTTAAAGAAACGGTCATGGATATGAATATACAAAACAAGCAGATCTCATTGACCATTTTCAATCAGAATCCCAGCCGCATAAGACCAATTGCAAAGCTATTTGAGCCTGTTCTTAAAGACAATCTATCTCAATTAAACTTTCCACTTATGTCTGTCCAAATAAAAGAATTTCGACATAATACAGGTTTTCCGGGGACTAATCGTTTGGGGTCTGCCTATACTCAGGAGAAAGGACTGGATATTAAAATATGACACAGCCGTCTGAAGATAAACGGAAAAAAGCAGTGGCCTTATCTTATGATGAAACAATAGAGAATGCCCCAAAAGTTGCAGCTTCAGGGCAGGGGAAGGTCGCTGAGAGAATTCTGTCAAAGGCGAAGGAACATGATGTACCTGTACAGGAGGATGAAACGCTCGTTGAACTTCTTTCAGCGTTAAATATTAATGAAACGATTCCGGAAGATTTATATCAGGTAGTAGCTGAAGTTTTCGCATTTATTTATCAGGTCGATCGTCATGAAGAGGAGAGAACATAAATAAAATAGTTTGGACAACTGATCGTGAGGGAGGTAAAGAAAATGAAACTATTACGGAGACTTTGCATATTTCTGCTGTTAATAGGTGTTCTTGGTTTAGGAATTTACCATTTCGGTACAAAAATTGCTGCGGAGAAGATTGTGGAGTCTTATGCAGAGGAATTGTCAGCAAGCCCTGTTATGAATCAGCTGGAAGATCAAATGAACAATCATTCGGAATTACAGCAGATGGTTAAGGATGGAGCCAAGGCAGCCGAGGAGGGTTTGCCATTTTCTACAAAGGATGAGGCTGCTAAGGAACTAGTCTCCAGGTTCAGTGTCAGGGAATTAATTGAACTTGGAAACATGGCAAAGGACGGTCTGAGTCAGGATGAAAAACTGGAAATGGTCAACCAGTTAGAAAGAAAGCTATCGGAAAAAGAGCTTCTGGCCTTAAAAGCTATTGCCTATAAAGAACTTAATCAATAAATATTCGGCTATGTTTGTTATTTTTATAGAATCGTCTTATAATAGAAAAGTGTGGACAAATTCCAACAATTTTGTATACAATGTACACGCAATTTGAATTTCAGATGGGAGGATGGAAGATGAACATTCACGAGTATCAAGCAAAAGAGATTTTTCGCCAATTCGGCGTTGCTGTACCCAATAATCGTGTTGCGTTTTCAGTAGATGAAGCTGTCCAGGCGGCACAGGAATTAGGTTCAGATGTAAGCGTTGTAAAAGCTCAAATTCATGCAGGCGGCCGCGGGAAAGCAGGCGGAGTAAAAATTGCCAAGAGCCAGGAAGATGTACGTACATATGCTGAAGAGCTTCTTGGTAAAACATTAGTGACGCATCAGACTGGACCTGAAGGAAAGGAAGTAAAACGTCTTCTGGTTGAAGAAGGCTGCGATATTCAAAATGAGTACTATATTGGTGTTGTTCTTGATCGTGCAACCTCCCGTGTGGTGATGATGGGTTCCGAAGAAGGAGGAACTGAAATTGAAGAGGTTGCTTCCAATACACCTGAAAAGATCTTTCAGGAGGTTATTGATCCTGTAACGGGGCTTATGCCTTATCAGGCGAGAAGATTAGCGTTTAATATTAATATTCCGAAAGAGCTCGTTTCCAAAGCTGTTAAATTTATGATGGGACTTTATGATGTATTTATTAAAAAAGATTGCTCTGTAGCTGAAATTAACCCGCTTGTTACAACAGGTGACGGTGAAGTTTTAGCTTTAGATGCGAAACTGAACTTTGATGACAACGCTTTATTCCGTCAAAAGGATTTATTGGAGTATCGTGATCTTGATGAAGAGGATCCAAAAGAAATTGAAGCTTCAAAATATGATCTCAGCTATGTAGCTCTTGATGGGAATATTGGCTGTATGGTTAATGGCGCTGGTCTTGCTATGTCTACCATGGATATTATTAAACATTCAGGTGGAGAGCCGGCGAACTTCCTTGATGTAGGTGGAGGAGCAACTGCGGAAAAAGTTACCGAAGCCTTTAAAATTATTCTTGCTGATGACAACGTAAAGGGAATCTTTGTGAATATCTTTGGCGGTATTATGAAATGTGATGTAATTGCTGAAGGTGTTGTAGAGGCGACAAAGCAGGTAGGCCTTGAACTGCCATTGGTTGTTCGTCTTGAAGGAACAAACGTAGAGCAAGGGAAGAAGATTTTGTCTGAATCCGGTTTGAATATCACATCCGCAAATTCCATGGCTGATGGAGCACAAAAAATCGTTGAACTGGTTAAGTAATGTAGAAAGGTGGGAGAGAAATCATGAGTATCTATATAAATAAGAATACAAAAGTAATCGTTCAGGGTATTACTGGTTCTACAGCTTTATTCCATACGAAGCAAATGCTTGAATATGGCACTGAAATTGTAGGAGGTACTTCCCCAGGAAAAGGCGGACAGACAGTAGAAGGTGTACCTGTTTTTAATACCGTCCAGGAAGCGAAAGAAAAAACCGGTGCAACTGCATCTGTTATTTATGTACCCGCACCATTTGCCGCAGACGCCATTCTGGAAGCTGTGGATGCCGAGCTGGACACTGTCATCTGTATTACAGAACATATTCCGGTTATGGATATGGTTAAGGTAAAGCGGCAAATGGAAGGGAAGAAAACCCGTCTTGTAGGACCAAACTGCCCAGGTGTGATTACTCCCGAAGAGTGTAAGATTGGTATTATGCCTGGTTATATTCATAAAAAAGGTCATGTAGGAGTTGTATCACGTTCCGGTACATTAACCTATGAGGCTGTTCACCAGCTGTCTGAAGAAGGAATTGGCCAATCTACTGCTGTTGGTATTGGCGGGGACCCGGTCAATGGTACAAATTTCATTGATGTACTAAAAGCTTTTAATGAAGATCCTGATACAGAAGCTGTGATTATGATCGGTGAAATTGGTGGTACAGCTGAAGAGGAAGCAGCTCAATGGATTAAAGAAAATATGAGTAAACCTGTCGTAGGCTTTATCGGGGGACGTACAGCACCTCCAGGAAAACGTATGGGTCATGCTGGTGCCATTATTTCTGGTGGAAAAGGAACGGCAGACGAAAAAATCCGGATTATGAATGACTCTGGAATTAAAGTAGCAGAAACACCAGCTGTAATGGGTGAAACTTTAATAGAAGTTCTAAAAGAAAACAACCTTTACGAAAAATGTAAAACGTATTAATGTTGTTAAAGGGGACTGATCCAATCGATTTGGATGAGTCCCTCCCTTTATACTTTGGAAGGATGTGTGTGTATTGGTATCTGAAAATGAATTAAGATTGGCCCATTTGCTTCGGGTGCAGGGGCTTGGTCGAAGAAGAATCCGGCACTTATTAGAGTTAGATTCCAGTCTCTCCTCTATATACCAATTCTCCATCAGCGATCTTCAGGCAATTTTCCGCCTGACCCCGATGAAAGCTCAGAAAGTTCATCAAGGACTCCATAGCCCAAAATTGCTAAATAGTGTCGAACAGGACCTTAAAAAAACAACGATTATCTCTCTGAATCATCCCCACTACCCTTCATCACTGAAAATGATTCCTGATCCACCTTTACTGCTTTACATCAAAGGTTCGCCTGAGTTTTTAGAACATGAGCCTAAGCTGAGTGTTGTAGGTACAAGAGCCCATTCCGGAGAAGCCAGACGTAAAGTTCATTCCCTGCTAAAACCAGTGATAGAACGTGATTGGTTAATCGTCAGCGGAATGGCAAAAGGAATTGATTCTTTTTCTCATCAGGCTGCTTTGACGTATAACGGGAAAACCATTGGTGTTTTAGGATTTGGCTTTCATCATATTTATCCGAAAGAAAACATACAGTTAATGAAAACCCTGGAGCAGGAGCATCTGCTGATTTCTGAAT
Organism: Salinibacillus aidingensis; assembly: GCF_039522525.1. Taxonomy (GTDB): domain Bacteria; phylum Bacillota; class Bacilli; order Bacillales; family Alkalibacillaceae; genus Salinibacillus; species Salinibacillus aidingensis. The sequence continues at coordinate 286,689 of NZ_BAAADO010000004.1, forward strand.
ATCCCCCGGATGCATCTCCTAAGCCCTGGCATTTTCCTGAACGCAACCGGATTATTAGTGGTCTTTCCTTTGGTACACTGGTTGTGGAGGCTAAAGAGAGGAGTGGAACATTTATAACGGCTGAGCAGGCCTTAGAGCAAGGACGAGAGGTGTTTGTTGTCCCTGGTTCTATTCTGCTGCCACAAACCAAAGGGTGCCATCGTCTCATTCAGGAAGGGGCTCAACTTATTCATAGTGCAGAAGATTTAATTGAGGCCAGAAATTCTTATGAAAACTGGAGTTTAACACCTAAAAAGGTATGAATTGTTGATTCTGTTGTAAAAAATGGTTTGACAAATGTAATACTTGTATTTAATAATAAGGAAGATTTCAAAAAACGTTTTCCATTATATGAATTTGTTCCTTCATGAAACCGTTAACCTTATATGTAATAGATAAAAAATAGAAAAGAAAAAGAGAGAAAACCTCTTAGGAGGATGAATATGGCAGATTATTTAGTAATTGTCGAATCACCGGCAAAAGCAAAAACAATTGAACGATATTTAGGAAAAAAATATAAAGTAAAGGCATCCATGGGACACGTGCGTGACCTGCCAAAAAGTCAAACAGGCGTTGATGTGGATGAAAACTATAAACCAAAGTATATAACCATACGGGGAAAAGGGCCTGTATTGAAAGAATTAAAAACGGCTGCTAAGAAAGCCAAAAAAGTATTTTTAGCAGCCGACCCGGACCGAGAGGGAGAGGCTATTGCCTGGCATTTGGCATATAGCCTGGACGTGGATGAAAGTTCCAAATGTCGTGTTGTATTTAATGAGATTACCAAGGATGCAGTAAAGGAATCCTTTAAACATCCGCGACATATTGATATGGATTTAGTTGATGCGCAGCAGGCAAGAAGAATTCTGGATCGTCTGGTAGGTTACAATATTAGCCCATTGCTTTGGCAAAAAGTAAAGAAAGGCCTAAGTGCGGGCCGTGTACAGTCTGTAGCTGTTCGTCTTGTTATTGAACGGGAAAGAGAGATTCAGAACTTCCAGCCGGAAGAATACTGGACGATAGAAACAGATTTTATGAAAGGCAAAGATACCTTTCAGGGTTCTTTTTATGGATTGAACGGAAAAAAACAGAAGCTGAGCTCACAAGAAGATGTTAATGAGATTTTAAATAAAATGGATGGAGACCAATTTAAAGTTGATAAAGTCAATAAAAGGGAAAGAAAAAGGAATCCAGCAGCTCCATTTACAACATCGTCTTTACAGCAGGAAGCTGCCCGTAAGCTGAATTTCCGTGCGAAAAAGACAATGATGCTGGCCCAGCAATTATACGAAGGAATTGATTTAGGAAAGAAAGAGGGAACAGTTGGTCTGATCACGTATATGAGAACCGACTCTACCCGGATTTCTAATACGGCTAAGCAGGAAGCTGCAGAGTTCATTGAAACTTCCTATGGAAAAGAATATTTGGGCTCTTATAAAAAGAAGAAGGATTCTGAAGGGGCTCAGGATGCTCACGAGGCAGTTCGTCCTACTTCAGTAAATCGAACTCCCCAATCTCTCAAATCCGTTCTGTCACGCGATCAGCTCCGTTTATATCGCCTGATCTGGGAACGTTTCTTAGCCAGTCAAATGGCTCCGGCTGTTATGGATACTGTTACAGCTCATTTAATAAACAATGATGTTGAGTTTCGTGCCAGTGGATCACAGGTAAAGTTCAAGGGCTTTATGAAAGTGTATGTGGAAGGCCAGGATGATAAAAAGAAAGAAGAAAATAAGCTCCTTCCACCACTTGAAGAGGGAGAGACGGTAAAAGCACAGGAGATTAATCCGAGTCAGCATTTTACTCAGCCGCCTCCAAGATATACAGAGGCGCGGTTAGTTAAAACGCTTGAAGAGCTTGGTATAGGAAGACCATCAACTTATGCACCTACACTGGATACGATTCAGCGAAGAAATTATGTTACTCTGGAAAACCGCCGTTTCGTTCCTACCGAGCTCGGAGAAATTGTCGTCAATATTCTGATGGAATACTTTCCTGAAATCATAGACATAGAGTTTACTGCAAAAATGGAAAATGACCTGGATAGCATTGAGGAAGGAAAGACCGAGTGGGTAAACATTATTGACGATTTTTATCAGGGATTTGAAAAAAGACTGAAAACGGCAGAACAGGAAATGGAAAAGATTGAGATAAAGGATGAACCTGCAGGGGAAGATTGTGAGGAATGCGGACACCCTATGGTTTATAAAATGGGTCGCTACGGGAAGTTTATGGCGTGCTCCAATTTTCCTGAATGCCGGAATACGAAACCCATTTTAAAGGAGATTGGGGTTAAGTGTCCCAACTGTAAGGATGGAAATATTGTTGAGCGAAAGTCGAAAAAGAACCGTACATTTTATGGATGTGACAATTATCCGGAATGTGAATTTATTTCCTGGGATAAACCTATTGCAAGGCCATGTCCAAAATGTGAAGGTTTATTAGTAGAAAAGAAAAGAAAAAAAGCAACGCAGGTTCAATGTACGCAATGTGATTATAAAGAAGAAAAGCAGGAATAGTGTAAGAACAAAGGCGGAAGCGCCCGTTTAGCGACGTACGGACTGGACTGAGCCGGAGGAGATAAAGGAAACACGACGAACCTTGTGAGTCGATGTTGACTTATCGGACGGAGGTGAAGGAAGTCACGCTAGTCGCTGGGCGCTGGAGCCGGACGTCCTCTGATTGATTTTTTATCCACAAATCTTAAATTATATAATATCCTAGACAACGAAAAATCCCTCCAATAGTTCGCTTATGCAACTTTGGAGGGATTTTTTAATGCTTTTGTTTGACAGTGAACAATCCTATAGCTATAATTACCATTTGGTAAGGTTATTTACTTGACACAACTTACATACATTTGAAATATTTAGAAAGATGATACGCCCGGGGACATTTCAGAATTTTGTTACAATTTAGTCAAATTTATTGCAACCTATCCTTTAACTATGTTAAGATTTATACGCTCCAGGCAGGAAAGAAGAACATTTACCTGGTCTCCATACACACCTGCATATACTTTACTCTATATATTTGAACTAAAGTAAGGTGGGGAAACATGAATTCTGATTACTTACGTGAGGTATTTACTGAATATTTGCAGGTTGAAAAAAATGCCTCACCTTATACGGTGAAGTTTTATCAAGAGGATCTTGATACCTTTTTTTTGTTTTTAGAGGAAGAAGGTATTGAACATGTTAAAGATGTCGATTATGCAGCTATAAGAGTATTTTTAACGAAACAATACGAACAAAAGCTTTCCAGAAGAAGTGTATCAAGGAGACTGTCAACCTTACGAACGTTTTATCGTTTTCTGGAAAGAGAGGAGAAAGTAGACTCAAATCCATTTTTGCAGGTTTCTCAACCAAAGGTATCAAAACCTATACCAGGATTTTTATATGAAGAAGAGATTGAAAAACTGTTTCATGTAAATGATTTAACCAGCCCCCTCGGTCAGCGGGATCAGGCGATTTTGGAATTACTTTATGCGACAGGGATGCGGGTGAGTGAGTGTGCCAATTTAAAACTTGTCCATGTGGATTTTTCAATTGGAACTGTCTTAGTCAGAGGAAAAGGGAATAAGGAAAGATATATTCCATTTGGACGATATGCGCAGGATGCTTTAGAACAATATATCCATGATGGCAGAGCGAAACTGGTAAATAAAGCGAACGAAGATAGTGGATCGTTATTTTTAAATGCGCGTGGGACGACATTATCAACCCGGGGATTTCGCCTTGTATTAAACAAAATGGTAAAGAATGCTGCGCTGACGATTAACGTGCATCCGCATAAGCTAAGACATACCTTTGCGACGCATTTACTTAATGCAGGGGCCGATATGAGGTCGGTTCAGGAGTTGCTCGGGCATAAAAATTTATCGTCAACACAGATATACACACACGTTACAAAGGATCATTTACGTAACATATATAAAAATTCGCATCCTCGAGCTTAAAGCATTGTAGAGGAGGACTTTCAATTGTCAAATGAATTTCATGCAACCACCATATTTGCTGTGCGACATAATGGCCAATGTGCAATGAGTGGTGATGGTCAGGTTACCTTGGGAAATCAAGTGGTCATGAAGCATACGGCTCGAAAGGTCAGACGTCTGTTTAATGGCAATGTATTAGCTGGGTTTGCCGGCTCTGTCGCGGATGCTTTCACGCTATTTGAGAAATTTGAAAGCTACCTGGAGAAATATAATGGCAATTTGGCCAGGGCTTCTGTGGAGCTTGCCAAAGAGTGGAGAAGTGATAAAGTGCTTCGAAAGCTTGAAGCCATGTTAATTGTCATGGATAAGGAAAAGATGTTTTTAGTCTCCGGAACGGGTGAGGTCATTGAACCGGATGATGACCTTTTAGCTATTGGATCCGGTGGCAATTATGCCCTTAGTGCCGGTCGTGCTTTGAAGCGGTATTCACAGGAAAAGACAGCACCTGAAATTGCGCAGGCAGCACTGGAGATAGCTGGAGAAATCTGTGTCTTCACGAATGATCAGATTGTTTTAGAAGTGTTGGAATAAGGAGGTTGAACAATGGATGAGATGAACCTCACCCCAAGACAAATTGTTGAGAAGTTAGATCAATTTATTATTGGGCAAAACCAGGCGAAAAGGGCTGTAGCTGTGGCGCTAAGGAATCGGTTTCGCCGGTTGCAGATGGATGAAAAGCTTAGAGATGAAATTGTTCCCAAAAATATTCTGATGATCGGTCCAACTGGTGTAGGGAAGACCGAAATAGCCAGACGTCTCGCCAAATTAACCGGTGCCCCTTTTGTGAAAGTAGAAGCAACAAAGTTTACAGAAGTAGGTTATGTGGGGCGTGATGTGGAATCGATGGTTCGCGATCTGGTGGAAATATCCATCCGAATCGTGAAAGAAGAAAAGATGAAGCAAGTGAAGGGAAAAGCAGAGGACTTAGCCAACAATCGGCTTGTGAAACTCTTAGTTCCGGAAAAGAAAAAAAATCAATCCATGAAAAATCCTTTTGAAATGCTGTTTTCCAATCAGCAAAACGATGAACCAGCTCAGGAGGATGAACAACAAACTGAAATTGAACAAAAACGCAAGCGAATCAGACATCAGCTTGACCTTGGAGAATTAGAGGATCAGATGGTTACTGTTGAAGTAGACGAACAGCAATCTTCTATGCTTGATATGCTTCAGGGATCAGGAATGGAGCAATTCGGCATGAACATGCAGGATGCTTTTGGACAGCTGATGCCTAAGAAGAAAAAGAAGAGAAGACTTCCTGTGAGAGAAGCGCGAAAATTGCTGACTCACGACGAAGCCCAGAAATTGATTGATATGGATGAAGTCTCTCAGGAGGCTATAGAAAAAACAGAGCAGTCAGGGATTATTTTTATCGATGAGATTGATAAAGTTTCCGGAAAAAATGAATCACAGGCAAATGTTTCGAGAGAAGGAGTTCAGCGTGATATCCTGCCTATTGTTGAAGGTTCAACAATTACGACAAAATATGGCCCTGTAAAAACAGATCATATTTTATTTGTGGCTGCAGGGGCTTTTCATATGTCAAAGCCTTCAGATTTAATACCGGAGCTTCAGGGACGTTTCCCTACAAGGGTGGAGCTTCAGAAGCTTAACGTCGAGGATTTCATCAATATTTTAACAGAGCCTTCAAATGCATTACTTAAACAATACTCTGCATTATTGAAAACAGAAGGTATAAATGTTGAATTTTCTGACGATGCTGTAAATAGAATTGCTGAAATTGCTTATGAGGTAAACCAGGACTCCGATAATATTGGAGCAAGAAGACTCCATACAATTCTGGAGAAACTTCTGGAGGATTTATCCTTTGAAGCACCGGACATTAATATGGAAAAGGTGGATATCACCAGAGAGTATGTCAATGATAAGCTGGGCTCAATTGTGAAAAACAAAGACTTATCCCAATACATCTTATAGGGACTCGTCAAGAATTAGGAGGATGAAAATGGAGTTATTAGAAAGAGCAAGAATGATTAATTCGATGTTACAAAAAACAACAGGAAAGACCGTTAATTTTAGTGATATGTCCGCAACATTAAGAGATGCAATTAGCGCAAATGTATTTGTACTTAGTCGCAGAGGAAAGCTGTTAGGATTCTCCATTAAGCAGGAGATTGAAAATGAACGAATGAAGCAAATGCTGGAGGAAAGACAATTTCCTGAGGAATACACAGAGAATCTATTTACGATTTCGAGAACAACACCAAACTTAGACATCCACAGTGAATATACAGCATTTCCGGTAGAAAATAAGGATTTATTCCAAAATGGACTTACCACAATTGTACCAATCATTGGTGGCGGTGAGCGTCTTGGAACATTAATTTTAAGTCGTTTACAGGATCACTTTAATGATGACGATCTGTTGCTGGCTGAATATGGAGCAACCGTTGTTGGAATGGAGATTCTTCATCAGAAAGCCGAGGAAATTGAAGAAGAAGCCAGAAGTAAAGCAGTCGTACAAATGGCTATCAGTTCATTATCCTACAGTGAATTAGAGGCTATTGAACATATATTTGATGAACTCGGTGGAAATGAGGGTCTTTTAGTAGCCAGTAAAATAGCAGACCGTGTTGGAATCACCCGTTCGGTTATTGTAAACGCCCTTCGTAAACTGGAAAGTGCAGGCGTCATTGAATCCAGATCATTGGGAATGAAGGGTACGTATATTAAAGTGTTAAACGATAAGTTTCTTGTTGAACTGCGAAAACTTACGACCTGATAGGCCTATACACATATAACCCATAAAAAGGGGACTGACTCAAAATTGGAGTCAGTCCCCTTTTTATGGGTGAAGCCATGCATAAATGCAATTTTCTGACTAGTGAATGTATTCGAATGTTTTAAAACCTAACAAAAACATGGTCCTTTTGACCTAAACTAAAGAATGATAGCTCTATGTCTTTTGTAGTATTCTCTGTAAAATTTACGAAAATATCGATTTGATAATTTTCTTGAAGGATTTTTTATGTAATAATCTAATATAGTATGTAACGACAAAAAACTACAAAATAAGATGATAAACTACAAATTCTTTGAAAAATTTCTAACCAAAGGAGGGGTTCTTTTATGGCCTTGTTTGGGAATACATTCCAGATCCTTGACCGATCCCTTGATTATGCATCAGTAAAAAATCAGACTATATCAAACAATATCGCTAATGTGGATACTCCGAACTATAAAGCAAAAGATGTCGATTTCAAAAGTGCGTTAAATAAAGCACAATCCTCACTGGAGGCTGTGCGGACGCATGAGAAACACCTTCCATTTCAGTCTGGACATGGTTTGCCTGAATTTGAAGTTGTAAGCAGACAGAATACAACCTACAATCATAACGGAAACAATGTCGATGTAGATAAAGAAATGACAGATCTTGCGAAAAATCAAATCTACTATCAGGCAATTGCCGACCGCCTGAATGGGAAATTTAACAGCCTGAAAACAGTCATAAGGGGAGGTCAATAATGGGAATCTTTAATTCTATCAATACCAGTGCGAGTGGATTAACGGCTCAGAGATTGAGGATGGATGTCATATCTTCAAACATCGCTAATGCGGAAACAACCAGAGCTCAATTAAATGAGGATGGAGAATGGGTACCCTATCGCAGAAAAATGGTTTCTTTTGAAGAAAAAGGTTCATCCTTTCATTCCAAGTTCCAACACGCTCTGCACTCTCATTCCGATAACAATGCGAGTAATCAGAATACCGGTGTTCGGGTTGCAGAAATTTCAGAGGACGAACAACCGTTTAAAATGGTCTATAAGCCAAACCATCCAGATGCGAATGAACAGGGGTATGTTGCTATGCCGAATGTAGATCCATTAAAAGAAATGGTTGATTTGATGAGTACAACCAGATCCTATGAGGCAAATGTTACATCCATGAATGCATCAAAGGATATGTTAATGAAAGCTCTTGAAATAGGAAAATAGGAGTGTGTAATCCATAATGCCAACTGTTAATCAACTGATGCTAAACCAGGCTGCATCAATGAAGAATGTAAGTCAGAATCGTACGACGCCATTTGAAGCGCAGCAGAATTTCGCCGACTCATTGAAAAATGCAATTAATCACGTGAATGAAACACAAATTAATTCCGACCAGAAAACAAAGGCGCTTGCAGCCGGGGAAATAGACAACCTGCATGACGTTATGATTGCTGCACAGAAAAGCAGTATTACTCTTCAAACAGCTGTAGAAGTACAATCTAAAGCAATTGATGCTTATAAGCGAGTCATGCGAATGCAAATTTAAGTTATTGCTTTGCTTTTCTATTAAATAGTACGAATCCTATTAATAGTTTTTGAGGGTACCTTAAGAAATTTTTTAGTAATCTTTTCTGCATATCACATAGAAAATCAATGATTTGCAGTTGTTTTTCAATGTTATCCTCCAGATATCATTAAAAACTAGAGAAGAAATGCGGAGGCAGCAGCAGTGAATAAAGTTCGTGAATATTACCAGAAAACAATAGAATTTTGGAAGAGCCGTTCTCTCCTGCAAAAGTCACTTATGATTGGTGCTATAGTTGGCTTGCTGATGATTATTTTGGTTTTCAGTCTACTTGCCAATCGATCGAATCTCGTTCCTTTGTACAGTGATCTTTCTCTTCAGGAAACGGGACAGATAAAAACTGAACTTGAAGCTAGAGGGATTACCTATGAAGTTGCGGATGGCGGGTCTTCTATTTTAGTTCCTAAAGAAAACGTTGATTCTTTACTCGTTGACTTAGCTGCCCAGGGTATCCCGGATAGTGGAAGTATAGACTATTCGTTCTTTAGTGAAAATGCTTCCTGGGGGATGACTGATGGGCAACGGGAAATGATTGAGTTGGACACTCTGCAAACAGAAATATCCAATTTAATTAATAGTATTCAGGGTATTCAAGGCTCTGAAGTGTTAATTACGAAGCCTGAAGAAAGTGTTTTTATGAATGAACAGCCTAAAGAAGCATCTGCTTCGGTGGTTGTTCATACCCAGCCTGGTTATGAATTTAATCAGGGTCAGATTAACGGGCTTTATCATCTCGTTTCAAAAGCGGTTCCTAACCTTCCTACTGATAATATCGTCTTAATGAACCAATATTTTGAGTATTTTGATCAGAAAAATTCAAATAATGCTACAGCAGGAAATACGTATATGGAACAGCAGGATATCAAAAAGGACATTGAGCGTGATATTCAAAGCAGAGTTCAACAGCTTTTAGGCACCATGATTGGACGGGAAAATGTAGTCGTATCTGTTACCACCGATGTTGACTTTACTAAGGAAAACAGGACTGAAGAGTTAGTAGAGCCGATTAATGAAGAAGATATGGAAGGTCTTCCGGTAAGTGTAGAGCGTATTACCGAAACGTATTCCGGTACAGGTGCACCACCGGATGAAGCTGGTGTGGGAGATGAGAACGTACCAGGATATCCAGGTCAAGATGGGGAAGGTACGGACTCCGAATATGAAATGGTCCAGGAAACGATTAATAATGAGTTTAATAGAATACAGAAGGATATTGTAGAGAGTCCTTATAAGGTAAGAGATTTAGGAATTCAGGTCGCCGTAGACTCAAAAAAAGCACAGCCTGATGAGGAAGGAAATGCTCAATTCTTAACAGCTCAGGAACAGGCAACAGTCAGGGAGAGTATCTCTTCTATTTTAAATTCCATGATTTCAACAACCGTATCCGGTGAGTATGGGGAAATAAATCCTGAAGAAAAAGTTTCGATTGTGTTCCAGGAATTCAACTCACAGCCGGCAGCAGAACCTGCACCAACTCCTGTTATTCCGACATGGCTGTATATAGCAGGTGGTGTATTGCTATTAGCAGTCATCCTTCTATTAATTCTGCTGTTCAGAAGAAAGAATCAGGATGATGTAAGTGGATATAATGAAGAAGTTACTGAGGAACAGGTTTCAGTACCAGATATCGAACAACCACAGGAAACGGAAGAAACAATGCGAAAAAGACAGCTTGAAAATATGGCTAAAGATAAACCAGAAGAATTTGCAAAATTATTAAGATCATGGATTTCAGAGGATTAAGGGGGCACAAGGAATGGTCAAAGCCAAAACAGAGTTAACAGGAAAACAAAAAGCAGCCATTCTATTGATTTCTTTAGGTCCTGATGTATCTGCTGAGGTTTATAAGCATTTGTCAGAAGAAGAAATTGAACAATTAACCCTGGAGATTTCATCTGTACGCAAGGTGGACTCAAACCAAAAGGAACAGGTGATTGATCAGTTTCACCAGATTGCATTAGCACAGGATTATATTACACAAGGTGGAATTGGCTATGCCAAAACCATTTTGGAAAAAGCTCTTGGTGATGGAGAAGCATCACAAATTATCAATCGACTTACTTCATCCTTACAAGTAAGGCCTTTTGATTTTGCAAGAAAAGCTGATCCCACTCAAATCCTGAACTTTATCCAAAATGAACATCCTCAAACCATCGCGCTGATTCTTTCCTATCTGGATTCAGAACAATCGGCGCAGATTCTATCGGAGCTGCCTGAAGATATTCAGGCAGATATAGCCAGAAGAATCGCAGTTATGGATTCGACCTCTCCTGATGTCATTAATGAGGTTGAAGAGATATTGGAGAAGAAATTATCTGCTACGGTTACACAGGATTACACACAGACTGGTGGTGTTCAAGCTGTCGTGGAAGTTCTTAACGGGGTAGACCGGTCTACAGAAAGAACAATTCTGGACGAACTCGAAACACAGGATCCGGAACTGGCGGAGGAAATTAAGAAACGAATGTTTGTCTTTGAAGATATTGTCACTCTTGATAATCGTGCGATACAGAAAGTCATCAGAGAAGTGGACAATGAGGATCTTATTCTATCCCTTAAAGTGGCCAGTGAGGAAGTACAGCAGGTCTTATTCAGTAATATGTCTAATCGAATGGCCGAGAATTTCAAGGAGGAAATGGAATTTATGGGGCCTGTTCGCCTGCGGAATGTAGAAGAAGCACAAACAAGAATTGTATCAACTGTCCGTCACCTGGAAGAGATTGGCGAAATTGTCATTGCCCGCGGTGGAGGGGATGATATCATTGTCTAATCTTTACAGAGTTAATATTTCCAATGCACCTGAAAGTTCGAAAACAATCTCCATTAAACCTTTCAAGTCTATGGAGGATGAAGAGCAGAATACGTCAAGTGCACATGATGATGCTGTGATAGAAATGGAAAAACAACGTGAAGAGCTTCTTTTGGATGCAAAGCAACAACGTGAAGATGCCAAAGCAGAGGCAGAACAAATCATAAAAGATGCAAGGGCTCAAATTCAACAGGAGCACGAGAACTGGCAGCATGAAAAAGAGGAACTCTATAAAGAAGCAGAACAAAATGGTTTTCAGGATGGATATAAGGAAGGGAAAAAAAAGGCTGAATCTGATTTCAGATCCTATGTAGATGAGGCAACTTCTCTTATAACACTAGCGAAGAATGAGTATACACACATTGTTAATCGAAGCGAAAAAGATATTCTTATAATGGCGCTAAAAGCCGCTGAAAAAATGATTGGTCATAAACTCGATGAAGATCATGATGAAGTGTTTCTTTCGATTGTCAAACAGGCCATATCAGCCGTGAAAGATTCTCCTGAGATTAACCTTTATGTGTCGGTACAGGAATATGAACAGCTTCTTCAATATAAAGAAGAACTGCAAAATGTATTAAGCGATCAGGCAGAGCTAACCCTTTATCCCAGCCGTGAAATGGAACAATACGGCTGTATAATCGATACGCCCAGTGGACAGGTGGATGCAGGGGTTGATACACAGCTGAACATTCTGAAACAAAGGTTATTGGATTTGCTTGAGGAGGATCAATGGAGTGGAAACCAATCAATGGCTGAAACGGATTGAGGATACAGCAACCGTTAAAAAATATGGAAAAGTAACCCGGATTGTCGGACTAATGATTGAAGCAACAGGTCCCGAAACAAGTATAGGCGATGTTTGCTTCGTTTACACAAATGGTAAATCAAGTAAACCAATCAAGGCAGAAGTGGTAGGTTTTCAGCAAAAAAGTGTTCTTTTAATGCCTTATTCAGAATTAAAGCATATAGGCCCTGGCTGCCTGGTAGAGTCAACGAATCAATCTCTTGTCGTTAAAGCCGGAAACAGCTTAATAGGGAATGTCCTGAATGGATTAGGAGAGCCTCTGGATGGTTCAAGCCTTCCTGAAAATCTCACATATGTGCCAACCGACCAGGATCCGCCGAATCCGATGGAACGAGCCCCTATAAGAGAGCCCATTTCCATTGGTATTAGAGCTATTGATGGTCTGTTGACCGTAGGTAAAGGACAGCGGGTAGGTATTTTTGCCGGCAGTGGTGTGGGTAAGAGCACATTACTCGGTATGATTGCAAGAAATAGCGATGCTGATATAAATGTAATTGCTTTAATTGGGGAAAGAGGCAGGGAGGTACGTGAGTTCATTGAAAAAGACCTGGGCGATGAAGGGTTAAAAAAATCGATTGTAGTCGTGGCCACATCTGATCAGCCTGCTCTTCAGCGAATTAAAGGAGCTTATACAGCAACTGCCATCTGTGAGTATTTCCGTGATCAGGGATTGAATGTAAACCTGATGATGGATTCCGTTACACGAGTAGCCATGGCTCAGCGTGAAGTTGGACTGGCATCAGGAGAACCGCCAACAACGAAAGGTTACACACCAAGTGTCTTTGCTATTTTGCCAAAGCTTTTGGAACGAACCGGAGCGAATAATCGCGGCTCCATTACGGCATTTTATACGGTGCTTGTAGATGGGGATGACATGAATGAACCTGTAGCCGATGCGGTTCGGGGGACATTGGATGGTCACTTTGTTCTGGATCGCTCGATTGCTGAACAGGGACGTTATCCGGCTATCAGTATTTTGAAATCGATAAGCAGGGTTATGCAGAACATTTCTTCAAGAGAACACTTGCAGGCTGCAGAATATATTCGCAATATCCTTGCAACATATGAAGAAAATAAAGAACTCATACAAATAGGCGCCTATAAAAAGGGAGCATCAAGAGAGGTTGACCAGGCCATTTCCTTCTATCCTCAAATTGTTAAATATTTAAAACAGGATGTACATGAGAATGTTACAGGTGGAGAAGGAATTCAGATGCTATTGGAGCTTGCTAATGGGAGTGAGCGGTAATGTCCAGTGTGGAAACCTTTAAAAAAATATTAAATATCAAAATGATAGAAAAAGATCAGGCACAAAAGGATTACCAGAATGCGATGGATCAATTTGAAGCCAGTGCTACGGAATTATATTATCTTCTGAAAGAGAAGGAAGATTTCGAAGCGCATATGAAAGAACAGATTCAGTCACGGATTCGAGCTTATGAAATACGAAATTACCACCAATACATTCAGAGTCTGAATCAAAAAATAAATGAGCTGCAGCAGCATGTACAAAGAACCAGGGCGAATATGGAGAATAAGCAGCAGTCATTGACAGAGTCCTATATAGAAGTGAAGAAATATGAAAAAATTGTCTTTGACCGAAAGCTCAAGTTCAAGCAAATGGTGGAAAAACAGGAAAATGAAGTGATCGATGAAGCTTCGGTACAGCAATATATTCGTCATAGGGAAAAGGTGAAACCATGAGTCAAAAAAACTACGAAAAGGAAAAGACCAGTAAAATCCAATGGTTTTTGTTCGTTATCGTTATTCCTGTTATCTTTGCGATCACCCTTCTTTTCGTTGTATTAAGCATAGCCGGGATTAATGTTGTCGATATGGCGGAAAAACATAACATTCCTGTGGTTTCGGCGCTGGTTCAGGGTGATGAAAAAACGAAGAATGAAAAGAAAGACACACAAATTTCCGAATTACAGGAAACGGTCAAAAATAAAGAAACCAGTATTGAACAACTGGAGACGAAGGTTGAATCAAAAGAAGAAAAGATTGCAGAACTGGAGCAGACCATTAGTGAACTGACCAATCAGCTGAATGACCAGAAGGAAAAACAGCAAAATCAGGAGGAACAGGTAAAAGAGGTATCTCTTACATTTGAAGAAATGGATCCTGAATCGGCTGCACCCGTTATTGAAAATATGGATCAGGAAGTGGCTGTAAAAATTCTGACCGAAATTCCTTCCGAACAAAGAGGGGCCATTCTTTCGGCCATGAATCCAGAAATGGCCGCTTCATTTACAAGTGAACTATTAAACAATTAATAAGGACACTTGGAACGACCTTTGAAAGGGGGTGAAAAAACTTGAATGTCGCACTTCTTCAATCAATGCTGTCTCAGACAACAGCCAATCAGGAAGGAAAAATAATGACTGACAAGTCGAAGGATGGGGATAGCTCAAAAAACTTTTTAGCTTTACTTTCGAGCCTGCAGCCAACGGAGAAAGGAAACGCTGGTGCCGATTCAGCGCAGTCAGTTTTTCTTGGAGATTTGGCAAGTCAGCTCAGAGATGTCCTGCAAAGTCTGGAAGGAAAAGTGAACGAAGAATCTCTGAATCAACTAACAGCCACTCTGACAAAGCTGGCTAACGAATTATTACAAAATGATACATTCAGGTCGGCGGGGGGAGAAACTTCCCGTAACTCTGATGATCCGTTCACGCTTATCGACAACTCCTCCTTCTCTATTTCCAAGCTGCTTGAGAACATTAATGAAAATAAGGAGATAAAGCAGCAGCTTCTTACATTGGCTGGAGATTTCGTCAAAATGACAGAACAATTTATCAGTGCTGATAAAAGTCAGCGATTAAGTATGAGCAGGGAACTCCAATCTGCGTTGGTCAAGATATCAAATTTTCTATCTCAGGCAGGCCATACTTTAAAGCAAAACGGGCAAAGTACCCAGGCGAATTTTTTATTTCAGCAAAAGTTGACGGATACCAATCTGACTGGAAAACATGGGAATGGAAATTTGACGGCTCAGGTTAATCAGAACCAGTCGAACGCTTCCTTAACCAGAAGTATAAATCCTGTTTCAAATCATGGCAGTCAAACGATTCAAACGAAGGCAGCTCAGGAATTGTCTACTATAAAAACTGGCACTGCGGTTTCAGTTGACTCCATGCCGATGTCAAAAGTAGAGCAATTCACCATTTATCTTCAGCGAAACGGGGGTAACCAGGCAGCAACCAATAACAGCCATGATTTTATGGAGCAATTTCAAAAAATTATAAAGTCCAGCCGTTTTATTCAAAATGAAGGATCTTCACAGCTGACTCTAAAGCTGAAACCGGCCCATCTCGGAGACATGGTTGTTAAGTTTACACAGATAAATGGAGAGATGGCGGTACGAATTGCCGTTTCCTCACAAGCGGCTAAGGAAATGTTAGAGAGCAATATTAACCAGCTCAGACATATGTTTCAGCCCAATCAGGTTGTCATCGATAAGCAGGCTGAACCCATTTTGGCCCAACCGTCCTCATCCTATTTGAACTTTAGTCAGAATGAGGAAGAACAGGAGCAAAGAGGGGATACTTACCATCATGATCAGCTCGAGGATGAGGAAAATACAGATGAAGATTATGAGGACAAAAGCTTTGAGGACTATTTAAATCAGACGAAGGCAGGTGATCACTTTGACGCAGATTGATACATCGCTGTATTTGTCCAGTCAGAAAAATCAGGGAACAGGAAGCAGTACGCTTGGTAAGGATGATTTTTTAAAAATCCTGATGACGCAATTACAAAATCAAAGTCCTTCAGACCCTATGAAGGATAAGGAATTCATCTCGCAAATGGCTACTTTTTCTTCATTAGAACAGATGATGTCTATCTCCGGATCTGTAGACCAGCTTGTACAGCAGCAAGCCTATACACCGGTTGTTGAGTACAGCCATCTAATTGGTAAAGAGGTAGAATTTAAGACGAAGAATGAGGATGGAGAAGTCCAAACAGAAGGAAGTGGAACCGTTTCGGGTATTGCAGCGGGTCAGGATGGAACGGAAATCATTTTGCAGAATGAGAAGAGAATTCAGGTTCATTCGATCATAGAGGTAAGGGATTCTGAGTAATAAGCTGTTTCATAGAAAGAAGGGATGAGATGGATCATCGTATACATCAATTGCACAATCATCCGTTACAGCAGCAATCGTTAAAGACGTCACAGCCTGCAAAGCATAGTTCTGCAAAATCCTTTCAGACCCATTTACAGGAAGCACAGACTCAGCAGCCTTTGAAAATCAGTAAACATGCACAAAAACGTCTGGATGAACGAAATATCCAAATAAATGAATCAAAGTGGTCTGAAATTCAGGATCAAATGAACAAAGCAAAAACGAAAGGTGTAACGGACTCACTTGTTGTATTAGACGATGCCACCCTTGTTGTGAATACGAAGAACAATACTGTAATTACAGCAATGGGGCGTAAAGAAACCAATCATCATGTTTTTACAAACATTAATGGCACGATTGTATTACAGGATTCATAAAGGCTGGACCGTATGGGGGCCTTAGGCTGCGGACCGATCGAAGCAGCTATATGAAAATATTCCTAAGAGGAAAGGAAGATGTTACGTGTTACGTTCCATGTATGCCGGTATTTCCGGAATGAAAGGTTTTCAAACAAAATTAGATGTTGTTGGAAATAACATAGCAAATGTAAATACCTTTGGGTTTAAAAAAGGGAGAGTAACGTTTCAGGATATGATGAGTCAAACTATTCAGGGTGCTCAAGCTCCCCAAATTAATGAGAATGGTGAGCAAGTATTAGGTGGTAAAAATCCTATGCAAGTAGGATTGGGAGTTAACACTGGTAGTATTGATACGATTCATGATGGAGGTAATACACAGACAACAAATCGTTCATTGGATTTTGCTCTTGAAGGTGATGGAATGTTTGTTGTGGCAAAGAATACAGATTCTGGAGTTAACTATAACTATGATGGTAACGATATACCAGGAATAACTTTAGGGGAAAATGGCGATAACGTGAATTTCACAAGAGCAGGTAATTTTTACCTGGATGATAATGGTCATATTGTAGATCCAAATGGAAATTATTTAGTGGGAAATCCTACAACAAATGATGGTGTTGCACTTTCTCAAGTGAATATAGATGGGGTTAATCACACCGTATACTATAATTCAGATAATAATTCATATATCGACTCAGATGACAATGTATTTGAATATAATCCAGATACAGAAGAGTATGAAAATACAGCCAATGATGATTCTTTTGTAGAACAACAGGTTCAGCCAGTTTTAAGCCCATTACAAATCCCTGAAGATGCCGAGAGTTTTAGCATAGCCTCTGATGGAACTGTTAACTATGTTCAGGATGGTAATCCGCAGGTAGCGGGTCAAATTCAAATTGCTAAATTTTCAAATGCAGAAGGATTACAGAAAGCAGGAAACAATTTATTTCAATTGACTCCGAATGCGGGGGCTTATGATTCTGATAACGACGGAGTAATGGATTTACTGTCACCTGGTGAACAGGGTTCTGCTACTCTTCGCTCAGGTGCTTTGGAAATGTCCAATGTAGACTTGTCTGAAGAGTTCACTGAAATGATTACGGCTCAAAGAGGATTTCAGGCCAACACAAGAATTATCACAACGTCTGATGAAATCCTTCAGGAGCTTGTAAACCTGAAAAGATAATAAGCAGGGGAGGTAGAGTGAGGCTGGGACATGCAAATATTTTTGTCCAAGCCTTGCTCATGTAATCTATGATTCAAGTAACCAGGTTAAATGGAGAATCCTTTGTATTAAATGCTCTCTATATAGAAAAAATCCAGAACTTACCGGATACAACCATTACGATGATTTCCGGCAAGAAATATTTTGTGAAAGAAGAAAAACTGGAGATTGCTGAAAAAACCGCCCAATTTTATAAACGAATTGGCTTAATGGGTGTTCAGGCAAATTTGGAGGAGTCTTATGAACAAAAAAGTGATTAATATCATGTTAACCCTTTTAATCATCATCACGCTTGCTGGTATTGTTACCCTGGTGCTGATTATGAATAATAAAGACGAGAAAACCCATGCAGATGATGAAAAAAATGTTGAGGAAATGATTGAGACTTCATTTGAAACCGAAGAGATGACAACAGATCTGAAGGATGGAAACTTTATCCGCATACAGTTTCAAATTGTTACGGATAACAAGGAAACTATGAAAAAATTAAAAAAGGATTTTCGTTTAAAGAATGTGATGATCAAGGAGTTATCCAAAAAGGAATCTTCGGACTTTCGAGCAGGATTAGGAGAAATGGAGTCAGCGATTAAGGAAGAACTCAATCAACTATTAGATACTGGAATGGTTACAGATGTTTACACAACAAGCAAAATACTGCAGTAATATTTTATCTTAACCCATTCTCCATACAGGAGGTGAACTTTTTGGCCGAGGATGTTCTGTCACAAAATGAAATTGATGCGCTCTTATCCGCCTTGTCTTCAGGGGAAATGGATGCGGATGAGTTAAAAAATGAAGAGAAAGAAAAGAAAGTAAGAGTTTATGACTTTAAACGTGCCTTAAGATTTTCGAAAGATCAGATTCGTGGTATTACAAGGATTCATGAGAATTATGCCAGATTATTAACAACCTTTCTGTCCACACAGCTTCGTACATATTCTTCTGTGTCCGTAGCTTCTGTTGATCAGATTCCATATGAAGAATTTATTCGTTCGATCCCTAAACAAACCATCTTAAATATATTTTCTTTATCTCCTCTGGAGGGGAGAATTTTGATGGAAGTAAACCCCAATATAGCTTATGCCATATTAGATCGGGTTTTAGGTGGAAAGGGAGTCAGCTTTAACAAAGTTGAAAATCTAACCGAGATCGAAACAAAAATTATGTCCGCTTTTTTTGAGAAAACGATAGGAACTTTACAGGAGGCTTGGAGTTCATTAATGGATATTGATCCATTTTTAGAGGACTTTGAAATCAATCCTCAGTTTCTGCAAATGGTTTCGCCAAATGAAACGGTTGTTGTCATTTCTTTAAATACCTCGATTGGTGAATCCAGTGGAATGATTAACATATGTATTCCGCATATTGTGCTTGAACCGATTATTTCGAAGCTGTCTGTTCATTATTGGATGCAGAATCAATCCAGTAATGCCAAACCTGAAGATGCCAAAAAGATATCGAAACAGATCAAAATGGCTAAGGTTGATGTTAAGGCTGTACTCGGTGAATCTTCCATTACGATAGACGAGTTTTTGCAGCTAAAGGAAAATGATGTGATTCAACTAGAACAAAGCATTGAGGAGCCGCTGACCGTTTATGTTCATCAGGAACCTAAATTTCAGGCTCAGCCGGGTAAAAGAAAAAATAATTTAGCCGTACAGATACTCAATGAGATTAATAGGGGGGATGAACTTGAGTAATCGCGAAGAAATGCTTTCACAGGAAGAAATTGATGCACTGCTAAACGGCAATCAGAATCTCATGAGTGAAGAAAAACAATCAGACGAGGAAACATCGGACTCTCAGGAAATTACTGATGTTGAACGGGATGCTCTTGGTGAAATTGGAAATATATCATTTGGGACGTCTGCTACCACTCTTTCAACTCTATTAAATCAAAAAGTTGAAATAACCACACCAGCTGTTTCTGTGGTGGAGAACAAAAATCTCAGTGATGAATTTCCACACCCTCATGTAGCGATTTCTGTAGATTACACGGATGGATTCACGGG
The DNA here is from genome assembly GCF_039522525.1 of Salinibacillus aidingensis. Lineage (GTDB taxonomy): Bacteria > Bacillota > Bacilli > Bacillales > Alkalibacillaceae > Salinibacillus > Salinibacillus aidingensis. The sequence continues at coordinate 306,385 of NZ_BAAADO010000004.1, forward strand.
AATAAATCTGTTTGTCATTAAAGTAGAGGATGCTGCCATCATTGCCGACTTAATGCTTGGTGGGGATGGTACGTCGCCGGATACAGAATTGAATGATATACATCTAAGTGCTGTACAGGAAGCAATGAATCAAATGATGGGTTCAGCTGCAACAAGTATGTCGAGTATCTTTGATAAAAGAGTGGATATTTCTCCGCCTTCAATTACTCTAATGGATGTAAATAACGATGAAGGTACGGATAAGATTCCGGACAACGATTTGCTGGTGAAGGTTTCCTTCCGATTAAAGGTTGGTGAGCTCATTGATTCAAACATCATGCAACTCCTTCCTATTGATTTTGCCAGAGAGTTTGTGGATGAATTGTTAAATGGTCATGAAGATGAGCAGACGCAAACTGAAAAACCGGTTCAGGAAGAAAAGACGATGAATGTGCAGAACGATTTTGATTCTGTAAAGGAACCCGTTTCTTCTGCAGCCAATCATTCATACAGTCAGGAGCAAATTCCGGCAAGTCATACAAACCAGCAGCATTTTGGTTCGGAACGTCCTGTTGCTGAACCAAACATACAATCCGCGGCATTTTCGGAATTTGAAAATAACAAACTGGAAGCCCATCAGCAGCAAAACCTTGATATGTTAATGGATATTCCATTGAAGGTGTCTGTTGAATTAGGACGAACCAAAAAAACCATTAAGGAGATTTTGGAAATGGGCTCTGGTTCTATTGTTGAACTGGATAAATTAGCAGGAGAGCCTGTAGATATTCATGTGAATGACAAATTAATAGCCAAGGGTGAGGTTGTTGTTATAGATGAAAACTTTGGTGTTCGGGTTACGGATATCGTAAGCCAGACAGAAAGAATACAAAAGCTCAGATAAGGGGGAAGGTAAAATGGCACATAAAGTATTAGTTGTCGATGATGCAGCATTCATGAGAATGATGATAAAGGATATTCTGGAGAAAAATGACTTCGAAGTCGTTGGTGAAGCACAGGATGGAAATCAGGCCGTTGAAAAATATAAGGAATTAGAGCCGGATTTAGTTACTCTTGATATTACGATGCCTGAAAAAGATGGCATAACCGCTCTAAAAGAAATTAAGGAAAGTAACCCGGATGCAAAGATCATTATGTGTTCAGCAATGGGACAACAGGCAATGGTTATTGATGCGATTCAGGCAGGAGCAAAGGATTTTATTGTCAAACCTTTTCAGTCTGATCGTGTTATTGAGGCCATAAATAAAACTTTAGATATTTAATCGATTACGTGCGATAACGAAGTGGGGAAACGTTATGAACAGATATGTAAGGCCGATTCTATCATTAGTATTTATTATTGCTTTTATCGTACAGCCGATAAACCTTGGCTATGTACAGGCAGCTATGAATGTTGATGAATATTTCGACCAGAAACAAAACGAACAGCAAGAAGAAGAAAACAATGAGAGTAATTCTTCCGCTGAACAGGAACCGGAATTACAGGCAGACAACGGTTCTTTAATGGGGAATTTAATTAAAATGGTTATTATGCTTCTGATTGTTTTGGCTCTTATTTATTTCTTATTAAAGTTTTTACAAAAGCGAAATAAAATGTTTCAGCAGGTGCAGGCATTGGAGAATTTAGGCGGGATATCCTTAGGCTCTAATAAATCTGTTCAAATGGTCAGAATAGCTGATCGTGTCTTTGTCATCGGTGTGGGTGAGGATATCTCAATGCTGACAGAAATTGAGGATGAGGAAACGAAAGAAGAGTTATTAAAAGAAGATCAGGAAGCAAATACCAACCAGCCGTTTAAAGCCATGCTGAAATCCTTGGAGCAGAGAAAAGAACAGCAGAGTGATAAGGAATCAGTTACGAATTCCTTCAAAGAGCAATTTAACAGTGAGCTTAAGAAATTAAAAAATGGGAGACAAAAGCTGATGGAAAATAACAGGGATACCGGAAAAGAGGATCAGGATGGGTGAATTTGTAGACTTTTTTAATAACACGGATCCCCAGAGTGTCTCAACATCCGTTAAATTATTACTCTTATTAACTGTTCTGGCTCTTGCTCCAAGTATCCTGATATTGATGACAAGCTTTGCAAGAATAATCATTGTTTTGTCCTTTGTTCGTACATCTCTGGCTACACAGCAAATGCCGCCGAATCAAATATTAATTGCGCTGGCACTGTTTTTAACCTTCTTTATCATGGCACCTACTTTTCAGGAAGTTAATGAAGAAGCCTTACAGCCATTATTCAATGAAGAAATTACCATTGATGAAGCCTATGATCAGGCCAGTATGCCAATGAAGGAATTTATGGCCAAGCACACACGACAAAAAGATATGGCTTTATTTATGGATTATACCCAAATGGAGGCACCTGAGACATTAGAAGATGTGCCTCTTACAACATTAATCCCTGCTTTTGCCATTAGTGAATTAAAAACAGCTTTTCAAATGGGATTTATGATTTTTGTTCCCTTTTTAATCATTGATATGGCCGTTGCCAGTATTTTAATGTCGATGGGAATGATGATGTTACCACCAGTCATGATCTCTTTACCTTTTAAAATCTTATTATTTGTACTTGTGGATGGCTGGTATCTGATCACCCATTCATTATTAGAAAGCTTCTAGCTTTGGAAGGGAGCGCATCATTTTGAATAGTGAATTTGTTATCTCCTTGGCAGAGACTGCGGTGTACACGTTGCTTACGGTTATTGGTCCCATATTAATTCTGGCTCTGGTTGTAGGTTTATTAGTGAGTATTTTTCAGGCAACGACACAAATCCAGGAACAAACCCTTGCCTTTATTCCGAAAATCATAGCTGTTTTTATAGGGATTATTTTCTTTGGTCCCTGGATGCTTGTTCAGGTTGTGGACTTTACCGCAAATATATTTAACAATCTCCATCAAGTGATTGGTTAATATGTTAGAAGTCTTTGAACTTAGTAAACTGCCAGGATTTATCTTGATTTTTGCAAGGGTCATTGGTTTTTTCTTAACAATACCTGTATTTTCTTATCGTAATCTTCCCAGAACTCATAAGCTAGGTTTTGCGATTTTTTTATCATGGATCATGTTTTATACCGTAGATATCCCTGTTTTCCTGTTAAATGGGCAATTTATTCTCTTAATACTGAAAGAGCTTATTGTCGGGATACTTATCGGTTTAATTGCCTTTATTATATTAGGTGCTATTCAAATTGCAGGCGGATTTATTGATTTCCAGATGGGTTTTGCCATTGCCAATGTGATGGATCCGCAAACAGGGATCCAGAGTCCTTTAATTGGTCAATTTTTATATACCATTACCTTGCTTTTTCTCATAACGGTTGATGCCCATCATTTATTGCTTGATGGTATTTTTTACAGCTATCAATATATCGAAATCGATCAAATGGTTCCGTTTCAGAACGATTCGATTGTGCAATTTGTGATGGAAAGCTTTAGCCAAATGTTTTTAATCGCATTTCAAATGTCCATCCCCATCGTAGGCTGTCTGTTTCTGGTTGATGTTGCTTTAGGGATTGTGGCAAGAACCGTTCCACAATTGAACGTGTTTGTTGTAGGGCTGCCTTTGAAAATTTTTGTCAGCTTTGTCGTGATTTTTGTTTTTCTGGGTATTTATGTAACCTTAATACAACAATTATTTGAAACCATTCTCAACGCTATGAGAGGATTAATGTCTTTATTTGGGGGTGCTTAGTATGAAATGGTTATCCTTGGATTTGCAATATTTCGCAGGGGAAAAGACCGAAAAAGCTACCCCGAAAAAGCGTCAGGATTCAAGAAAAAAAGGACAGGTTGTGAAAAGTCAGGATGTTAATACCGCAATCCTTCTGTTTATGATGTTTATTTTATTTTTTGTCATGGGCGGGTACCTGAAAGAACGATTAATGGCGATCTATGAAAAAGGGTTTGTGGAATATATCCAGTGGAACGTAACAGCAGATACTGTCCAGTCCATGTTTTTTCAATACACGGTTGATGGGGTTATGGTGTTACTTCCCGTTATGATTGTGGCGGTTATTGCCGGACTGGCTTCTAACTTTCTGCAGATAGGGTTTTTATTTACCACCGAACCTCTAAAGTTTAACCTTGGGAAATTAAATCCTATAAAAGGAGCCAAGAAGATATTTTCGGCCCGGGCTCTGGTGGAGCTTCTGAAATCTTTATTAAAGATTACTGTCATCGGCAGTATTACATTTACGGTTATCTGGATGAACAAAGACCAAATGATGATCATGTCCTTAAAAGGCCTTGATAGTGCCCTCGCTTTTTTTGGACAGATGACGATAACCATGGGGATTGCAGCTTCCATAGGGCTTTTAATCATTTCCGTCATCGATTATATCTATCAAAGGTATGATCATGAAAAAAACATTCGAATGTCCAAGCAGGATATTAAAGATGAACATAAGAACATGGAAGGCGATCCACAAATAAAGTCCAAAGTAAAAGAAAGACAGAGGCAGATGGCTAATTCACGAATGATGAGTGAAGTACCAGATGCGGATGTAGTGATTACCAATCCGACGCACTATTCTATTGCGATTAAGTATGATGAAGATAAATATGATGCTCCTTATGTAGCAGCAAAAGGGGTTGACTATATCGCTTTTAAAATTAGGGAAGTGGCCAAACACCACGATATTCCCATGGTGGAAAATCGGTCACTGGCACGTTCCTTATACGCAAAGGTTGAAATAGGAGAAGTCATTCATGAAGACTTTTATCAGGCTGTTGCCGAAGTTCTTGCTTACGTATATCGATTGCAAAATAAAGTTTGAAGCAATGAGGAGAGACCATCATGAAACTTAAAGATTTATCTGTATTATCAGCTGTTATATTAATTATTGTTATGCTCGTCATTCCTATGCCGGGCTGGCTTTTAAGTGTATTCATTTTAATTAACATCACACTCGCTTTAATCGTGATCCTTGTTGCTATGAATACAACTGAGGCACTGGAATTTGCAGTGTTTCCTTCTCTCTTATTGCTTTTAACTTTATTCAGATTGGGATTAAACGTATCCACAACACGATCCATTCTATCTGAAGGGGATGCGGGAGTCGTTATTGATACATTCGGAAGTTTTGTTATCGGGGATAACTCATTGGTTGGTTTTGTGATTTTCCTGATTTTAATTATTATCCAGTTTATCGTCATTACGAAAGGCTCTGAGCGTGTATCAGAGGTTTCCGCACGATTTACATTAGATGCGATGCCTGGTAAGCAAATGAGTATTGATGCTGATCTTAACTCAGGATTAATTTCTGAACAGCAGGCAAAGGATCGCAGAGAAAAAATTGAACAGGAGGCGGATTTCTACGGTGCCATGGATGGTGCCAGTAAATTTGTTAAGGGTGATGCGATTGCAGGGATTGTTATTGTTATTATCAATATTATCTTTGGATTAATTATTGGTGTGGCTCAGATGGGCTTAACGTTTGGTGAAGCTTCGAATCAATTCCTGCGCCTTACAGTTGGAGATGGACTTGTATCACAAATTCCGGCGTTACTCATTTCCACCGCAACAGGTATTGTCGTTACACGAGTAGCTTCTGAAGGAAATTTGGGTACCGATATTACAAATCAGCTGCTGCGATTCCCTAAATTACTATATGTTGCTGCCGTCACCATATTTATGTTTGGGCTGACGCCAATTAACTTTGGGTTAACTACCATGATTGCAGGTGTTCTGGCCTTCGGAGGCTTTCAATTAAGTAAAACAAAAGCCGAAGAAGAGGGTGAAGAATGGCAGGAGGAGGAAGAAATCGAATCTCAAGATATGTCTTCACCTGACAGCATTATTCAGATGATTAGTCACGATCCGATTGAATTCGAATTTGGTTATGCTCTGATTCCTCTGGCAGATGCGAATCAGGGAGGAGATTTACTGGACCGGGTTGTGATGATCCGCCGCCAGTTGGCCATAGAGCTGGGAATGGTTATCCCGGTTGTCCGGATACGTGACAATGTTCAGCTGAATCCTAATGAATACAGTTTAAAAGTAAAGGGGAATGAAGTGGCCAGAGGTGAGATTTACCTTGATCACTATATGGCCATGATGCCTGGAATCGAGGAAGAAGATCTCGATGGCATTGATACGATGGAACCTGCTTTTGGCTTACCGGCAAAATGGATTTCAGAGGATCTTAAAGATGAGGCCGAAATGCTGGGAGCAACTGTGGTAGACCCGCCATCCGTTGTATCCACGCACATTACAGAGGTTATTAAGCGGCAGGCACATGAATTGCTGGGCAGAGAGGAAACGAAGCAGTTAATCGATCATCTGAAAGAAAGTAATCCAATTCTTGTGGAGGAAGTTACCCCAGAGCCTTTATCCACTGGAGAAGTCCAGAAAGTTCTGGCCAAGCTGTTACGAGAGCAGGTATCCATCCGGAATTTGCCTGTCATTTTTGAAACCTTGGCTGACTTCGGTAAAATGACAAATGATACAGATCTTCTGGGAGAATATGCCAGACAGGCCTTAGCCAGCCAAATATCTAGTCAATATATAAATGATGATCAGATTTTAAAGGTGGTAACTTTATCAGGGCAAGTAGAAAAGCTTATTGCAGATCATGTTCAGCAGACAGAGCACGGCAGTTATTTAGCTCTTGACCCTGAATCCCAGCAAAAGATCATTCAATCGATTAATCAGCAAATCGAAAAACTGTCATTACAGGAAGCTACACCCGTTCTTCTTTGCTCACCAGCGATTCGGATGTATGTGAAGCAGTTAATTGAGAGATTTCTCCCTCAAGTTGTGGTTCTTTCCTACAATGAAATAGAACCATCTGTTGAGGTACAAAGTACAGGGGTGGTGAATAGCTAATGAAGGTTAAAAAATACACAGCCCAGACCATGCCGGAAGCCATGAAACAGGTTCGTAATGAACTGGGCAGTGATGCGGTGATTTTAAATTCAAAAATTGTCAAGCCTAAGGGGATTTTTGGAATTTTTAAGAAAAACAGCATAGAAGTTATCGCTGCTATCGATCCAAATCCTACACACGAGAAAAAACAAAAGCCTTCGCTGCAGCCAAGGCATAATATCAGTGAACGAAAGCCTCAAAATAATCAAAAGGTAACAGGACCATCCGGATCCGATAAACAGGTTTCTGATGAAGTCATTAGAGAACTTCGTGAATTAAGGGAGACGGTGACAGCACAACAAAACTCAGCTGCCGGTTCACAGGACTACTTACCGGCTCCAATTAATAAAGCCTATCAATATTTAATAAACCAGGAACTTTATGAAGAAACTGTGAGATTGATCATAGACCCCTTGCTGGAAAAGTATTATCTTCATAATAAACAGGTGAATGATCAGCTTATCTTTCAATGGTTAAGAGAAGAATTGGAAGAGCATTTGCAGGCTTATTCAAATGGTTTTAAAGAATTTTCATCTAAAGTCATGTTTTTCGTAGGGCCTACTGGTGTAGGAAAAACAACCACAATTGCCAAAGTAGCAGCCAAGGCTGTGGTGGAGGAAAAGAAGAAGGTAGCTTTTTTAACGACCGACACTTACCGTATTGGTGCGATTGATCAGTTAAAAACCTATGGCAAAATTTTAGACGTTCCTGTAGAAATTGCTTATAACCAGGATGATTTTCAAAAAGCAAAAGAAAAATTTTCAAATTTCGACATAATTTTAGTGGATACAGCAGGACGTAACTATAAACAAGTCGAATTTATAAAACAGCTGGAGGATACCATCGATTTCGAGCAGGATGATGAAATGTTTCTCGTGCTATCTGCTACAACAAAAAACAAAGAACTATCAGCTGTACAGTGGCAGTTTCATCAATTTCCGATTAAGAAGCTTATTTTTACCAAATTAGATGAAACCTCTGAATATGGACCAATATTAAACATTATGAAGGAAGGGAATGCCGGTCTTGCCTTTTTATCCGATGGTCAGGATGTCCCGGATGATATAAAGGAAGGATCTACGGAACAAATCATTTCCTTAATTCTTGGTGGTTGGAACCATGACTGATCAGGCGCAAAAGTTAAGAGATCTGCTTAAAAAGAAGAAGGATATTAAAGAAGCCAAAACGATTGCCATTCTGAGCGGCAAAGGAGGAGTGGGGAAATCCAATTTTGCGCTTAATTTTGCTATTGGACTTCAGCAAAAAGGAAAAAGAGTTCTTTTATTTGATTTGGATTTTGGAATGGGCAATATTGATGTATTAATGGGGGTAGCCCCGAAGAAGACAATCATTCAAATGTTTCAGGAATCGTTGGAAATTGGAGATATTATAGAAAAAGGTCCGAATTCGCTATCTTATGTGGCTGCTGGTTCAGGATTAACCAATATTTTTCACTTTAATCCTCATTATTTTGATTATTTTGCAGACCAGCTGCAGTCGATCTCTATGCAATATGATTATATTCTTTTTGATCTGGGAGCCGGTATGCAGGATCAGCATTTACAGTTTGCATTTGCTGCGAATGAATGCTTTGTTTTAACAAATACTGAGCCAACTTCCATAACAGATGCATATGCGGTGATGAAGCATCTGTACTATGAGCAGAGTTCCATACCCGTTTATCTTATTGTTAATCGAGCAGAACCTGAGGATGGTGACCTGACCATTAAAAAATTTAAAGCTGTGGTTGAACAGTATTTGAAGCAATCGTTTATTCCTTTAGGTGTTTTACCGGATGACCACGCTCTAGTCAAGGCGGTTAAAGATCAGATTCCATTCCTTTTGCATAATAAACGGTCGGCAATTAGTTTGCAGCTAGCACAACTGATTGACAACTATTTAGGTGAGCAATCCAAGGAAAGAATGGCCATACGTCACTCCTTTGTTACAAAGCTGAAAATGCTATTTAAGAGAAAGGTAGATTAATATGCAAAACATCCGAGTACTGGTCATAGATGATTCGGCATTTATGCGTAAAATGATTTCAGATATTTTAAATCAGGATGATCAAATCCAGGTTGTTGGAACAGCACGAAATGGACAGGACGGTATTCAAAAAATCAAAAGTCTTTCACCTGATGTCATTACTTTAGACGTGGAAATGCCTGTCATGAATGGGATTGAAGCATTAGAAAAGATTATGAAGGAATGTCCAGTACCGGCTGTTATGGTTTCAAGTGTGACTAAATCCGGAGCAGACAGCACTCTTCAGGCCTTACACCTGGGTGCGATTGACTTTATTACGAAACCTTCCGGGTCTATTTCGCTCGATATCTACAAAACAGAGTATGAAATCATTTCGAAAGTAAAACACGCCGCAACTGTTAATGTCCATCAAATTCATACAAAAGCAACTTTGCCAAAACCCGCATCTTCTCGAACTGACAGTACCGTCAGCCAAAAGAAGAAGATTGTTGTTATAGGTGTTTCAACTGGTGGACCTAGAGCTTTACAATCTCTGATCCCTGCTTTGCCTGATGATTTCCCGGCTCCAATTTTAATTGTCCAGCATATGCCTGCTGCATTTACAAAATCACTGGCTGAACGTTTAGATCGCGAGTCCAAACTGTCTGTTAAGGAGGCAGTGAATGGAGAAATATTATCTAAAGGTGTGGTTTACATTGCCGCTGGCGATTATCACTTAGAAATTAAACGAACAGGAACTTCATTGACTGCTTTAGTTGTACAATCCGAGCCGGTGAACGGACATCGCCCTTCTGTCAATAAATTGTTTGAATCTGCAGCAGATCTGAAACATTATGAAAAATATGCATTAATTCTGACAGGTATGGGTTCGGATGGATCGAAAGGGATTCAAACATTGAAGGAAAAGGATAAGGGGACAAAGGTCATTGTCGAATCTGAAGAATCAGCTGTGATTTTCGGGATGCCCAAAGCAGCTCTAAATACAAAAGAGGTCAATCATGTAGTAAGCATAGATCAAATGGGATCCCTGCTATGTGAGCTTGTTCAAAATTGAAGGGGATTTGCAGATAATAACGTAAGGGGGAATGATGCAGATGACAAAAGAACAACGGAATGAAAAAGTAATCGTTTTTCAATTAAAGAATGAAGAGTACGGAGCCCCGGTGGACGCTGTAGGTTCCATTGAGCGTATGGTGGAAGTAACACGAGTTCCCGGGACACCTCAATTTGTAAAAGGAGTTATTAATCTTCGAGGTGTGGTAACTCCGATTATTGATTTAAGGGAAAGATTCGGAATAGAGCCAGCGGAATATGACGACAGCACCAGAATAATTATTGTTTCACTGGAAGATAAAGAAGTTGGAATGATTGTCGACACTGCTAATGATGTTATCGATGTTTCAGCCGATGCGATTGAGCCTCCGCCAGAAGTAATAGGATCAGTGGATGTAGATTATATCCGGGGAGTTGCAAAATTAGACAATCGATTATTAATTCTTTTAAACATTGAAAAAGTCCTTTCGGAAGAGGAGATAACTGAAATATCACAGGTAGAAGGGTAGAACATTATGAATGATTCGTTTTCTTTTTCCAGCTTACATTTAGATATATTAAAAGAGATTGGAAATATCGGTTCCGGAAATGCAACTACATCTTTATCAGCTTTATTAAACCGGAAAATACAAATGAAAGTTCCTGAAGTAAATATCGTCAGTTTTGATGAAATGATGGACATGACAGGTGGTCCGGAGAAAGAAATTGCTTCTATTTTTGTGAAAATTCAAGGGGATATTTCCGGCAGTATGTTTTTTGTACTCCCTCCGCACGAGGCAAGTATGCTTATAAGGGAAATGACGGGGAATGACGACTTCCATTTTCAGTCTCCACCCTATTCTGATCTTGCTGTTTCCGCTTATGTGGAGTTGGGAAACATATTATGCGGATCGTACCTAAGTGCCTTATCCGATATGACAAACCTCAACATTCAGCCGTCTGTACCATCAGCAGCTTTTGATATGGTTGGTGCTATTTTAACGGCAGGATTAGTGGAGATTTCCCAGGTTGCTGACCAGGCGATTTTTATTGAAACGCTGTTATTAGATGAAAAGGATCAGTATGACCAGATGAAAGGACAGTTCTTTCTCCTGCCTGACCCTAATTCCTTTGACAAAATTTTTAATGCTTTAGGAGCTCCTCGTTAGTATGGAGACTGCAGGAGAAATTGTAAAAGTAGGTATAGCAGATATAGGGATTTTAAAAGGTCCAGGTAAAATTCGTACTTCCGGACTTGGCTCTTGTGTTGGAGTTTTGATTTATGATCTTCGTGAACAGTTGGCTGCTTTAGTACACATCATGCTCCCTGATTCATCATCGTTCAGGGGAGATAATTTAAACAGGGCAAAATATGCAGACACAGGAATCCGGGAAGCCATAACCTTATTAAAACAAAATGGAGCACGTTCCCATTACTTAAAAGCCAAAATAGCCGGGGGTGCGCAAATGTTTCAGCTCTCTGCAGCACAGGATATGATGAGAATTGGACCTCGTAATATAGAAGCGGTTAAGCAGGTGCTATCAAGCCTTCGTATTCCATTGATTAGTGAAGAGGTTGGAGGTTCAAACGGTCGAACGATTGAATTTAGTTTTGTGACCGGCATGCTGACGATACGTACAGTAAATGAGGGAATAAAAGAAATTTAACAGGATTTACCGTCTGAAGGAGGTCAAGGGATGAAGCAGCAGGAGGCTCCCGATTTACAGTCATTATGGAATAAGTGGCAACAACATAGAAATGAGGATGCGGGGAACGAACTTGTTGCCCAATACATGCCTTTAGTCGATTATCACGTAAGAAGAATTTCTGCCCATTTGCCTGGAAATGTCAGTCGGCAGGAAATTAAAAGTCTCGGATTATTAGGATTGGTGGATGCTATTGAGAAGTTTGATTATAAGAGAGACTTGAAATTTGATACCTATGCGTCTTTCCGGGTTCGCGGTGCTATCATGGATGGATTAAGAAGAGAGGATTGGCTTCCACGAACAGTCCGTGAGAAATCGAAAAAAATAGATGCTGTTGCAGAAGACTTGGAGCAGGTGCTGGGCAGAGAGCCTGAGCCTGAGGAAATTGCGGATAAGATGGGAATCTCCAGTCAGGAAGTATTAACAGTCATGAAAGATACCCTTTATGCAAACACCTTATCCATTGAGGAAAAATCAAGTGATGAGGATGGCCAGCACGCAGAAGGTATTGGTTACATGATTCCGGATGAAAAGGAATCCCTGCCAGAGGATCAGCTTATCGATCAGGAAAAAGTTGGTGAATTAAGTAAGGCAATTAAAACTTTAAATGAAAAGGAACAAATGGTCATTAGTTTATTTTATCATAAGGAATTAACTTTAACTGAAATAGGAGAGGTATTAGAGCTTTCAACATCAAGAATTTCACAAATCCACAGCCGTGCAGTTTTTAAGCTCAGAAAGGTCCTTTTACAAGTCATTGACTAAGGTCTTCAGAAGTTATATCCGTATTTAGTCCATAAATGGGGGGAAGGACAATATGGTATCATTAAATTCAGCAAAGGATTGGTTCAGGATTAGCGTTACAGAGGATCAAATGGAAGCTTATCTTGAGTTAAGAGGGGATTTTGAAAGAGATTTTGAAAGAGATGAGATCACGATTGAGGATCTACAGGAGCTATTTGATGAGAGTAATATTACTTTCGGTCATCTTGATGAACAAATAAACAGGATTACGGAAAATCCATCCTTAGTCACATTTCCCTGTTTGATTGCAGCTGGACAACCAGTTGAACACGGAAAGGATGGCAGGGTTGAATTTTTCATAAATTTGCAATCAGACCTTTCTATTGAGGAAAAGGAAAACCTGGATTTCCGGGAAGTTATGAAAATTCCAAAGGTTACAGGCGGAGAACCGATTTTAAAGATGATTCCACCAACAGATGGAAATTCAGGTTTAAACGTTTTCGGCGCAGAAGTGAAGCCGCAGGAGGGAAAGATTGCCCGTGTGAAGGCAGGTAAAAACACAAAATGGGCAAGCGAGGATACCCTTATAGCAACAATGGATGGTCAGGTTTCTCTTGTAGATCGTTCCATACAAGTATTACCGACTTATGAGGTCAATCATGATGTTGATTTGCGGTCCGGAAATATTGATTTTAACGGTTCAGTGGTTATACATGGCGATATTCCCTCAGGCTTTACCGTTAAAGCAAAGGGTGATATCCACGTTATGGGTTTAGTTGAAAGTGCAGTATTAGAAGCTGGTGGCTCTATTTTTATACAAAAAGGAATATCAGCGGTTCATAAAGGTATGGTGCGTTCCGGCCTGGACGTCCATACAAAATATATAAATCAGGGAAATGTGGAAGCTGGAAGAAACATTTTTGTTGAACAATCTATTTTGCTCAGTCAGTGTACAGCAAGGGAAACCATCTTCTGTCAAAGAGGAAGTATCATTGGTGGCCATTTGTCTGCCGGACAGCATATATATGTGAAGGATCTGGGGAATCGCCTGGAAGCGGAAACAAATATATATTTAGGTGAAAATAAGGATCATTTAGATACCTTACAGCATTTAGAGGATCGTTTAACAGAACTTAAAAATACCATTAATAAACTGAAACAACTAGGTGAAAAGTTGAAAAAAATAGCATCCATAAGAGGAGAATTAACATTCAGTGAAAAAGATACTCTCCTAAAGCAGGAAAAGTCCTTGCGAGCAGCAACATCAGAATATTTAGAAGTACAAAAACAGCTTTCGGAAAAGAAGGAAATAAATGTTGATTTTTCCCAGCCTGTTTTTTATATTCATGGTATACTGTACCCAAACTCTAAAGTCAACTTTGGTAAATACCAGAAGAATTTTTTGACTCAATCCAGAAATGTGAAAATAAAGTTAGAGGGCTCTGAAATTCAGGTTTCACCATTTCATTAATGGGATGGAGGTTGACTCTTTATGAGCTGGAAAGCTGTAGAAATGCAGGTTGCTCTGCCACGGACACAGGATGCCGGCCAGATTCAGGAACAGCTTGAACAAAGATCGGCGAATAGTCAGCATTATCTGGCTCAGGCTAAGCAGCAGGAAGAGGAGAGGCGACGAAAAAAGGTTAATGAACTCAGACAAAAAGAGCACAAACGTCTCCAGAATGATGATGCACGTTCTGACTCTCCCGGGACCTCCTTGAACAGACGGGAAATGGAAAGAAATTTATTCAGACAGAAACAGAAACATCCTTATTTAGGAAATCGATTTGACTTAACAAGATAGGAATGGAAGCTATGATAGAATTTTTAGTTATATTCAGTCTGATTTTACATGCGATTGTATTTATATTTATCATTTATCTTTATCGACGGTTTTCACAGAATTCATCAGGTATGTCCGTGCAGGAAAGAAAAGAAATGGAAGAAATGCTTTCCTCCTATATTACCGAGATGAAAAAGGAAAATGAACGTCTATTGAATATTCTGAATGAAAATGGCAAAAATGTGAAAGAAAAACAAACAGCACCAGATTCCCGGCAAAACTCAAGTCCAACCCTGGATACATACGTGGAACCGGTACAGAAAAAGGAAACAACTGCAAAGGAAACCAAAAACGTGGAGAAATATAATCCGGAATCCATTATAGTGGAGGATGAAGCAGAGGGAGTATCAGATCACGCAAAAGCGCTGCAATTATATAATGAGGGACTTTCTACTGAAGAAATTGCTCAAAAATTGAACAAAGGGAAAACAGAAATTGAGTTGTTTATTAAATTTCAATCACAATCATAAATTTCTGCTTGAATGAATACTGTCCATATGATATATTTACTTTTGGTGTAAAACACACGTCTGTCGATTGTGCAGGAGGTGCTTTCAAGTAGGGAAGTCCCTGTATAAAGATGAGACAGACGGAGGCCAAAACCATTTTATAGGAGGAAGAAAGAATGTCAGTAATTTCAATGAAACAACTTTTAGAGGCTGGTGTACATTTTGGTCACCAAACTCGCCGTTGGAATCCAAAAATGAAGAAGTATATCTTCACAGAGAGAAACGGCATTTATATTATTGACCTTCAAAAAACAGTTAAGAAGGTTGAGGAAGCATACGAATACGTGAAGAATGTAGCTGCTGATGGAGGTACTGTTCTATTTGTAGGTACTAAGAAGCAGGCACAGGATACTGTTCGTGAAGAAGCAGCACGTTCCGGTATGTTCTACGTAAACCAGCGCTGGTTAGGTGGTACGTTAACGAACTTTGAAACGATTCGCAAACGTATCCAGCGTCTTAAAGATATTGAGCGCATGGAAGAGGACGGAACTTTTGATGTTCTTCCTAAAAAAGAAGTTGTTATGATTAAGAAGGAACAAGATCGCCTTGAAAAATTCCTTGGCGGTATTAAGGATATGGAAGGAATTCCTGACGTGCTATTTGTTATTGACCCTCGTAAAGAGCGTATCGCAATAGCTGAAGCACATAAATTAAACATTCCAATTGTAGCAATGGTTGATACGAATTGTGATCCGGATGAGGTGGATTATGTTATCCCGGCAAACGATGATGCAATTCGTGCTGTAAAACTTCTTACCGGCAAAATGGCTGATGCAATTCTTGAAGCTCGTCAAGGTGAAACAAGCGAAGAAGTAGCAGAAGAAGAAGAAGAAGAAGCACAACCAGTAGAAGAGTAAGAAAGGTTTTGAAGGTGATAAGAGGGAAAAAGCCTTTTATCACCTTTTTTATCAAAGAGAATGGATATGAAAGCTGTACCATTTGAATAATAATAAAGACCATTATTATCATGGAAGGTTAAGGAGGAAATGTCATGGCTGTAACAGCAAAAATGGTAAAAGAGTTACGTGAAAAAACAGGTGCAGGAATGATGGACTGCAAAAAAGCATTAACAGAAACAGATGGTGACATGGAAAAAGCAGTTGATTTTCTTCGTGAGAAAGGTATTGCAAAAGCGGCAAAGAAAGCTGATCGTATCGCTGCAGAAGGATCTACATACATCGAAGTGGATGGAAATACTGCTGTAATTTTTGAAGTGAACGCTGAAACAGACTTTGTTGCAAAAAATGATCAGTTTAAAAATCTTCTTGCTGATCTTGGAAAACACCTTGTTAAACAAAAGCCTGCAACCGTTGAAGAAGCTCTGCAGCAAAAATTACATGGTGAAGGCGAAACTTTAGAATCTTACATCACAGATGCGATTGCTAAAATTGGGGAGAAAATTTCTCTTCGCCGTTTCACAGTAGCCGAAAAAACAGATAGTGATGCATTTGGTACTTACCTTCATATGGGTGGACGTATTGGTGTACTAACTGTTCTTGAGGGAACAACAGATGAGTCCGTTGCTAAAGATGTTGCTATGCACGTAGCTGCTGTAAATCCTAAGTATCTATCCCGTGATGATGTACCTAAAGAAGAAGTAGATAGTGAGCGCGAAGTACTTAAGCAGCAGTCCCTGAATGAAGGGAAACCAGAGCATATTGTTGAAAAAATGGTAGAAGGGCGTCTCGGCAAGTTCTTCCAGGGCATCTGTCTTCTTGAACAGGAATTTGTAAAAGACCCTGATCAAACCGTTAAGAAATTTGTAGAATCCAACAATGCGACTGTGAAACAATTTGTACGTTATGAAGTAGGAGAAGGAATGGAAAAACGTGAAGAAAACTTCGCTGATGAAGTTATGGGTCAAGTTAAAAAATAACACCACAAAAGAGTTTTGACTTTGAAAATAGGGGACACGTGGTGTTCCCTATTTTCAAAAATCCTACATACTAAAGATATCCCGGAAATAAACACATTTAAACCAAATCATAATTTTATCAATTTTTCGCTATCTTATAAGGGTGAACTTTATAGAATGTGAAAAATTGATAATAGATGGAGGTTACTATGACATCAGTCCAGTATAAACGAATTGTACTTAAGTTAAGTGGAGAAGCTCTAAGTGGAAATGCCGGCTATGGACTTGACCCTGTTATTGTAAAATCAATTGCCCAGCAAGTGAAAGAAGTAGCAGAGCTTGGTGTGGAAGTCGCAGTCGTTGTAGGTGGCGGAAACATATGGCGCGGTAAAGTAGGCAGTGAGGTAGGTATGGACAGGGCTACTGCTGACTATATGGGAATGCTGGCAACTGTCATGAATTCACTGGCTTTACAGGATAGTCTCGAGAACATTGGAATTCCAACCAGAGTGCAGACATCTATAGAAATGAGGCAGGTTGCAGAGCCATACATTAGGAGAAAAGCTATGCGTCATCTGGAGAAAAAACGTGTGGTGATCTTTGCAGGGGGTACAGGTAATCCGTACTTTTCAACAGATACAACGGCAGCATTGCGGGCTGCTGAAATTGAAGCCAATGTTATCTTAATGGCCAAAAATAATGTTGATGGGGTTTACAATGCTGACCCTGTAAAAAATAAGGATGCTAAAAAGTATACACAGTTATCCTATTTAGATATTTTAAATGAAGGATTAGAAGTTATGGATTCAACAGCATCTTCACTCTGTATGGACAATGATATCCCGCTTATTGTGTTTTCTATTACGGAAGAAGGAAATATTAAACGTGTTGTTCAAGGAGAAAATATTGGAACTATTGTTAGGGGGAAAGAAAAATGAGTCAAGCAGTCATTAAAGAAACCCAGGAGAAAATGGAAAAAGCAAAAGATGCCTATCAAAAACAATTAGCAACCATACGTACAGGCCGCGCGAATCCATCTATTTTAGATGGCGTATTAGTGGAATATTACGGTACAATGACCCCATTGAACCAATTAGCAAATGTTTCAGCACCAGAGGCTCGTTTACTTGTGATTACTCCATTTGATAAAAGTGCATTAGGTGACATGGAAAAAGCTATTCAAAAAGCAGATTTAGGGTTAACTCCAAATAATGACGGGAATATGATTCGTATTAATATTCCAGCATTAACGGAAGAACGCCGTAAGGAATTGGTGAAAATTGTCCGTAAATATGCCGAAGAAGCAAGAGTACAAATCCGTAATATTCGTCGTGACAGTAATGATCAGCTGAAGAAAATGGAGAAAGATGGAGAGCTGACAGAAGACGAACTGCATGGCTTTCAGGATGATGTTCAAAAAGAAACAGACAAATACATTGATAAAATTGATCAACTAACAAAAGAAAAAGAAGATGGAATCCTGGAGGTTTAATGCTCACATCTGCTTGTTTATGTGAGCTCCTTATTCATTCCATAAAAAAAGAAAAGGATTGATAAATCTCCCACTGCATGGGGGATTTTTCACATCCAATTATCATTAACTCGAAAGAAAGTCTTTCTTTCTCCTTAGTGATTGATTTATAATATTTGTACTTATTAAATGGATAGATAAATCCTGACTGGAGGATTTAATTTATGGCAATACGGATTCCTTTTTTAAAAAGTAAGAATAGAAAACGCAGTACGATACAAACAAATGAAAGCCTGCCAGGACATGTCGCTATTATTATGGATGGAAATGGAAGATGGGCGAAAAAACGAGGTCTGCCAAGAGCTGCGGGACACAAAGAAGGAATGAAAACAATAAAAAAAATTGTAAAAAAAGCGGTTGAACTTAAGCTGAATGTTCTAACATTATATGCTTTCTCCACAGAGAACTGGAAGCGCCCTAAATCTGAAGTGGATTATATTATGAAATTACCAAGTGAATTTTTAGATACATATTTACAAGAATTAATAGATAACAATGTTCAAGTACGAACAATCGGTGATTTTAGTGCCCTTCCTGTTCATACTCAAAAGGCTGTTCAGACTTCTATAGACGAAACTGCTCAGAATGATGGGCTCATCCTGAATTTTGCTTTAAATTATGGAAGCAGAAATGAAATCGTTGGTGCTGTGAAGGATATTGTTCATGATATTGAACAGCAGCAGATGTCAAAGGATGATATTAATGAGGAAGCGATTTCGGAAAGATTGTATACGAAGGACTATGAAGATCCAGACTTGTTAATACGCACCAGTGGAGAAATTCGCATTAGTAATTTTTTATTATGGCAGATTGCTTACGCTGAATTTTACTTTACAGAAGTACTATGGCCGGACTTTGACGAAATTGAATTTGAAAAATCCCTCATAGATTATCAGAACCGTAAAAGAAGATATGGGGGAATTTAAGGTGTTGAAGAAAGCATGAAAGAAAGAGTATTGACCGCTATTATAGCATTACTTTTATTTGTACCCATTGTCATATATGGACAATGGCTATTTCAGCTTGTTATTTACCTTTTAGCCTCCGTATCACTCTTGGAATTGCTCAAAATGCGTAATATTCCTATCATATCCTGGCCGACAACCATTTCAATGCTTTCATTATGGATCCTTTTATATGATTCCTCTATGTTACCCATAACTTTTCTTGAAAACTATAGTAAGCTGGAGTGGCTTGCTTTAGGCGTATTTGTATTATTAGGGTATATGGTGCTGAAAAAGAACACTTTTACTTTTGAGGATACTGGTTTTTTAGCAACCTCTATTGTTTATGTGGGAATTGGCTTTTATTGTCTCATGCTGGCTAGAGAGTCAGGTCTTGAATACCTGCTTTATGTATTGGTTGTCATCTGGGCAACTGATACAGGAGCATATTTTGTGGGCCGATCATTAGGAAAGAGAAAGCTTTGGCCGAACATTAGTCCGAAAAAGACTGTCGAAGGGTTTATAGGTGGAATTATACTGGCTTGCGTAGTAGCTGTTATTTTTCAATTCATCTATGCTATTGGGGACTATTCGGTTTTATCTATGATCGGGATTACAATCATTGCTTCAATGGTAGGTCAAATTGGTGATTTAGTGGAATCGGCCATTAAACGTACATATGATGTGAAAGATTCCGGTAAGATTTTACCGGGTCATGGTGGCATATTAGATCGGTTTGACAGCTTAATCTTTATGTTGCCTGTGTTATATTTTATTGGCTTTTTTAATTAACAGGTTTAGGAGCGGTGTTGATGCAAAATATTACCCTGCTTGGTGCTACAGGATCCGTAGGCCTTCAAACAGTTGAGGTCATACGGGAGTTAAAAGAACAATTTCACATTTATGCCATTGCTTATGGAACAAGCACAGAAAAAGCCCTTCCTATCATCGAGGAGTTTCGCCCTCAATATATTGTTGTGAGTAATAAAGAGGCGAAACAGGAATTGGAAAGGAAAATCACTTACAATCCCGTACTATTAGTTGGAAATGAGGGAATGACTGAAGTTGCCACCCTTCCTGAAGTGGACATGGTTGTGAATGCTGTCCTGGGAAGTGTTGGTCTTGAACCAACTTTGGCCGCTATAAAGGAGAAGAAAAGAATTGCCTTTGCTAATAAGGAAACACTGGTAACCGCCGGACATCTTGTTATGAAAGAGGCACGTAAACATGGAGTTCAGCTTCTTCCTGTTGACAGTGAGCATGCCGCCATCCATCAATGTCTGAAAGGTGAGCGGGCAGATGAGGTTAAAAGACTTATCATTACAGCCTCAGGAGGCAGTTTTAGAGATAAATCAAGAGAAGAGCTTCAGAATGTGACCAGGCATGATGCTCTTAAACATCCTAATTGGAGTATGGGAGCTAAAATAACGATTGATTCGGCTACCATGATGAATAAAGGTTTGGAAGTCATAGAGGCCCATTGGTTGTTTGATATTCCTTTCGAGCAGATTGATGTAATTTTACATAGAGAAAGCATTATTCATTCCATGGTTGAGTTTAAGGATCATAGTATAATGGCACAGCTTGGGACCACAGATATGAAAGGACCCATACAATATGCATTAACGTATCCAAACAGGCTTGATATTTCAAATGCAAAAGCGTTAAACTTAATGGATATAGGAAAACTGCAATTTGAAAGGATGAGCCTGGAACGCTTTCCTTGTTTAAAAATGGCTTATGATGCAGGAAAAATCGGTGGCACCATGCCGACAGTGCTGAATGCTGCCAATGAACAGGCGGTAGAATTGTTTTTAAATAATAAAATTTCTTTCCTTGAGATAGAAGATTTTATTCAAAAAACAATGGATAAGCATACAATAATACAGGAACCAGATTTATCTACAATTATAGAAGTGGATCAATCAACAAGGCAACGAGTAAAATCTTATGTAAACTAAAGGAAGGTGCTTTCTTTGAATACGGTTATTGCTTTTATTTTTATGTTCGGTCTGCTCGTCTTTATTCATGAGTTTGGCCATATGATTTTCGCGAAAAGAGCAGGGATGTTAGTTCGCGAATTTGCCATTGGGTTTGGACCCAAAATTTTTTCATATCGAAAAAATGAAACTCTATATACAGTCAGACTGCTTCCTATTGGTGGTTATGTAAGAGTTGCAGGGGAAGATCCTGAAATTATTGAACTGAAGCCTGGTCAGCATATTGGTCTTGAGTTTAATCAAATTGGAAAAGTCAATAAAATTATTGTAAATAATAAATCCAAGCATCCAAATGCCCGTGTGATTGAAGTAGAACGTGTTGATTTGGATCATGAATTAATGATTACCGGTTATGATGTGGATAGTGAAGAGCGTTTAACATTTGACGTTGATCCAAAAGCGTTTTTCATTATGGATGAAAACGAAACACAAATAGCGCCTTATAATCGTCAATTTGCATCAAAATCAGTGCCCAAAAAAGCTATGCAGATTTTTGCGGGGCCGATGATGAATTTTATACTGGCCATCGTCGTGTTTATCATCCTTGGTTTTGCACAGGGCGTACCTGTTGAGGAAGCACAACTGGGTGAAATCAGCGAAAATTATCCTGCTGACGAATCAGGATTACAGCAGGGAGATCGAATTTTACAAGTCGATAATACATCCATTGATACTTGGGTCGATTTTGTAATGGAAATCCAGGCGCATCCAAATGAAGAGGTTGAATTGACCGTGGACCGCAATGGAGAAATCATGAATTTATCGGTTACACCAAGAGCCATAGAAGGGCAGCAAGGTGAAGAAATTGGGCAAATCGGGGTTCGACAGGCATTTGATGAATCGCCGGGTGAAATTGTGAAATATGGGTTTACAGAGACCTATGAATTGTCAACGCTGATTTTAACAAGTGTTGGACAACTCGTTACAGGACAACTATCCATTGACAATCTCGCTGGACCTGTAGGTATTTATGATGTCACCGACCAGGCTGTTCAGACAGGTTTCTACACATTCCTGACCTGGATGGCGATGTTAAGTGTGAACTTAGGAATTATTAATTTATTGCCACTGCCTGCCTTAGATGGGGGACGGTTGTTATTTGTGGGGTATGAAGCAGTTCGGGGCAAACCTATTGATCCTCAAAAGGAAGGGATTGTTCACTTTCTCGGATTTGCGCTGCTCATGTTATTGATGATCGTCGTAACATGGAATGATATCCAGCGATTATTCACTCCATAGGCTGTGTAAAGCACCCTTAGATTGAACAGGTTATTAGATTAAATAAGAAATCGAGGTGCATGTTTATGCGACAAAGCAATTTACTAATACCTACCTTAAAAGAAAATCCAAATGATGCTGAAATAAAAAGTCACCAATTATTGGTTCGTGCAGGCTTTATGCGACAAATTGCGTCCGGCCTTTACAGCTTTCTGCCTTTAGGAAATCGTGTGCTAAGAAAAGTGGAACAGATTGTAAGGGAAGAGATGGATGAAGCAGGAGCCTCAGAAATGCTGATGCCTGCATTACAGCCATCCGAATTATGGAAGGAATCCGGACGCTGGGAAACGTTTGGACCAGAACTTATGCGAATCAATGACCGCCATGAACGGGAATTTGCCTTAGGTGCAACACATGAAGAGGTTATTACAAGTATTATTCGTGATGAACTGAAGAGTTATAAAAAACTGCCTTTAACCGTCTATCAGATCCAATCGAAGTTTAGAGATGAAAAAAGACCTCGATTTGGGTTGCTACGCGGGCGTGAATTTTTAATGAAGGATGCTTATTCCTTCCATGAGAGTTTTGAAAGTCTTGATGAGACCTATGAAAAATTATTTAATGCCTATAAAAATATTTTCAGCCGATGTGGTTTGGATTTCCGCGCTGTTATTGCCGACTCTGGAGCTATGGGCGGAAAGGATACCCATGAGTTTATGGTTCTGTCAGAGGTTGGAGAAGATGTGATCGCCTATTCTGACACATCTGACTATGCAGCCAACATCGAAATGGCACCTGTTATAACAACATATGAAACTTCAGATGAAAAATTAAAAGAATTGCAAAAAGTGGAAACACCGAATCAGAAAACGATGGAAGAAGTGGCAGATTATCTGGGACACTCATTGGATCAGGGTATAAAAGCTCTCATGTTTAAAGTGGACGAGCAATTAGTTTTAGTCATTACACGAGGGGATCACGAAGTCAATGATGTTAAGTTAAAGAACTTATATGATGCAAGTTTCGTTGATTTAGCCAGTGAAGAGGAAACCAGACAGGCTATGAATGCCGGATTTGGCTCATTAGGGCCAGTAGGTGTCCCTGAAGATATTGATATTGTTGCCGATCATGCCGTACAATCTCTGGTTAATGTTTCCTGCGGGGCAAATGAGGATGGCTATCACTATATGAATGTTACCCCTGATCGTGATTTTAAAGTAAGCCAATATGCAGATTTAAGGTTTATTCAGGAAGGTGATCCATCCCCTGATGGGAACGGTAAAATTAAGTTTGCCAGAGGTATTGAAGTGGGTCACGTGTTTAAACTGGGAAGGTACTATTCTGAAAAGATGAATGCTACCTATTTGGACCAGAATGGAAAGGCCAATTCATTTATCATGGGCTGTTATGGTATAGGAGTTTCACGTACCCTTGCCGCTATCGTTGAACAGCATCATGACGACAATGGTATCACCTGGCCGGCTCAGGTTGCTCCATATCATGTTCACCTGCTGGCATTAAATGTGAAAAAAAATGAACAACTGGAGCTTGCTGAGGAAATTTATGAATCATTGAAAAAAGCTGGTATTGAAGTGTTATTTGATGATCGTCAGGAACGCGCAGGTGTGAAGTTTGCGGATAGTGATCTTATGGGCATACCTTTGAGAATAACTGTTGGTAAACGTGCAGCTGAAGGCTATGTCGAGGTTAAATATCGAGATTCCGGAGAGCAGGAAGATGTTCAGCAAACAGAAATTATTAATACTGTACGTTCTTTTATCAGTGAGGTAAAATAGAATAGAGCATTTTTCAACCCTTGTCACTAATTTACGACAGGGGTTTTCCAGTTTAACAGGGGGAGATTTAATTATGCCGGTCACCAGCCGTGAAAAAATGGAGATTTTGCTGGAGCAAATTCAATTACCCAATGACATTATCAATAAATATTTTCAAGAAGCCTCCTTAGAGAAATTAACCGTTTTTAAGAAGGAGAAAATGTGGCGCTTTACATTCCGTGTTCAGAGTGTACTGCCGCCGGATGTATTTCAGTTATTTGAAACCAAAATTCATGAAGCTTTTGATCATATAGCTTCTGTAGATTTTAAAATAGAAGCGGAAAATCAAGAATTTAAGAGGGAGTATATAGATGAGTACTGGTCTGTTTTCATTCAATCTGTCCCTGATTTGCTGCCTGCCTACAAGGATATTCTTCATCAGCAGACACCGGAATTGGATGGCAATAAACTAACGATTTTGGCCAGAAATGAGGCGGAATCCCACGCCATTAAAAAACGCTTGCAGCAGCCTGTAAGTGATTTTTGTGCCAAGATTGGCTGTGCTCCTTTTCAAATTCACGTGAATGTCAAAGAGTCTGAAGAGGACTTGAAACGATTTATCGAAATGAGAGAGCAGGAAGATCAAAATCTTATACAAAAGGCTGTAAAAGATAAAGAAGAAAGAGCAAAAAAACAAAGTGAAGAAAAAAGTAATGAGCCCTTTACCATTGGTTATCCTATTCAGGAAGATAAGGTTGAGATGGAAACCATTGTGGAAGAGGAGCGGAGAATTACGATAGAAGGCTATGTTTTTGACGTTGATATTCGTGAGTTGCGATCTGGTCGTCATTTATTAATTGCAAAATTAACAGACTACACAGACTCTCTTACTGTAAAAATGTTTTCCAATGGTGAAAGTGATCAGGAGAAGTTTAAACAGTTAAAGAAAGGGATGTGGGTGAAAGCACGAGGGAGTATTCAAACGGATACTTTTACAAATGAATTAACCATGATGGGCCGGGATATTAACCAGATCCAAAAAGGTGAACGCTCTGATCAGGCTCCAGAGGGAGAAAAAAGGGTGGAATTACATGCGCATACCATGATGAGTCAAATGGATGCGCCAGTATCAGCATCCCGCCTCATTGAAACAGCTGCTAAGTGGCAGCACCCTGCTGTTGCAATTACTGACCATGCTGTCGTACAGTCCTTTCCTGAAGCGTATGCTGCAGGAGAAAAGCATAATATTAAAGTGTTATATGGGGTAGAAGCTAATGTAGTCGATGACGGTGTTCCAATTGCTTATAATGAGCATGATCGAATGCTGGAAGATGCAGAATATGTGGTCTATGACGTTGAAACAACGGGGTTATCGGCAATATATGATACGATCATTGAACTTGCGGCAGTCAAAGTGAAGAAGGGGGAAATTATCGACAGATTCGAATCGTTTGCCAATCCTCATCATCCATTGAGTGAGACAACAACAGAATTAACCGGAATCACGGATGAAATGGTTCAAAATGCACCTGAAGTAGATGAAGTGCTGGAAGATTTCCACACCTGGATGGGGGATGCCATTCTTGTTGCACATAATGCAAGCTTCGATATGGGATTCCTGAATGCCGGACTTAAAAAAATCGGGAAAGAAAAGGCGCCAAACCCTGTGATTGATACGCTTGAGCTCGCAAGGTTTTTGCTGCCTAATTTAAAGAATCATCGTTTAAATACTCTATGTAAAGTGTTTAACATTGAATTAACCCAGCATCACCGGGCCATTTATGATGCAGAAGCAACAGGATATTTACTCTGGAAGCTTGTAGAGGAATGCTTTAAAAAAGATATTTCCAACCATAATCAGCTGAATAACCATATGGGTGAAGGAAATGCCTATCAACGGTCAAGACCTTTTCATGCAACATTATTAGCACAAAATCAGGAAGGGCTTAAAAATTTATATAAACTAGTTTCGATTTCTCATATTGATTATTTTTACCGAGTTCCAAGAATCCCACGGTCAAAATTGCAAAAGTATCGTGAGGGTATTTTAATAGGTTCCGGCTGTGATAAAGGTGAGCTTTTTGAAACCATGATGCAAAAGTCAAAGGAAGAAGCGGAAGATGTGGCAGCCTTTTACGATTATATTGAAATACAGCCTCCGTCCAATTATGCGCATCTGATTGAAAAGGAACTGGTCCGGGATGAGCATGATTTACTCGATATTTTGAAAAATTTAACGGAGCTTGGAGAAAAATTAAACAAGCCTGTGGTGGCTACGGGGAATACCCACTACATTGAAAAGCATGAAAGAGTTTATCGACAAATATTAATTGCTTCACAGAGCGGAAATCCATTAAACCGGCAGACATTACCTGATGTTTATTTCAAAACAACGGATGAAATGCTGAATGAACTCTCCTTTTTAGGTGAGGATAAGGCTTTTGAAGTTGTAGTTGAGAATACACAGAAAATCAGTGAATGGATCGATGAAATTAAACCGGTGAAAGAAGACTTGTATACGCCTAACATTGACGGAGCCGAGGACGAAATGCGGGATATGACGTATGGGCGTGCGAAGAGCATTTATGGAGATCCTCTGCCGGACATTGTTAAAAACCGTCTTGATAAAGAATTGGACAGTATTATCGGTAACGGATTTGCCGTTATTTATCTGATTTCGCAAAAACTCGTTAAAAAGTCGCTGGATGATGGTTATCTGGTTGGCTCAAGGGGATCTGTCGGTTCGTCGTTAGTTGCTACAATGACAGAAATTACTGAAGTGAATCCTCTTCCACCACATTATGTTTGTCCAAACTGTCAGCACTCTGAGTTTTTTAATGATGGATCTGTTGGCTCCGGATTTGATTTACCAGAAAAGGATTGCCCTAAATGCGGGACCAGTCTGAATAAAGATGGACAGGATATTCCATTTGAAACCTTCTTAGGATTTAAAGGTGATAAAGTTCCCGATATTGATTTGAATTTCTCAGGGGAATATCAGCCACGGGCACATAATTACACAAAGGTTCTATTCGGTGAGGACAAGGTGTATCGTGCAGGAACCATTGGTACCGTTGCAGATAAGACCGCATATGGCTATGTGAAGGGGTATGCATCCGATCACGATATTACGTATAAACAGACTGAGGTAGATCGCCTGGTTCAGGGCTGTACGGGAGTTAAACGAACAACCGGGCAGCATCCGGGCGGGATAATCGTTGTGCCGGATGACAGGGAAATATATGATTTTACACCAATACAGTATCCAGCAGATGACCGGAGTTCTGAGTGGAGAACAACTCACTTTGACTTCCATTCCATTCATGACAATTTGCTTAAGCTGGATATACTCGGACACGATGATCCCACAGTTATCCGTATGCTGCAGGACTTAACCGGAATTGATCCTCAGGAGGTACCAACAGACGATCCTGAGGTCATGAAAATATTCAGTGGTCCTGAATCTCTTGGTGTAGATGCTGAACAAATTATGTGTAAAACAGGAACATTAGGTGTCCCTGAATTTGGTACCAGGTTTGTTCGGCAGATGCTGGAAGATACAAAGCCGTCTACCTTTGCAGAATTAGTCATGATATCGGGATTATCACATGGTACAGATGTATGGTTGGGCAATGCTCAGGAATTGATTAATAAAGGTATTTGTACACTGCCCGAGGTAATCGGCTGTCGTGATGATATCATGGTATATTTGCTCCACAAAGGGTTAGAAGCTTCTCTTGCCTTTAAAATTATGGAGTTTGTACGTAAGGGGAAAGGACTGCAGGATGACTGGATTGAAGAGATGAAGAAGCATGGTGTACCAGACTGGTATATTGAATCCTGTAAGAAGATTAAGTACATGTTCCCGAAAGCTCACGCAGCTGCTTATGTATTGATGGCCATTCGAATCGCCTATTTTAAAGTACATTATCCGATTTACTTTTATGCAGCCTACTTTAGTGTGCGCGCCAGTGACTTTGAGCTGGATACCATGATAAAGGGAAGTCAGGCCATTCGGAAACGGATTGAAGAGATTCAGAACAAAGGGAATGACGCCTCTCCAAAAGAAAAAAGTTTACTGACTGTCCTTGAAGTCGCCTTAGAGATGAACGAAAGAGGCTATTCATTCCAAAAGGTAGACCTGTATCGCTCAGACGCCAAGGATTTTCTAGTAGACGGGGATACGCTCATCCCTCCATTTAATGCAATTGACGGTCTGGGTACAAACGCCGCTTTAAATATCCAGAAAGTCAGAGAAGATGGCGAATTTCTATCAAAAGAAGACTTGCGCGAAAGAAGTCGAATATCCAAAACCGTATTGGAGTACCTTGATCAGCATGGCTGTTTAGAAGGATTACCGGATGCCAATCAGTTATCTCTCTTTTAGTATGTTTGCAAAGTTTATGAAGTTATGGTATATTTTTGTTGGTATAACAAAGGATACGAAGTAAGGATAAAGAGTGGGGCAGCCCACTCTTTCCTATTACCTGAAGGTTTATTACTTTATTGGCAGCCGTAAAGGAAGAAACTGGTTGTCATAAACTTCTATTTTGTTATGGGTGAGTTTTTGTTCTTTTGATTCTGTTAGTGATTCAAATGGCTCTGAAGGAAAATTCCCTGCTTGTATAGCAGGGAATTTTATCGTAAATGATGTATCATTTGAATCCTGCGGCAAAAGGGTAAATCTACATAAACGCTAAAGGAGTGATCGGAATGGGAAAAAAAGTAACAGAGACGACAGAAGAGCTCGTACAACCCATTTTGGACGATATGAACCTGGAACTTGTAGATACAGAGTTTGTGAAGGAAGGGAAGAACTGGTTTCTTCGTGTTTATATCGATAAAGAAGGCGGTGTGGATATAGAAGAGTGCGGAAAAGTGAGTGAAGCGCTCAGTGAGAAATTAGATGAAGCAGAGCCTGTAAAAGACCCCTATTATCTTGAAGTATCTTCGCCAGGGGTAGAGAGACCGCTGAAAAAGGAGCAGGACTTTATCGATCATACAGGTGAAAACGTGTATGTGAAGGTTTATAAGGCTATTGATGGTGAAAAAGAATTTGAAGGAAAGCTGCGTTCTGTTGAAAATGGGATTGTTAATTTGGAAGTGAAAGTTAAAACCAGAACAAAGAATGTTGAAATTCCCTTCGATCAGATAGCTAAAGCTCACTTAGCTGTTACATTTAATTAAAAGGAGGATATCAAGGTGAACAACGCCGATCTTTTTGAGGCAATCCAATATTTAGAGAAAGAGAAGGGTATCGATAAAGAAATTTTAATGGATGCCCTGGAAGCTGCCTTAATTTCAGCTTATAAAAAGAATTTTAAATCAAAAACAAATGTACGTGTGGATCTGAATGAAGAAACAGGCTCAATGCATGTACTGGCACGAAAAACGGTTGTTGACTCTGTTGAAGACGACCAGACCGAAATCACCTTACACGAAGCCCAGCAAATAGATCCAAGCTACGAAGAAGGGGATATTGTAGAGCTTGAGGTAACACCTAAGGACTTTGGCAGGATTGCGGCTCAGGCTGCAAAGCAGGTCGTTACTCAGCGTGTTCGGGAAGCTGAGCGCGGTGTCATTTATAATGATTATATTGATCGTGTAGAAGATGTTATGACGGGAATTATTCAACGTAAAGATCATCGCTTTATTTATATCGATTTAGGAAAAGCAGAAGGTCGCTTACCGCATAATGAAGTTATGCCAAATGAATCTTATGAAGTACATGACCGGATTAAAGTTTTTCTGACAAAAGTGGAGAGCACAAATAAGGGACCGCAAATTTTTGTTTCCCGTACACACCCTGGACTTTTAAAACGTTTGTTTGAGATGGAAGTCCCTGAAATTTATGATGGTATTGTTGAGGTTAAATCTGTTTCAAGAGAGGCTGGAGACCGCTCAAAGATTTCCGTACATGCCGAGGATCCTGAAATTGATCCTGTTGGTTCTTGTGTTGGTCAGCGTGGTCAAAGGGTTCAGGCTGTAGTGGATGAGCTAAAAGGAGAAAAAATTGATATCGTAGAGTGGTCAGAGGATCCTGTCGTTTATATCTCGAATGCTCTTAGCCCGGCCAAGGTGCTTTCTGTATTAGTGGATGAGGAAGATAATGCCACAACAGTTATCGTTCCGGATTATCAGTTATCATTAGCTATTGGAAAGCGTGGCCAGAATGCTCGTCTTGCTGCTAAATTAACAGGATGGAAAATTGATATAAAGAGTGAATCTGTAGCTTTGGAAGAGGGGCTGCTTGAGGAAAACCATGAGGAAGAAGAAGCTGATTCTGAACCAGAAGAAGAAAATTCTTTTGAGTAAGGGGAGATTTTCTTATGGCTAAAAATAAAAAAGCACCTTTGCGAAAATGTGTGATGACGAAAGATATGAAGCCTAAGAAGGAACTTATCCGCGTAGTGAAAAATAAAGACGGCGATATCTTTATAGATGAAACAGGAAAGAAAAATGGCCGTGGAGCTTATTTAACAAAGGATAAACATGTTATTGAACAGGCAAAAGCGAAAGATGTTTTATCTCAAACCTTTAATGTAAAGGTGGATACAGAAATATATCAGGAATTACTAGACTACGTTGAAGGTGTAAAACATTGAAAAATTCCTACTTAAATCTAGTTGGATTGGCATTCAGAGCTGGAAAATGCAGTTTAGGAGAGGAAGCCATTTTAAAAGATATTCGCTCGAAGCAGATGAAGCTGTTAATTATAGCAAAAGATGCAGCACCAAACACAAAAAAGAAATTTACAGATAAGTGTACGTATTATGATATACCGTTTGTCATTGGAGATGATCGTGACCAATTATCACAGGCCATGGGTAAAAATGGTCGTGTGGCTGTAGGTATTAAAGACGACGGATTTGCGAAAAAGATTATCTCCATGCTCGAAGAAACTAACCGGGGGTGAATGTATGAGTAAATTGCGAATTTACGAATACGCAAAACAGAACCAATTAAAAAGTAAGGAAGTTATTGAAAAACTAAAAAGTTTAGATATAGAGGTATCCAATCACATGTCCACCATTACAGATGGAACCAAAGCTATTCTGGATAAGGAATTTGGATTTGGTGGTACGGTGAAGGATGACCAGCCCAAACAGCAGGGTAATAAGCCTGAGCAAACTAAGCAAAACAACAGTAACCCTAAGAATAAGAAAAACAACCAATCTCAAAATGCCGGTCAAAAGCAACAGGAAAACAAAAAAAATGGTCATAAAAAAGGGAAACAAAAGAAAAATAAAAATACTATGAAACAACAAAATCAAAATCAGAATGAAAAACAACAATCAAATAAAAAACCGGCATCACCTGAAAAAATAACTTTCTCCGGCTCTTTAACAGTTGGTGAACTGGCGGAGAAATTAAATAAAGAGCCTTCCGAGCTTATTAAAAAATTGATGTTTCTTGGTGTGATGGCCACAATTAATCAGGATCTTGATAAGGATACCATCGAACTTCTTTGTGAGGAATATGGGGTAGAAGTTGAAGAAGAAGTGGTGGTTGATGAAACAGACATCGAAAATTATGATTTTGAAGATGCTGAAGAGGATTTAATTGAGCGTCCATCTGTAGTGACGATTATGGGTCACGTTGACCACGGAAAAACCACTTTACTTGATTCCATTCGCCATACAAAGGTGACGGAGGGAGAAGCAGGTGGAATTACTCAACAT
Source organism: Salinibacillus aidingensis (assembly GCF_039522525.1). Lineage (GTDB taxonomy): Bacteria > Bacillota > Bacilli > Bacillales > Alkalibacillaceae > Salinibacillus > Salinibacillus aidingensis. Next base: position 338,081 of record NZ_BAAADO010000004.1, read on the forward strand.
ATTGGTGCCTACCAAATTGAGCCGGAAAATGGAAAGAAAGTTACCTTCTTGGATACACCGGGTCACGCAGCTTTTACAAGTATGCGCTCAAGAGGTGCTCAGGTAACCGACATTGCCATCCTGGTGGTGGCTGCTGATGACGGCGTTATGCCACAAACTGTTGAAGCCATCAATCATGCGAAAGCAGCTGAAGTGCCTATTATTATCGCTGTTAATAAGATTGATAAAGAGGGAGCCAATCCTGACCGTGTCATGCAGGAATTGACGGAGTACGAGCTCGTTCCGGAAGACTGGGGTGGAGATACGATTTATGTTCCTGTGTCTGCACTTAAAGGAGAAGGCATTGATGATTTACTTGAAATGATTACCCTGGTTGCAGAGGTTGAAGAGCTGAAGGCTAACCCTGATCGCCTTGCTGTCGGTACAGTAATAGAAGCTGAATTAGACAAAGGCCGTGGTCCAGTTGCCACTCTACTTGTTCAAAATGGAACACTGAATGTCAGTGATTCATTAGTTGTGGGTCATACATTTGGCCGTGTAAGAGCTATGGTCAATGATGAAGGACGTCGTATACAAGAAGCAGGCCCATCTACTCCAGTTGAGATTACAGGTCTGAATGAAGTACCTGAAGCAGGTGACCGATTTGTTGTCTTTGAAGACGAAAAGAAAGCGCGTCAAATTGGTGAAGCAAGACAACAGCAGCAAATTGAAGCACAGCGTAACGATTCCGCGAAAGTAAATATTGATGATCTGTTTGAACAAATAAAACAGCAGGATATGAAGGAAATTAACCTTATTGTAAAAGCAGATGTTCAGGGATCCGTTGAGGCTGTTGCAGCATCCTTGCGTAAGATTGAGGTTGAAGGTGTTAAAGTTAAAATTATTCACACGGGTGTAGGTGCCATTACAGAGTCTGATATTATCCTTGCCTCTGCATCTAACGCTATTGTTATTGGTTTTAACGTAAGACCGGATGCCAATGCGAAGAATGCAGCTGAAACAGAAAATGTAGATGTAAGACTTCATCGTGTTATTTATAAAGCCATTGAAGAGATTGAATCGGCGATGAAAGGTATGCTGGACCCTGAGTATCATGAAAAGATAACAGGTCAGGCAGAAGTCCGTGAAACCTTTAAAGTTTCTAAAGTAGGAACCATTGCGGGTTGTTATATTACTGAAGGTAAAGTTACCCGAAATGCTGGTGTACGTCTTATTAGAGATGGTATTGTCCAATTTGAAGGTGAAATTGATTCATTAAAGCGTTATAAAGATGATGTAAAAGAAGTTGCTCAAGGGTATGAGTGCGGAATTACAATTAAAAACTACAATGATATTAAAGAAGGAGACATTATTGAAGCCTTTGTTATGGAGGAAGTTAAGCCTGTATGATCGTGTATCTTGAAATCGAATGCTTCATTTATGACACCCATTCATTAAAGCAGAAACGGTCCGTGTTAAAACGGTTTTTGCACAGGATCAGGCAATCATTTAATGTGTCCATAAGTGAACTTGATTATCAGGATTTGTGGCAAAGAACATTAGTAGGCATCGCACATGTCTCATCTGACAAAATACAGGCAGAAAAGGTTCTTCAGGAAATCGTAAAATTAACAGACTCCTTTTCTGAACTTGAAGTAACAAATAAACAAATTGAGTGGTTATAGACTCATCCCTTGTTATAAAGAGGTGTTAGCAAATGAGTGAACTTCGTGTCAATCGAATTGCAGAACAGATGAAAAAAGAACTTGGGGATATTATTGGCAAGAAAATTAAAGACCCCCGTATTGGATTTGTTACAGTAACAGATGTAAAAGTCACCGGTGATCTGCAGCAGGCAAAAATTTTCATTTCTGTTTTAGGAGATGACGAGCAAAAGTATGATACACTCGCCGGACTTGCAAAAGCGAAAGGGTTTATCCGCTCCGAAATAGGGAAACGAATTCGCTTACGAAAGACTCCTGAGATCACCTTTGAGTTTGATGAGACGATTGAATACGGAAATCGAATTGAACGGATTATAAGTGAACTCAACGAAGACACGGATGAACAGTAGGCATGAAAGGATAGGCATTTATGTCTATCCTTTTCACTTGTTTAAACAAAGAAGATTGGAGGGTCAAATATGGATGGAATCCTCCCTTTATGGAAAGAACCTGGTTTGACCTCACACGACTGCGTGTTTAAGGTTCGAAAGCTTTTGAAAATGAAAAAAGTCGGTCATACAGGAACGCTGGACCCCCAGGTTGATGGAATTTTACCGATTTGTATTGGACAAGCCACTAAAATATCTTCTATTATTATGGAATCTCCAAAAGTTTACGAAGCGGAAATAACGCTGGGAATTGCCACTGAAACAGAGGATCAGGAAGGACAAATCATCAAAAAGGAAAAGGTTTCAGACACTCTCACGATTGATGATATTGTACAGACACTATCTGAATTCGAAGGGGAAATCGAGCAGACTCCACCCATGTATTCTGCTGTAAAAGTAAAAGGGAAAAAGCTTTACGAGTATGCGAGAATGGGGGTAGAAGTGGAGCGCCCGCAAAGAAGTATAACCATTCATCATCTGAAGCTTTTGTCTGAAAGCATTGACTGGTCACAGGATCATTCAACAGCTTCCTTTCGTATACGTGTAAAATGTTCAAAAGGTACGTATATCCGTACATTATGTGTAGATATAGGTTCCGCTTTAGGCTATCCTGCACATATGTCACAGCTGACTCGAACGGAATCGGGGACATTTCGTCAGACACAATCCCTAACGATAGAGGATCTTAAGAAGGCTGTATTGGAAGATAAAATTGAAGAAAATCTGTACTCAATCGACTTTGCTCTACAAAAATTTGATACACTGTATATAAGTGAACAGGATGTCTCCCGCTATAAACATGGACAAGTGTTACCTTTACCTGAAAACATGCCGAGTACAGACCCTTTTCGGATTAAAGCTGAAACGACAAATGAATTAATCGCTCTCTATCAGATTCATCCCAGTAAGAAGGATTTTATGAAGCCCTATAAAATGTTTCAGGTTCCTGCTCAAACGTAGGCGAAACAAACATACTTGCTGCTGTAAAGAAGGTGGAAAAATGGAAGTATTTGAACTGGAATATCCAATTGAAAAATCCTTGGATGTACAGGATATGGCTCTGGCTATTGGTTATTTTGACGGGGTTCACCTTGGTCATCAGAAGGTCATTGGTGAGGCAAAAAAAGCAGCCGAAGAAAAACATTTGAAAAGTGCAGTGATGACCTTTCATCCTCACCCTTCTGTTGTTTTAAATAAAGAAATTCAGGAGGTCCATTATCTTACTCCAAAAAGAGCTAAGCTGGAGCAATTTGAAAATTTAGGGATTGATTATGTCTTTATTGTAAAGTTTAATGAATCTCTGGCGCAATTGGAACCCGATAAATTTGCAGAAGAGTTTTTAATTAAACTTGGTGTTAAGCACTTAGTTGCAGGCTTTGATTTTACATATGGTCATAAGGGTAAAGGAAATATGGATACCATGAAGGAACATTCCAAAGGTGAGTTTACCCTGTCGATGATAGAAAAAGTGAGTCATAATAATGAAAAGATTAGTTCTACAGCCATTCGTAACAAGATAGCTGAAGGCCGGATGAATGATGCCCGCCAGCTGTTAGGAAGACCTTATCGTTTAAAAGGAAGAGTTAAAAAGGGAAGTCAAAGGGGTCATACAATCGGATTTCCCACAGCAAATATACAGCTTTCTGATGACTATTATTTGCCCAAAGTAGGCGTATATGCAGTACAGCTTGCCTTAAATGGGTCAACTTATTACGGAATGGCTAACCTTGGCTACAAACCTACATTTAAGGAAGGTGATGCAAAACCATCCTTAGAAGTGTATATTTTTGATTTTTCTGGCAATATTTATGGTAAAGAGGCAGAGGTGGACTTCTTTACGTATATACGGGAAGAACAAAAATTTTCTGGTATTGAGGAGTTAAAGTCACAGCTCCGTCATGATGAGGAAATGATACGACAATTTTTTGCGATTTCTTCATAAACCTCTTGCATTTTTAGTCAAAAAGTTGTATCGTATAATCCGTACGTTATTCAACCATCGCTTGGCTTAGCGCTTCACCAACGCTATGCTAGGAGAATGGGGATTATAATAATAGGAGGTGAAACAGGATGGCTTTAACACAAGAACGTAAGAATGAAATCATCAATGAGTTTAAGACACATGAAAACGATACTGGATCTCCAGAGGTTCAAGTTGCTGTCCTAACTGAAGAGATTACCAAGCTTAACGAGCATTTGCGTGATCATAAGAAGGATCACCATTCACGTCGTGGTCTTTTGAAGATGGTAGGTAAACGCCGTAACTTGCTGAACTACTTACGTAAAAAAGATGTAACTCGCTACCGTGAGTTAATTAAAAAACTTGGTCTGCGTCGCTAATTTTGTTTTTATCCGCGGATCAGCAGAGAAAGATAAAAAGCGGGATAGAATCCCGCTTTTTCTATAGGAAGAATTTTTGTTATATTTTGGATAGGAGTATTTTTTACATAAATTTATACGCAGTAGTTACAATCTAACTATAAACGTAATTTTTTTGTTTGAGAGGAGTAGTACAAAATGGCAGAAGATAAAAAGGAGTACTCCATTGATATAGCTGGCCGTACGCTTAAAGTTGAAATTGGCGAACTTGCTAAACAGGCAAACGGCGCATGCATGATACGATATGGAGAAACAGCTGTATTATGTACAGCCACTGCATCAAATGAACCGAAGAATCTAAACTTTTTCCCGCTTACAGTGAACTATGAAGAAAGATTATATGCTGTAGGTAAAATTCCGGGTGGTTTTATCAAGCGTGAAGGGAGACCAAGCGAAAAAGCAATTTTAACCTCCAGACTCATTGACCGTCCAATAAGACCGCTATTCCCGGATGGATTCCGTAATGAGGTACAGGTGATCAGTACAGTTATGAGTGTTGATCAGGACTGCTCATCAGAAGTAGCCGCCATGATTGGGTCTTCCATTGCGTTGGGAGTTTCTGATATTCCATTTAACGGACCGATTGCAGGTGTTATTGTTGGACGAATTGATGGCGAATTCATTATTAATCCTACTGTAGATCAGTTGGAGAAAAGTGATATCAATCTGTCTGTTGCAGGTACGAAGGATGCCGTTAACATGGTAGAAGCTGGAGCGAATGAAGTTCCGGAAGAAGTCATGCTGGAAGCCATCATGTTTGGTCATAAAGAAATTCAAAGACTGGTTGAATTTCAGGAAAAAATTATTGAAGAAGCCGGCAAAGAAAAAATGGAAGTTGAACTTTTCCAACCAGAAGCATCCATCAGGGAACAGGTTGAAAAAGATGCTAAGGAAGAATTAATCCAGGCTATTCAGGTAGAGGAAAAACACGCAAGAGATGAAGCGATTGAAAAAGTAAAAAATGAAGTACTGGAGAAATATACAGAAGAGGAACAGGATGAAGATGTCCTTGGACAAGTTCGGGATGTACTGGATGCATTGGTTAAGGATGAAGTACGCCGTTTAATCACAAAAGAAAATGTACGTCCGGATGGTCGTGCTCCGGATGAAATCAGACCATTGTCTTCCCGTGTGGGTGTGTTGCCAAGAGCACATGGATCGGGTCTGTTTACAAGAGGTCAAACCCAGGCCTTAAGTGTATGTACATTAGGAGCATTGGGCGATGTTCAGATTTTGGATGGACTTGACCTGGAAGAATCAAAGCGCTTTATGCATCACTATAATTTCCCTTCCTTTAGTGTAGGTGAGACCGGTCCAATTAGAGGGCCAGGACGTCGTGAAATTGGACATGGTGCACTGGGTGAACGTGCTTTAGAGCCTATTGTTCCTTCTGAAAAGGAATTCCCATACACAATCAGGGTTGTTTCTGAAGTGTTGGAATCAAACGGTTCAACATCGCAGGCAAGTATTTGTGGAAGCACGATGGCTATGATGGATGCAGGTGTGCCTATAAAAGCTCCAGTAGCGGGTATTGCTATGGGACTTGTGAAACAGGACGAAGATTATACGATTTTAACAGATATTCAGGGCATGGAAGACCATCTTGGTGACATGGACTTTAAAGTTGCCGGAACAAAAGATGGAGTAACCGCTCTTCAGATGGATATTAAAATTGAAGGCCTGTCACGTGAGATTTTGAAAGAAGCTCTGACACAAGCGAAAAAAGGGCGTATGCATATTCTCGGCCATATGCTTGAAACCATACAGCAGCCACGTCACGAGCTTTCTGCACATGCACCAAAAATCTTAACGATGAGCATTAACCCGGATAAAATCAGAGATGTCATCGGACCAAGCGGTAAACAAATTAACCAGATTATCGAAGAAACAGGCGTAAAAATTGATATTGAACAGGATGGAAACATCTTTATCTCATCAGCCGATATGGATATGAACAAACAGGCGAAGCAAATTATTGAAGACCTGGTTCGTGAGGTTGAAGTAGGTAAGACATATCTTGGTAAAGTTAAGCGCATTGAAAAGTTTGGAGCCTTTGTAGAGCTTTTCAAAGGTAAAGAAGGTCTTGTTCATATTTCACAGCTTGATGAACGTCATATTAAGAATGTTTCAGACGTTGTTTCCATTGGAGATGACATTCTGGTTAAAGTAAAAGAAATCGACAACCAGGGAAGAGTTAATCTTTCACGAAAGGATGCAATGAAGGAACAAGGAGTTGCGAATAAGGAAACTGAATAGACGATAAAGTAAGAAGCTGGCCTGCCAGTTTCTTTTTTATTGGATTTTTTGGGCATTCTGCTTATGCCGGACCTAACCGCTCGCCTTCGCTTTTCTATGTCCAGCTACGGCTCCCAGGTCAAGGCGGATATAAGCCAAAGCCATTCCGTGGCCAAACCCATGCCACTCCATGTCTTCGTCTTATCCCGCATGACCTAACCGCTCGCCTTCGCTTTTCTATGTTCTACACGGGGCTTGTTTTTCATAGGGTTTAGGGAGAGGGGGATTTTATGAGGCGGCGTTATTGGATTCAGGGTATATTATTTGTCGTTCTTGTTATGCTGTCATATGGTTTATTTGAGAATACTTATACTAAAGACTATGTTTCCGTTATGGAAAATATTTCAGTATCCTCTGTCGATAAAAGTGATTCACTTTATAAGGAAATTGAACAAAAGGCTCCAAGCTTTGAGGTAGAGCCTCAAAATGCTAAAATACATAAAGTGTGGAAAAAAATGCCGGGTTTAAATGGTTTAGAGGTAAATGTGGATAAATCCTATTTAAAAATGGAGGATACAGGGGAATTTAATAAAGAGAAGCTCGTGTATAATGAAACAGAGCCTGAGGTTACGTTTGATGACCTCCCTGCCGCTCCTGTTTACCGGGGACATCCGGACAAAAAAATGGTTTCTTTTCTCATCAATGTTTCCTGGGGAGAAGAATATATACCAAACATGATTAAAGCGCTAAAAAAACATAACCTGAAGGCAACATTTTTTATAGATGGAAAATGGGCACAGGATCATGTTGAGCTATTAAAGATGATTAATGAGGAAGGTCATGAAATCGGCAGTCACGGCTATAATCATCCTGATATGAGTCAAATGAACAAAGAACAAATTACCGATCAGATTACAAAGACCAACGGCATTATTAAATCTATTATTAAAAAGAAGCCTGAATTTTTAGCTCCACCTGCGGGTAACTTTAATAAATATGTTGTCAACGTCGCTGCTGAACATAACATGGAGACGATTATGTGGACGATTGACACCATTGACTGGGATAATCCTTCTAAGGCTCAAGTTATGAATCGTGTTATACCAAAATTAGAAGGGGGATCCATGATTTTAATGCACCCGACAAAAGTAATGGAGGATACACTTGAGGACTTAATTTTGAAAATCAAGGAAAAAAACTATAAAATTGGTACCGTTGGAAATTTATTATCAGAGAACAGATCATGAAATGAATATGTTTTATTTAGGAGGATGAATTTTGGTTAAAAAATATACATGTGATAATGGACTCCGTATCGTATTAGAAGAAATCCCGACTGTCAGATCTGTATCGATTGGAATATGGGTTTTAGCAGGCTCCCGAAATGAAGGAAATCTGAATAATGGGATCTCCCATTTTATCGAACATATGATGTTTAAAGGGACTGAAAATCGGAACGCTCGTGAAATTGCAGAAAGCTTTGATTCAATTGGAGGACAAGTGAATGCCTTTACCTCCAAGGAGTATACCTGTTACTTTGCAAAGGTTATGGATACACATGCAAGCTATGCGCTGGATATTCTGGCTGATATGTTTTTCCATTCCACCTTTGATCAGGAAGAAATGGAACGGGAAAAGAAGGTTGTTAATGAGGAAATTAAGATGTATGAAGATACCCCGGATGACATTGTTCATGACTTGCTGTCGGAAGCAAGCTATGGGAAGCATCCATTGGGCTATCCAATCTTAGGCACGGAAGAAACCCTGGCATCCTTTAAACCTGAGGATTTGCGAGCCTATATGGAGGAGAATTACAGCCCGGAAAATGTTGTGGTTTCTGTGGCGGGAAATGTGGATGAAGGATTTTTCAAAGATGTTGAAAAGCTGTTCGGCACCTTTGAGCGTAAGGGCGGGAAGAATCAATTTGATAAACCCGACTTTCAGCATCAGCACTTTAAGCGAAAGAAGGATACCGAACAGGCTCATCTTTGCCTGGGGTACCAGGGGCTTCCTGTAGGTCATGATGATATTTACAGTCTTGTCGTTGTGAATAATGTATTAGGTGGCAGTATGAGTTCCCGATTATTCCAGGAGGTAAGGGAAACAAAAGGTCTGGCCTATTCAGTGTTTTCCTATCATAGCTCCTTCCTTGATGATGGTCTGTTAACCATTTATGGAGGAACAGGTAATGATCAATTAGAGGTACTGGAAGAAACGATTCACGATACGGTTCAAAAATTAATTTCTGATGGTCTGACAGATAAGGAGCTGAAGAACAGTAAGGAACAGCTGAAAGGGAATTTAATGCTGGGTTTAGAAAGCACAAACAGCAGGATGAGCCGCAACGGTAAAAATGAGCTGCTGCTTAAGCGCCATCGCTCTCTTGATGATATTATTCAGCTCATTGATAACGTAGACCATCATTTAATCAATAACAGTATTCAGCAAATATTTAATCAGCCTTATTCAAGTGCATTAATCTCAGCAAAAGATTAAAAATAACTTTCATTCCCTGCGCATAAAGTAATAGTGGGAGGGAACAAAATGAGATTTAAAGACTTGAGCGGGAAGGAATTGATTGATGTATCCAAAGGTACCCGCCTGGGGATTTTAGGTCAGACAGATTTAGATATTGATATCAAAACAGGAAAGATTGAATCCATATTAATTCCGGATTATAAATGGTTCGGTGTTAAAAAGGGAGAAATGCAGGATAAGATTCATTGGAGTGAAATTGAAACGATCGGAGACGATATTGTCGTTGTAAAGCCCTATCAGGATCCATATCAAGGTTAAATCAGCAGGAAAAAACCTTTGTTTTCGCATTTGAATGGCGGAAACAAAGGTTTTTTTATTCGTCATTTTTCAAAGAGAAGAAAACATTCACGTTATTGGCTTATGGTCATAAGATAACATCGTAAATGAATTTGGGCTTATTCATTAAAAATAACGGTTCTCTATAGTGAGGTGCTGACATGTTAACAGGTTATCAAATAGGTGTGCTTGGTGGTGATGCCAGGCAGCTGCAAATCATTAAGAAGCTTTGTGATTGGGATGCAACCCTGTATTTAGTCGGGTATGACGAGTTAGAAGAGGATATACCAGGCGTTAATAAGACCAATATGGAGGAAATTAAACCAGATCATTTAGATGCAGTACTTCTGCCTGTACGTGGGGTAGATCAGGAAGGCTATTTAGATACTGATTTTTCCAGTTATTCTCCAAGATTAACGGAAGAATGGTTAGACCAACTGTCACCATCCTGTCAGGTCTTTACTGGTATTACAAATTCATATTTAACCAATTTATGCGAAGAAAAGGATCTTACATTGATCCCGTTATTCAATCGCGATGATGTAGCGATTTATAATTCGATTCCAACCGTTGAAGGATTACTCATGTTAGCCATACAGTACACAGATTTCACCATACATGGATCAAAAGTAGTGGTTCTTGGCTTTGGAAGAGTTGGAATTACGATTGCAAGGACATTTCAGGCTTTGGGAGCCAAAGTAAAGGTAGGGGCAAGATGTCAAAAGGATCTTGCTCGTATTTATGAAATGGGATTTGAACCCTTTGAAATGAAAGAAGTAAGTGAAGCCGTATATGATTGTGATATTTTATTAAATACCATTCCAGCACCAGTAGTGAATGTGAAGGTCATTCAAAACCTGCCTCTCACGTCTATTATTCTGGATGTAGCGTCAAAACCTGGAGGCACTGATTTTCGCTACGCCAGACGCAGAGGGGTAAAGGCGATATTAACACCCAGTCTGCCCTCCATTGTGGCTCCAAAAACAGCAGGAGATATATTGGCTGGTGTCATCACTCAAATTTTAACGGATGAACAATAAGAAAGGAGTTATGACGTATGGATATCAAAGGGAAACGTATTGGATTTGGAGTGACCGGTTCTCATTGTACGTATGAGGAAATTTTTCCACAGATTCAACAGCTGGTAGATGCAGGTGCTGAAGTGGTTCCTGTGATTTCCAATACTGTAAAATTTGTAGATTCTAAGTTTGGGAAAGCGGTGGATCATGTCAATAAAATTGAGGAAATCACCGGACAAAAAGTGATTTCAACCATTCCGGATGCAGAACCTCTTGGACCGAAGTATCCGTTAGATTGTATGGTCATTGCGCCATTAACAGGAAATTCTTTAAGTAAATTGGCAAATGCATTAACCGATTCGCCGGTATTAATGGCTGCTAAAGCAACCATGAGAAATCAGAACCCAATTGTATTAGGGTTGTCGACAAATGATGCTTTAGGCATGAATGGTGTTAATTTAATGAGATTGATGGCCAGTGAATACTTCTACTTTATACCTTTAGGCCAGGATCACCCATTTAAAAAGCCAAATTCCCTTGTTGCTGATATGACTCAGCTTCAAGCAGCGGTAGAAAGTGCACTGGACCGGGAACAGTATCAACCGGTACTAATTCAGCGCATGTTTAACGAAAATTAAGGAAAACCATACTTTTCAACCTGTGAGTATGCTAGAATGGAGATAATTATATCAAGTTATCATTGAATTTAAAATTGAGTATTGTAAACTTGTGATTAGAGCAACTTTTCAATCTATTTATATTCTTAGTGAAGATTTAAACGATTAATGATTTAGGAAAGGAGAAACATTTATGTCACAAAATCAACAAAGCTATCATGTTGCAGTTGTTGGTGCAACAGGTGCAGTTGGCCAAAAAATGATCCAGACACTCGAAGCACAGAACTTTCCAATTGATAAAATCTCCCTTCTGGCATCTGAACGCTCAGCAGGTAAGAAGGTTTTGTTTAATGGGGAAGAAGTTGAGATAAAAGAAGCGTTGCCTGAAGCCTTTGAAGGCGTGGATATCGCTTTGTTTTCAGCAGGAGGAAGTATTTCAAAAAAACTGGCACCCGAAGCTGTAAAACGTGGTGCAGTGGTTGTCGATAATACAAGTGCCTATCGTATGGACCCCGAAGTACCTCTGGTTGTTCCTGAGGTGAATGAGGAGGATATTAAGGAGCACAATGGAATTATTGCCAATCCAAATTGTTCAACCATTCAAATGGTCGCTGCCCTTGAACCTATTCGTGAAGCATACGGTCTGAAAAGAGTGATCGTATCGACCTATCAGGCAGTATCTGGAGCGGGAAACGCAGCCGCAGATGAATTAAAAGAACAATCTCAGTCCTTTTTAAATGGTGATGAGTTAAATGCCGAGATTCTGCCAGTTAAAGGCGATGAGAAGCATTATCCAATCGCATTTAACGCATTACCGCAAATTGATGTCTTCCAGGACAATGGATATACATTTGAAGAAATGAAAATGATTAATGAAACGAAAAAAATCATGCATTTAACCGAATTACCTGTTTCTGCAACCTGTGTACGACTTCCATTTTTCACATCACATGCAGAAAGCGTGTATGTTGAAGTGGAGCAGGAAGGAGCATCTGTCGGACAGATAAAAGAACTATTCCAGAACGCTCCAGGGGTTGTACTGGAAGATGATCCGGAAACACAAACCTATCCAACGCCTTTAAGTGCGGAAGGAAAACGGGATGTGTTTATCGGTCGTATTCGTCAGGATCTCGATCAGGCCAATGGATACCATCTATGGGTTGTATCTGACAATCTATTAAAAGGTGCAGCATGGAATTCTGTTCAGATTGCACAAAGTATAATAGAAAATAATTGGTTAAAAAAATAACGTTATAGAGGTGTATCAATGAAACTAGTCGTTCAAAAATTCGGTGGAACTTCTGTACGTTCAAAGGATACTAGAAGTAGCGCTATCTCTCATATTAAGAAAGCGATGGATGATGGATATAAGGTGGTTATTGTCGTTTCAGCCATAGGCAGACAGGGGGATCCATATGCCACGGATACCCTTTTGTCCCTGGTTAATGACACCCATTCGTATATTTCAGATCGTGAAAAAGATTTGCTGGTCTCTTGTGGGGAAACTATTTCATCCATTGTGTTTTCCAATGAACTTAATGAGCAAAATGTCAAAGCTGCAGCATTGACAGGTGCACAAGCTGGATTTTTAACTAACAGTGAATTTACAAACGCCAAAATTGAAAGAGTAAATACAGATCGGATTTTAAAAGAATTAGAGGTTTATGATGCGGTTGTCGTTGCAGGCTTTCAGGGGAAAGATGAAAATGGAGAAACAACCACAATAGGCAGAGGAGGATCAGATACTACAGCAGCAGCATTAGGAGCTGCGCTTAAGTCAGAATATGTAGATATCTTTACAGATGTTGAAGGCATTATGACAGCTGATCCGCGAATCGTAGAAAAGGCACGACCGTTATCTGTAGTTACGTATAATGAAATCAACAACCTGGCTCATCAAGGTGCAAAGGTGATTCATCCAAGGGCAGTAGAACTGGCCATGCAGGCAGAAATCCCTTTGCGAATACGCTCCACTTATTCAGATGATGAGGGAACGCTCGTAACCTCCTCAAGAACAGAAGCCAATGGTCAGGATATTCCTGATCGGCTTATCACCGGTATTGCTCATTTATCCAACATTACACAGATTAATGTAAAGTCGGAAACCAATACGGATAAACTTCATGAAGATGTTTTTACAACAATGGCTGAAGCGAACATTTCTGTAGACTTTATTAATATTTCACCAGATGGGGTAACCTATACTGTACCAGGTGCATCAGCAGATCAGGCTGTAAAACTGCTTCAAAAATTGGGTTATCAGCCGGAAACCGTTCCAAATTGTGCAAAAGTGTCTACAGTTGGAGCAGGTATGACCGGTGTCCCTGGTGTCACTTCAAAAATTGTCAGTTCCTTAGCTGCTGAAGGAATTCAGATCTTGCAATCCGCTGACAGTCACACAACGATTTGGGTACTGATTCATGAGGATGACTTAAAAAAGGCAGTCACTGCATTACATGACACATTTGAACTAGGGTGAGATCAGGAGAGAAGGGAGTCTTTTTCGTGAGTTTCGGCAGGATTTTAACGGCTATGGTTACTCCTTTTGATGATAATAGCAAAGTAGATCTGTTTAAAACGACAGAATTAGTTGAGTATTTAATTGAGAATGGTTCTGATGGTTTAGTTGTGGCTGGAACAACTGGTGAGTCACCCACCTTGTCAGTGGATGAAAAAGTTCAGTTATTTAATCATGTAGTGAAGGTTGTCGATGGCAGAGCAACTGTCATTGCCGGAACAGGGAGCAATGACACTCAGGCTTCCATTGAGCTGACAAAAAGAACAGAACAAACAGGTGTAGACGGGATTATGCTAGTAGGCCCTTATTATAATAAACCAAGTCAGCAAGGTCTATATGAGCACTTTAAGTCAATTGCTGAATCCACATCCTTACCCGTTATTCTGTACGATGTACCAGGAAGAACGGTTGTACGCCTGGAAGCCGACACAGTGGTCCGTCTCTCTAAAATCGATAACATTGTCGCCATTAAGGATGCAAGTGGTGACTTAAATAAAATGGCTGAGGTCATTGAACAGACAGATGATGAGTTCGTATTGTATACAGGTGAAGATCCTTTAACTCTCCCTACCAGAGCGATTGGCGGGGAAGGAGTTATTTCTGTATCCGCTCATATCATTGGAAATGAGATGCAGGAAATGCTTCAACATTATGATCAGGGAAATGTGCAGCAGGCAGCCTACCTTCACCGTCATCTGCTGCCGGTCATGAAAGGAGTCTTTTTAGCTCCTTCACCAGCACCTGTAAAAGCTGCATTACACTGGAAGGGGATTGATGCAGGTGGAGTACGCTTGCCAATTATCCCCCTAAATGATGATGAGAATAAACAATTAGTCAGTATTTTAGAAGGAATTCATGAAAGCCGGCAATAATTTATGCCGGCTTTTTTGCATGTCTATACGTCCTATCGGTCATAATAAGATGTAAACATAGAAAAGGGGCGTAGATAGAGTGAGTAACGAACAAAATCCACAAAAAGATGGAAATCAGGATGGACAGCAACAAGGGAATGACCAGAATAGCAGTAGTCTGGTACAGAAATTACAGCAATTAGGTCAAACCAACGTTGCCCAAACCCCTGATTCCAACGTTCATATACTGCCCATTATTGGCCAGATTGAGGGTCATGTGCAATTACCGCCAAAGAATAAAACAACAAAATATGAGCATATGATACCGCAAATTATAGCTGTTGAACAAAATCCTAAAATTGAAGGGTTAATTGTTCTTTTGAATACTGTAGGTGGGGATGTAGAAGCAGGTCTGGCCATATCCGAAATGATTGCCTCGATTTCAAAGCCCACAGTCTCCATTGTTTTAGGCGGTGGACACTCTATTGGTGTTCCTATTGCTGTGTCAACGGATTACTCGTTTATAGCCGAAACGGCAACGATGACCATTCACCCGATTCGTCTGAATGGTCTTGTGATAGGTGTGCCGCAGACTTTTGAGTACTTAGATAAGATGCAGGATCGAGTGATTAACTTTGTCACTCGTCACTCTAATGTTGAAGAGGAAAAATTTAAGGAGTTAATGTTTGAAAAAGGGAACTTAACGAGAGATATTGGCACTAACGTTGTAGGAACAGATGCAGTAAATTTTGGACTTATTGACGAAATAGGCGGTGTAAAGGAAGCTATGGAAAAGCTGAATCAAATGATTGATGACAACAAAGATAACGGTAATGAGAGTCAGGTGATACAATGATTCTTTACACACCTTTAAGCGAACATGATATTTTTCCACCAGATGAGGAGGAATACAGCCAGTGTAAATGGGTCACCGTTGAAAATCGCGTATTAAAGGTACAGGATATGAAGGATGGATCTTACGAAATTCTGCAGACCATGTCAACAGACCCAAATGATTATTTAAACCAGCAGTATACACCAGGTAATCGGATCCGATTATAAGTTCCCTTCATGATTACAAGCGTGTCTACACTGTGATATAATAAGAATGGAAAAAGCAGCCACGAGGTATGGCTGCTTATCTTTTACATAATAGAAAAGCGGAGGCGACCGTTTAGGCCCGACGGCATAAGCAGGATATCCGGAGTGGCCGTATTTTGGCCATGGAGGAGATTCTGCTTATGACCGCTTGGGCCTGGGAGCCGCAGCTGGACAGAGAAAAGCGGAGGCGACTGTTCAGGTCATGCGGGATAAGACGAAGACATGGAGTGGCATGGGTTTGGCCACGGAATGGCTTTGGCTTATATCCGCCTTGACCTAGGAAGCCGCAGCTGGACAGAGAAAAGCGGAGGCGACCGTATATTGAGGTGAACATCTATGGCAAAGAAAAAGAGGAAAAGAAGTAAAAAAACAATAAAAAAAGGTCTGAAGTTTGAATTACTAGGCCTATTATTCATAGCCCTTGCGATTTTTTCAAGTGGAATAAGTGCTATTGGTGCAGGTTATATTCCAAGAGGTCTGGAGCACTTATTACGGTTGTTTTTCGGGATATGGTTTGTTATTCCTTCTATATTTCTATTTGGGTTAGGGATATCGCTAATGGTTAAGAGAACCTGGCCTAAATTCTTTCAGCCCAAACTTACAGGTTTTTATATTATTATTTCATCACTTTTATTGTTTACCCATATCCAAACCTTTGAATCTATTATGACTTCAGCTGCTGACCCATCGATTCTAAAGACAACCTGGAGTCATTTTACGGGTTTTCTCAGTGGTGAACTCGAAGCTTCCTATTTAGGGGGAGGATTAATTGGTGCCAGTCTTTATGCGTTCAGCTTTTACTTATTTTCACCGGATGGAGCACGAATTTTGTCTGTTTTCGGTTTTATTATAGGTATTCTCTTTTTGACACAAATTTCATTAGGAGATCTTTTAAAGAAAAGCTATGAAAAAAGTAAAGACAAATGGTTGGAACAAAAAAACAATCTCCAGCAAAAATGGCTCGAACATAAAGCAGATAAACTGGAAAAGAAGGCAGCTTCGACAGATATAGATGCTTCTCCGGAAATTGATATGGGACAAGCTGCGCCTGAAATTGCAGATAAGGGTGAAGAGCCGATTATTGAAGATTTTACAGACGCTGTATATCATACCCATGACTTTCATGAACCTGGTTCTGATGGAGAAGAGGAGACTGGTCAATCAAGCCAAAATCAAACTCAAGAAGTTCAGGAGGATTCCGGGTCACAGGAGGATCAGACAGAACTGGACGAGTCGTTGCCATTGGCAGAGAAGGAAAACATAGAATATATCTTGCCATCGCCGGAACTGCTTGTTGAACCGGTTCAGAACTCTCAGCAACAAGAAAAGTCCCATATTCAGGCTACGGTTCGAAAGCTGGAAAAAACTTTTGAAAGCTTTGGTGTTAAAGCAAGAGTCTCCAAAGTTCATGTAGGGCCTTCGGTTACAAAGTATGAGGTATATCCCAGTGCTGGTGTAAAAGTAAGTAAAATCGTCAATCTTCACGATGATCTGGCTTTGGCATTAGCTGCCAAGGATTTACGAATTGAAGCGCCAATACCGGGGAAATCTGCCATTGGTATTGAAGTTCCCAATCAGGAAATTGCAACAGTCTCTTTAAAAGAAGTTATGGATGCATATCCGAAAGGCAATTCCTCCAAGCTGCTATTTGGGCTGGGAAGAGATATCTCCGGCGAAGTTATAACAGCTGAACTGAATAAAATGCCGCATATGTTAATTGCTGGTGCAACAGGAAGCGGAAAAAGTGTCTGTGTAAATGGAATTATTACCAGTATCCTAATGAGAGCCAAGCCTCACGAGGTTAAAATGATGATGATTGACCCGAAAAAAGTAGAGCTGAATGTCTATAATGGAATTCCTCATTTACTTACACCTGTTGTTACCGATCCTAAAAAAGCTTCGAGAGCATTAAAAAAGGTTGTAGCAGAAATGGAGCGGCGTTATGACTTATTCTCGGAAACAGGTACACGGAATATAGAAGGATACAATGAATATGTGAAACGAATGAACAGCATTAGCCCAGAGGAAGAAGAACAGCCATTATTACCTTATATTGTTGTTCTGATTGATGAGTTAGCGGACCTGATGATGGTGGCTTCCAATGAAGTGGAAGATGCGATTACACGACTGGCTCAAATGGCACGGGCTGCCGGTATTCATCTGATCATTGCAACTCAGAGGCCTTCTGTTGATGTTATTACAGGAGTCATTAAGGCGAATATCCCATCAAGAATCGCCTTTAGTGTATCTTCACAGACTGACTCGAGAACGATTTTGGACTCTGGTGGAGCTGAAAAGTTATTAGGTCGAGGAGATATGCTCTTTATCCCGGTAGGAGCTTCCAAACCTACACGTATTCAGGGTGCTTTTCTATCAGATGAAGAGGTTGAACGTATTGTCGATCACTGTGTCGAACAGCAGAAGGCTCAGTATCAGGAGGATATGATCCCTGAGGAAGAGTCTGAAGTTGTACAGGAAGTGGATGATGAATTATATGATGATGCTGTACAGCTCGTCCTGGAGATGCAAAGTGCAAGTGTATCCATGCTCCAGAGAAGATTCCGAATTGGGTACACGCGTGCGGCTCGTTTAATTGACGCAATGGAAGATCGGGGAATCGTTGGTCCTTATGAAGGAAGCAAGCCACGAAAAGTTTTAACGAATCATGTTGAAGAAGAACAAACCTCATGAAGCAGCCTTTCCTTTAAGGCTGCTTTTCGTCCAATTAATAGTAAAACAGGAGCTTGGTCCATACAGTTCGGAACCTTATTCTGATTGAAGTTTTGCTTTATTTGCATGTCGAATAATGATATAGTAATTTAAGGTTCATCGTTGTTCCAAAGAAAGTGATTTGAGGTGAATGTAATGTCCATTCGTGATGATTCACGTCATTTATATTTACAGGTCATAGACCAAATTAAACATGACATAGAAAAAAACAAATATCGGGAAGGCGAAAAATTACCTTCTGAATTTCAATTGTCCAGGGATTTAGGAGTTTCCCGGGCCACATTGCGGGAAGCGCTCCGTATTCTGGAGGAAGACAATATTGTCATTCGAAAGCATGGTGTGGGTACATATGTGAAGGAAAAGTCCGTTTTTGCTTCTGGGATTGAGCAATTGCATAGTGTAACGGATATGATCGCTCAAACCGGAATGACCCCTGGCTCCCGCTACCTTGCAACTGAAATCATTCAATCATCATCGGAAGACAGGGTTCAGTTTAATGACAATTCGTTATCTGAAATCGTCGAAATTGAGCGAATTCGTACAGCAGATGATACTCCTGTGATTTACTGTATTGATCACATTCTTCCAGATTCCATTGACCTTGAAAATGTGCACAAAAATACCTCCTTGCTGAAGGTTATAGAGGATTACACGGGTTATCGAATAACGTATGCTGTAACGAAAATCGAACCGGTAAGTTTTCATGAAAAAGCTTCATTATTACTTGATTGTCAACCTGATCAATCTCTTCTTTTATTAAAACAAATGCATTATAACGAAAAGGATGAGCCTGTGTTATATTCGAAAAATTATTTCAGAGCGGACAAATTCAGCTTTTACGTTATAAGGAAGAGAATTTGAGTACGTGTTTAACTTAAGGGGATGGTTAAGGAATAAGTTCATACGAAATCCAGGACTCTTTATTTCTAATAATAAAGGGTTTTTTTTACGCTTTAATTTATGCTTATAGAAGGATACTTTTTCTAATTCATGATAAGCTATATGGAGAGATTGTATGTTTAAGGAGGTAAAAAGGAATGGCTGAATTGACTGAACATCAGTTTGATATGGAAGGATATCAGCTGCATGTAATTCCTACAAAAAAGTTTAAAACCAATGTGCTGGTTATCCGATTCCTTGCTCCTTTGCAAAGGGATATAGCCACCAGACGTGCCTTACTTTCTTTTGTAATGCAGAAAGGAACAAAGGATTATCCGAGTGAGAGAAAATTACGAACCAGACTCGATGAGTTATACGGAGCAGATTTGAATATCGATGTTTCAAAGAAAGGTGAAAATCACTTAATTACGATTCGTATGTCATTTGTGAATGAGAAATTTTTACCTGATGAAAATTCACTGATGGATGAGGTTATGGAACTTGTTCAGCAAATTCTTCTTAAACCTCTTCTCGAGGAAAATGTTTTTAAGTCAGAAATCGTAGAAAAAGAAAAGGAAACCCTCAGACAGAAAATTGAATCCATTAAAGATCAGAAGATGAGTTATGCCAATATGCGTTTAATTGATGAAATGTGCCAAAATGAGCCTTATGCCACTCATGTACACGGATATTTGGAAGATTTGGAATCCATTGATGGCCAAACTTTGTACAACACATTCCAATCGATGCTAAAAGAGGATCGTATGGATGTTTATCTTTTAGGAGATGTGGATGTTGAGGAGACTAAGCAAACCATTGGTCAATCGCTCAGCTTTGACCGTTATCCTGTTCATTCCTCTTCACTGGTACAGTCACCATCAGAATCAAAACAGGGGCAGGAGGTAACGGAAAAACAAAAAATACAACAGGGTAAGCTGCACTTAGGTTTTAGAACGCAAACCACATTTAAGGACTCCGACTATTTTACGATGCAGGTGTTTAATGGCTTATTTGGCGGATTTCCTCATTCAAAATTATTTGCCAATGTTCGGGAAAAGCATCAGCTGGCCTACTATGCTGCTTCCAGATTTGAAAGTCACAAAGGATTATTACTTGTTTTCAGCGGTATTGCTCCTGAAGCATATGATAAAGCGAAAGAGATTATCATCAAGCAGTTTGAAGAAATGCAGAAAGGAAACTTCACGGATACTGAGGTTGAGGAAACAAAAAGGCTTACGATTCATCAGTTAAAAGAAACTTTTGATCATCCAGTCGGAATTATTGAGATAATGTATCATCAGGTTCTGGCCAATCAAAAGAGAACCCCCGGTGAAATGTTTGAGGGAGTCGAACAAGTAACGAAACAGGATTTAATATCTTTTGCTGATAAGGTTAAGTTGGATACGATTTACTTTTTAACGAGTGAAGGTGATAACGCATGAAATCAAAAACATTAAATCAGATTCAGGAAACCTTATATTTTGATACGTTGGAAAATGGATTAGATGTATATCTATTACCCAGAGATGAAATGGAGAAGACGTTTGGCATATTTTCAACAAAATACGGCTCCGTTGATCGTACATTTACTCCTCTTAATAAAGATGAATATGTAACGGTTCCAGATGGGATTGCCCATTTTCTTGAGCATAAAATGTTTGAAAAAGAGGATGGGGATGTTTTTCAGCAATTTACAAAGCAGGGAGCATCGGCAAACGCCTTCACATCATTTACTAGAACAGCTTACTTATTTACGTCCACGGAAAATGTTACAGAAAATGTTGAAACACTTTTAGACTTTGTTCAGGAGCCTTATTTTACGGAAGAAACCGTTGAAAAAGAGAAAGGAATCATTGCCCAGGAGATCAAGATGTATGATGATCAGCCGGATTGGCGGTTGTTTTTTGGAACGATCGGCTCTATGTATGAAAATCATCCGGTCAAAATCGATATTGCCGGTACAGTCGATTCTATACAGGAAATTACGAAGGATGACTTATATACATGCTATGAGACGTTTTATCATCCCTCTAACATGATTTTATTTGTGACCGGAAAGTTCGAGCCAGAGGATATGATGGGAAAAATTAAAGAAAATCAGGAAAGAAAATCCTTTCACCCTGCTGACGAAATTAAACGTTCCTTCCCGGAAGAGACTGTTCAGGTGGCAAAAAAGGAAGAAGAAATTTACATGCCCGTTTCAGTTTCTAAATGTCTTGTCGGGATTAAGGAAGACCCGTCTCAGCTGACGAAGGATAAATTACCGAAATTAAAACTGGTCACTCAAATGGTTTATGACTTTCTGTTTTCGAAAAGTGGTCCTTATTATGAAGAATTATATAATGAAAACCTTATTGAAGATGGATTTGATTACGAAGTTCATATTGAAGAAAATTTTGCATTTTCCTTTGTCGGTGGGAATACACAGAAGCCCAAAGAATTATCTGCTAAATTAAAGGAAATGCTCTTGAAAATCAAGAATGAACAATGGTCAGATGAAGTTTTCACCCGGATGAAGCGTAAGCAAACCGGTGATCTTCTGAAAACCTTAAATTCTCTGGAGGGAACGGCGAATCAATTTATTGATTATCATCAGCTGGGTCTGAATTATTTTGATTTATACGAAACGTTAAACGAAATGACGAAGGAAGAGTTTGAGCAAATTGTGCAGGATTGGATCAGCGAGGAACGTATTAGTACGTGTTATATCCTTCCCGAGTAAGACAGAAAGGAATAGTTAAAGATGAAAACATGTTTGGTCACAGGGGCGAGTGGAGATATAGGAGGAAACATTGCTAAGGATCTGGTGCAGGATGGCTGGCAGGTCATTCTGCATTGTAATCAGAATCTTGAACGTTTACAGGAGCAGACGAAGCACTTTCCAAGCGAGTCCATCCTATCCTGTATTCAGGCAGATCTTTCAACCTCGGAAGGAATTCAAACACTAATGGATCAGCTTTATTTTAAAGTGGATGCACTGGTTTATGCGAGTGGAAAAGCATTATTCAGCCTGTTTCAGGATGTAACCGATGAGGATATGGAGGAAATGATACTCCTCCATATGCAGGCGCCTATGAAAATTGCCCGTTATCTTCTTCCCGATATGATTAAGCAAAAGAGTGGGCATATTGTGCTCATTAGTTCGATTTGGGGAGAAATTGGTGCCAGTAATGAAGTCTTATATTCAACAGTTAAAGGAGCTCAAAACAGCTTTGTAAAGGCGTTATCAAAAGAAGTTGCCGCTAGTGGTATCCGGGTAAATGCAGTAAGTCCAGGTGTAATTGATACGAAAATGAATGAACATTTATCAGCGGAGGAACGGGATGCATTATTTGAGACGATTCCTCAAAAGAAATTTGGGAGCACACAGGATGTTTCCAATGTGGTGCAGTTTCTTTTTAGTGAACGCGCACAGTATATAGATGGGCAAATCATTAACGTTAATGGTGGGTTTTCCTCCTGAAATGGTATTTCTTTTGTGAATAATCACCTGCTTCCGGTTCAAACTAAAGATGAAAGGTCCAATTTGAAGGAGGAAAGAATATGTCCATCTTAGATAATTTTGAATCATGGAAGGATTTCCTGGGTGACAAAATGCATAACGCAGAAGGTCAAGGGCTGTCCCAGCAGGAAATTAGCGACCTTGCTTATGAGGTTGGAGATTATTTAGCCACTCAGGTAGATGCAAAAAATGACCAGGAAGCAGTTCTCAGAGATTTATGGAATGTAGCTTCAAATGATGAGAAACATGCAATTGCTAATATGATGGTTAAGATGGTACAAAATAACGGGATACAATAAAAACAAGAGGGTGCTTCCCTCTTGTTTTTATTGTGCCAGAAACTTTTGAATGCATAAGCCGTAATACCCCCAACTTTGGGGCGTTAGTAAAACGAACTGTAAAAATGAGAGCCTCGTATATGGCCTTATAAGTTTATCTGCCTATGAATGGGAGGGAGGATCTTCTCCCTCATTTTAAAGTCCTATCTTTTCTCTTTTTAAATGAATTACAGGATTATGCTTTTATGTCCTTTTCTAATATTGAAAAATCATTTATCATAGTAATTAATAAACGTTTTATGTTACGTAATGAAGGGGTTTATCTATGGGAGAGAGACAGGAATGGTACCTGGAGTATGAAATTCAAACCAACAGGCCTGGACTGTTAGGCGATATTTCTTCTTTGTTAGGGATGCTGTCGATTAATATCGTCACGATTAATGGAGTGGAAAATTCCCGCAGAGGGATGTTGCTCTTAAGTAAACACGAAGAACAGATACAACGATTGAAATCGATATTAGATACAATGGATACGATACGCGTCACCAAGCTGAGACTGCCTAAATTACGAGATCGACTTGCGGTTAGGCATGGAAGATACATACATAGTGATGTGGATGATAAAAAGACCTTCCGCTTTGTCCGTGATGAATTGGGACTTCTTGTGGATTTTATGGCTGAATTATATAAAAAGGAAGGACACAAACTAATTGGGTTAAGAGGTATGCCCAGGGTTGGGAAAACGGAATCAGTCGTGGCAGCCAGTGTATGTGCAAATAAGAAATGGTTATTTGTATCCAGTACGTTATTAAAGCAAACGGTCAGAAGTAAGCTGATCAGAGACGAATATGATGAGAATAATCTTTTCATTATAGATGGGATTGTATCCACCAGACGAGCAAGTGAAAGACATTGGCAACTAATTCGTGAAATTATGCATATGCCAGCTACAAAAGTTGTCGAACATCCGGATATTCTTGTGCAGCACACAGAATATACCTTAGATGATTTTGATTATATTATAGAATTACGAACAGACGAAGAGGAAGAAATCACGTATGAAAATCTTGAACGTCCAGCATTTTCTCAAGATGATGGTTTCTCAATGTTTGACTTTTAAGGATGGATGGTGTTAAAGAATGGAATTAGGACAAAGATTAAAAGAAGCAAGAGAAGAAAAAGGCCTTTCTCTATCTGATATTCAGGAAATGACGAAGATTCAAAGGCGCTATTTAAATGCCATAGAGGAAGGTCAATTCAACATCCTGCCAGGCAGTTTTTATACAAGAGCATTTATTCGTGAATATGCGAACACCGTTGGATTAAATGCAGATCAGCTCTTTGAAGAGTATGAAAATGAACTTCCATCCCCTGAACAGGAAGAATATGAACGTATCAGTCGTGTTCAGAAGCATAGTAAACAGCCATCTTCTGAGAAACATTCCGCACTGTTTTCTGTTATCCCGAAAATATTAACCGTTCTCTTAATTGTCGCTATTATTGTTTTTGCCTATTTCTTTTATCAGCAAACGATTGATCCCGAAGAATCTCCGGAACAGGACAATCCGGATGAGGTGGAAATTACGCGTGGGGACCAATCTCAGCAGGAAAATAAGAATGATGACAATGGCTCGGACCAGAAAGAGACAGAAAAAAAGGAAAATGGTGATCAAAATAGCGAAGAAAATGAAAATAGCGGGTCAAGCGAGTCAAATAGTGACACGGGCGATGCAGAAAAACCTCAAACAGAAGTAAATTTAACAAACCAATCCAAAAGCGGAGGTCTCTCAGCAGAATATGAAGTAAAACTCCCTGATGATAAGTTTAATGTAACCTTAACAACGTCTAAAAAAAGCTGGCTGACGATAAGAGATGCGAATGAACAAGTTATTTTTGATAAAATGTTAACATCAGATAACTCCCCTAAGGAATTTGATTTTTCGGACCAAAAGTCAGTAACGATGAGAATCGGACAAGCAGCAGCGGTTGATATAAAGGTAAATGACACAAACCTTAAATATGCCTTTGACCCTAAAAAACCAAAAAATTATGTTCAAGATATTACTTTAAAAGTGGTACAATAAAAAATATAAATGAATAAAGTGGAGTCATCGAATACCGATGACTCTTTATTTCGTTAGCAGGAGGCGTTAAAATTGAATATTCCCAATCGAATTACTTTATCTCGTATAATGTTAATCCCATTTTTTATTCTGTTACTAGCTATCTCTTTTGAATGGGGAGAAATAACCGTTGGTGAGCGTATTTTACCTGTGTCTCATTTAGCAGCAGCAATTCTTTTTATTGTTGCTTCTACAACGGACTGGATTGATGGGTATTATGCCAGAAAACATAATCTGGTAACCAACTTAGGGAAATTTTTGGATCCATTAGCTGATAAATTGCTCGTTTCAGCGGCATTTATTCTTTTGGTTGAACAGGGGTTAGCACCGGCCTGGATTGTTATTATTATAATTAGCAGAGAATTTGCAATTACAGGTTTAAGGTTAGTCGCTGCCGGTGAAGGGATTGTTCTGGCAGCCAGTCAGATGGGAAAATTAAAAACATGGATTCAAATTATTGCTGTATCTGCATTATTACTGCATAATTTTCCTTTTTCTTATCTGGGGCTTCCCTTTGACATCATTGCCTTATATGCCGCTATGATTATTACCGTTGTTTCAGGTGTTGAATACTTTATCAAAAATTGGCATGTGATGAGGGATTCCAAATGAAGAAGGACATAAATGCCGAAATTATATCCGTCGGGTCTGAGCTCCTGTTAGGGCAGATTGCCGACACGAATGCGCAGTGGATTTCCCAGAATCTTGCACATATGGGCATCAACGTTTATTTTCACCATACCGTGGGTGACAATTATGACCGTCTTAAAAGCGTTATGGAGCTGGCAGACAGGCGTTCCGATCTGGTTATTGTTACAGGAGGACTGGGACCTACGGAAGATGATTTAACCAGAGAGGTTGGGGCAGATATCCTAAGTCAGCAGCTTGAGATTCATCCCCAGGTGCTGACAAAGGTTGAATCCTTCTTTGAACGCCGTGGGATATCTATGACTGAAAATAATCGCAAACAGGCTCTTGTCTTTAAAGATGGAAAGGTTTTTCCAAATGAAGAAGGGATGGCCCCAGGGATGTTTGTGGATCATATGCAAAAAGGCTGGATTTTCCTTCCTGGTGTCCCACGGGAAATGAAATCCATTTTTTCAAAAAGTATCATCCCATTTCTTAAGGAAAGGTATCCATTTAAAAATCAAATTGTGTCACGAGTGCTGAAATTTATTGGAATCGGAGAATCTATTCTTGAAGAACGGGTTTCAGATTTGATAAGAACCCAAACCAATCCTACCATCGCCCCACTGGCTGGAGAAGGTGAGGTTACCTTACGTTTAACAGCAAAAGCTGAAACTGCTGAAGAAGCGTTATCCTCTATTTCCAATGTCCAGGAGCAATTAATGCAGCGGATTGGTGATTATTATTATGGCCGGAATGATGAAACGCTTGAGCAAAAGGTGCTGGAAATGCTTAAGTCACATTCGTACACACTTGCTTCTGCGGAAAGCCTGACAGGGGGAAGGTTCATTGACCAGTTAATATCTATACAGGGCGCTTCGGATGTTATTGCCGGGTCGATTGTGGGCTATCAGACTAAAATTAAAGAAAATGTGTTACATATTCCTGACTCCCTGATTAAAAAGCACGGCACAGTCAGTGAGCAATGTGCACGTGAGATGGCGGAACAGGTTCAGCGGAAAATGCAGTCAGCGGTCGGTATCAGTTTCACTGGTAATGCAGGACCGGATGCCAGTGAGGGAAAACCGGTCGGACTTGTATATATAGGTCTGAAAATAGGTGATCAGGATTCAGTTGTAAAAGCTTATCAATTAAACGGAAGCAGAGAAAAAATCCGCCAGCATACAGTGAAAAAGGGATTGGAATGGTTATTCTATTCATTAAAAGAAATGCCTGAAAAATAATTTGAAATTCATTTATTAGTGCGTCTATTTTAGCCGAATTTAAAAAATGGACAGGGAAAACCTCACTTTTTGGCCATTATTTTTCATGAAATTAACAGAACATTTATTCGCATTTCTGTTGGCAAATCCCTTAAAAAAGGTTATGATAGACATAACGATGATAGATTGTTAAAGGAGGAAAAACTGTGAGCGAACGTAAGCAGGCGCTTGATATGGCGTTAAAACAAATAGAAAAGCAATTTGGCAAAGGCTCCATTATGAAACTTGGGGAACAGGAAGGACAAAAAGTTTCAACGGTTTCAAGTGGATCAATTACACTTGATGTTGCATTAGGTGTTGGCGGGTACCCACGAGGACGTGTGGTGGAAATTTATGGTCCTGAATCCTCTGGTAAAACAACGGTAGCTTTACATGCGATTGCAGAGGCACAGCGTAATGGAGGTCAGGCTGCGTTTATTGATGCAGAGCATGCACTGGATCCTGTCTATGCAAGAAAATTAGGGGTAAACATTGAAGAATTACTATTATCACAGCCTGATACTGGTGAGCAGGCATTGGAAATCGCGGAAGCCCTTGTACGTAGTGGAGCTATTGACATGATTGTTGTTGACTCTGTTGCAGCCCTTGTACCTAAAGCAGAAATCGAAGGGGAAATGGGTGACTCCCACGTTGGTTTACAGGCACGTTTAATGTCTCAGGCACTGCGTAAATTATCTGGTGCCATCAATAAATCGAAAACAACGGCTATTTTTATTAATCAGATTCGTGAAAAAGTCGGTGTTATGTTTGGTAATCCGGAAACCACTCCAGGTGGACGTGCATTGAAATTCTATTCCTCTGTTCGTCTGGAAGTCCGCAGAGCCGAAACCTTAAAACAAGGAAATGAGATGGTTGGTAACAAAACCAAGATTAAGGTTGTTAAAAACAAGGTTGCCCCACCATTTAAAACAGCTGAGGTTGATATTATGTATGGAGAAGGTATCTCTAAGGAAGGCGAGATTCTTGATATTGGAGCCGATTTAGATATCATCCAGAAGAGTGGAGCCTGGTATTCTTATAATAATGAAAAAATGGGTCAGGGAAGAGAAAATGCGAAGAAATTCCTGAGTGAGAATGAAGATATAGCCGAAGAAGTAAAAAGTGCAATCAGAAAGCATCATAATCTTGATGAAGATGATGGAGACGAAGGTAAGGAAGTAAATAATGATGAGGCCCAGGAAATGTTAGATGTTTAATAGGGATGAATTCAAAAGGCTGTCCGTTATAGGGACAGCCTTTTGAATTTTGTATATTGGACAGGCAAACCTTGACAATAAAATTTGGCAAGCTTAAAATTAATATGTATAATTTTATTTTTATATTTCAACAAATTTTTGAAGTGCTGACTTAAATTTGAATCTTTGTACATGCCGACTTGAAATAGTACGAGCATTACAGCAAGAGGAGGTGAACGAAATGGAACCAGTTGTCACCATAATCATCTCCGCTTTGCTAGCCTTAATTGTCGGTATTGTTGTTGGCTATTTAATTCGCAAGTCTATTTCAGAGGCGAAAATTTCGAGTGCTGAGGACTTGGCAAAACAAATTGTCGAAGAAGGTCGGAGGAATGCTGAATCCGCAAAACGTGAGGCGCTTTTAGAAGCGAAGGATGAAAATCACCGATTGCGTCAGGAAACAGAAAACGAACTTCGTGAACGGCAAATGGAAGTAAAAACCCAGGAAAATCGTTTATTGCAACGAGAAGAAAACCTGGATCGAAAATCTGAATCTCTGGATAAGCGCGAGCTCATGTTAGAACGTAAAGAAGAATCACTTGCTGAAAAACAACAACAAATTGAAGAAATGGAAAGCAAAGTGGAAGAGTTGATGAATGAACAGCAAGCTGAGCTTGAACGCGTTTCTGGATACACAACTGATCAGGCTAAACAGGTTATTTTAGAACGTGTGGAGAAGGAAATTAAACACGAAACGGCTATTATGATAAAGGATGCTGAAAATCGTGCAAAAGAAGAGGCGGATAAGAAAGCCAAGAAGGTATTATCCCTAGCTATGCAACGATGTGCAGCAGATCATGTCGCCGAAACAACGGTTTCAGTCGTGAATTTGCCAAACGATGAAATGAAAGGCCGTATCATCGGAAGAGAAGGTCGTAATATTCGGGCATTGGAAACCCTGACAGGTATTGATTTGATTATTGATGATACACCTGAAGCTGTTATACTGTCAGGATTTGATCCAATAAGAAGAGAAACAGCACGCCTGGCACTTGAAAAATTAGTGCAGGATGGACGTATTCATCCGGCTCGAATTGAAGAAATGGTCGAAAAATCTCGTCGTGAAATTGACGAATATATTCGTGAGGTTGGTGAAGAGACTACATTTGAAATTGGTGTACATGGGCTACATCCAGACTTAGTCAAAATCTTAGGTCGACTAAAATATCGTACAAGCTATGGTCAAAATGTGTTGAAACATTCAATGGAAGTCGCGTATTTAGCTGGCTTGTTAGCAGCAGAATTAGGAGAAGACGAACGATTGGCACGGCGTGCAGGCTTATTGCATGATGTTGGTAAAGCAATAGACCATGAGGTGGAAGGCAGCCACGTAGAAATTGGAAAAGAGCTTGCTCAAAAATATAAAGAGCATGAAGTGGTCATTAATTCCATTGCCTCTCACCACGGTGATGAAGAACCTACATCGATTATATCCATACTTGTAGCCGCTGCTGACGCACTTTCTGCTGCACGTCCAGGTGCACGTAGTGAGACGTTGGAAAATTACATTAAACGTCTGGAGAAATTAGAGGAAATTTCTGATTCGTATGAAGGAGTCGAGAAATCCTACGCTATTCAGGCTGGACGGGAAATTCGAATTATGGTTCGTCCTGATTCAATTGGAGATGACGAATCCTTAATTCTGGCAAGAGATATCAAGAAGAAAATTGAAGATGAATTAGATTATCCTGGTCATATTAAAGTTACCGTGATCCGGGAGACAAGGGCAGTAGAATATGCCAAATAAGCGATCCTTTTCAGGGTCGCTTTTGTTTTGGTTTTGACAAAATATACCTGATATGTAAAACTGAACTTGTATTTAAAGGACATAAAATTATAGTTATAGAAAGAGGACGAACACATGAAGATATTATTCATCGGAGACGTGGTGGGGTCACCAGGAAGAGAGATGTTAAAGGAAAATCTTCCTCATCTTAAGAAGCAATATCATCCTGATGTCACCATTGTAAACGGAGAAAATGCAGCTCATGGAAAAGGGATCACCGAAAAAATTTATCGCCAGATGAAAGAATGGGGAGCAAATGTCATTACACTTGGCAACCATGCCTGGGATAAAAAGGACATCTTTGAGTTTATTGATGATGTGAATGACATGGTCCGACCAGCTAATTTTCCTCCTGATACACCAGGTAAAGGGATGACCTTTTACAAGGCTGGCAATAAAGAAATAGCTGTCATTAATGCGCAAGGCAGAACCTTCCTTCCTCCTATCGAGGATCCTTTCCGTGTTGTAGATGAACTGGTAAAAGAAGCGAAGAAAAGAACTCCCTATATTTTCGTAGATTTTCATGCAGAAGCTACCAGCGAGAAACAGGCAATCGGATGGTTTTTAGATGGAAGAGTGGGGGGCGTTGCCGGTACACATACCCATGTGCAGACAGCGGACAACAGGATTTTACCTAAAGGCACTGCTTATATTACTGATGCCGGTATGACGGGCCCCTATAATGGAATTTTAGGTATGGATAAAGATAGCGTTCTAAGAAGGTTTCACACTGCACTGCCTGTCCGCTTTGAAGTGGCTGAAGACGGACCGACTCAATTAAGTGGTGTATTTATTGAGATGAATAAGGATAATGGAATGGCAAGACGAATCGAACGTATTCTTATAAACAATGATCATCCGTTTTTTCACTAATTAGACTGTGTAAACGTTATATAAGAGGAGGAACTCCGGCCTCCTCCTTTTATAAAGGAATGGCAGCGCTAACAAAAACAGGCCTCAAAATTTGAATTTTTCAGAAAAATCCTTCATAATAAAAAGGAATATCTAAAAAAATAGTGAATATAGTAATTATGGAAGAATTATAGTAAATAAAGGAGGAACTAGTAATGGAAATATTAAAAGTTTCAGCAAAATCAAATCCTAACTCTGTAGCAGGTGCTCTTGCAAACGTTTTACGCGAACGTGGATCCGCGGAAATTCAGGCAATCGGTGCAGGTGCGTTAAACCAGGCAGTTAAAGCGGTAGCCATTGCAAGAGGTTTTGTTGCTCCTAGTGGTGTTGACTTGATTTGTATTCCAGCTTTCACAGACATTATGATTGATAATGAAGAGCGTACAGCTATCAAGTTGATTGTTGAACCTAGATAAACGTAGTTAACCTGTTTGCGAAGCGGGCAAACAGGTTTTTATTTTACGATAGAATTCATCATAGGAGGACTCAGCGTGATTATCGACGGACATTGTGACGTATTATATCAACTATGGAGAAATCCTGATTGGTCTTTTGACAATCAGCAGGAATTACGGGTGAATTATAATAGATGGATGAATAATGATGTGAAGGTTCAATGTTTTGCTATTTTTGTACCACCACATATACCTGAGGATTTACAGTTTCATAGTGCATTAGAAATGGCTAATATTTTCTATGAACGAATTCTGAAACCCTACCCCAAAATTAAAATGGTTACCTCCCGGGACGATATTCTTCAGTTAAAAGAAGATGAAAAAGGGGCCATGCTTACGTTGGAGGGGATGCATCCCGTAGGTAATGATATTACCAAACTAAAGACATTACTTCATCTGGGTGTAAAAGCAGCAGGCCTTACATGGAACAATGCAAATGCTGTATCTGATGGAATCGGGGAAGTAAGAGGCGCTGGTTTATCTGAATTCGGGAAACAGGTTGTGGAAGTACTGAATACATATGAAGTATTAACGGATGTTTCTCATCTATCTTATCGAGGCTTTTGGGATGTTATGGACACAGCAGAATATCCGATAGCCAGCCACTCAAATAGCTTCAGTGTCTGTAAGCATCGAAGGAATCTGGATAATAAACAAATTAAAGCATTAATTTCCAGAGATGCTTTTATGGGGGTAACCTTTGTCCCGGAGTTTTTAGCAGATACTGATCAGACTAGTACAAAAGATATTCTTAACCATATTGAAAAGATCATGACTCTTGGCGGTGAAGATATCGTAGGATTAGGATCGGATTTTGATGGAACAGATGGAATTGTGAAAGGGATAGAGGATTATTCAAAGTATAATTCTTTTATTCAGGAATTAGAAGGTCGATTTTCCAGCGATTTTGTCCGGAAGATTACCCATGAAAATTTTCTTAAAGCATTACCGCGTTAGATAGTAATAAGCCTAATCGCTTATTCTATTATATTTATTATAAGATGAGGCATTCCCGGGTAATTTGGGATGCTTCCATCTGAACTTTATTAAGGGGGTGTCTAATTCAATGATAAGTCAGCTTTCATGGAAAGTAGGAGGACAGCAGGGAGAGGGAATTGAAAGTACCGGTGAAATTTTTGCTGCGGCGATGAATCACTTAGGCTACTATCTTTATGGTTACAGACATTTTTCATCACGTATTAAAGGAGGTCATACGAATAATAAAATAAGAGTTTCAACAACACCTGTTCGTTCTTTGCAGGATGGATTAGATATTTTAGTAGCATTTGATCAGGAAACAATTGATGTGAATGTCCACGAACTTCAGGATGAAGGAATTGTGATTGCTGATGCGAAATTCAAGCCAACCATACCTGAGGGCTCTAATGTAATTCTTTATGCCGTTCCGTTTACTGAAATAGCGAGAGAATTAGGAAGTTCATTAATGAAAAATATGGTGGCTATTGGTGCATCCAGTGCCATTCTTGATTTGGACACGAATGAATACTATGATATTGTCTATCAGACCTTTGGCAGAAAAGGAACTAAAGTAGTAGAGAATAATATGAAAGCAATAGGAAAGGGCGCTGCATTTGTTCAATCCCAATCACAGGGGAAGCCCTCGAACCTGAAGCTGATGCCTGCGGACGGTCAAAAACGAATGTATATGATTGGAAATGACGCCATTTCAATCGGATTATTAGCAGGGGGCTGTCGCTTTATGGCTGCTTACCCTATTACGCCGGCTTCTGAAATTATGGAATTTATGATTAAGCATTTGCCTGACTATGGTGGAACCGTCATTCAGACAGAGGATGAAATGGCTGCAGCCACAATGGCAATTGGCGCTAATTATGCAGGCGTACGCGCGATAACCGCTTCCGCTGGACCAGGCCTGTCTTTAATGATGGAGTCGATTGGATTAGCCGGAATGACCGAAACACCACTCGTTGTCGTAGATACTCAACGCGGCGGGCCGAGTACAGGACTTCCCACAAAACAGGAACAGTCCGATTTAATGGCTATGATTTATGGAACGCATGGGGAAATACCAAAAATTGTTATGGCGCCAAGTACAGTGGAAGAAGGGTTCTATGACGCAGTAGAAGCGCTGAATCTGGCAGAGGAATATCAATGTCCGGTTATTTTATTATCTGATTTACAATTATCCTTAGGCAAACAGACCGTTGATTATCTCGACTATGATCAGGTGGAAATTAGAAGAGGAAACCTTGATATTGATCCTGATTTACCTGAATTAGAGAAAGGTCATTACTTTAAACGATACAAAGTTACAGAAAATGGAATATCCCCGCGAATATTACCTGGAACCAAAAACGGTATCTTCCATGTTACCGGAGTTGAGCATGATGAAACAGGTAAACCTTCAGAAAAAGCTCCGAACCGAAGAGAACAAATGGAAAAGAGACTTCGCAAATTAAAAGACCTGCCGAAAAAATTTCCTGCACCTGTCACAAAAACAACAATAAATGATGAAAATCCCGATCTATTATTTGTTGGATATATTTCCACAAGAGGAGCCATTGAAGAAGCGATGGCACGATTACGCCAGGATGGATTTAAAGTGAACCATGCCCACATTCGATTGCTGCATCCTTTTCCATCTGAAGAAATAACCCCTTTATTAGAAAACGCTAAACAGGTAATCGTTGTGGAACATAATGCTACTGGTCAATTAGCCAATATTTTAAAAATGAATACCGGTTATGGGGATAAAATCACAAGTGTATTGAAATTTGATGGCACCCCATTCCTGCCAGGTGAAATTTATCATGAATGCATGCAGGAGGTGGTTGTTTATGGCAACCGTTAAGGATTTCCGAAACAATGTGAAGCCGAACTGGTGTCCTGGATGTGGTGATTTTTCTGTGCAGGCATCTATTCAACGGGCATGTGCCAACATAGGCTTAGAACCAGATGATCTGGCACTTGTTTCCGGAATTGGCTGTTCAGGAAGAATATCAGGCTATGTAAACGCCTATGGTTTTCACGGCACACATGGACGTGTGCTGCCGATTGCGCAAGGGGTGAAAATGGCGAATCGGGATTTAACCGTTATCGCGGCCGGTGGTGATGGAGACGGGTTAGCGATTGGAATGGGGCATACCATTCATGCAATTAGGAGAAATATTGATATCACTTATATCATCATGGACAACCAAATTTATGGTTTAACCAAAGGGCAGACATCCCCCAGAAGTGAGGCCGGGTTTGTAACGAAAAGTACACCTGAGGGCTCCATTGAACCTTCCGTCAATTTAATGGAAATGGCCCTATCCTCTGGTGCAACATTCGTAGCTCAAAGCTTCTCAAGTGATATTAAGGATTTAATGTCTATCATTGAACAAGGTATACAGCATAAAGGATTCTCCCTGATTAATGTGTTCAGCCCCTGTGTAACCTACAATAAAGTAAACACTTATGAATGGTTTAAGGAAAATCTGGTGAAGCTTTCGTCTATTGAGGATTATGATTCCGGTGACAGAGGGATGGCCATGAAAACATTAATGGAGCACGACAGTCTGGTAACAGGATTAATCTATCAGGATTCGGTCAGAAAATCCTATCAGGAAATGGTGAAAGGGTATAAGGAAGAACCTTTAAAAGACGAAGAGTTAGGCATGGATCGTGAAAAATTTGATGAGCTGGTTCAGCAATTTATTTAACGCAACTTGGGCAATGAATGGATATTTCCTGGGAAAGCGCATAATGTGAGGCAATAGTTTAATTTCTGAATCATTTCAAGGGTATTTGACAAATAAGGGCTGACGTCCATTTGAAAAGGGACTCAGCCTTCATTTGTGTCTTCACTTAAAATTTGCGGCAAAGCCTGACCACACTTTGAATAGTGAAATTCAAATCCATGCTTTAATGCTTTGTCAGGAATCACTTTTTGTCCTTCTGTTAAAAACTCACTCATTTCTCCAAAAATGACCTTCAATATCCATGATGGTACAGGAAACCAGTGAGGCCTCCTTAAGGTTTCCCCAATCTTCTTTCCCATCGTATCCATTTTTACCGGATTTGGAGCCGTAATGTTTATCGGCCCTTCAATGGCTTCCTGGTGGATGATATAGTCAAATAGCTGCGTGAGGTCATAAATGTGTATCCACGACAGCCATTGTTTTCCTGATGCCACTCGACCACCGGCAAATAATTTATAGGGCATAATCATTCGCGGCAAAGCCCCGCCATCTTTCCCTAAAACAATACCAATTCTTGCAATCACGGTTCGTATCCCAAATTGTTCTGCCTTAATGGCTTCCTGCTCCCACATACTGCATACCCTCGCCGGAAAACTATTTTTTCGGGGTGCAGATTTTTCTGTGAATTCCTGCTCGTTTGAATTCCCATAAACGCCAATAGCCGAAGCATTGATAAATACCTTTGGCTTTATCTCAGAGCTTTGCATAAACTGCAGAAGTTTTTGCGTGGCTTGTTTTCTGCTATCCCATATTTTTGTCTTCTTTTTCCTTGTCCATCTTCCTTTATTAATTGGTTCACCAGCCAGGTTGATGACAGCATCGATAGGTGGAAGGGTTTCAAAAGTGTGTTCATCCTGATTAAACCATGTGATATAGTGAAGATAGGGAGAACTTTTTGGATTGTGATGGGACGATCTTGTGAGGACATAAACATGATACTGTTTCTGAACCATGGATTGTACCAGGTGACGTCCTATAAAACCTGTGCCGCCTGCAATTAATACATTCACGTATACCAACTCCTGTCGATAGATTTGTATGGTTTGAAAGAAGGAG
This sequence comes from Salinibacillus aidingensis, assembly GCF_039522525.1. GTDB lineage: Bacteria > Bacillota > Bacilli > Bacillales > Alkalibacillaceae > Salinibacillus > Salinibacillus aidingensis. Next base: position 374,298 of record NZ_BAAADO010000004.1, read on the forward strand.
GCTGTTATAATGAAACATCCTGATAAAATCTTGTATGTATTCTATGATAGCTGGTGTCCAATCTGCCGCAAAGCTAAAGCTAAAATTGAAAAAGCAGATAAAAATCACGTGATAATACTGCTATCCATCCGGGACTCAAGTGTTTACGAAGAGTATCATTTAACAGGGAAGAATGTAGAAGAACGAATATACAGCATTCGTAATCAGGATGGGAAGTCATTTACCGGAATTTTTGCCATTTTGGAAATTGCTAAACGTATCCCTAAATACAAGCCTCTCGTTCCTTTTCTATATATTTCCATTATACTTGGTTTCGGACAAAAAGTATATGATTACATTGCTTCAAGAAGGGAAATCGTCCCAACCGGTCATTGCAATGAGGATTCCTGTTCCATTCATCTCAAGGAGGATTAGGAAATATGTACGCAGCCTGAATCAGTCATTTGAAAAGGTGACAAAAGTTTGAATATAGACAAAACAACATTTTCATTTTTAATGTCGGGCTGATATAATAATACAGTTAGAAGCTATAAGGAAAGGAGTTTTGAAATGAATGAGCAGCAGCGTAAAGAAATGTCCCAGATACGTCAGGGGAATCCAGCGGACGTAAAATCCGAACAGGATAATCTTGAACGTATAAAGAATAAGAAACCAGATGATTTCGTGAAATATTTTCAAACTACATATGAAACTCCAAACTTAAACAAAGCAAGAAAGCGCGGCAAGCAGGATATTAAGTATCATGAGGACTTTACGATTCCTGATGAACTTCAGAACATAGGTCAGGGGAAGAAATATTTGATTCGAACCTATGGCTGCCAAATGAATGAACATGACACAGAGGTTATGGCAGGAATTTTAACAGAATTAGGCTTTGAATCAACATCGGATGCTAATGAAGCGGATATTATCCTGCTGAACACATGTGCCATCCGTGAAAATGCAGAAAATAAGGTATTTGGTGAGCTGGGCCACTTAAAGCCGCTGAAGCAGAATCGTCCGGACCTGATTTTGGGTGTATGCGGTTGTATGTCCCAGGAAGAATCTGTAGTAAATAAAATTTTGGAAAAGCATCAGCATGTTGACCTTATTTTTGGTACCCATAATATTCATCGTCTTCCACAGCTAATCCAGGAAGCTATTTTTGGTAAGGAAATGGTCGTTGAAGTATGGTCAAAAGAAGGCGATGTCATTGAAAACCTTCCAAAAGCCCGTAACGGTAAGACAAAGGCATGGGTAAACATTATGTACGGCTGCGATAAGTTCTGTACCTATTGCATTGTCCCTATGACCCGTGGTAAAGAACGCTCCAGACGTCCTGAAGATATCATTCAGGAAATCAGGCATTTGGCAGCACAAGGGTATCAGGAAGTTACGCTGTTAGGCCAAAATGTGAATGCTTATGGAAAAGATTTAGCCGATATGGACTACGGCTTAGGCGATCTGATGGATGAAATTCGTAAAATTGATATTCCAAGGGTTCGCTTTACCACATCCCATCCTAGAGATTTTGATGACCGATTAATTGAAGTACTGGCTAAGGGTGGGAATTTAATGCCGTACATTCATTTACCTGTACAGTCCGGAAGCTCCGAAGTATTGAAACGAATGAATCGTAAATATACAAGGGAAAGTTATCTTGAACTGGTACGTAAAATTAAGAAGGCTATTCCACACGCGGCCTTAACTACAGATATCATTGTCGGTTTCCCTAATGAGACCGAAGAACAATTTGAAGAAACGATGACTTTATATGAAGAAGTTGGATTTGAAGGTGCGTACACATTTATTTATTCTCCGCGTGAAGGTACACCAGCGGCTAAAAAAGAAGACAATGTACCGATGGATGTGAAAAAACAACGCCTTTATCGTTTGAATGAACGCGTCAATCAATATTCCAGAGAAGCATTGAAGAAGTATCAGGATCAGGTTGTGGACGTCCTCGTGGAAGGGGAAAGTAAAAATAACCCGGATGTATTGGCAGGATATACACCTGAAAGCAAGCTTGTGAACTTTAGAGGACCAAAATCAGTTATTGGTAAGATTGTAAAAGTGAAGATTACAAATACAAAAAGCTGGACTCTTGATGGAGAAATGGCAGAGGAAGCTGTAGAGGTGAATTAATATGGCAGAATATACACGTAAAGAGGTTGTAGAAGAAGCAAATAAATTGGCGAATATGCTGGCTAATATTGAGGAAATCGACCGCTTTAAACAGATTGAAGCAAAACTTAATGAAAATCAAAAAGTACAGGATCTCATCCGGCGAATTAAAGCGATGCAGAAGCAGGCCGTCAATTTACAGCATTATGGAAAAAAAGAAGCACAGCAGAAAGCAGAAAAAGAGCTGGAGCGTCTTCAGGATGAACTGGATGAAATTCCAATTGTAGCAGAGTTTAAGGAAATCCAGGTTGTTGTAAACGACATTTTACAAATGGTTACTGGAACGATTGCACGTAAAGTAACCAATGAAATTGTCCGTTCCACCGGTGGCGATGTATTAACCGGCCAGACAAAAGCACAAATGGAAAATGATTTGACTCACCATCATCATTAAAAAAGTCAGCCTTTGGGGCTGACTTTTTTTAACCAGGAAAATCACACTGATCAGTTGCCTCCGCTTTTCTTTATACACACATTCACCCATTTCTGCATAAGCTTTATTAGACAGATAACTAGATATTACATTCATGGCTATTATCTTAAACGTTGCTGCAAAAACATCGAAATGTTTTGTTCAGGTTCATGCACTTCGGGCGAATGCCTTGAATAAAATGTCATGGAATCAAATTGAAGGAGGGTAAACGTACATGTCAATGGTTGATAGAGAAACACGGCAGATTATTACAAAAGCAGTGATCGGGAAAGGTAAGAAATTTAAAGAAGCAACACATACAATAACACCGCACCACAGTCCATCAAGCATTTTAGGTTGCTGGGTCATTAATCATCAATATAAAGCAAGGAAAAAAGGAGACTTTGTGGAGGTTTCCGGAAGCTACGACATTAATGTGTGGTATTCCTATAATAATAATACAAAAACTGAGGTTGTCAGTGATCGCGTAAATTATTCAGATCGTGTACCACTCGTTATCAAAGATGAAAACTGTATTTCTGATGATCTTGAAGTAATAGCACGTGCGACCCAACAGCCAAACTGTCTTGAATGCACCATAAATGAAGCAGGCAATCGTATCGTTGTAGAAGTAGAAAGAGAGTTTGTTGTTGAAGTGATCGGTGAGACGAAAGTAGTGGTTAAGCTTGATCCACATGGATATGTAAATGATGACGATTTTGAATATGATGAACTTGAAGCTGAGCTTGCAGATGTAGATCCTGATATTTCATCATCCCATTCAGCTGAAAAAGATTAATATCATTCCCCTTTTACCTGGCTCTGAAAAGCCGGGTTTTTCTTTTTTTATGCCCTTTTCTTGTATTTAAGACTCTAAAGAATTCAATCAGATATGCTATAATAAAAAGATGTAGAAAAAGATCACATGGAGTATAATTTTTGGAGGAAGTCTTATGGCTCAGTATACGCCGATGATTCAGCAATACTTACAAGTTAAAGAACAATATAAAGATACATTTCTCTTTTTTCGGTTAGGTGACTTTTACGAAATGTTTTTCGATGATGCCCTGCTAGCATCTAAAGAACTGGAAATAACGCTGACCAGCAGGGATGGAGGAGGGGAGGAACGGATACCCATGTGCGGGATTCCTTTTCATTCCTCTGCTAACTATATTAAAAATTTAATAGAAAAAGGATATAAAGTTGCCATTTGTGAACAAGTAGAGGATCCAAAACAGGCGAAAGGGGTCGTTCGCAGAGAGGTCATACAGGTTATTACCCCCGGAACAGTCATGGAAGGGGAGTTGCTGGATGAAAAGGAAAATAACTTCATCGCCTCTCTGACCCCATTGGATGATGAACGTTTTGTTGTGGCTTATAATGACCTTTCCACCGGGGAAAACAGTGTTTCTTTTATCAGAGATGGATTTGATTCTGTTTTAAGTGAACTTTTTAACCGCCCCGTAAAAGAAATTGTTGTACCATCCGATCTACAGGAAACATGGGCGGAAATGCTTACGCAAAGGTTAAATGTCACCATATCTCAGGAAGACAGTGTGGACATTCCGGATGAAAGTAAGGAATTAGTGCAAAACCTGAAACAGAAGGAATTGATTACAGGGTTTGCCCGTCTGTTTCAATATTTAGCACGCACCCAAAAACGGGCGATGACCCATTTGCAGCCTGTACAGTATATTGAACTTAGTCAGTATATGAAATTGGACATGTATTCAAAGCGCAATCTGGAACTGACGGAAACGATTCGAAAAAAAGGCAAGGAAGGATCATTACTATGGGTACTGGATAAAACGGTTACCGCTATGGGAGCAAGAATGCTTAAGAAATGGCTGGACAGGCCATTATTATCAACCACGGAAATGGAAAGACGTCACCAGCAGGTAGAAGGATTGCTGGAGCAGTATTTTGAAAGAGAAGCACTTAGGGAAGCCTTGAAAGAGGTTTATGATTTAGAGCGTTTATCAGGAAGAGTTGCATATGGAAACGTCAACGCCAGAGATTTAATTCAACTGAAAAAGTCCCTGCATCAAATTCCGGAAATCATTCAGGTGCTGCAGGATTTTCAGCAGGAGGAGCTTGCTCAGCTGGCCGACACCATTAATCCACTTGAATCCTTAAAAGAAATCCTTGAGAAGAGCATTGCGGAAACGCCTCCTTTATCGATTAAAGAGGGGGATATTATAAAGGATGGCTATCATGAGCAGCTGGATCAATACAGAGATGCTTCAAGAAATGGTAAGCAATGGATTGCCGAGTTGGAGAGGAAGGAAAGAGAAGCTACTGGTATCAAATCTTTAAAGGTTGGTTTTAATAAAGTATTTGGCTATTATATCGAAGTGACCAAGGCCAATCTTCATTTGATTCCTGAAGGACGTTATGAACGTAAGCAGACACTTAGCAATGCCGAACGTTTTATTACTCCGGAACTTAAAGAAAAAGAGTCATTAATTCTGGAGTCCGAGGAGAAAAGTGTAGAGCTTGAATATGAGATCTTTATAGATATCCGGGAACAGGTAAAGACATTTATTCCAGAACTTCAAAAGTTGGCTGAACAAATGAGTGAATTGGATGTCTTACAGAGCTTTGCTGTTGTGAGTGATGAAAATCGGTATACCAGGCCATCATTTACAAATGGACATGAGCTTCATATAGAAAATGGACGGCATCCCGTTGTAGAACAAGTGATGAAGGATGATCATTATGTTCCCAATGATGTAAGGATGGATGAAAATCGTGACATTTTGTTAATTACGGGTCCGAATATGGCCGGTAAAAGTACTTATATGCGTCAGCTGGCTCTTATTGTAATTATGGGCCAAGTCGGATGTTTTGTCCCTGCTGATCGCGCGGAACTTCCGGTTTTTGATCAGATTTTCACTAGAATTGGCGCTGCAGATGACCTGGTAGCCGGACAAAGTACCTTTATGGTGGAGATGCTTGAAGCTAAACATGCGTTAACGAAAGCAACCGAGAACAGCCTGATATTGCTTGATGAAATAGGAAGAGGCACAAGCACGTATGATGGTATGTCTCTGGCCCAGGCCATTGTAGAATATATTCATAACCACATCCATGCGAAGACGTTATTTTCCACCCATTATCATGAACTCACAAGTTTAAGTGATTCTCTGGAGCGGTTAAGTAACGTGCATGTGAAGGCAGAAGAGCATGATGGGAATGTTGTGTTTCTTCATAAAATCCAGGACGGAGCAGCTGATGAAAGCTACGGTATTCATGTGGCAAAGCTTGCCGAACTGCCTTCACCTTTAATTGATCGGGCCTATGAAATTTTAAACCAGTTTGAACACTCGGAATCCTCTCGAGTACCATCAGCTAATGAAGAAGAGCAGCTGGACTTTTTTGCTTTTAAAGAACCTGCCCAAAAAAAGCAGGAAACGGAAAATTCCAAGTCGGTTTCAACTGCAGAAAAAACTATAATGGACGAGATTAAAGGATTAAACATGTTAAATATGACACCAATGGAAGCCATGAACACCTTATTTGCCATCCAGCAAAAATTGAATAAATGACGAGGGGAGGGATAAGAAATGGGAAGTATACAATTAATGCCTGACCATCTGGCCAATAAAATTGCTGCCGGCGAAGTAGTGGAAAGGCCGTCATCGGTTATTAAAGAATTAGTTGAAAACAGTATTGATGCCAATAGTACCTGGATTAAAATTGAACTGGAGGAAGCAGGTTTAACCTCCATTAAAGTAAGTGATAACGGAAATGGAATGTCAGCTGAGGATTGTGAAAAAGCCTTTTTGCGTCACGCCACCAGTAAAATTAACTCTGAAGGTGATTTGTTCAGGGTTCGTACGCTGGGCTTTCGCGGTGAGGCATTAGCCAGTATTGCAGCTGTAAGCCGCTTAATCGTACGTACATCAGATGGCGTAAGTGCGGGTACGCAATTAGAAATTGAAGGTGGAAAACTCATTAGCCGTGATAAAGGGGATGCGAGAAAAGGTACAGATATTCTTGTCAAAGATATTTTCTTTAATACGCCTGCGCGTTTAAAATATATGAAAACAATTCATACAGAGCTTGGTCATATTACAGATGTACTCAATCGGATTGCCTTGTCTCATCCGGATATACGATTTGAGTGTATTCACAATCAAAAACGCTTATTTTATACCTCAGGAAGAGGGGACCAGAGGCAGGTTATTGGTCAAATTTATGGAATGCAGACAGCAAAGAAAATGCTTCCGATTGAATATGAAACTCTAGACTTCAAAATTACTGGTTATGCTGCACGTCCTGAGGTGACAAGAGCGAATCGAAATTATATTTCCAGCATCATTAATGGTCGCTATATTCGAAACCCAATGATTAATAAGGCGATTCTCAAGGGCTATCATACACTATTACCTATCGGGCGGTATCCGGTGGTTGTAATTAATATTGACATGGATCCGTATTTAGTGGATGTCAATGTTCATCCAAGTAAGCTTGAAGTCAGGTTCAGTAAGGAGCAGGAGCTATTCGCTGCTGTTGAAACGGCAATAAAAGATGTATTTAAGCAGGAAACTTTAATACCTGAACCTGCTGCTGCTGAAAAGACTAAGAGAGAACAGCCTAAACAAAGCTATTTCACCTTTGAGCAGCAATCCAGGCCAACTGTGAAGGATGATACACCCTGGGAGGATTTACTTGCGAAAACGGACGTGAATCCAGGGACTCAGAGACAGGAGATTGAATTGGATTATATCACAGACAGTCAGACTTCTTCTGTTCATGAACAGTGGTCCGAAGAGTTGGATTTACAGCAGGAAGAAGAAGCGATTACTACTCAAACCGAAAATACAGAGGAAAACCGGGTGCCTGTGTTATACCCCGTCGGTCAGGCTCATGGCACTTATATTATCGCACAGAACAATCAGGGACTTTATTTAATTGATCAGCATGCTGCACAAGAGCGGATCAAATATGAATTCTATCGGGAGAAGGTAGGGATTGTGCCGGAAGAGGTCCAGGAGCTGCTTGTCCCGTTAACCTTTGAATTCTCGAAACAGGAAGCGATCTTCATTCAAGCCCATCAGGAGGAGCTGAAGCAGGTAGGTCTTTTCTTTGAAACATTTGGAGAGCATACGTTTATTATCCGTTCTCATCCTCAATGGCTGCCTAAGGGAGAAGAGGAAGAGACAATCAGGGAAATGGTAGATCAGGTCCTGGAAAATCAAAAGGTAGATATTAAACAATTACGTGAGGATGCAGCAATTTTAATGTCGTGTAAACGATCGATAAAAGCGAACCACCATTTGAATTATGATGATATGTACCGTCTTCTGGAAGATTTACGTCAGTGTCAGGATCCTTTTACCTGTCCACATGGACGTCCCATTATCATCTTCTTTTCCGAGTATGATCTGGAGAAAATGTTTAAACGTGTCATGTAGCAAATATTCATCATCCAATCAGAAGAGCTGATACGCTGAGTCACGGCTCTCTCTGGTTGGATTTTTCCATACCCATTGAAATAGGCTTGTAAAATTTTGCATATATACCCATATCATGTATAATATGAGAAGCAAGTGATATACACATTCGGTTGCTGTATGATACTTGTTTCAGGCATCTGGAGGTCTACTAAAATGAAAACAAATGTTATTGCTGTGGTCGGACCTACTGCCGTTGGAAAAACGAAGCTCAGTGTAGAGCTGGCCAAACGGTTTCATGGAGAAATTATAAGCGGCGATTCGATGCAGGTTTATCAAGGATTAGATATTGGAACAGCGAAGGTTACTGATGAGGAAAGGCAGGGAATTCCTCACTACATGATTGATATAAGAGAGCCGGACCAGGATTTCTCGGTGGCCGATTTTCAGGATCATGTTCAGCATTATATCAATTATATCGACAGCCGTAATAGGCTTCCCATTATTGCGGGAGGTACCGGTTTATACATACAATCAACGTTATATAATTTTAATTTTTCATCTCAAAAGCGGGATGAACAGTTCGAAAAAGACATGCTGGCTGCCATTCAGGAAAAGGGGGTAGAGCCCTTTTATCATAAACTTAAAAAAGTAGATCCCGAACAGGCGGAAAAAATTCATCCAAATAATTTGCGAAGAGTCATACGAGCTTTGGAAGTCTATGAAAGAACAGGGTTAACAATGTCTGACCTGCAGCAAAAGCAGGCGGATCAATCACCCTATAATCCTACTTTAATAGGACTCTCTATGGACCGTGAAGAATTATACAGGAGAATTAACCATAGAGTGGATCTAATGATGGAGGAAGGACTCCTGGATGAAGCCAAACGACTTTATGACCAGGGGCTGAAGAATGCTCAATCGATGCAGGGGATTGGGTATAAAGAATTTATTCCTTATTTTGAGGGGGAGTGGTCACTGGAAGAGTCCATTGAGCGGTTAAAACGTAATTCCCGCAGGTATGCCAAACGTCAATATACATACTTTCGGAATAAAATGGATGTCCATTGGTATTCCATTTCAGAGCTCAATCTTCAGGAAACTTTTTCATTAATTTTTCGAGATTTAGAAGGATTGCTTCAAAATATCACGAAATAATCAAATATAGATAATTAGAGGAGGAAAGTTTCATGGCACAAACTGTAAATATTCAGGACCAATTTCTAAACCAGATTCGGAAAGGACATGTCCCAGTGACGCTATTTCTGACCAATGGTTTTCAATTAAAAGGTGTTGTAAAGTCGTTTGATAATTTCACCGTGCTTTTGGAAACAGATGGCAAACAGCAATTAATTTTCAAGCATGCGATTTCAACCTTTGCACCGTCAAAACAGGTCACTTTAGAAAAAGAATAAGGTCAGCATAACGGATGCAATTCAGGCATCCGTTTTATTTTGCACGCGCTTCCGCCTTTGTATTGTCCAGCTGCGGCTCCCAGGTCTGGGCGGACATAAGCCAAAGCCATTACGTGGCCAAGCCCATGCCACTCCATGTCTTCGTCTTATACCGCCAGACCTAACCGGTCGCCTCCGCTTTTCTTTATAGGCGGGTGTCACAAAAATCCTTTGTTTACGTATAGTAATCGTAGATAAGGGGTGAAGTGATGTGAATATAGAGGCGAAGCGTAAAGGACAGATCAATGTTGTTTTACATGATCAGGATCAAACCCATTCATTAAAATCCTATGAATTTAATCATAAAAGTGATCAGCGTTTTCGTTTTATTGATCAGGCCTTTTCATCATATATCGGCATGGAAACGTTAAAGCAGACATTAAAGGAAATTTACGCGAAAGTTCTGGTTAACCGTAAAAGAGAGGAAGCGGGTTTAAAGGCTGAAAATCAGATGCTGCACATGATGTTTAAGGGAAACCCCGGTACTGGTAAAACTTCGGTAGCAAGGGAGATTGCCCGCTTATTCCATCAAATGAATCTGCTTTCCAAGGGTCATTTGATAGAAGCGGAGCGTGCAGATCTCGTTGGTGAATACATCGGACATACAGCCCAGAAAACCAGAGATTTAATAAAAAAAGCCATGGGTGGTGTATTATTTATTGATGAAGCCTACTCGCTGGGGCGAGGAGGAGAAAAGGATTTTGGTAAAGAAGCGATTGATACATTGGTGAAACACATGGAGGATTATCATGAAGATTTTGTACTGATCCTTGCAGGTTATCCGGATGAAATGGATCACTTTTTGTATTTAAATCCCGGACTCAAATCCAGATTTCCGATTATTGTTGATTTTAAAGACTATACAATTGATGAATTAATAGAAATTGCACAAATTATAACTGAGCAGAAACAATATGAACTGACACAATCTGCCTATAGAAAGCTGCGAACTCATTTAAGGGAATTACAGGAGCAGGAATGGGAAAATTTTTCGAATGGAAGATATATCCGAAACAAGGTTGAAGAAGCTATCCGAAGGCAGGCGCTGCGCCTTGTGGCAACAAATCAGTTCGGTGCAAAGGATCTAGTTTCCTTAAAACCGGAAGACTTTAATTTTCGGGTGGAGACATATTCATAGCAAAAGGAGTTCTGATGATGGAAAATAAAGAACAGGTATTACTCATCGCCTGTCAGATTAAAGGCACGAATGAACAAAAATTTCATACGTCATTGGAAGAACTAAAACAATTAACAGAAACTGCAAATGGAGAAGTTGCAGATGTCGTCATTCAAAAGAGAGATAAAATACACGCGGCGTTATATATCGGTGAAGGAAAATTAGAGGAGATTCAGTACACCCTTGAAATGAATCCAGTTGACCTCGTCATCCTTAATGACGAGGTTTCACCTGGACAGTTAAAAAATTTGAGTGACCGTTTGGACGCCAGGGTCATTGATCGAACCCAGCTCATTCTTGATATTTTTGCGGGACGAGCAAGGACAAGAGAAGGAAAACTGCAGGTTGAGCTGGCGCAAATGCAGTACTTACTTCCCAGGTTAGCAGGCCAGGGGACAGAATTATCCCGTCTTGGTGCAGGTATTGGTACAAGAGGGCCCGGGGAAACCAAGCTGGAAACCGACCGACGCCATATCAGGCGAAGAATTACTGAAATTAAGGAGCAATTACGAGCCGTTGTGAATCAGCGCAGTCAGTATCGTAAACGCAGAAAAGAAAATCAGGCCTTTCAAATTGCGATTGTCGGATACACCAATGCAGGTAAGTCTACTTTATTTAACCGATTAACGAAAAGTGAATCGCTGGAAGAAAACCAATTGTTTGCGACATTAGATCCACTGTCAAGAAGAATCAGATTGGATAATGGATTTGAAGCTATTATTACAGATACGGTTGGTTTTATACAGGATTTACCTACAACTTTGGTGGCTGCCTTCCGCTCTACGTTAGAGGAAGTGACAGAGGCGGATTTCATTTTACATGTCGTCGATGGTTCAAATGAGGATTTTCCGCAGCATGAGCAAACGGTCTATAACCTATTGGATGAACTGGGTGCTGATGGACTGCCTATGTTAACCATTTATAACAAACGGGATCAATTCAAGGCTGATTTTATCCCGAACTCCTATCCTTACATTACCATCAGCGCCTTTGATGATGAGGATTTAAACAGGCTTCTGAAAAAAATTGAAGAGGTTGTAAAATCTGAATGGAAATATTACGAATTGCAGGTACCTGTTCAGGATGGCCGTCTCCTGCATCGTATCAAGAACCATACGATTGTGGAAACCGAGGATTTTGAACCGGACACAGAGGATTATATGCTGACAGGATATGTTGACCCCAATCACCCTATTTATGAACATTATATCAATAAGGAGCAGTAGCTATGGAAACAGAAGCAATTGAAAAGTTGGCGAACAAAATCGAAACAGACTTATTTCCTTTTCACAAAAAAATTCGAACCATTGTTGAAGCGAATCAGAAAAAAGTTTTAGAGGCTTTTCAGAAACATCAGGTAAGTGATAGTCACTTTAACCCAACAACCGGATATGGCTATGACGATAGAGGCAGAGAGGTGTTAGAGGAAATTTATGCGGAGGTATTCGGCACCGAGGATGCATTAGTAAGACCTCAGATTATCTCCGGCACTCACGCCATTACATTAAGTTTATTTGGTGTATTAAGGCCGGGGGATGAGCTTCTTTATATCACTGGTAAACCTTACGATACATTAGAAGAAATTGTCGGTACCAGAGGTGAGGGTTCAGGTTCATTAAGGGACTTTAATATTAACTATAAGCATGTTGATTTAACAGAGGATGGTTCTGTTAATTTTGCTCAGGTAAAGAATGCCATCCATGAAGATACCAGAATGATAGGGATTCAGCGGTCAAAGGGATACGACAGCCGCCCATCGTTTACGGTGCATCAAATAAGGGAAATGATCAGCTTTGTTAAGTCTGTTGCTCCTTCCTGTATTGTTTTTGTTGATAATTGTTATGGAGAGCTTGTGGAATTGGAGGAGCCGACAGATGTTGGAGCAGATTTGATGGCAGGTTCTTTAATTAAAAATCCCGGTGGCGGACTGGCCAAAACAGGTGGCTATATTGTTGGCAGGAAGGATCTGATTGAAAAATGTGCCAACCGTCTGACAGCGCCTGGAATTGGTAAAGAAGCAGGCGCTTCACTGTACAGCCTTCAGGAAATGTTTCAGGGGCTGTTTATGGCCCCTCATGTTGTAGGTGAATCGTTAAAAGGAGCTTTATTTACCTCCCGTATATTGGAGGAATTCGGATTTGAAACGATGCCATCTTATAAGGAAGAGCGGACAGACCTCATTCAATCTGTGAATTTTCCTGACGCAGATATGATGATTACTTTCTGTCAGGCCATACAAAAGGCTTCTCCAATAAACTCACACGTTGTTCCTTACCCGAGCCCTATGCCAGGGTATGAACACCATGTTATTATGGCTGCAGGAACATTTATCCAGGGTGCAAGTATAGAATTATCGGCTGATGGCCCCATAAGACCTCCTTATACAGCATATGTTCAAGGTGGACTCACTTACGAACATATTAAAATTGCCATTGTATCTGCTATAGAGATGATGGTGGAAAAGGGCTATAATCTTACAGTTAAATAATCAGATATTCAGATCACAACAATTACATACACCTTTTGTAAAGTTTCCTTACATGCCTTGACAGATATACAAACAAAAAGTATAATCAATATTAATTAAAGATTGGAGGTGCGTTTATGAGTGATCTCAACCGACGCTCAACGCCTCTTTTCCCAATGAGCATTATAACCTCTCTTACTGATTTAACCGCACGCCAGATCCGTTACTATGAGGAACATGGACTGGTGCATCCTGCCCGCTCGAAAGGCAATCGGCGTTTATTTTCTTTTAACGATGTTGACCGGTTATTAGAAATAAAAGATCTGATTGATAAAGGAGTTAACTTAGCGGGTATTAAAGAGATGTTATCTAACAAAAACACAAAAGATCAGCCTGAGGAAACAGTAAAGGAAGAAAAAACGGAGGAGAAGCAGCCTTTAACGGATAAAGAGTTAAGGAACTTATTGCGTAAAGAGCTGTTAGATGCAGGGAGGTTAAACAAAAATTCGTTAAGACAGGGAGAATTATCACGATTCTTCCATTAAAAAATATAGGAGGCTACTTATGGGGAAAAAATTTACTAAAGAAGAGATCCTGAAAAGAATTGAAGAAGAAGATGTAAAATTTATTCGTCTGCAGTTTACAGACATGCTGGGAACCATCAAAAATGTGGAAATTCCTTTAAGCCAATTGGAAAAAGCCCTGGATAACAAAATTACTTTTGATGGATCATCTATTGAAGGGTTTGTACGCATCGAAGAATCTGATATGTTCCTTTATCCTGATCTGGATACGTTCGTTGTCTTCCCTTGGACTTCTGAAAAAGGAAGAGTGGCACGTTTTATTTGTGACATATTTAATCCAGATGGGACGCCATTTGAAGGCTGCCCTCGTTATAACTTAAAGAAGAACGTCGAGAAAATGGAGGAGCATGGTTTTACGGCCTTTAATATTGGAACTGAACCGGAATTTTTCCTGTTTAAGCTAGACGAAAATGCAGAACCAACGATGGAACTTAATGATAAAGGCGGATACTTTGACTTAGCACCAACCGATTTAGGGGAAAATTGCCGTCGTGATATCGTATTAGAGCTTGAAGAAATGGGATTTGAAATAGAAGCTTCCCACCATGAAGTTGCCCCGGGACAGCATGAAATTGATTTTAAATATTCGGATGCCGTTAAGCACTGTGATGATATTCAAACCTTTAAGTTAGTCGTAAAAACAATTGCAAGAAAGCATGGTTTACACGCGACCTTTATGCCTAAGCCATTATTTGGCATGAATGGTTCAGGCATGCATTGCAATATGTCCTTATTTAAAGATGGCGAAAACAGCTTTTTTGATGAGAAAGGTGATTTGCAGTTAAGCAAAACCGCTTATCAGTTTATTGCTGGTGTCATCAAGCATGCTACAAGCTTTACGGCGGTTACCAATCCAATCGTAAACTCTTATAAGCGTCTTGTTCCAGGTTTTGAAGCTCCAAGCTATGTAGCCTGGTCCGGTCAGAACCGCAGCCCGTTAGTCCGGGTACCATCTTCACGCGGTTTAAGTACACGGATTGAAGTAAGAAGTGTGGATCCAGCTGCGAACCCTTATATGGCCATGAGTGTATTACTTGCTTCCGGACTTGACGGTATTAAGAATAATTTAACCGCACCAGCGCCTATAGACCGGAATATTTACGTTATGGAAAGAGAAGAACGGGAGGAACAGGGAATTGAGGATCTCCCGGCAACTCTGTATGACGCACTTCAGGAGCTAAAGAGTGATGAAGTACTTGTAGAGACTCTGGGTGAGCATTTATTCGAGCACTTTGTAGAAGCTAAAGAAATTGAATGGAATATGTTCCGTACTCAGGTACATCCGTGGGAGCGGGAGCAATACCTGCAGACGTATTAATGATTCAGAAAACCCCTGATAAAAATTTTATCAGGGGTTTTATTACGGGCATATAAGATCATCATTTACTCTTTAGAGAGTCTAAAGAATTTCTAATTGTAAAATGATGAATAAGTGTCAAAACAATTAGAAGAATATTTAATATGCTATTAAGCTTTACAAGCCGACTCATTCCATCACCACTTTTTTAGTTATTATGTGGCTTTGTGCAGCTTTTATTCTTAAATCCTGGTTTCAAAAACTTGAAAAAAGACTCTTACAATTAAGTTAAGTAGTTCACTTACCGTGGAGAAAATATCAAATCACATAACAAATAGCATATGGTTTCGAAGCATCTTTAATAACCATTTTAACACTTGTTTTAACCGCAAAAACGTTTGGATATACATAACTTATCCAAGCGTTTTTCTTTGTTTTCAATTATATTGTCTTGTTCAACTAAAGCACCTGTTTGTTGAATAAGACATCTATTATTTTCCAGACAACTTAAACCGTTTAAGCAAACTTACATTTACAACATCATTAGATTTTCTTTCCAAAGAATAAACTGATACCGTATCAAGAATAAATTCCTCGCTAATTTCCTTTGATAATAATTCTTGAGTTTCTATATCTGTTAGAGATGAATTGTTACATAATGTGCAATGTGGCTTATAAGGAAATGGGTTTTCTAAAAATTTTATATCCGATTTTACAAGTTCTTTGTGTAATTCTCGAATAGGACCTTCATCTTGTAAGGTAAAAAAGAAAATATCTGTATTTGGAAAGCTACTAACTTCTCCGAAATTACATTTAATCGGTTTTATTCGTGAGGTCACATCTTTAATCGTTGAATAGACATTACTTGGATTTTGTTCATATTGTAATACTCCTATTCCACTTGACCCAGTAACCGTTATTTCTGCGGGTAAAGACATTGTATAGTTATGTTCAGACCTTATCTTCTTTACTTTATCAGCAATTTTTTTAGGTAAATCCAATACTATGTATGTATCATTTTTAAAATCTTCCATACTAAGTCCCCCAAACTTTTATTAAACTCTTCTGCCTCTTTAGTTTAAGTATATAATTTCACAATATCTTATATCTCTTTTATAACATATACTCGGATTTACCCTAAAATTCACAAAAGATAATACAATTACCCTATTTAACGTTAAAAATAACATAGCAATTATCACCCTACTAATCAACTGTTAGTGGACTGTTAATTTGTGTGCTAAATATAAAGCTAAAAGTGATGTTATTTATAAGTAAACATTGATATATAAACAAAAAATAGCATACCAAACAATGTGCTATTTGGTATGCTATTTAATCATTTATTTAGGTTTTTCTCCATCGAAAGTGAACTACTTACAATTAAGTAAGAGTCTTTTCTAAACTATAAATCTAGTTTTAAAAGTTAGTGTATTTCCCTGAATAATCCAATCACTTTCCCCAATATCGTCACATCACTAACAATAATCGGATCCATTGTTGCGTTTTCAGGCTGGAGTCGGATATAATCCTTTTCCTTAAAGAAACGCTTCACGGTTGCCTCCTCATCCTCCGTCATAGCGACAACGATTTCTCCGTTTTGAGCGGATCGCTGCTTACGAATAATTACCCGGTCGCCATCAAGAATACCGGCTTCAATCATACTTTCTCCAGCAACATTCAAAACAAATAGATCGTCTTCTGAAATGGCCAGATGTTCTGGAACAGGTACATATTCCTCAATATTTTCGATTGCTGTAATAGGTTCACCGGCTGTTACCTTACCAATGACCGGTGCGTAAAAGGCTTCTGTTTTTGGAGCATTATTCATTTCCTCTTCCAGTTCCAGCACTTCAATCGCTCTTGGTTTTGTTGGGTCTCTGCGTATAAAGCCCTTTTCTTCAAGTCTTGATAAATGTCCATGAACAGTAGAGCTGGAAGCGAGTCCTACTGCTTGCGCAATTTCCCTTACTGAAGGTGGATAGCCTTTAGCCGTTACCTGCTCTTTTATGTATTCCATGATCGCCTCTTGCCTTTTGGATAGCTTGGTCATATTTTTCTCACCTCGTACATATATATCAATTGTCTGTATTATAGCATGTATTTCCACTTTTCACAAACATTCGTTCGGAAAAAACGGTTGACAGGAACAGGTGTTCTGATATAATGAAAATAGACAAAAGCGAACAAAGGTTCTATTTTTGTTAGGAGGCGATTTTAATGTTTAATAAAGTATCAAAAATCGACATTGCGTTTTATTCACTTTTCGGACTGACTCTAGTAATCTTATATTATGCATTATCTATTAGCTAAGAGTTTTTTACATAGTTAAGAGGTGGAATTATTGAGGGCGGTTATATACTGTCGTGTCAGCACAGACAAAGAAGAACAGACAACATCTATTAAAAGACAGAAGGAAGAACTCATTCAACTGGCAAATCAAAGCCATTATGAGATAGCAGATATCATTGAAGAAAAACAAAGTGGTTATGAAATCGAGCGTGAAGGTATTTTCAGGATGCTGGAGCTTTTCTCATCAAATGAAGCGGACGTACTCTTTATTCAGGACGAGACAAGGCTTGGCAGGGGCAATACAAAAATAGCTTTGCTCCACCAGCTTCAAAAACTGGGCATCCCAATATATACAATTTCCCACCAGGGAGAGATTCAACTCTCTGAATCGGACTCCATGGTTTTACAAATTGTATCGATCGTAGAAGAGTATCAGAGAAAGCTCCATAATATAAAGATTAAAAGAGGAATGAAAAAGGCCGTATCAAATGGGTACAGGCCTGAAAATAATCTATCAAATATTCATGAGTCTCCTGGAAGAGAACGTAAGACATTTCCAATTGATGAAGTGGTTAAACTTAGAAATAACGGCTTAACTTTTGCTGAAATTGCTTCTACACTACGAGGTATGGGGTATGACGTATCAAAAGCAACCGTTCATCGCAGATTCCAGGAGTATACGCTTGAAAATCAAAATAAATCCATGTAAGATTAACAAAAGAGCAAGCAAGAGTCTGTAATAGTGACGCTTGCTTTTTGTTTTTGGCAAGGGCTCTGCAGGCAAAACGTGGCAAGCGGTGTGTGTTTCCTGTAAGCAGAGTCAGTAGAAATTGTGAAAATTGTCTTGATTATAAATGTAAGGAGCGTTCATATGTTATCACAGGATAAAATTGATCGTATCAATTATTTAGCCAATAAATCGAAAAATGAAGGATTAACTGAAGAGGAGAAAAAAGAGCAGAATGATTTACGTCAGGCCTATTTAAAAAACTTGCGTAAATCTTTTAAGAGTCAGCTTACTTCCATGAAGGTTGTTGATCCAGAGGGGAATGATGTGACCCCGCAGAAGGTTAAGGACGAAAAAGAACGAAAGAAAAAGCATTAAAATACTATTTTGAAAAGCCTTATTCAGTTCGATGGATAGGGCTTTTTATATGTATAAAAGTCTTGGTTTAATTGATAATAATAAGAGATTTTATTGAACATTTCCTTACGTATAACGATTTTTGCTTGTATCCTTTGATGTTTCATTATACGATAAATAATGTGGATTACATAATTGCAAGGATGAAAGGAGATTGCGACATGTCAGCAGACATTGAACAAAAATCAATAAATACGATACGAACATTAACCATTGATGCCGTACAAAAGGCTAATTCAGGACATCCTGGAATGCCAATGGGAACGGCTCCAATGGCCTATACACTTTGGACAGAATTTATGAATCAGAACCCTGAAAATGCCAGCTGGTTTAACAGGGATCGTTTTGTCCTTTCCGCAGGTCATGGTTCTATGCTTTTATATTCATTATTACATTTATCAGGCTATGATGTGACCATGGATGATATAAAGAACTTCCGTCAATGGGGTTCAAGAACACCAGGACACCCTGAATTCGGACATACAAATGGAGTAGAGGCTACAACAGGTCCATTAGGACAAGGACTGTCTATGGCAGTTGGAATGGCTATGGCTGAACAGTACTTAGCCGGAAAATACAATCGCGACAAATATAATGTCATTGATCATTATACCTATACCGTCTGTGGTGATGGGGATTTAATGGAAGGTATCTCTCATGAAGCAGCATCCTTAGCTGGTCACTTAAAGCTTGGTAAGCTCGTCATGCTATATGATTCCAATGATATTTCCTTAGACGGTGATTTGGATCGTTCTTTCTCAGAAAACGTTCAGCAGCGTTTCGAAGCATATGGATGGCAGGTTATCCGTGTAGAAGACGGCAATGATCTGGCAGCTATTCGCAAGGCAATTAAAGAAGCGAAAGCTAATACAGATCAGCCTACACTCATTGAAGTAAAAACGGTTATCGGCTTTGGTGCGCCAAATAAATCAGGCAAATCAGACGCTCATGGTGCTCCGTTAGGTGAGACGGAAATCACGATGACAAAGGAATACTATCAGTGGGAGCATGAACCGTTTCATGTACCTCATGAAGTTTATGAAGACTTCAAGCATAAAGTTCAGGAGGCTGGCGCAAAAAAAGAAAACGAATGGAACGAATTATTTTCCAAATATAAGGAGCAACACCCAGAGTTGGCTAAGGAATTAGAAACAGCTATCAACGAAGAGCTTCCAGAAGGCTGGTATAATGACCTTCCTGACTATGAAGTGGGAGAAGACTCCCCGGCAACACGCGCAGCTTCAGGATCAGCATTAAATGCTATCGCCAAACGGGTTCCAAACTTTATTGGTGGCAGTGCAGATCTTGCCGGATCTAATAAGACCACCATTAAAGATGAAGCTGATTTTACATCTAAAGACTACAGTGGTCGTAATATCTGGTTTGGTGTCCGCGAATTTGGAATGGCTGCGGCTATTAATGGAATGACATTGCATGGCGGGCTGAAAGTATTTGGCGGTACATTCTTTGTATTTAGTGATTACTTACGTCCGGCCATACGTTTATCATCACTAATGAATCTGCCTGTTACCTATGTGCTTACACACGATTCAATAGCTGTAGGGGAGGATGGACCTACCCACGAGCCAGTAGAACAGCTTCCATCATTACGTGCAATGCCAAACCTTTCCTTAATTAGACCTGCAGATGGTTATGAAACGAATGCAGCATGGAGATTAGCCCTTGAGGCTGAAGATCATCCAACCGCACTAGTATTAACCAGACAGGGATTACCTACATTAGAAGGAACAAAGGAAAAGGCATATGAAGGTGTAAAGAAAGGGGCCTATGTAGTATCCCCGGCAGAAAAAGAAACAGCTGATGTCTTATTACTTGCTTCAGGATCCGAAGTACAGTTGGCTGTAAAAGCCCAACAGGAACTCAAATCAAAAGATATTGATGCATCCGTTGTGAGTATGCCTTCCTGGGATCGCTTTGAGAAGCAATCTGAGCAATATAAAGAGGAAGTCCTTCCTGGAAATGTGAAAAAGCGTTTGGGAATTGAAATGGCTGCCCCATTTGGCTGGGAGCGTTATGTAGGGGATGAAGGAAAAGTGCTTGGCATTGATAAATATGGAGCATCTGCCCCTGGCGATAAAGTCGTTGCTGAATATGGATTTACAGTTGAAAATGTTGTTAAGCAAGTAGAGGATTTACTTAAATAATGATCTCTCTTTGCGGCGCCAATAGCATTATTGGCGTCGCTTTCTGTTGAAAATGCTGCAAAAAAACCAAAGACTATTCGACTGAATTTGGCAGATTTTTGATTAGGATTTCTGATAGAATGGACTCTAATAAGGAGGACTGGCTATGCAGAAATTCTCGCTGTTTTTAATAAAGGAAAATGTAGCAGATGCGTATTATCATAAGAGTGATATCCTGTTTCACTTTTTGCAAAAGTATCCCTCACTAAAAAGTGATGAAGTTTACAGAAAACAGTTTCTTTATATTACTCAGGAGATTTCTACAGATCACCTGATTCAGTTTATTCAAAAGCAATATCCGACTCAAAGTGTGAGGACAAGCGCTCATCAGCTTTACATAACCTACCAGTCAACTCATATAAAAATAACAGTAAATCCAACAGAGTGTACGGTGGAAGGCTCATCCTTGCATGAGGTTGAACAGTTCGTTTTTGAATATTTACGATCCTTTTATTCCACATTTTTTGTTGTAAACATAGCTGACC
The DNA here is from genome assembly GCF_039522525.1 of Salinibacillus aidingensis. Taxonomy (GTDB): domain Bacteria; phylum Bacillota; class Bacilli; order Bacillales; family Alkalibacillaceae; genus Salinibacillus; species Salinibacillus aidingensis. Next base: position 395,376 of record NZ_BAAADO010000004.1, read on the forward strand.
AGCAATTCGGCTGGCTGTCGCCACAACGAAAAAGACTAATGATTTAACACGCGACTATTGTCATATGATGCGGTTTTTACTATACTGTATGAGAAACAACACGAAGGAGGAAACGTTTTTATGAGTACGTTATGGGTTGTACTTATTGCTATTCTTGCTTTAATAGCCGGTGTTGCCCTCGGTTTCTTTATAGCAAGAAAGTACATGATGAATTACCTGAAGAAAAATCCACCAATTAATGAACAAATGCTTCGTACAATGATGATGCAAATGGGGCAAAAGCCATCACAGAAAAAAATCAAACAAATGATGCGTTCCATGAACAATCAGATGGACAAATAGAGATAAATCCTTCTTCGCCTGGAAGAAGGATTTATTTTTAATGAATGTTCACGAAATTGTCATGATTGATATAGTGTGAAAAGAGGGAAGCGGTGGTTTCTCTGTTAAAATTGACTTGGGTATCTGGTAAGGTAAAGGAGAGATTACATAATGGGAGAAGAAGTTAACCTTTTATTAGCATTTGGAGCAGGATTTTTATCTTTTATATCTCCGTGTGTATTGCCGCTTTACCCTGTTGTTCTATCTTATGTGACAGGAATGAGTGTAAGTGAATTAAAATCAGAGAATGCAGTCATGAGTCGTCGCAGCTTATTTCACATGATTGCCTTTTTAATTGGTTTCTCCATCATATTTCTTATATTAGGCTTCAGTACTACAGCGTTTGGAGAGTTCTTTAAGGAATACCGGGAATTTATTCGACAGATCGGAGCCATACTAATGGTGTTTTTCGGTTTAGTGATGGCAGGGCTGTTTAACTTTGAATTTTTAATGAAGGAAAGACGAATGTCCTTTAAAAACCGGCCATCCGGTTATATTGGTTCAGCTTTTATAGGACTGGCATTTTCGATGAGCTGGACACCGTGTACAGGACCGATTTTAGGTGCTGTACTGGGGCTTGTAGGAACACAGCCGGAAACAGGAATCTTTTTAATGATTGCTTATACTTTAGGTTTTTCCATTCCATTTTTAGCTTTATCCTTCTTTGTAGGTAAACTTGACTGGATGAAACGAAACAGTGAAAAAATTGTTAAAATTGGCGGTTACGTCATGATTATTCTGGGAATTGTGCTCTTTTTTGACTGGATGCGTTTTATCACAGCTTATCTTGCTGGTCTCTTTGATTTCCAGGGTTTTTAATTTAACAAAAGGGAAAAAGTTGTTAAAATGATTAATTTTATATTAAGATAGAAAACATAAGGGAAAAGTAGGAGGATTTTATGAGACATAACGATTTAATTTTAAGAACAATGACAGCACTAATCGCTTTTATACTCCTGGGTTTTTCCATTTATTTATTTTTGGCTGGTCACCAGTCTCCTGGTGGTGGATTTATAGGAGGACTCATGACCTCCGCAGCCATTGTATTAATGTATATGGCGTATGGTTTAAGACCAATAGAAAAAATCTTACCTGTTAATTTTAAACTTTTAATACCAACAGGCTTGCTGATTGCCACGTTAACCGGAATTGGATCTTTTATATTTGGAGAACCATTTTTAAGTCAGACATATGGACATTTCCACTTACCAATTTTCGGGGATTCAGAGCTTGCAACAGCTATGCTGTTTGATTTAGGTGTGTACTTAACCGTTGTAGGTGTAACGCTGACAATCATGCTTACGATTGCAAGTGATGAATAAAGTAGATAAAGTTCATTATAAATTGGGGAGAGATCGGAATGGGGAAAGTCCTTGTAGTAGATGATGCACAGTTTATGAGATTAACGTTATCAAATATTCTGACAAAAGGTGGCCATGAAGTGGTTGGGGAAGCTTCAGACGGCCAGGAAGCGATTGATCTGTATAAACAATTACAGCCGGAACTCGTTACGATGGATATTACGATGCCCAATCTGGATGGCATGGATGCGGCTGAAGCAATCATAGAAAATGATCCTGATGCAAGGATTATTATGTGCTCAGCTGTTGGACAGCAGAAAGTAGTGGTACAGGCCATTCAGCTGGGAGCCAAAGATTTTATTGTGAAACCCTTTGATGAGTCGAGGGTATTAGATACAATAAACCGTGTATTACATAATTAGATGAGCTTTGGATTCGAGAACGTACCGAAAGAGTGAAAACCATGTTCTGGATTATTACAAGTACAGCTGTAGCGTTTGTTATGGCAACGACTATGATTTTTGTACGAATGAAAGCAGCCAAAAAACCGGCATCCATCAAAAAGATTATACTTCCTCCTCTCTTTATGAGTACAGGAGCTTTTATGTTTGTTTTTCCTGTATTTCATATCAGCTGGCTGCAGGTTATGGAGGCACTGCTGGTGGGCGTTGTTTTTTCAGTGTTCTTAATTATCACCTCAAATTTTGAAGTGAAAGATCATGACATTTATCTTATACCTTCAAAAGCTTTTATATTTATTTTATTTGGGCTATTAATTTTACGATTAGTTCTAAAGACACTTATCGGACAGACGATATCCTTTGGAGAAACGAGCGGAATGTTCTTTTTATTAGCATTCGGTATGATTTTAACTTGGAGAATAGCGATGCTCATCAAATATTTAAAATTAAAAAAATCGCTAGAAAGCAAAACACTCATGGCTTAAGTCAATAAAAAAACCGTCACCATATTGTGGTAACGGTTTTTTTATTGACTTTTATAATTTGGCTCTAATATAGAGAGGTAAGGGGTATAGTCGATGTTCTTTTCATCGAGCTTTTTGATTAAAAATTTATGATCACGTTTTGGTGTAGCTAATATGTAACCTTCAATAAGTATATCTCTTGTAATCTCCTTACTATTCCTTTCTAGCGCTAATTGGCCAATCCTGCCGGCTATTTTCTGCTTGGCAACATCCCGGAATAGCTGCGGTACCGGGGATACAAGTTCGTTAAGGAGTTCCTTTTCGTCTTCTTTCCAGAGATGAGCCGTTTGTTCTACATAATATTCCTCCCAGTCAAGCGTGGACTTTCCATCCTCTTTTGGCATACGCTTCAAAAATTTCCGAAACATAAAAAAACCGCCAATCCCCATGAAACCAAGCAATATAAATGTCCAGATAATGATGATTGTAATAAATAGATCTGACATATTTCCACCTACTATTTAATCGATGTATGTATTCTCATTAAAATATAGCATATTTCCTGGCTAAATTCTATCATGCTATCCCGAAACTACTATAATAACATTATGTAAACTCGATGTAAATTTATGTTATAAAAACCACTTTAAATGAATAGATGTTTTTAGGTAAGAGTATAAACAGATTTTAAAAGAGGGGTATGCTGTGAATGTCAAAATTAGTATTGCCGGGTATTTATTAGGACTGACTTGTTTTGGGACTGGCGAATTATATTGTTCTGTACAATTGCAGGGGCAGGAATTCTTTCCATTCTCCTGGGATTTACGAATGATGATGATGAACTATATTTATTTGTTTATCACTTATATTACGGCCACGATATTGCTTCAATGGAATGCGCTGCAAATGACCAGGCAGATAATGAGAAGCCGATCCTTAAGTCCTCGTAACATTAGTTTGTCCTTGCTGCTTTTCACCTTGTTCTGCTTAAGTTTTCCAGGAGTGGTTATAATGAAATTCACCTATTATATTACTTTGGGGAATTATGACTTATTTACCATTTCTATTGTGTTAATGGTGTCGCTATCCCTTGTTGAATTAATTAAATACTTATTATCTCAAGAACGGGAAAAAGTAAGGTTTGTAAACGGCGATGTCATCTTGAAAAATCAGCATGGCTGAGTAATTAACTTAATAAACTGTAATTTGTGGTACATACATTTGTTCGGTATGGAGTTGTGAATGAAATTAGGAGAATTAAAAAAGCTTCCCAAATTTCCAGTAGAAGGCCAAATTGGGTAGCTTTTATCATTTCTGTTTGTTTGATTTTGAGCTTTGATATAAATCGTTATAAAATATGCTTAATTGGCGGGATTGTGTGGGAATCGAACCCACCGGAGACGGCACGCGCCTCCCGGACAGTTTTGAAGACTGCGACGGGCACCAGCACCGTAACCAACCCCAGCTGACAGAAAACAATTATACCCTGTCAATATAAAATATGCAAACCACTGGGCTGACAAATGCAATTAAGACGGATCTTCTGTTTTGTATTATTTAATTGATGAATGATAAAATAAATTAGATGAAGTATATATCAAATCATTGGAATCCAACATTGATCCTCCTGTCTGAAACAGGAGGATTTTATAAAATGATAGAATGTATCATGTATGAAGGCCTAATCTGTTGTGGAACAGTTGATTTTTTTAAATAGTAGAGGGATAATAAAATTGGATATATATAGATATAAAATATGGAAAATAGTCTGCCCTCTTTCAAACATTCATCCATCTTGAAAATACATAAGCAAATATTTCTTTTCATTTATCACAATGAAAAGAGTGGAGGGAGAAGGATGAAAAAAAGTAATCAATTAGTCAATGGGGATTTAACAGGAGCTCAGCAAAATAATTGTCAGGACACACTCATTAAAGATGAGGATTTTCAGCACTTAAGTGCACTTCCTTTGCCTTTTCTGGAATGGATTGACAAAGAGAGCAATCACATCTTCACAGTGAATTCCATCAACGGTGATTTTCGTTACATTTCAAACAATGTTCAGCAAATACTCGGACATAACAAGGAAGATGTTACAAGGACAAATGTTCTGTCCTGGGTACATCCGGATGATTATCACTATCTCCGTTCAAAGCTGCCTAAAGAAACACAACATCATGTTCATTTAACTTATCGCATGAAGAGTAAGGATGGACACTACAAATGGATTGAGTCAGTGATTAGTCGCATCAGGTATAAACACCGCGAATATTTTGTTGCCTATTCTATTGACATCTCCAGGATGAAGGAAACAACGAAACACCTCGCTCAATCTGAAAAAATGAATGTCGCCGGTCAGTTGGCTGCAGGTATTGCTCATGAAATACGGAATCCTTTGACTTCACTTAAAGGCTTTTTACAGCTAATGGAAGCTGGTGTGGACGTGGATGGACAATATTTTAAGATAATGAAAGAAGAAATTGAAAAGATGGAAACCATCACTTCAGAACTCTTATACATCTCTAAACCTCAACCTCACCATCGAAAAACTGTCTCACTTGCAGAATTATTAGCCGATGTATGTACATTGATGCGTTCCCAGGCCAATATGCATGAAATTGATATTCGTCTTACAACTGATACAGACCCTAGTGATATTGAATGTGCTCCTTCTCAAATGAAGCAGGTATTTATAAATTTAATTAAGAATGCTATTGAGGAAATGGAAGATGGAGGAGTTGTTCAGGTTCAGCTCCAGCAGACAGAAACTGAGACAATAGTGGAAGTCCAAGATGAAGGGCCTGGCATTCCCGAAAAAATTAAGGAGAAAATTCATGAGCCTTTTTTTACCACAAAAGAGAACGGAACAGGTTTAGGCCTTATGATAACAGATCAGATTATTAAAGAACATTATGGTCATTTAACCATTAAGGACGCACCAGTAAAGGGTACAATCATACGTGTAACATTACCTAATCATTCAGGATAAAAGGAAGTATGTGATTTAGTCATGAAAAAAAGAAATTTCACCATAGGAATGGCGGGACATATAGACCACGGGAAAACCGCCCTTACCAAAGCTTTAACAAAAACAGATACAGACAGGCTGAAGGAAGAAAAAGAACGGAAAATTTCGATTGAATTGGGCTTTGCACCGTTAAAGTTAAAGGATACTGATACCCATGTATCGATTGTTGATGTACCTGGCCATGAAAGATTTATACGTCAAATGATTGCCGGAGTGGCCGGTATTGATTTAGTCATCATAACTGTTGCAGCCGATGAAGGCATTATGCCGCAGACTAAAGAGCACATTGATATTCTATCCCTTCTTGATATAAAACAGGCCATGATTGTCATCACGAAGATTGATAAAGTTGACCATGAGCTTTTGGAACTCGTTAAAGATGATGTTCAGCAGTTTTTCCAAGGGTCTTATTTTAGCCAGTCCCCAGTTATATTAGTTGACAGTCTTTCAGGTAAGGGAATTTCGGAGTTGAAGGAACGTATTGAAGTACAACTGAAGAATACTCCTTCAAGGAAATCACATAGTCCTTTTCGAATGCCCATAGACCAGGTATTTACCATGAAAGGGATAGGTTCTGTTGTACGAGGAACCATTTATGAAGGGACCATTAGGAAGGGAGAACGCTTTTTCGTATTACCCGGGCAAGCGAAGGAAGCAAAAGCCCGTCAAATTCAGGTACATAATCAGGAGGTAGAAGAGGCTTTTGCGGGACAGCGTACAGCGATTAATATTTCTGGTGTCTCCAGGGAAGACCTGGATCGAGGAGATGTATTAGTAAAAAATCCGATGTATTTTGAGGAATCTGATACGATTGACCTGTCTCTGCAACTATTAGAGGATATTAAATACCCTGTGAAGCAGCGTGCACCTATTAAGTTTCATAGTGGAGCAAATGAAGTTTATGGTAAAATCGTATTTTTTGACCGGAATGAAGTCCAGCAGGCTAAGGAGGAAATTCTTTGTCAGGTTCGACTGCAGGAACCTATTGTCATAAATCGGGGAGATCGATTTATCCTACGGCGTGCCACACCAGTTGAAACTCTTGGAGGCGGGTGGGTAATCAATCCTGATGGAGAAAAGTACAGATTCGGAAACGAGACGATACAAAAGCTGCAGCAGCTAAAGGAAGGTACGCCTGAATCTCTTGTACTGCAGCTACTGCAGGAAGAAAAATGGGTCGAACATGCTGACCTTATGCGCAGGTTATCCCTTTCTCAAACGGCGCTTGACCATATCCTTCATGAACAGATTGAAAAGGGGCAAGCGGTGCAAATAGAAGGTTATTATTCCACTTCTGACATTATAAAGGAAGTAAAGGCCCATCTGTTTTCAAAATTATCTGCCTTTCATGAAGATTATCCATTAAAGGAAGGTGTGAATAAACCTGAACTTCTGCAATCAGATGATACACCGGATAACGTCCTTGAAAAGCTGATTAATCAATGGATCTCAGAAAAAGAGTTGAAGCAGTATCAGCAATATATTTCGTTATACTCATTTTCTCCAGCTATGCCACCAGAATGGCAAAAACGAATGGAGAATGTCATTCATCATATCTTTGAGGATCAAATTCAGGTGAAAGAATGGATAACCTATCTGGAAAAAGAAGGGATACCGAAAGAGCTGCATGAGGATTTCAGGAATTTTTTAATCAGTCATAAAATGGCTTATCCATTAACGGATAAGCATCTGATTCACAGCCGTACGCTGGACGTTCAAGCGAGGAGGCTAAGTGAGAACACGGATGAGTATTTTACGCTTAAAGAAGCGAAGGAAGCATGGGATATATCAAGAAAATATTTGATTCCATTACTGGAGCTAATGGACGCATTGCATTTTACGGAAAGAGTGGATGGTGATCGCAGGTGGATTTGCCGGCCAAATTAATCTGAAATGAGAATAACAAGGGGGCTAAGTCTGGCCCCTTATTTTTATGCAATTTAAAGGTAACAAGGGAAATGGCGGGTCGAGAATTTGTATTCCTCGGCCTTATTTATTAAAATGTGGGTGATAAGGAGATAAGGTTGATAAGGAGGAAATTTTATGGAATTACGTATTTCGGTTGAATTCTGCATGATGTGAAACTATGCACCAAAGGCTGCGAGTTTCGCAGAACAGTTATTCAGTCATTTTCGGCATGATATTAAAGAAATGAAGCTTATCCCTGGTTCAGGAGGAGTCTTTGAAATTTCGGTAAACGAAGAAACGATTTACTCAAAAAAGGAAACAGGAATTTTCCCTGACCCTAATCAGATCATCGAAATAGTAGAAGATCTGAAACAGACATAAAGCATGTTCACACATAGCAGGACATGGTTTTACGATATTATTGGAGCTTTGTTTCATATGGCGTGGAGGTAATAATCGTGAAAGAATTGCTTAGAAGAATCCCACCTGTTCATGAAATTCAAAGGAAGCCAGAAATTAAGGACATTCAGGAGCGTTTGAATATTACGAGAGAGAAGCTAAAGCATTGGATACAAACGGAAATCGAACATGTCCGTCAATTGATGATGACAAACAAACGGGAATTTCAACATAAAGAAGAAATTGAAGAATATATTATTTATCAGGTAAAGCAGAAGAGTATGAATTGGGAGAAGGACAATCTCACAAGGGTCATAAATGCCACCGGAACCATCTTACATACAAATTTAGGCCGGGCAAGATTATCGGACGAGGCCCTTGAACATGTGGCGAATGTGGCTAAGCATTATTCAAACTTGGAGTATAGCACAAAGAAGGGGGAACGGGGCTCCAGACACAGCATTGTTGAAGAGCTTATTAAAGAAGTGACAGGGGCTGAGGCTGCACTTGTTGTGAATAACAATGCGGCAGCTGTTTATTTAACCTTACGAGCCCTGGCTAAAAATCAGGAAGTCATTGTCTCACGGGGAGAGCTTGTTGAAATCGGCGGGAGCTTTCGAGTTTCCTCTATTATGTCGGAAAGCGATGCACAATTAGTTGAAGTAGGAACGACGAATAAAACCCATGATTTTGATTATCTGGACGCTATAAATGAACAAACTGTGATGATCCTGAAAGTACATACGAGTAACTTTAAAATAACTGGTTTTACTGACCAAGTAAACACAGAGGATCTTGCTACTATCGCAAATAAGAATGGTTTGATTTATTACGAAGATTTGGGAAGCGGGGCTCTCATCAATTTGGAGGACTATGGAATTGGCGATGAACCCGTTGTAAGAGATATATTAGAAGCGGGAGCACATTTAGTTTCTTTTAGTGGTGACAAGCTATTAGGGGGACCGCAGGCAGGTATAGTTGCGGGCAGAAAAGATCTAATTGACGTGTTAAAACGCCATCAACTGGCAAGAGTTCTGCGAGTGGACAAAATGACATTGGCCGCTCTGGAAACCACGTTAAGAATGTACGCCAAAGGGACACACTCTTCACTAATGAGTATACCAGCTATAAGAGATATTTTAAGACCCGCCTCAGAAATCAAGGAAAATGTTCAGGCATTTTTGGAGAAGGCAACTGCAAACACCATGCTGACTTTTGACATCCGTGATAGCTATGCAACGATTGGTGGGGGGACCATGCCGGATGAGCAAGTTCAAAGCTATGGTGTTCTTGTTCAATCCAGTGTTATATCTCCTGAACAGCTTGAAATCCGTTTGCGAAATCAGGACACTCCCGTTATTGGGCGGTTCTTAGATGAACAGCTGTTTCTGGATTTCAGAACATTGGACCATAATGATATTGATCAGTTGCACAGAATACTCGCCAGTATTAATCAGGATTTAGAGGTCATGTGATGCGCCCTTTTTCTGTCTGGTATGGTTACGGTTTTTTACTTTTTTTGAACCTTTCATGGGGACGCCATACGGTTGCTTGGCCTGGCGATTTAATTTGGAATTTTTTTGTTCAGCCAAATCAATCTCCTCCTTTCAAAAAGTATGTTGTGAAAAATCAGGGGTTTCTATCCGCCGCGCATCGAAAGTTCAAGAGAAAGAATGGATATGAATAATTGTTTTTAGAAATTTTTCTAAAAGATTTTACTTATTGAACATTTTGATTTAAAATGAGAGTGCAAACTGCCTATAGGGATGAAAGTAGATGAAAGTTTAATAGGAAATGAAGCCACATGGTTTCTGTACATAATCTATTAGAGGGGGTAAAAGATATGGCAGACAACGCCTTTAACGCGAGAAAGAATTTTGAAGTTAATGGCAAAACTTATCATTACTATGATTTGAAAGCGCTAGAAAATGCAGGAATTGGAAAAATATCTCGTTTGCCTTTTTCTGTTCGTGTTTTACTGGAATCGATTTTAAGACAGCATGATGGTACCGTTATCAAAGATGAGCACGTGGAAAAACTGGCTAAATGGGGAACAAAAGATGGAAATGTTGATGTACCATTTAAACCATCCCGTGTTATTTTACAGGACTTCACAGGTGTACCAGCTGTAGTTGATCTGGCCTCCTTACGTAAAGCCATGGTTGATATGGGAGGAAGTCCGGATTCTATTAATCCTGAGGTCCCTGTTGACCTGGTTATTGACCACTCTGTACAGGTTGATAAATACGGGTCTCCTGACGCATTAAATTTAAATATGGAGCTTGAATTTGACCGTAATAAAGAGCGCTATGAGTTCCTTCACTGGGCTCAGAAAGCATTTGATAACTACCGCGCTGTTCCACCTGCAACGGGTATTGTTCACCAGGTAAACCTGGAATACCTTGCTAACGTTGTTCATTCAGCTGAAACCGAAGATGGTGAAGTGGAAGCTTTCCCTGATACCCTAGTTGGTACAGACTCTCATACCACGATGATTAACGGTCTGGGTATTCTGGGCTGGGGTGTTGGTGGAATCGAAGCTGAAGCAGGTATGCTTGGTCAGCCTTCCTATGTTCCAGCACCTGAGGTAATCGGTGTTAAGCTTACCGGTAAATTTCCTGAAGGGACAACAGCAACCGACTTGGCCTTAAAAGTAACACAGGCTCTTCGTGAGAAAAATGTCGTTGGAAAATTTGTTGAATTCTTTGGCCCAGGTTTAAGCGAAATGCCACTTGCCGATAGGGCTACCATTTCTAATATGGCGCCTGAATATGGTGCAACTTGTGGTTTCTTCCCGGTCGACAACGAATCTCTTGAGTATCTTCGTCTGACTGGACGCAGTGAAGAGCAAATTAAACTTGTTGAAACTTATTGTAAACAAAATGAGCTATTTTATACACCGGACCAGGAAGATCCTGAATTTACTGATCTTGTTGAGATTGATCTTTATGAGCTTGAACCAAACCTGTCCGGTCCAAAACGCCCGCAGGATCGTATTCCACTGTCCCAAATGAAGGAATCTTTCAATAAGGCGTTAACAGATCCAGCCGGCAACCATGGTTTTGGTTTAGATGAAAATGAGAAGGATAAAGAGGCTGTAGTTAAGTTCTCCAATGGCGAAGAAACGGTTATGAAAACAGGAGCTCTTGCTATTGCAGCTATTACGTCCTGTACAAATACATCAAACCCGCATGTCATGTTAGGAGCAGGCTTACTTGCTAAAAATGCCGTTGAAAAAGGACTTGAGGTACCTTCATATGTAAAAACATCACTGGCACCAGGTTCTAAGGTTGTTACGCGTTACTTAGAAGATGCAGGTCTTATGGAATACCTGGATAAACTTGGTTTTAACCTGGTTGGTTACGGTTGTACAACATGTATCGGTAACTCCGGACCACTTCTTCCTGAAATTGAAGAAGCTATTGCAGAGAGTGATTTAACAGCTTCATCCGTCCTTTCCGGTAACCGGAACTTTGAGGGTCGTATTCATCCACTAGTAAAAGCAAACTACCTTGCTTCACCACCATTGGTTGTTGCTTATGCACTTGCTGGTACTGTGGACATTGATCTGAAAAACGAACCACTTGGCAAAGATAAGGATGGAAATGATGTTTACTTTAAAGACATCTGGCCATCAAGTGAAGCAGTAAAAGAGGAAATATCAAAGGTTGTTACACCGGACATCTTCCGTAAAGAATATGAGGAAGTGTTCAATTCCAATGAAAAATGGAACCAGATTGATACTACGGATGAGCCACTTTACGAGTGGGATGAAAACTCTACTTATATCCAGAACCCTCCATTCTTTGAAGGGCTGGCGAAAGATCCTGAAACCGTAAAACCTTTGAAGGATTTACGTGTAGTGGGTAAATTTGGAGATTCTGTCACTACAGACCATATTTCCCCGGCTGGTGCTATTCCAAGAGATATGCCTGCTGGTAAGTACTTAATTGAAAAAGGCGTTTCTCCACGTAACTTCAACTCCTATGGTTCCCGTCGCGGAAACCATGAAGTGATGATGCGCGGAACGTTTGGTAACATCCGAATTCGAAATGAGATTGCCCCTGGGACAGAAGGCGGATATACGACTTATTGGCCAACAGAAGAAGTTATGCCAATTTATGATGCTGCCATGAAATACCAGGAGGACAATACAGGATTAATGGTTATTGCCGGTAAGGATTATGGTATGGGAAGTTCCCGTGACTGGGCTGCAAAAGGTACAAATCTTTTAGGTATTAAAACCGTTATTGCTGAAAGCTTTGAGCGTATCCACCGCTCCAACCTTGTTATGATGGGTGTGCTGCCTCTCCAGTTTAAAGAAGGAGAAAGCATTGAATCCCTTGGTTTAACCGGTAAGGAAACCTACAACGTTGAAGTTGACGAAAGCGTTAAGCCACATGGTCTGGTTAAGGTTACAGCAACAGACGAAGAAGGCAATAAGAAAGAGTTTGAAGTTGTTGCCCGTTTTGATAGTGATGTGGAAGTAGATTATTACCGTCACGGCGGAATTCTTCAAATGGTACTGCGCAACAAGCTCAAATAAAATATGTTTTGGTTGTGATGAAAGCACCTCTTCGGGGGTGCTTTTCTTTGTTAAAGCGGGCCAGCATGATAAAATATGATTTAGAACATAAATTCTAACCTATAAGTGGAGAAGGAGAAATATGAAACTCATCAAACGTTTGATTGGACCAGCGATCATTTTAACCATGTTTACCATTGTGGTTTTTAATTTTGCCCAGGAACAGGTAAATGATAGCCGTGCAAATAAAGAGGAAGAATTTGACGGGGTTGCCGTAGCTGTTCCAGATGAATACGAATCAGAGAATCAAACTTCCGTCGAAATAGGGGAAACTGCCCCTGACTTCACCTTACATACCCTTGAGGGGGAGCAGGTGAAATTATCCGAACTTAATGGTGAGAAAGTTATGCTTAACTTTTGGGCAACATGGTGTAAGCCGTGCAGAAAAGAAATGCCGGAAATGCAGAAATTTCATGAAAAATACGGAGATAAAATGAACATTATTGCGGTAAATGCAACAGGATATGAGACTTCAGAAAACAATGTCCAGGACTTCGTAAACAAATATCATCTGACCTTTCCTGTACCTTTAGATCAGGAACTAACCGTAACGATGGATCAATACCAGGTATTTAATCTTCCCTCCAGTTACTTTATTAATACAGAGGGGAAGGTTATTGAAAAGTATTCCGGTTCCATTACCTTTGAAGTCCTAAAAGAAAAGATGTCAAATTTACAGTAATTCCGTATAATCCTTTTATTCATTGGAAATATTGTTTATAAAGGAGAGATATTCCAATGAATAAAAGACGAAAGCTAAGTTTTACTGAAATGTTAGAACTGGAACGTGAACAAATCAGACAAAATCCGGAACTCATGGATAAAATTGAACAAAAGCTTGAGGATAGACTTGCCTCAGGTACTATGGAGACAGCTGAAGAGTAATCTTAGCTGTCTTTTTTTGGTATATGAAATAAATAGCCTATTTTCGATAAGGAATCAGGAGGGTGCAAGACTGGCTTCAGCACCCAACGATTTTATTTTTCCATCATTTTCACTTACATACTTCAACCGCTATAACAAAACATAAGCATGAACGACTTCTTCAAAAAAGGGGTTAAACGAATGGGAAATCCAAGAAAAAACTCTGAACAATATAAACCGAATAAGCATGGGCATATCAGTAAAAGTTTTGATGGAAACAAAGGCCGGAAATATCAGACCAAAGGAAAAGAAGCACAGTGGATTCAGCCTAAAGGAAATTAATATGGGAGGAGTATGGCCATGAATCATCGACACAATCAGCCTAAACCAGATGATCGTTCAGATAACGTTGAAAAACTTCAGGAAATGGTACAAAACACAATTGAAAATATGGAAGAAGCCGAGGAAACAGCACAGTATGCATCCGGAAATGACCGTGCCGATATCGAAGCAAAAAATGAACGTAGAAGAGAATCCATTGAAGCTATGCGAAATGAAATTAAAGATGAAGCCCGCGATCAGAACCATTAAGCCGAATGAGGAAAACCTGCCTTTTAACAGGCAGGTTTTTCATGTGTGAGCTCTGCTAAAAGTAATTGATTATGTTAAAATAATTTTTAGTTGAGTTCATAATTAGGGGGAAAGATACGTGAAAGTAGTAGAAACAGACATACAGGTAAGATACCAGGAAACCGATCAAATGGGAGTCGTATACCATGCTAATTACTTAGTATGGTTTGAGATAGGACGGACCCGTTTTCTGGAGGAATTGGGCTTCCAATATCATGAGATGGAAAAAGAAGATATTGTTTCTCCGGTACTGGATGCCGATGTACAATTTAAAACCCCGGTTCGATATGGAGAGCAAGCACGTGTGAAAACATGGATTGATTCTTACGACGGTCTGAAAGTGGTTTATGCCTATGAAATACGTAACGGAAATGATGAAGTGTCTGTGACGGGCAAAACCTCACATGTCTGTGTGAAAAAAGACAGCTTCAGGCCTGTTTCGACCCGGAAAAAATTCCCGGCACTTCACGAGGCCTATCTTGAAGCAAAGGGTGATTGATAACATATGGCTTTTGGTGTAAAAAGAGCTGAAGTAAACAAGTGGAAGCAGGATGTGAAGGATGGGAAAATAGCCTTTATTACACATTATTGGCTTGATGATCGTTTTCCTGACAGTCGGACCGTTACAAAAGCCGGATGTAATGACCTCGAGAAATTAAAGGCATGGGGGAAAAAATATGGATTGAAGCCGGAATGGATTCACCAGGATGAAGAATTTCCGCACTTTGATCTGATAGGGAAGTTTCAAAAGGATATTTTAAAAGCTGAGAATCAACTAGAACAAATCAATCGTTTTGAATTATAAAAAGGCTATATGTGGCAAGGATAACTTCTGTCACATATAGCCTTTGTTTTTTATAAATCTGAGCTATTTTTGTTATTCTGACGCTGCTTTTCCGGTACAGGATCAAATCCTCCGGGATGAAAGGGATGGCATTTTAAAATTCGTTTTACCGTTAAATAAGTCCCTTTTATAGCCCCAAACCTTTTATAGGCTTCCAATCCGTATTCAGAACAAGTAGGCTGAAAACGGCAGGAAGGCGGTTTTAGTGGTGAAATATATTTGCGATACAAATTAAGAATAGAGATAAAAAAATACTTCATTAAGAACCCTTCTAATCGATTTCCTTGGTTTTATCATAATGAATACTTGCCACTGCATCATGAAGGTGTATGGACTCTTCATTTACACATTTTACATCGAAGACTTTTACAAAGGGCATTTCATATAAATCAGCAGCAACCAATCGCACAATATCCTCGACAAACCGTGGATTCTCATAAGCGGTCTCTGTTACCATTTTCTCATCCGGACGCTTTAATACAGGATGGATACGAGCACTTGCATTGGATTCCGCAGCTTCCAATAGAGCCAGTTTCCAATCTATTTCCTGTTCGTTAAAGTCATCGGATAAAGTCGCAGCCATGGTGACCTTCCCCCTCTGGTTATGAGCGCTGTATTCACTGATTTCTTTTGAACAAGGGCAGAGAGTGGTAATGGTTCCTTCCAATGATACGTTTACATCAAAATTGGTTTGAGCATGATATTCCACACGTATAGAAGCGGTGGCATGATTCATGCCTGCAAGTTCAGAATCAGGTCCTTTACGCTCAAAAAACCATGGGAAAGTAACCTCCATCGTTGCATCCTGTTGTTTGAGACGCTGGGCAAGTTCTTTCGTGAATTCCTTCATCATCTCAATATCAAGCGTAAACCCATTTTCGTAATAGCGATTCAACTGCTCAGTAAAACGACTCATATTTGTTCCTTTACTTTCCTGCCGTATACTAGATGAAAAAGAAAATGTACCAATGGTCGTCTGATTAAATGGCTTCATTTTACTGTGAATCACAATGGGATGCTTCACATTCTGAATACCAACTGCATCCAGTTCAAATAGAAAATCTCTGCTTGTATTTTGAAGGTCAGGCATCTGATCCTTTTCTGTAGGTTTTGTTTTTGGACCTGGAGGGACCGATCCGAATAACTCATGACGTTCTTCTTTGGAAGGTAATTTCTTTTTCTGTTTTTGTACTTTAGACATATCTATGACTCCTTTCAGCCTCTGATAGTATATCCATAATAAGGTTGTGTATTGATAACTTTGAAGTGAAAATTTGAAAACTTATTAGATTAGAATCACTTAAAAAAAGTATACATTATAAATCTTGTTTTGTTCAATTTTTAGGCTCTAAAGTTCCGGAACAACTTTTATTTTATCGGTATAAGTTTTCATATGTCCCTGTATCTCCTGATATAATTCCTTTGCCTGTTTCAGACCATACTGATCTGCTTGATGAAGAGGTACAATTTTATAGTTTTTGTAATTTGGCCGATACATGTAAGTTGGCATGATCCTGGCATTTGATAGACTGTATTGTGTATCATTATTTTGATCGATGGATTTCTCTAAATCGATGTGTAAGACCCCACCAATTCTTTGATAAAGCTCAGACTGTCCGGATAGAAAATTTCCCAAAGAGTAAATGACAAACGATCTCTCTCCATTTTCTTTCTTAATCCAGTCAACAGGCTGAAGTACATGTGGATGGTGTCCAAGTATAATATCTGCACCAGCCTGACTTGCCTCTTTTACGAGTAATTTTTGTGCTTCATTAGCCAGCCGTACATACTGCTGACCAAAATGTAAACTGACAACGACGAAATCAGCTTTTTGTTTTAATTTCTTTATATCCTTGATGAGAGTATTATCATCTATATATTGAACAAGATAAGGCTTGTCTGAAGGCCTCTGAAGTCCATTGGTTCCATAAGTATAAGCCAGAAAACCGATGGAAATTCCATTAGCTTTTAGAATTCGGTCGCGTTTTTGATCTTCAAGACTGCGGTTTGCTCCAACATAGGAGATATTTAATTGATTAAAATGATTTGTCGCATTCATTATCCCTTCTTCACCCACATCAAGAGTATGGTTATTGGCCATAGATACGACATCCACACCTGAGTCTTTCAGAGCATCCCCTACTGCATAAGGAGAATTGAACTGAGGATAAGAGGATAATCCTAGCTCCTTGCCACCAATGATGGTTTCCTGGTTAGCAAACGTTATTTCAGGCGTCTGCATTGAATTTCTGACTAATTCAAACATAGGCCTGAAGTCAAATCCATTTGGGGTACGGGCATCCTGATAGACTGTATTATGAACGAGAATATCACCTACCGCCCCAAGCGTAATCTCTGTCTGATACTCTCTATGATCCATCTTTTGCTGCCGAACCTTATCATGCTGCTGGAACGTATACTCGTTTTCTGCATGGTTGTTTTCTTCAGTTGTTAGTAAAAAGACCATTAGGATTAGAATAATTACACCAAAAAAACAGGTAAGCATCCATGACCACTTATTCATGCTGTCCACACCCTTTCATTTCTTTCTGTACTTAGTTTACAGGAGATTGAAGCCGGACGTGGTCTCTCCTGATTTCCTAACTATAAATCGTTTATTTATCATTCCCTGGGACAAAAGAAAATACAACACCTTGCGGAACAGGTGTTGTATAAATCTACATCCAGGTTATTTTTGGTTCCGTTTTGTTGAGAATCCGTTTAATATTTGTACGGTGCCGATAAATTACAAACAGTGTAAGAACCGAAGTAATGATAATTAATCCGACATGCTGGAGAATAGCTGAGCTGATTACGGCGACAATACCTGTTACCATAGAGGATAAGGAAACGTACTTCGTGATTTTTAGAATAAGTAAAAATGAAAGCACCATAATGGCAAAGAGTAAAGGACTTACGGCGAGTATTACTCCACCTGATGTGGCTACTGCCTTTCCCCCTTTAAATTTTGCAAACAGCGGATATGTATGACCTAAAACAGCAAATAGACCAATAATTAATGGGTCAGCTGTTGTCCCGAATAATACAGGAAGCGCTGCTGCCAGAGTACCTTTCAATATATCTGCCACTGTGACAATTAACCCGGCTTTTATCCCGAGGATTCTAAAGGTGTTTGTTGCTCCTAAATTACCACTTCCATATTCTCTTATATCCAGGTTATAACCTACTTTTCCTACTAACAATGCAGAAGGAATGGAGCCCAGCATATAAGCTGTGATCGCAAAAATAACATATATCATCATTCATTTACTCCCTTTTCATGGAATAAGTGCATCATTGTGATATAAAGCGTAATCGCTTTCTTACCTGATACTACTATCAATCACCATTCTACCATGAAAACAACCAAATCCGAATATTTTTTTGAAATTCTATTCTTTCCAGAAAAGCACAGATCCTTAAGCGATAGCTTTTGATATTGAAACCACTTTCATTATATAAAATTTTCCTTTAAGATAAAAGGAAAGGGGGTAAGGATTTATGACGATACAAAATCCTGAACAGGATAAAATCAAGGAAATTCTGGAAGAGGCGAAAACCATCGCTGTTGTGGGGTTGTCCGATAACCCTGAACGTACAAGCTATCAAATTTCAAAAATTATGCAGGAAAATGGATATCGGATTATCCCGGTAAACCCAAAGGTGAACGAAGTACTCGGCGAGAAAGCATACCCTGCTTTAAAAGATATTGATATTCCTTTTGATATTATCAATGTATTCCGGCGATCTGAATTTTTACCTGAGATTGCGGAAGAAGCCGTCCAGACAGACGCCAGTATTTTCTGGGCTCAGCAGGGTGTTGAGAATGAAGAAGCCTATCAATACTTAAAGCAACATGATTTTACGGTCATTATGGATACTTGTATCAAAGTAGCCCATGCTGTTACAATTGGTAAATAAACAAACGTTTGCTTAAGGAAAAAGTCCCTGTTATAGCAGGGATTTTTTCTTTTTTGTTGAAAAAGGTTATTTGCGAAACCTGAAAAAAAGCTTAAAATAAAGAATACATGTCACATTATGTTGATGTTTGGAACATTCGTTCTATAATAGTAATATGATGAAGTTTAAAATGCATCCAAATAGAATCGAATTTGTTTGGGATTGAAAGGGGAACAGGCAATTGAGTAGTCAAAATTCGTATAATGATGACTCTATTCAGGTGTTGGAAGGCTTAGAAGCTGTACGAAAACGACCTGGAATGTACATTGGAAGTACCGATCATCGTGGATTGCATCACCTTGTTTTTGAAATTGTGGATAATGCGGTAGATGAAGCATTATCAGGATTCGGTAATGAAATTAATGTTAAAATACATAAAGATGGAAGCATTTCCGTCCGGGATCATGGACGTGGGATGCCCACAGGTATGCATAAGATGGGAAAGCCTACTCCTGAAGTTATATTAACGGTATTGCATGCCGGCGGTAAGTTTGGACAAGGTGGTTATAAGACGAGCGGAGGTTTGCATGGTGTAGGCGCATCTGTAGTAAATGCCCTGTCCGAATGGCTAGAAGTCACGATCTACCGCGACAAAATGGTATATAAGCAAAGGTTTGAAGATGGCGGAAAGCCGGTTACCGGTCTGGAGCAGCATGGCGGAACCAGAAAAACAGGAACGGAAATTCGCTTTAAACCAGATTCGAATATTTTCTCCACTACCGCATTTCAATTTGAAATATTGGCGGAAAGGCTAAGAGAAGCAGCCTTTTTATTAAAGGGTCTGAAAATCGAATTAACAGATGAAATTCAGGAATTATCTGAAACTTATCAATATCCGGAAGGGTTAAAATCCTTTGTTGATTATTTAAATGAAGAGAAGGATACATTACATCCTGTTGTTGCTTTCGAAGGTGAAAGCCATGGAATTGAGGTTGATTTTGCATTTCAATTTAATGACGGTTATGCGGAAAGTATGCTGTCATTTGTCAATAATGTCCGCACACAGGATGGAGGTACACACGAATCAGGAACCCGTTCAGCCTTAACCCGGAGTATCAATGATCATGCGCGAAAGAATGGCTTGCTAAAAGAGAAGGATAAAAATTTAGATGGAAGTGACATTCGGGAAGGATTTACGGCGATTATATCTGTACGTATTCCCGAGGAGATACTGCAATTTGAAGGTCAGACCAAGAGTAAACTCGGGACTTCAGAGGCTCGTTCTGCTGTTGATAATGTGATATCGGAAAAGCTTTCTTACTTCCTTGAAGAGAATCCCGAAACAGCTACACAGCTGATTAAAAAGGCAATAAAGGCAAGAGAGGCCCGGGAAGCAGCCAGGAAGGCCAGAGAGGATGCCCGCACTGGGAAAAAACGCAAAAAACGGGATGCACTACTAAGTGGAAAGCTTACCCCTGCTCAATCGAAAAATGCTAAAAAAAATGAATTATATTTAGTAGAGGGGGACTCTGCCGGAGGATCAGCCAAACAAGGCAGGGACAGACGCTTTCAGGCCGTTCTTCCTCTTAGGGGTAAGGTTATTAACACGGAGAAAGCGAAAATATCCGATATCTTCAAAAACGAAGAAATCTCCACCATTATTCATACGATAGGTGCGGATGTGGGCGCAGATTTTAATATTGAGGATATTCAATATGATAAGATTATTATTATGACGGATGCGGATACAGATGGAGCGCATATTCAGGTACTCCTGCTAACCTTTTTCTATCGCTATATGAGACCTTTAATTGAAGCTGGAAAAGTTTATATTGCATTGCCTCCTCTGTATAAGGTTTCAAAAGGAAAAGGGAAAAAGGAGAAAACCGAGTACGCTTGGGAAGAAGATGCTCTAAAGGATATCCTGAGTAAATTTAAGAATGGGTACACGATTCAACGCTATAAAGGTTTAGGTGAGATGAACGCAGACCAGCTCTGGGAAACAACGATGAATCCGGACACACGTACCCTCATTCGTGTTACTATTGAGGACTTAGCGCGGGCGGAACGGAGAATTACCACATTGATGGGCGATAAAGTAGAACCCCGGAGAAACTGGATTGAATCGAATGTAGCCTTCAGTCTTGATGATGATGAAAACATTCTGGAAAACGATAAACTTCATACGTAATAAAATAGGAAAAGGAGGACAAGTCATTGGCTGATCAAGCACAATTTTTAGACCTCCCCTTTGAAGAAGTCATTGGGGACAGGTTTGGACGATACAGTAAATATATTATTCAGGAACGGGCCTTGCCAGATGCCAGGGACGGATTAAAGCCCGTACAGCGTCGTATTTTATACGCTATGCATCAGGAGAAAAATACCCATGACAAGCCATTCCGAAAGTCCGCTAAAACCGTGGGAACGGTAATCGGAAACTACCATCCACATGGAGATTCATCTGTATATGAAGCACTGGTACGTATGAGTCAGACGTGGAAGGTGCGAAATGTTTTAGTTGAGATGCATGGAAACAACGGGAGTATCGATGGAGACCCACCAGCAGCCATGCGTTATACGGAGGCGCGTTTAGCCAGTATCACTTCACAATTGTTACGTGATATTGAAAAGGAAACGGTTGATTTTATCCCTAATTTTGATGATACCGACTATGAACCGGTTGTTTTACCAGCGAAATTTCCTAACTTATTAGTCAATGGTTCAACAGGGATTTCGGCAGGCTATGCTACAGATATTCCTCCTCATAACCTGAAAGAGGTCATTGATGCTGTTATCATGAGGATTGATAAGCCAGATGCTGATGTTGAGCAACTAATGAAGGTTTTAAAAGGACCGGACTTCCCTACAGGAGGTATTATTCAGGGAATTGAAGGAATTAAAAAAGCCTATAAAACCGGAAAAGGAAAAGTGGTTGTTCGGGGTAAAGCAGAAATCGAAGAGCTCCGCAGCGGCCGGGAGCAAATCGTCATTAATGAGCTTCCTTATGAGGTTAACAAAGCTAATCTGGTTAAGAAGTTTGATGAATTCCGGCTTGACCGGAAAGTGGAGGGAATAGCAGAGGTCCGTGATGAAACGGATCGGACCGGACTGCAAATTGTGATTGAATTAAAAAAAGATGCGGATAGTGAAGGTATTTTAAATTATTTTTATAAAAATACCGATTTACAAATTACATATAACTTTAATATGGTAGCCATCCATAATAAGACTCCACAATTAATGAGCCTGTCAGCGATATTAGATTCCTACATTCAGCACCAGCGGGATGTCATGATTCGTCAATCCCGTTTTGATTTAAGGAAGGCAAAGGATCGTGCCCATATTGTGGAAGGCTTGATTAAAGCTATTTCCATTTTAGATGATGTGATTGCAGCCATTCGCGCTTCGAAGGATAAACAGGATGCCAAAAATCGTCTGATAGAACTTTTTGATTTTACTGAGAAGCAGTCAGAAGCGATTGTCACATTACAGCTTTATCGATTAACCAATACAGATGTGACAGCGTTGCAGGAAGAGGCGGAGGAACTGAAGAAGCAAATTGAAGAATTAGAATCTATTCTTAATAGTGAAACTAAATTGCTGAAAGAAATTAAAAACGATCTAAAACAGCTTCAAAAGCAGTATAAAACCGATCGTTTAACGAAAATTGAAGAGCAGGTAGAAGAATTAAAGATTAATCTGGAAGTTATGGTAGCAAGTGAGGATGTACTTGTATCCGTTACGAAGGATGGTTACGTGAAGCGGACCAGTCTCAGATCCTATTCTGCATCGAATGAAAGTGATTTACCGGTAAAAGAAGGAGACCATCTCTTAACCTTACAGGAGTTAAATACAACGGATAAAATTCTTCTATTTACAAACAAAGGGAATTACTTATACATTCATGTCCACGAGCTTCCGGATATCAGGTGGAAGGATTTAGGTCAGCATGTGGCTAACTTAGTTACTATAGAACCGGATGAAAAAATCATTAACGTTCTTCCTGTCAGAGAGTTTTCAGATGATCAATACCTGCTGTTCTTTACGCGAAACGGAATGGTGAAAAAGACGGAGCTAAAACAGTATGATGCGCAGAGACGCTCGAAACCATTGGTAGCTATAAATCTAAAAAACGATGATGAAGTCGTCAGTGTTCATCAGACAGATGGCAATCAGGATTTATTTATTACATCCAATAAAGGCTTCGGCTTATGGTACCATGAATCAGAAGTGAAACCCGTGGGTCAGCGTGCTGCTGGTGTGAAGGCCATTCAGTTGAAAAAGGATGAATTTGTTATCAGTGGTGAAGTCTTTGATGAATTAACAGCTCCTTCTATCGTACTGATAACACAAAGGGGAGCATGTAAACGTATGGCCCTGTCTGACTTCGAACAATCCTCACGGGCTAAAAGAGGACTGGTTATGCTTAAAGAGCTGAAATCTAAGCCGCACCGTGCTGTTGGGTTACATTTAATCCAGGAAGAAGAGTTTGTTATATTTCAAACTGAAGATGACCAAATTCATGAGTTGTATCCCTTGGAATTGAAGAAACACGACCGGTACAGTAATGGTTCATTTGTTGTTGATACTGACTTAACAGGGAATGTCATAAGTACTTGGAAAAAACCTTCTTATATAAAACCATTTGAAGAATTAAAAGAAGAATAAATCTAAGATTAAAATAGGGTCTGTTTATATAAGCAGATCCTATTTTTTTCGAACTAGTACGTCAAAATATCCTTCCCGGAATAGGGTTCACTTTAACTCATTTATTGAATACCTGGTTCAAATCATGTATATTAGAACCAGGTATTAATAATAGATAACAACGTATCTTAGGAGGATTTTGAAGTGGATTTATTAAAATTAAAGGATAAAAACATCGTTGTAATGGGTGTTGCGAATGAGAGAAGTCTGGCTTGGGGTGTGGCTCAATCCCTTTATGGGGCAGGTGCAAACGTAATTTTTACATATCGACAGGAGCGCTCCAAAAAGAAATTGGAGAAACTATTGGAGAAGCATGAATACGATGCTGAGCTTGTTGTACAGTGTGATGTGAATGATGATGAAAGTATTAAAGGAACGTTCAAAGAAATAGGCGATAAGGTTGGAACAATACATGGAATTGTTCATTCGATTGCATTTGCTCATGGAGAGGATTTAAAGGGAGATTTTGTTGAAACCTCCCGTGATGGATTTGCCTATGCACATGATACCAGTGCATATTCCATTATTGCTGTTGCCAGAGAGGCAAAACCTTATATGACTGAAGGAGGCTCAATCATTGGAATGACCTTCCTGGGAGCACAAAGAGTGATTCCTGAATATAAGGTTATGGGTATTGCAAAATCAGCATTGGAATCTTCTGTGAAGTATTTGGCAGAGGATTTAGGGGAAGATCAAATTCGTGTAAATGCCCTGTCGGCTGGACCTGTTCGTACCCTGGCCGCAAAAGGAATTTCCTCCTTCAATGAAATTCTTAGTGAAGTTGAAGAAAGAGCACCATTACGAAAGAACGTGACTAAGGAAGAAGTAGGGGATATGGCATTGGTTATGCTAAGTCACTTATCCCGTGGTGTAACCGGAGAAATTATTTACGTTGACTCCGGATATAACATTCTTTAAAGAAAAGCGAAGGCGATTCGGGAGCCCGTAGCAGGACATAGAAAAGCGGAGGTGACTTTCGAGTGCTTCCCTTTTTCTTTTTGTTGAAAGGTTTCTGAATATTGTGATATAATCACTTTATATGAAAGGATGGGAGTTGATGTATGGCTGAATTAAAGGAGCGTATCGTTGAATCTTCTTTATACTTATTTGAACAGTATGGGTTTCATGGTGTTACGGTCAATGATATTGTCCAGCATTCTAGGACGTCAAAAGGAGGGTTTTACCACCATTTTCAATCTAAAGATGAGCTCTTATTTATGATTCATGATACATTTATCACATACGTTTTAGCAAAAGCAGACGAAGCTATTTCTACTTATGAAAAACCTGCTCTGCAGCTTCATGCAATCATCCAGTCATTTGTAAAAGTCTTTGATTTATATAAACCCCACATTTCAGTCTTCTACCAGGAAAGCAATTATCTTAAACCTCACTTTGATCAGCTTATCAAGAGAAAACGGGATCAATTTAAACAAATGATCTTCCAGGTTATCCAACAGGGACAAAGCTCAGGGGAATTTCGTGCATCTCTTCCTGCCGAAATAACCGGAATGTCGATTCTGGGAATGGTAAACTGGACGTATAAATGGTATCAGAAAGATGGAGAGAAAACGATTGAAGAAATTGCCCATACATTTTCGGATATTATTTTACAGGGCATTTTAACACCATCTGCAAAAGAAAATCCGCAACTTAAACCCTTATTACTTTAAAATTATGGGCAAAAATAAAAGCGCTTACATTTGTGGTATTTACAGACCAACTGGTCGGTCTTAAACGATAAGTTTTTAAGGGGGAGTTTGATGAACTTTGAATTGACAAAGGAACAGGAAATGACCAAAAGAATGGTGAGGAATTTCGCTGAAGATGTTATACGGCCAAGAACCATTGATATAGACAGGAAAGCGGAATTTCCTCGTGACATTTTTAGGGATATGGGTGAATTAGGATTATTAGGGATTCCCTTTCCTGAGAAATATGGGGGTACTGGCGGGGATACCGTGATGTATGCCCTCGCAGTGGAGGAAATTGGTCGTGTATGCGGAAGCACAGGCTTAAGTTATGCTGCAGCTGTTTCTTTGGGTGCTTCACCGATTTATTATTTTGGAACAGAGGAGCAGAAGGAAAAATATCTTATTCCCCTGGCTACAGGAAAGGCTCTGGGTTCATTTGGCCTAACAGAGCCTAACGCAGGTTCCGATGCAGGTGGAACACAAACGTCAGCAAGCATATCCGGCGATGAATACATTATCAATGGGGAAAAATGCTTCATAACGAATGCGAGTTTCGCTAAAACACTAATCGTAACCGCTGTAACAAACGAGAACGATCAGTCTGAGGATAAAAAAGTATCCGCACTGATTGTACCAACTGATGCTGATGGGCTAACCATCAGAAATCCCTATGAAAAAATGGGGGTCCGGGGATCAGATACCGCAGAGATTGTGATTGAAGACGTTCGAGTGCCCAGGGAAAACTTACTGGGAGATCCGACAAAAGGATTTAAGCAATTTTTATATACGTTGGATGGCGGACGAATATCCATCGGTGCTCTCGGTGTAGGAATTGCTCAGGCTGCTTATGAAAAGGCCTTAGCGTATGCAAAGGAACGAAAGCAGTTCGGAAAATCCATATCCAGATTTCAGGCAATTCAGTTTAAATTAGCTGATATGGCGATGGAGATAGAATTAGCAAGAAATATGGTTCATAAGGCAGCCTGGTTGAAAGATCAGAACAAACCTTTCACGAAAGAAGCTGCCTACGCAAAGCTTTACGCAACCGAAGCAGCTTTCAGAGCAGCAAATCAGGCGATTCAAATTCATGGGGGTTATGGATATATGCGTGAATATGAAGTTGAGCGATATCTACGTGATGCGAAGCTGCTTGAAATCGGTGAAGGGACATCAGAGATTCAGAGATTAGTCATTGCAAGACAAATAGGATGCTGAATCTAAATAATAATAAGGAGGAATCATAATGAAGGAAGTAAAATCTACAATGGCAGGTAACGTGTGGAAAATCGTGGTCGAAGCAGGACAGGAAATAACAAATGGGGAGGATGTTGTCATTCTGGAATCTATGAAAATGGAAATCCCCGTCTCAGCAGAATCAGATGGTGTTGTAAAGGAAGTAAAAGTAAAGGAGGGTGACTTCGTGAATGAAGGAGACCGCCTGGTTATTTTGGAGTAACTGCAATAGCACTTATTTTTTACACACGGGGGAGTCCAAACGGAAAATCCGGTAAAAAAAAATCCGGTAAAAATGGACCGGAGAAGAGTCTGCTAAAGGGGAGGTAACGGTGAATACTGTTTTATTTGATGTCGTTGAAGATTATATCGGACTGATTACGCTTAATCGTCCAAAGGCTGCAAATGCCTTTTCGACTGAATTACTGCAGGATTTAAATGACTGTATGGATTTAATTGAGGCCAGGGACGATTTACGTGTTTTAATTATTAAAGGAAGCGGTGAGAAGGCATTTTGTGCAGGTGCAGACTTAAAAGAGCGGGCCAGCATGTCAAAGAATGAAGTGGTTCAGACTGTAAAAACGATTAAAGAAACCGTAAATCGAGTGGAGGCTTTGCCGATGCCTGTTATTGCAGCCATTAATGGGGCTGCATTTGGTGGAGGACTGGAGCTTGCGCTTGCATGCGATATACGCATGGCCAGTACAGAAGCGTCTTTAGGGCTGACGGAAACCTCTCTCGGCATCATTCCTGGTGCCGGGGGAACCCAAAGACTGCCCCGATTAATCGGGCCAGGCCGGGCGAAGTACCTTATTTATTCTGCCCGTCGAGTCTCCAGTCAGGAGGCTTATCAACTGGGAATGATAGAGGTGCTTGTAGAGCGGGGAAAGCTTGTGGAACAAGTATTATCCGAGGCATCTATCATTGCCGGCAATGGCCCGATCGGGGTGAGACAGGCTAAAGAAGCGATTCAGTCAGGCCTCAATACCAATATTGAGACAGGCTTAGATATTGAAGAGGCATGCTATAAACGAACCATTCCAACCAACGATCGTTTGGAAGGAATACAGGCTTTTAAGGAGAAACGTAAACCGAATTTTTCAGGAAACTAAAGGGGTGGAAACATGGGAATGGACGAACAACTTTCTGAAGCTGTTGAACGGATTAGACAAGGAGGCGGCGAGAAATATCATAGAAAAAATCAGGAAAAGAATAAATTATTTGTTCGTGATCGATTAAAGGAATTATTTGATGACAATTTAAATATAGAGGATGCTTTTTTTGCCAACTGTATGGATGGGAATTTTCCGGCTGATGGGGTCGTAACCGGAATGGGTCAAATCAATGGTCAAACCGTATGTGTAATGGCAAATGATTCAACGGTAAAAGCCGGGTCCTGGGGAGCTCGTACAGTCGAAAAAATCATTCGTATCCAAGAGACCGCAGAAAAGCTGAATGTTCCCATGCTGTACCTGGTAGACTCTGCGGGAGCTCGTATTACCGATCAGGTCGAAATGTTTCCAGGAAGACGTGGCGCCGGACGAATCTTTTATAATCAGGTGAAATTATCAGGACGTGTTCCGCAAATTTGTCTGTTATTTGGACCTTCAGCTGCTGGTGGTGCATATATTCCTGCCTTTTGCGATATTGTAGTTATGGTGGACGGCAATGCATCTATGTACCTTGGTTCGCCTCGTATGGCAGAAAAAGTTATTGGAGAAAAGGTTTCGTTAGAAGAAATGGGCGGGGCGCAGATGCATTGTTCCGTATCAGGAGTTGGTGATGTGCTGGCAAAAACGGAAGAAGAGGCAATATCCTTTGCCAGAAAATATTTATCATACTTTCCTGCTAACTACAAAGAAAGACCACCAAAAGTACAACACGAGTCTCCAAAGGCTTTTGAAAAGACGATTTCGGACATCCTGCCAGAGAACCAGAATGCACCATTTGATATGTATGAGCTTATTCACAGACTTATCGACGAAGAAAGTTTTTGTGAAATTAAGCGGAATTTTGCCAGGGAAATCATTACAGGTCTAGCCCGAATAGATGGCCGGTCAGTCGGTATTATTGCCAATCAGCCACGCATGAAAGGTGGCGTATTATTTCATGATTCAGCCGATAAAGCTGCGAAGTTCATTACGCTTTGTGATGCCTTTCATATTCCGCTGCTCTTTCTTGCTGATATTCCGGGATTTATGATTGGTACAAAAGTTGAGCAGGCAGGTATTATTCGTCATGGGGCAAAGATGATTGCAGCCATGAGTGAGGCCACTGTTCCAAAAGTATCTGTCATAGTTCGCAAAGCGTACGGTGCAGGCCTGTATGCCATGGCAGGTCCCGCCTTTGAACCGGATTGCTGTTTAGCTTTACCTACAGCTCAAATTGCTGTCATGGGGCCTGAGGCAGCGGTGAATGCCGTTTATGCAAATAAGATTGCTGAATTACCGGAAGAAGAGCGACGATCATTTATCCAGGAAAAGCAAAAGGAGTATAAGGAGAATATCGATATTTACCGACTCGCTTCAGAAATGGTCATTGACGATATTGTACAGCCTGATCAGCTGCGTCAAGAGTTAATGACCAGGTTTTCCTCATACGAAACAAAAGATATAACGTTTAGTGAGCGAAAACACGGAGTATATCCAGTATAACAATAGATAATTAACGTTGAGGGTGCTGATCAGACAAACAGCACCCTTTTTCTGTATGGTAAAATAAAAATAACTTGATGGAGGAGGGAGATCTATGAATAACGATCAAAAAGCTAAAGTTATAGAGCAGTTTTCAAAGAATGCTGACTCCTACGTAACGAGTCATTCTCATGCAAAGGGGAATGATTTACAACACATAAAAAAATGGTTACATCCTGAATCAAACTGGAAGGTTCTTGATATTGCCACAGGTGGAGGGCATGTAGCCAAAACTCTTGGACCTGTGGTTAGCCAGGTATTTGCCAGTGACCTCACGAAAACAATGCTTCAGAATACAGCATCCCACCTCAGAAACTATGAGAATATCTTTTTTATTCTTGCAGATGCAGAAAATCTTCCATTTTTAGATGAAACCTTCGATGCTGTTACTTGCAGAATCGCAGCCCACCATTTTCCAAAGCCGGAGTTTTTCATAAAGGAAACGTCCAGAGTTCTTAAGCCAGAGGGAAAGTTTCTCCTGATTGATAATGTTGTTCCAGAAGAAGAGGCGTTAGCTGATTTTATGAATCGCTTCGAAAAATTGCGTGATGGAAGTCATGCTAACTGTCTTTCGCCTTCTGAATGGAACCAGTTAAGCTCAAAATATCAATTAAAGGAGCTAAAAAGAGATGTACATAAAAAAACCTATCCATTTAAAACCTGGGTGCAGCGAACTACAGAAAGTGAAAACGACTGGAAGCAGGTGGAGGACTATATTTTAAGCGGATCTCATGAGGCACTTTCCTATTTTTCTGTCAGGACAGAAGATAATCGTATTGTTTCGCTTGAAGTAGATGAGATGATGAGTGTATATGAAAAGCGATGAATTCAAACTATGTTGGGTATTAAATAGAGAGAGGAGATTAATAGAAGACATACGAAACTCACGTATCACAAGTAAATGGAGAGGGAGGGTGATGAAAGAATGGTTAGGTTCTGCAGCGATTTGTTTCAATGAAAATACTGAAGTTCTTATGGTTAGAAGTAATGACTCTGAGGGCTGGAGTGTCCCTCTGGCGAAATTGAAAAAGGAGAGACACCTGAAGAATGCTGCATTAGAGAAGTGAAAGAAGAAACAGGATATGACGTTAGAATTATTAAAAATTTGTTTGTTAAGGAGACTGTAATAAAGGGGATAAACGTAAAGACCTATTATTTTAAAGTAGAGAAAATAGGAGAAAGTGAGGGGATAAATGACCCTGATAAAACCATTATAGAAGCCGCCTGGAAGTCTTTATCAGAAATAGATAATATGATTCATATATATCCAGAAGATTTAAAGACAATTCAAAAAAGCAGTGATGAATATAGGGAGAAAATATGATAAATATTATGAAGGCGAATGAAAGCCATGTCAAAGGAATTTCAAACGTATGTATTAGAGGGTATTGGGCGACATATGGGGAAAGTCACTCAAAAGAGTGGATTGAAAGAGTGATAAAAGATTTTTATAATCACAAAAGAATATTAAGAGAAGTAACAGAATTTAATCGTGATTGGGGCGGATATTTTGTAGCCGTTGAGAACGGAAAAATAATTGGTGCAGCAGGTGGAGGAATGATAGATTCAGAAATTGGAGAGTTATTCGTTATATACATTGACCCTGCAAGAAGAAATGAAGGGATTGGCACTAAATTATTGGATGCCGTCACGAAACAACAGAAAGAAAAATAGGGTGCCAAAGAACAATGGGTCTCTGTTCAAAAAGGAAAATATGAAAGGAATTCCATTTTATGAAGGCAAAGGTTTCAAATTTCAATATGAAAATCCAACGTATTAAATTAAGATATTGCAGAGAGATATGAATTTTTTCAAAAAAAGGCCGGAGTTTTGTAAATAAGTGAGCATCATGTATTACTCTATATAAATAATTTACGCAAAAGAGGATGGGACATAACGAATTCGATTGGTAATAAACCGAATAATAGGATTCTTTAGCGAAGTATTTTCTGGAGTAGTGGTTCCTCACCTATTATATTTCGGATTTACCTTTAGCGAAAACACTTTTGTCCCAGCCTCTTTTGACTTGCGAATTATAATTGTAATGAGCATCCAAAGCGTTTTCTACTTCAATTTCATATCTGATACATCTCTAATTTCTTCAAGACATTTCGGATTTTCCAGAGCGGATAGATCCCCACTTTCCTTTTGTAAAAATGCGGACTTTATCGCACGTCGCATAACCTTAGCATTTCTGGTTTTTGGTAAATCCTGAACAAAAAAGAGTCTGCTTGGGGCTATTGCTTTACCCAACTTGGCGATAGCTAATGTTGTAAGCTCTTCTTTAAGTAATGTTTTATTTACATTATCGTTATTGCACACGACGAAAGCGACCGGAGTTTCTCCTTTAACGTCATGGGGAACACCGATGACTCCGGCTTCCAGAACGTCCTCATGTTCCACAAGTACGGACTCAATTTCAGCAGGTCCCAGACGCTTTCCTGCCACATTCAATGTATCATCAGAACGCCCGGTAATGGTGAAATAACCTTCATCATCTTTTATGACCCAATCTCCATGTACCCATGTATCCTTGAAGCGGCTCCAGTACGTATTTTCATAGCGGTCATTCTCTTTATAAAATCCATTTGTCATTCCCACCCATGGCTGTTTGATCACTAATTCGCCAACTTCATTGGATACAGACTGACCATTTTGATCAAATACATCCACATCCATACCAGGTAATGCAGCATTAAAGGAAATAGGAGCAATCGGCTTCACTAGGACATTACCAAAAATCCCACCTGAGATTTCCGTTCCACCTGAATAGTTAAAAATAGGAATCTTCCTGCGACACACCTTTTCATAAAGCCACATCCATGGCTCCCGATTCCATGGTTCACCTGTAGAACCAATCATCTTTAAAGTTGATAAATCTTTTGGTTCAATCCATTCCTCGCCTTGCCCCATTAATGAACGTATGAGGGTGGGGGAGATGCCTAAATGGGTCACACGATGCCGCTCGACCAGCTGCCAAATACGATCTGGATTTGGATAATCAGGAGTTCCTTCAAAAAGAATCATACGGGCACCATTCATCAATGCGCCATAAACAAGAAAGGGTCCCATCATCCAGCCCATATCTGTATACCAGAACAAGGTATCCTCGGGTTGAACATCCATACATATTCCAGCATCAAAGGCGGCTTTTACAGGAAATCCGTGGTGGGTATGAAGGGCACCTTTTGGCTTTCCTGTCGTTCCTGAGGTGTATATAATCATGTAGGGGTCGTTTCCGGCAGTCCTGCTCCTTCTGTAATCGCTTACATTTTGTCGAATTTCCTTCCATGCTACATCCTGATTGGTATTCCAGTTTATATCCCGTTGTGTACGTTCAACGACAATAACTTTTTCGATGGAGGACGATTGCTTAACAGCCTTATCCGCTTCTTCCTTCATACGAATTTCAGATCCTCTGCGATAAAAACCATCCACAGTAATCAGCCATTTTGCTTCTGCAGCATTCATCCTTTTCGCTACAGCTTCTGCCTTATATCCTGAAAAAGCAGGGGAAAATATGGCACCAATCTTGGATATAGCCAGCATTGCAATAACTGTTTCCGGAAGCATTGGCATGTAAAGTGTGACCACATCTTTACGTTGAACGCCCAACTGTTCAAGTCCGTTAGCAACCTTGTTAATTTCTTTTTCCAATTCGGCAAATGTGTACGTTTTTGTCTGACCATCGTCACCTTCCCATATCAGTGCCTGTTTTTTTGATGTCGTTGCATTTTCAGCCCATTTGTCTACACAATTGTATGTAACATTCATTTCACCATTTACAAACCATTCCGGATACATCTTTCCATTTGTTAAATCGAGAGTTTTTGTATACGGTTGATCCCATTTCACATTTAATGCCTTGGTGGCCTGATCCCAAAACCAGGCAATATCCTCGACAGACTGTTGGTGAAACGTGTCATAATCCTCGTAACCAAGTGAGTTCATCCATTGAAACAGGCGAGTGGATCTTTTAAATGTTTCACTTGGGAACCACATAGCTTTTGACATTCTAAACCTCCTTTGACAGTAATGAAAATTCTGAAAAGTATCTCACATTTATTATAATATAAAAGGGAGGGAAGTGAAAAGCAAATAGAGAAAAGATTAATATATAGGAGTTTTATAAAAAATCATTATTCAGAGGTGACCTATCTATATGACGATAACCATCCGTAAGTGTACCAGGAAGGATTTAAACAAACTTCAGGAAATAAGTTATGAAACATTTAATGAGACATTTAAGCACCAGAATTCACCTGAAAATATGAAAACCTATCTGAAGAATGCATTTAATTCTAAACAGTTGGAGACTGAATTGTCCAATGAATCCTCACAGTTCTTTTTTATTTATTTACATCATGAAATTGCCGGCTATCTGAAGGTTAATATCGATGATGCCCAGTCTGAAATAATGGGGGATGAAGCTCTCGAAATTGAAAGAATTTATATCAGGAGCAAATTTCAAAATCATGGACTGGGCAAAGATCTTTTAAATAAAGCTGAAGAAATGGCTGTGAAATGTGACAAAAGGAAGATCTGGCTGGGTGTCTGGGAGAAAAACGAACATGCGATTGCTTTTTATAAGAAACAGGGGTTTGTAAAAACAGGAGATCATGCATTTTATATGGGAGATGAAAAACAAATCGATTTTATAATGACGAAAAACCTTTAATTGAGAGAAATTATTTCATTAAAACACAATCAGAAGTAACTATGACTCTGATTATGTTTTAATGAAAGAGTTGTATGCTTAATTTTGCATATGCTGGTGCAACTGATGTTTACGACCCTTTATATAATAATAGGTATATAGAATTATAGACAAAAATACGGAAATTGCTGCGGTTAAATAAATCACTGAATAATTAAAAATAAAAGCAATTTGTCCGAAAATAATCGCTCCAGTACCTACACCTAAGTCAAATGAAGAAAAAAACGTAGCATTTGCCATTCCTTTACGATTTTCAGCTGCCTTTTCAACCGCCCATGCCTGCAGTGTCGGCTGTACAGCACCAAAGCCCAGACCATATAAGGACGCAGCAATAAGCATCACAAATGTTCCGGGTAACCAGGAAAGTAACAGCATGGCTATGCAAATCAGAAAGGCTCCTGGAGGGAATACATACAA
This sequence comes from Salinibacillus aidingensis, assembly GCF_039522525.1. GTDB lineage: Bacteria > Bacillota > Bacilli > Bacillales > Alkalibacillaceae > Salinibacillus > Salinibacillus aidingensis. The sequence goes on from NZ_BAAADO010000004.1 coordinate 429,605, forward strand.
GTGGCCCTTATTGTCGTAAATTTTACCTGAAAAGGTTCTTGAGATCATTAAAAAGATAGCAAAGGTTAAAAAATAAAGTTCAATACCATACACACCTTTTTGTTCAGCATACAAAGGGAGAAAGGAAGCAATCCCTCCGAATGTTACCGTAATAAAAAACAACAGGGAGGCAGGCTGTAAAGCTGTCTTTTCAAAAACATCCAGTTTCATCGCTGTTGTTTGATTCGGTGACTGTTCGGCTTTTTTATATTGGATTTTTGATGAAAGTAACAACGAAATGAGACCGAGGGCTGCACAGATTAAAAATAAATATGTAAACGACATAACCCCGGCTAACGTTAAACCCAAGGATGGTCCAAAGGCCAAGGCGAGATTCCCTGAGAGTCCGAAATAACCCATACCTTCACCACGGCGTTTAGGCGGGATAATATCTGTTGCAATGGTCCCCGTGGCTGTTGTAGAAAATCCCCAGCCCATACCTTGAAGAATTCTCATGAGGAATAGAAAAACGATACTGGCAGCGAAGGCGTATGAACCGACAGAAATGACAAATACGCCAAGGCCAGTCATATATACGATTTGACGGCCTTTCGACTCGAGCGCATGACCTGCGAATGGCCGGAGAAGCAGGGCAGAAAAGGTGAAAACCCCCACAATAACACCAATCAGCTTATCATTTCCACCTAATTCTTCCACAAATAATGGAATGGTGGGAAGAGTCATTTGAAAACCTAAAAATATAAAAAAGTTAGCCAGACAAATGAGAATAAAATCCCGAGTCCAGATTTTATCCGGGTGATCTTTGGATTCGACGCTTTGATTTACAGACATAAGTTAAACGCACCTTTCTTCGATACTCGAAATATATTATACATGAGGGAAGTGCAGATTGAAATGATGTTTTGTAAATCAGGACAAGCTGCAGCATGAAATCTGGCCATATCGATGACGATGAGATCACTAGACTTTGAAATTACGTATGATGATAATGATTAGGCTTCCGTTTAAAATTCATTTTGTCTCACTATCCTGAGAATACTTCGTTAATGAGACTTGATTATTCAATTTTGGATAACTTCCGATAATATATGTTATGTAAACTTATAGAATATAGAAAATCTATATCGATTAATCTCCAAGTTCTTGGTTCTCTCCCTATTGTCATTGTTCGGTACATATTTAATAAAGTCATTTTACTTTTAGCAGTTTTCCTCTCTTAATTTTATGTGTATTAATTAGTTGTGTTCAGTATTTAAATACTTTAGTTCAAACACTTTTAACTAACATTCAGCTGCTTTAAAATCAAAAATTTATAACATATTGTCCGACCAGATCTTTACCATCCAAGATGTTAATTTTTTATTATAAAATTCTTGATCCTTTCACGTACTCGAACCTTTAATAAAACACAATAGACAACCCTTATATTTGGGTTGTCTAAACAGAATTACGTTATAGGTGCTGGATTGAACAAGCTTAGATCATTGTTTATTCCCCAATGGTCAGCCCATGTTTGTTTACGTCCGCTAGCAACATCTAATATAAAATGGAAAACTTCCCATCCTACTTCCTCAATTGTAGCTTCACCAGTTGCAATTTGACCTGCGTTAACATCAATCAAATCATCCCATTGCTCTTTTAACTCATTTCGCGTAGAAACTTTAATTACTGGAGCTATTGGTAAACTATATGGGGTACCTCGACCTGTAGTGAAAACTTGAAGATGCATGCCAGAGGCGAGTTGCAACGTACCACAAACAAAGTCACTAGCAGGTGTAGCAGCAAATATTAGACCTTTTTTTGTTGCCTTTTCTCCTGGAGACAAAACTCCTGAAATAGGACTACTTCCAGACTTGGCAATTGAACCCAGTGATTTCTCAACTACGTTTACTAAACCACCTTTTTTATTTCCAGGAGAGGGATTTGCATTTCGATCGGATTTTCCGGAATTTAAATAATTGTCGTACCATTTCATTTCTTCAATGAGCGCATGACCGATATCCTCATTAACAGCTCGAGGTGTTAATAAGTGAACAGCATCTCTTACCTCTGTAACTTCTGAAAATAGTACAGTTGCACCGGCACGGACTAATAAATCTGCAGCATATCCTACAGCAGGATTGGCAGTAACACCGGAGAAAGCATCACTTCCCCCACATTGTAATCCTACAACTAAATCTGAAACAGAACAGGTCTCTCGCTCTCGATTGTTTAACTTCTCCAGTCTTTCCTCGGCCATATCCATAATTGCATCAACCATATTAATAAAGCCTTGTTGGCCTTGTAATGAAAGGATACTATCATCTTTATTATCACCTTCTATTAGCCTCTCAGGTGACAATTTTTCACAACCCAGACCGACCACCATTACCTCCCCACCAAAATTGGGATGAGTGGACATACTTTGAAGGGTACGAATGGGTATATTTGCTTCAGGTGCATTTATGGCCACACCACACCCATAAGAATGATTTATTGCAACTACATCGTGTACATTAGGGAATTTTGGAAGAAGTTCTTTTTTAATTTTATTTACTGCATAATCAAGAACTCCCACTACACATTGAACACTTGTAGTAATACCCAGGATATTTTTAATTCCAGCAGTTCCATCTGCATTTCGATATCCCTCAAAGGTATATCCTTCTAAAGGTTGTATGCTTGATTGATCTCTTGTTGCAATAGGCAATTTCTCTATTTCAGGAGGGTTCGGCACATCTACTAAAGGTTCCTTGACCCATCTTCCTTTCTTTATGTGGGTATTTGCAAAACCAATGACTTCTCCATAACGAATAATCTCTTGACCTTGTTGCAAATCAATCAATGCTACTTTATGCCCCCCTGGAATGTACTCGTGCAGTTCCAGACCACATTGAAATACAGTTCCTGGCTTCAATCCACCTGAATTAACAATCGTTGCAACATTATCCTCTTTATTTACTTTAATATAAAGCGGAATATCACTCTTCGTGTTATTTATTGGCATAAGGAATGTTTCCCCTCCCAATTTAGTATGATTATTGATGATAAAAGTCCATCATCTTACCAGACATGGTCTTTTATTATCAAATTTCCATCCAGGAATTAAATATTGCATAGCAATAGAATCATCACGGGCACCCAGATTCATTTTTTTATAAAGATTATGGGCTTTATCAATTTGATCCAAATCAATCTTAATACCTAATCCTGGCTGATCTGGAACTTTTACATTTCCATTTTTTATTTCAAAGGGTTCTTTGGTTAAACGTTGACCATCCTGCCATATCCAGTGTGTATCGATAGCAGTAATATTTCCAGGGGCAGCCGCTGCAACATGAGTAAACATAGCTAAAGAAATATCAAAGTGATTGTTAGAATGAGATCCCCAGGTTCTTCCCCAATCGTGACACATTTGTGCAACACGCACTGACCCTTGCATCGTCCAAAAATGGGGATCTGCTAGTGGTATATCAACTGCATTTAATTGCATCGCATGACCCATTTCGCGCCAATCTGTTGCCATCATATTAGTAGCAGTAGGTAAACCTGTTTCACGTCTAAACTCTGCCATGATCTCACGGGAAGAAAAGCCATGTTCAGCGCCACATGGATCTTCGGCATATGCCAACACGTCATGTTTGTTTTTACACAGTCTTATGGCATCCTTTAAATACCAGCAACCATTTGGGTCCAACGTGATTCGCGCTTCAGGGAAACGTTCAGCCAACGCAGTTACAGCTTCCATCTCTTCTTCACCGCGAAGGACCCCGCCCTTTAATTTGAAATCACGAAATCCATACCGTTCTTTTGCAGCTTCTGCCAGTCTTACAATGGATTCCGGGGTTAAGGCTTCCTTCCGTCGTAATCGAAACCATTCATCGTTTGCGTTATCTTCACTTATATAAGGCAAATCAGTTTTAGAACTGTCACCAATGTAAAACAGGTATCCTAGCATTTTTACTTCAGCTCTCTGTTGACCTTCACCTAGCAAAGCTGCTACTGGAACTTCCAAATGTTTTCCTAATAAATCTAAAAAAGCAGCTTCTAATGCAGTGACAGCATGAATCATAATTCGCAAATCAAAAGTCTGTAAACCACGACCGGAAGCATCCCTGTCTGCGAATGTACTTCTAACTTTATTTAAAATATTGTTATAGTTGCCTATTGAATGACCAATTACCATCGATTTTGAATCGGCTATTGTTTTACGTATTTCTTCTCCCCCAGGAACTTCTCCAACCCCCATATTTCCACTGCTATCCTTAAGAATTACGATATTTCTAGTGAAGAAAGGACTATGTGCTCCACTTAAATTTAATAACATACTATCTTGACCAGCCACCGGAATCACTGACATATCTACAATGGTTGGAGTGCTTTTTTTCGTAATTATAGTCATCGTCATATATAATCAACCCCTAATTTTTGTATTAAAATTACTTCAGATTTTCCCGTACTGATATTCAATTGTTTATAAACATGAACTAGCTATTTAGAGGGTTTTCTGATGCTTCTGAATTTCTTTCCTCTCGTTTCTCCTTTTTTGTTTTTCGACTATCATATATGGCATAGATAACCGAAGCCAAAATTAGAACCCATAGTACAATGGCAATAGGACCTTTTGTAAAGAAGATCATTAAATCCCCATTACTTCCTTTCAAGCTATCGATAAAATATTTTTCAGATTGTCTTCCTAAAATAAATCCAATTAAAAATGGGGCAATTTGTACTCCGATTTTCATAAATAAATAGCCTAGAAAACCAAATAATAGTAACGTCCATACATCAAACATCACGCCAGAATTAATGGCATAAGAACCAACAACACACATCACAATGATAATTGGATAAATGGTATGTTTAGGGATATAGACAATCTTTGCCATATATTTAATCGAAAAAAACATGAGAATGAACATGACAATGTTTGCAATAATAAGTGAGAATACAATACCATTCCAAAGGTCAGGGTTGGTTGTAATAAATAAAGGACCTACTTGTATACCTTGCAATAGAAAGGCTCCAATTAGTACGGCTGTTGTACTATCACCCGGTATTCCCAAGGATAGTAGTGGTATTAACGCTCCACCTATTAATCCATTATTGGCTGATTCACTGGCAATAAGTCCTTCTGGTTCTCCAGTGCCCAGCTTCTCAGGTTTTTTTGAAAAGTTTTTTGTCTGTGAATATGATGTGATCGACGCGGCACTTCCTCCCACACCTGGCAGCATACCTATAAAAGTACCTATTACAGAGGAACGAATCGTATTTACTAATTGGCCATTAAATATTTTAAATGTGAATTTATTCTTTTTATTTTTGCTTAAATCAAAATTTTGATGGGCTGCTGGTTTCATTCCCTCCTCAGCCTCATGGATAATTTGACCAATTGCAAATAAACCGATAAGGACAGGGAGAAGGGCAAACCCATAATATAATTGCTCTTCTAATCCTAATGGAATCATTCGTAATTTATTGTTGTCAGGAAACATACCTATTAGACTTATAAAGACCCCCAGTACGCCACTAAAAATTCCTACAAGCAAGCTTCCTTTAGAGATTGATGCTATGACCGTCAGAGCAAAAAGGATAATTAAAAATTTCTCAACTGAAGAAAATTCTATTGCGATCGATGAAAGTAATGGAGCAAAGAAATATAGAATCGTTAAACTAAAGAAACCACCGATAATGGAAGCTGAAATTGCTACCTTTAATGCTTTCTCCCCTTGGCCTTTTTGAGTCATAGGAAAACCATCAAAAGTAGTACATAACGAAGAAGGAGTTCCCGGAATATTTAGTAGAATTGCAGGAACTAAGCCTCCACTAATTCCGCCAACATATAGCCCTATTAATAATGCAATAGCATCAACCATGTCGAGTGCATAGGTAAGGGGAAGGAAGAGGGCAATCGACATCGTTGCCGTCATCCCAGGTATTGCGCCAAATACGATACCAAGCATTACACCTGTAAATACTAAGACTACAGACAATGGAGTGAGTATCCCGATTATTTCCATAAATTGCTACCCTCCTTATGGTAAAGTTATATTGAACATTTGACCGAATAAAAACCAAATGAAAACTGATGTTATTATTGAATTGGCAAGAGATAGGAGAATTGATTTCCGTTTTAGATCACCAATAAATAAAAGCATAATAAGAAACATAAAAAGAATACTAGATAGTAGAAAGCCAATTGGCTCCATTATGATTCCATAACCCAGGAGTAAAATAATGGTTCCGTAAAATTTAGGTTTATCATAATTGTCTATGAAAAAATTAAAATTAAACTTCTTTGATTTCCCTTCCTTTATTCTTGTAACGATCCTTCTTACTATTATCAGAATCAATAAAGTAATGAGAATTGATAATACGATTTTAGGAAAAATGGTATGCGATTCACTAAATGTAATCTCAAGACTAAGAAGATCACTCATCAGCTCACCTTCTTCTATTCAAACTTTTATAAATTTAGAGGCTGTCTGTATTGTTATACAAACAACCTCTTATTAAATTTTCATTCACTTATTTACTCTGTAAGCTCATCCACGGACGGGGCATTTTTAATAATGTTTTGAAGGGTAGACCTCTTCTCTAGTAAATAATCATCGGCCTTATCAGCTGGGATATAATTAGGAATATAGGCATTTTTGCTTAAATCATTAATATAATCAGAGTTTTCTACAACTTCTGCAACTGCTTTATCTAAGGCTTTAGCAAAGTCTGGGTTTATATCTTTTGGTAATAGGAAGAAAAATTCCTTGTCAAAAACAAATTTCTCTCCGTCAAAAGTGATTCCCTGTTCCGAAAATGTAGGAATGTCATATCCTTCAACTCGTTCACCAGCTGTAATTCCTAAGAACTTCATCTTAACATCGGAATCTACGCCATCTTTTGTATATTCGCTATTACCACCAATAGATCCGTTAATGATATCGGCATTACCATCCCATAATGCCTGATTCTTATCCTGCTGTGATCCTGTTGGATAAACTTTAATTCGATTCGCAACTTCTTCCCCATATTTTTCCTCAACCCATAAATAATAGCCATCAAAAGAGATTTCAGAAGTGCCACCAGCTTCTATAGCAACAGTAATAGTTTCATTGGGATTGCTTTGTAACCATTCAGCCGAATCAGCCATTGTATCGTATGGTGCATCTGAACGAGCTAAAAATGCGTTACCTGGGTTTGTTGAAACAACCGGACCAATTTTCCAGTTTTCTAATTTATTTTTCTTATTGATACTTCCATATTCAATACCTAAATATGACATGTCATGGAAAAACATGATCGTACTTCCATCAGTGTCAGCATTGGATAGCTCACTAAAAGCCTTAACAGCACCAACAGCATCTACCTTCATATTTGTACCTAATGAATCCTCCAGATATCTGCTAACAGCATCTGCATTTTGATAGGTATCCCCTCCTGTTGAAGTGGAGCCAATCACCACACGAATTCTATCAGGGACCTCTGCACCGCTGCCACCACCTTTATCATCTCCAGTCGATTTACTATTACAAGCAACTAGCAATGCAGAAAGAACCAAAACCATTAAAACCGACAAAACCCTCCTCATAGATAAACACCCCTTTATAATTTTTTATAACTTATTTACAACCTAATTTTCACTTTAAAGATCTGCGCAGTAATTTAAGCGCTTTCACTAAAGATTTACTTTAACCATTTAAAATTAAATGGATTCCCTAGTTCCTAAGTTTAGCTATTAAAGAAAAGGATAGGGAGGGGAAAGTCCCATCCCCCCTCAATAAAAATAAAATTATTTAACAAAAACTGTTTTAATAGAAGTAAAGAATTCAATTGCTGCTTGACCTTGTTCACGCGAATGTGAGCTAGATTGCTTCATGCCACCAAATGGAGCCTGAAGCTCAACTCCGGCACTCTCTGCATTAATTCTAACTAGACCCGCATCCATCTCTTCAATAAATGAAAGCATTTGCTGAATATTTGTTGTAAAGATTGAGGCACTTAAACCATATTCAACATCATTTGCCACATGCACGCCTTCCTCCATGCTATCAACTTTTATTAATGCAATAACTGGGCCAAAAATCTCTTCTTGGGCTATTGTCATGTCTGAGTTTACATGATCAAATATAGTGGGTTCTACATAGTATCCATTATCATAGTCTTCACCTGTGAGCCTCTCACCACCTAACAGCAGTGTTGCACCCTCTTCTTTTCCCTTTTGAATATAGGAAAGTACTGTATTTAGTTGTTTTTCATTTGCACTTGGTCCCATCCAAATACCATCATTTAAGCCATTCCCAATGGTAATGTCTTTTGTTTTGGCAAGTAGGCGTTTCTTAAATTCATCGTAAACATCACTTTGAACGATTACCCGGCTTGTCGCTGTGCATTTTTGGCCGGTTGAGCGAAATGCGCCACTTATTGTAGCGTCTACGGCTAAGTCAAGATCTGCGTCCGCTGATACAATGACAGGATTTTTCCCGCCCATTTCAAGTTGGTATTTTGCACCTCTTGCAAGAGCTGATTGACCAATTTGTTTACCAACGGTATTTGATCCCGTAAATGTGATCCCATTAATATCAGGGTGTTCTGCTAACCCCTGGCCAATAACTGATCCTTGGCCGGTAACTAGGTTCACAACTCCGGATGGAAATCCTGCTTCTGCAAAACATTCAAATATTTTTGCACAAGTAACCGCTGTTTCTGTAGCTGGTTTCATAACAATTGAGTTCCCATATATTAAAGCAGGTGCAGCCTTCCACATCGGAATCGCTACTGGGAAATTCCAAGGTGTAATAATGCCCACTACCCCTAACGGAACACGAGTCGTAAACATAAGTGCATCTTTGTCTGTCGAAGGGATGACATCTCCAACCTTTCTCATTCCTTCACCTGCATAGTAACGAAGGATGGCAACTCCTCGCGCTGTTTCACCTTTTGCTTCAGAAAGGGTTTTTCCCATTTCTCTTGTCATGATCTCTGCTACTTCATCCAAGCGCTGTTCAAGAATATCAGCAGCCTTAAAAAGAATTTTTCCTCTGGCATCACCAGATAATTTTTTCCAATCCTTTTGTGCTTTGTTTGCAGCAGCAACAGCACTCTCAAGATCATCTTTAGTTGATACTTGTACATAGCCAACCACATCTTCAATATTGGCAGGGTTCGTGTTTTTAATCACCTCATCTGATGATGAAGACGTCCACTCCCCATCGATGTAGTTTAAATAAGTTTTAATTTCACTTTGAACTACCACATCAACACCTCCATTTAGTAATTTTATAAATATAGCTTAATTGGTAGCTATTTTTGCTGGATATTTGTCAAATGCTGTCTTTAAAATTTTCTCAAGTTGTTCGTAATGCTCTTTTTCAACAGGAGTGACTGGTGGCCTTACAGTATTTTCAACTGGCAAACCTACAATCTCCATACCTGCCTTAATTAAAGAAATGGCATAACCGCTTCTTTGTTTTCTAATTTGTGATATTGGTAGAATGACATCTTGATAGATATCTTGGACGGTATGCATATCGTTGTTAAGTAAAGATTCATAAAATAGCCTTGAGATATGCGGTATATAGTTTGAAATGGCTGATGAATATGAATCAAATCCTAACTGCACATAAGCAGGCATTGTAACTTCTGCCATTGGCATTCCATTCAGCCAGCGTAAGCGTCTTCCTATTGTTTGAGTTAACTCAACATTTAATTCCATATTCCCAATTCCATCTTTTAAACCTACCACTTGTGGGAATTCGACCAGTTTTTCTAAGGTTTCTAGTTGAAGGACTGCATTTGCACGTTGGTAGACGATTGCATTAAGTTCTGTACTTCCAACAATGGTTTTATAATACTCATAAAGTCCATCCTGCTCACTATTTATTAGATATGGTGGCAGAACTAAATATCCATCTACACCATGTTTTTCCGAAACTTTTGCCTGATCCAGAGCCGTAGACAAATTCCCACCAACGCCTGTATAGACTGGGACTCTCCCGTTTACTTCGGAAGTCGCAAGTTCAACCATCGATTCATATTCTTTGGTACTAATTGCATTAAATTCACCTGAACCACACGCTATAAAGATAGCTTCCAAACCTTCATCCAATAAAAACTCAATATTTTTAGATAAGCTTTTTTCACAGATATTTCCCCTTTCATTATAGGGTGTAATAGGAAACCCTAAAATTCCTTTAGGTGTTTGTCTTTCATTTGTCATACCCACTTCGCCCCTTTCATGGCCTATTTATTATGAATACTCTTAAACATTCTCTGCCTAACATTATCAAGGTGTCTATACATGCAGATATATGTTTCAATAGGATCTCTTTTTGCCAGTGCATTGTATATATCCTTGTGCTGTTGAACAGTAAGCTCTTTATTCCTATGGTTTAGAGAGACACTTCCCAATGTTTCATCAAACATATTTAATAGCGGGTCAATAATGCCTTCTGTTATAGAGTTACTTGCGCTATGTGCGATAATCCTATGGAACTCTTTATCTGCATTGTTGTAATTTTCTTCTTTTTCTTCCATTACCTTAATCGTCTCTGCTAATTTTTCTAAACTTTCATCTGATATCTTTTCTGCGGCAAGTGTAACTAATCCTAATTCCTGGGACAGCCTTGTTTCCATAATGGATTCAATATCCCCGGCAGATAGCGCCAGCATAATCCTAAATGGATTGCTGCCAATTCGATCTGAGAAAAACGTTCCTTCTTTTGTCTTTCTGTGTACAACTCCTACTGTTTCCAGAGAACTCATTGCTTCTCTAAGAACAGGTCTACTTACATATAACATTTCCATTAATTCCATTTCGGAAGGAAGCTTATCTCCTGGCTTTAACTGACCAGTCATAAGTAACTCAATAATTTGATCAATTACTTGTTCAGATAAAGTTTTACGCTTAACGGATTTCATCTTAAGCAAGCCTGATTGTTCTTCCATCATCTCTCACCTTTCAACTTAAAAACATATTTACCGGTAGAATATGTTTATTTATTTGTATAAATTGTAAGACAAATAAAATATTCTGTCAATTTAAAATTTTAAGAGGATTTGATTGTAAGACAAATAAAAATTTTAAGAGTTTAGGTTTGTATAATATTAAAAGGCATAATAGCTGATATAGTATTTTTTGTTACTCTCAACAAGCACAAGTAGTAAAGTTCACCGCGACATGACCATCAATCATAGTAAATTGTTGTCTATAAACTAAAAAAAGCTCGCAAAATTATTTGAAAGCAATCTTTTTATGGGAATTTTATTCGATTCCATTGTCTGTGAAAGACATTTCTAATTCAGGTAATACAAATTGTCAAATTGGTAAATAATGAATATGAAGTAATGTTTAGAGGTGGTGTATCCTTCTATGGAAGACAATCGCTTTACTATGAAAATTAATGACCAGGAATTCGAAGCTATTGAAGGTCAATCAATTTTGGAAGCAGCATTGGAAAATAATATTTATATTCCGGGTATCTGCTCCTCCCAGCCGGATCTCGGGATTGGGGCTATTCAGACTTGTGATACCTGCTATGTGGATGTAAATGGTGACTTAAAACGTGCCTGTTCTACGGATGCACAGCCAAATATGGTTGTCAATTCAGTGTCCGAAACGGCTAAAGAGGCTCAATTAGAAGGAATGTCACGTATTTTGAAGAATCACGAGCTGTATTGCACCGTTTGTGACAACAATAATGGAAATTGTGAGGTACATAACACAGCTGAGTATTTACAGCTCGACCATCAGAAATATGAATTTACTCCAAAACCATATCCGCCTGACAACTCCCACCCTTTTTACCGGTATGAACCGGACCAGTGTATTTTATGCGGTTTGTGTGTGGAGGCCTGTCAGGATCTTCAGGTCAGTGAAGTGCTAAGCATTGATTGGGAACGCGAACAGCCACGAGTCATTTGGGATGATGATGTTCCGATTAATGAATCATCCTGCGTTTCCTGTGGTCATTGTGTTTCCGTCTGTCCTTGTAACGCACTAATGGAGAAATCCATGCTTGGAGAAGCCGGTTATATGACAGGAACTCCTAAAAATATTTTAGAGCCTATGATTGATTTAACTAAAGAAGTAGAGCCTGGCTATCAGGAGATTTTCACCATATCAAATGTTGAAGCAACGATGCGTGAAGACAGGATTAACAAAACGAAAACGGTTTGTACGTATTGCGGGGTTGGCTGCAGCTTTGAGGTTTGGACAAAAGATCGGGAAATCCTGAAAGTCCAGCCTACCAGCGATGCTCCTGTAAATGGAATTTCCACTTGTGTAAAAGGAAAATTTGGCTGGGATTTTGTAAATAGTGAAGAACGTCTGACAAAACCACTTATCCGTAAAGGGGATAAATTTTACGAAGCAACCTGGGAAGAAGCATTAACCCTTATGGCTGATAAATTTACTGAGCTAAAGGATAAGGAAGGCTCTGATTCTCTCGGTTTTATTGCTTCCTCCAAGTGTACAAATGAAGAAAATTATCTGTTCCAAAAGCTGGCCCGGTCTGTATTTGGTACAAACAATATTGATAACTGCTCAAGATATTGTCAAACCCCTGCGTCTGCAGGACTCATGCGGACAGTTGGTATCGGTGGTGACTCTGGTACGATGGAAGACATTGCAACATCTGATTTAGTTATTGTTGTCGGAGCAAATCCAACCGAGTCCCATCCAGTGCTGGCTACAAGAGTTAAAAGAGCACACAAACTTCACGGTCAAAAGTTAATCGTATCTGATTTGAGAAAAAATGAATTAGCTGATCGTGCTGATTTGCATATTCACCCTGAACCTGGTTCTGATCTTGTATGGATTTCAGCTGTAACCAAGTACATTTTGGATCAGGGCTGGGAAGCCAAAGAATTTTTAGAAAATCGCGTAAATAATGTGGAAGAATTTAAGCAATCCCTGGAAAAGTTCACACTTGAATACGCAGAAAAGCATGCCGGTTTATCAAAGGAAACACTTATTCAAACAGCTGAAATGATTCGGGACGCAGAAGGTACATGTATTTTATGGGCTATGGGCGTTACGCAGCACATGGGTGGTACAGATACAAGCACAGCTATTGCTAACCTGTTATTAGTTACAGGGAACTTTGGGAAGCCTGGTGCAGGAGCCTATCCTCTCCGTGGCCATAACAACGTACAAGGAGCCAGTGATTTTGGTACAATGCCAAACTTCCTCCCTGGTTATGAGCCGGTGGAAAAGGATGAGGTACGTTCCCGCTACGAACAGGCATGGGGGACTGAACTTCCAAAATACCCTGGTTTAAACAATCATCAAATCGTAGAAGCAATCATGGATGGAAACGTCAAAGGAATGTATCTTTTTGGAGAAGAAATGGGCCTCGTTGATTCAAATATCAATTATGTTGAAGAAGCTTTTGAAAAACTCGATTTCTTTGTCGTTCAGGACATTTTCTTCTCTAAAACTGCCCAGTATGCAGACGTTGTCCTCCCTGCTGCTCCAAGTTTGGAGAAAGAAGGAACTTTTACAAATACGGAAAGAAGAATTCAGCGTTTTTATCAGGTCATGGACCCGCTTGATGACTGTAAGCCTGATTGGCAGATTTTCCAGGAGTTTGCTAACAAAATGGGCGCCAACTGGGATTATAGTCATCCATCAGACATTATGGATGAAGTAGCAAAGTTGGCCCCGGTCTTTGCCGGCGTGAGCTATGATCGTATGGAGGGCTGGGACAGTCAAGTGTGGCCGGTAAAACCAAATGGGGAAAGTACACCGTTACTTTATGAAGAGCGTTTTAAGTTCCTGGACGGAAAAGCGCGCTTATTCCCTGTTGACTGGACTCCTCCTCTGCAGATGGGAGAAGAATTTGATCTTCACTTAAACAATGGTCGTCTTCTGGAACAGTTCCATGAAGGAAACATGACCAATAAATCAGAGGGAATCAATCATAAAGTATCTAACCCATGGCTGGAGGTTTCACACGAGCTTGCTAAAGAACGTAATTTACAGTCAGGCTCACTGGTACGTCTCACCTCCCCTTATGGAAAAGTAAAGGTACGAGTCTTAGTAACCAATCGCGTGACCGGCAACGAATTGTATTTGCCAATGAACACAACGGAAAATGAAAAAGCCGTGAATAAATTGACCAGCAGCTATTATGATAAGGACACCCATACACCAAACTATAAAGAGACACAGGTGAAAATGGAATTACTGGAAAAAGCCGGAGAGCCTCCTCTCCCTGCGCATAACCACCGTTTTGGCAATCCACAGCCCCACATCGGTGTAGAGGTAGAGAAAAAGTGGAACAGAAAGGACTTCACGCCTGTACCCGAAACGTTGAAAAGAGAGGGATCTTATCATGGCAAAAGCAATCACGCAAATTGAGCAAAAGAGGAAAAGTAAGCAGGAAGAACGTTCAGAGGATTTATCGGCAATCATTAATCAGATTGCCGATAATCGGGAGGTCATTCAGGATACATTAATTATTCTTCAGGAACTTCACGCAACAGGAGTTCTTGATATGCTGAAAGGTCTGCTTCGTACACGGGAAAAGGTTGGTCAAATTGCCATTGAGCAGATTAATCAGCCAGGCATGCATAACATCATTAAAAACGGGATGAATACCATTGGATTACTTGCTGAGATGGAATCCGATCAACTGAAGGCCATGTTCAGTGGCTTGAATACTGGCCTGGAAAAAGCAGCTGAGAGTGCTAAAACCCAAGAAGAAGTTGGACTCTGGGGTCTTATGAAATCTGTAAGAGACCCCAACGTCCGCACATCCATGAATACGATGGTCAACTTTCTTGAAGGTATGGGAAATGGCCTGAATCAACAGAAAACACACTAATACAGGTGGTGTTATTCAATGATACAACATAAGCTATCCATTCCAAATCTGAAAAAAGAGGATGAGCGAAAAATCAGTGAGGCTCTGCATGATGTCTGGGGTGTACGCAATGTAAAAATTAACACCCAGACGAATGAAGCGATTATTTCCTATGACGAAGATGCAGGTTCATTACAGGACTTTCAACAGGCTGTGATCGATATGGGCTATGAAGCAAATACGAATGAAGAAGAAATTTAACAGGAGGTGTGCATAGTGCCCCGTATTTGTGAGGTATGCGGTCGTGTGGATGATGTGAACCATGAGGAGTTTCCATATGAAATTCTTGATGTCTGCCCTGATTGCTCAGACCATTTAATTCACCCCACTCATGAACATGAGGAATAAAATAAAGGCTTTAGCCATCAATCATTGGCTAAAGCCTTTTGTTTAAAAGTATTTGTTTTACACATCATTACGCAAATAAGCAAACCAGTAAAATGCTCCTACGAATATCGCTCCTCCTACTGCATTTCCCAGGAACACAGCCAGAAAATTCATCAGATAATCAAACCAAGTATAATACCCGGCGAATATGGCGGCAGGAATCACAAACATATTTGCGACCACGTGCTGAAAACCAATCGCTACAAAGGCCATAATCGGAAACCAGATACCCAGGATCTTCCCTGCAACATCTTCAGCTGCATAATTGAGCCATACAGCTAAGCAGACCAGCCAGTTTGCACCAACACCGGATACAAAGGCTTCAAAAAAATTATCTTCAATTTTAGCACCTGCAATATCAACGGTTTTATCCAAAAACGGCCCGGTTTCCGTTAAACCTAAAATATGACCAAAAAAGTATGCTACAAAAATGGATCCGATAAAATTACTAATCGTTATGATCAACCAATTGTTTAACACATGACTGGTCTTAATCTTGCCGGAAAATCTCGCAGTTGCAACGGCCATCATATTTCCTGTTAACAGTTCTCCGCCGGCGATTAAGACAAAAACCAGTCCTACCGGGAAGACTGCTCCACCAATAAATGCAGCCATGGATCCCCAGATTTCCTCAGGGAGATTTCCTGTTATCCTTATATCCAATAAAAATCCAAAAGCAATGAAAGCACCTGCTAAAAACCCTAATGCAAGCATTGTTGATAATGGTAAATGTGCTTTCTTTTCACCATGGTCTCTGGCTAGTTGTGCCGTTTTCTTGGGAGGATGAAAAGACATTTATAACCACCTAATCCTATATTTTTGTTCAATATCCTGGTGATATTTTTCCACTAACAACAATTACTTTATTCACAATCCTAGGAACCATAAGTTGCCTGTCCCTTTTAATTTTTAATGAATTATATTAATGACCGCAAAAAAAGAACATAAAAAGGATAACTTTTTAATCATAACTTGTCCCCTATTCATTCATATCCTGACACCAATGCTGAAAAACTTTACTCCCCTGATAAAAGTCTTCATTATAGTTGTTCTCATGATCAACCGTCCAACACGTGGCAAGTACCGAATGGCAAAATCCCCATTCTATCAAGCGATCTTTATTCAAATTTCCTTCTTCGACTAAAATTTGAATACGTCTATTAATTGTGGTTGATCTATTTTTCTTAGGAAGTTGATTTAGTAAAAATTGTACAAAGTCATACTCTCTTTCCCCAATCAAACCTTTAGGATCAATGGTCGTCCACTCACCTTCCACTCCTGTAGCAAGAATATTATCATGGTGGAAATCTCCATGCAGGAGCCATCTCTGTTCACTTGTAGTGTTCAAATGAGAGTACATGGAGAGAGCATTATTTAGTATTGTTACCGAATAAGGACCTAGACCATTTGGGTTTTTGATAGTTATATTCCGAAGATGATTTTCCATTGTTTCTGTTGTAGGAAAAGATGTTGTATTATGTACAGGATACGTCAAAGTCTCATGCACTTTTGCAGCTATTTGTGTTCTTTTTTCATCATTTGACATATTAGATAAGGGGTGCCCAGGTTCGACTTTTGTTAATAACAGGATCCCTCGTTCTCTATCATAATCAAGAAGCTCAACCATATTCATGGTGTCATATCGTTTCAATGCTCTTAATTCATTTAAAAATTCTTCTCCAGGAATACATATCTTCACCATAATTTGTTCCCCATGTTCACGAAT
Organism: Salinibacillus aidingensis; assembly: GCF_039522525.1. Classification (GTDB taxonomy): domain Bacteria; phylum Bacillota; class Bacilli; order Bacillales; family Alkalibacillaceae; genus Salinibacillus; species Salinibacillus aidingensis. Next base: position 446,558 of record NZ_BAAADO010000004.1, read on the forward strand.
AGCTGGTGCTACATAATTTATCGAAAGGGATAGAGGTTCTTTCATTTGTAAGCCCCATCTCTGCTTACTATAGGCGATTAACTCAGGTAATTGGTTTAACCATTTCCTCCCTTCTTCTTTAAAATGAAATTTTACATTATTCACAAAATCAGTTGGCAGCTGCACTGAATTCCTCCCCTCTATAATTCAAATTGGTTCTTTATGATGCGGGCAACCTCCTCTGGACTTTTATTAGTATTATTTATTCGCATATAATTTTTCCGGGTAATTTCTCCCGGTTTGGAATTTAGTCGATATTGATCCATGGATTTTATCAGTTCATTCTCTGAAAATTGAACATCTCTTTTTGTTGGCTTTTGCTCTAAACGATAAGGAGTTTTGTTACGTAAAACTCTTTCGTCCTTGTCCGCTTCAAGCTCCACAAAATAAACCTCTCCTCCATTCGATTCAAAAATGGAACAAATCTCATCAACAAATTGCCAGTCCTCCTGTTCATTAAAGGCCCACACATATGTGAAGATAAGCCCTTCCAGGTCACTCCTGGCGACTTCACGAAAGATTTCATAGCGAAACATATCATTCAGATGGTTAAACGACTTACTCCCAAATTCAAAGAAATTCAGCACTAAGTCAATCGTCATATGGTTATGAAACAGCTTTAAATCTGATACTTTCGTTAAGGCATGGCCTACTGTCATCTTCCCGACCGCTTGTGGTCCGAAAATTAAAACAAATTTCATCGTCGTTCTCCTTCCCCTCTTTATTTATTTACATCTGCCCTAACCTTCTGAAAAATGGGACAATATTCCTTTATTAAAACACAACGTTTGGTTCTATTTCAAGATACGGTTATTTAGTATCATGACAATAACGACAAAGAACTGTACACATCATCCCAATATAAGGAGGTTTTTTGAGTGCTGGAACAAGTTCGTTTAATTGATTATCAGGTGATTGAGCAAATGGATAATACCAATCAAGTGCCTGAGGGTGTACGTTTTATACGAGCCCCGGAAGTCTGGGAAAAGTCAAGGGGGAGAAATCAGACCATTGCCGTTTTAGATACAGGGTGCGCGGACCATAAGGATTTAAGAAATAACATTACAGGTGGGCGCAACTTTACAAATGACGACAATGGAAATACTGAGATTTATACGGATTATAATGGTCACGGGACACATGTAGCAGGTACAATAGCGGCAACAGAGGATGGAGATGGAATTGCGGGTGTTGCTCCTGAAGCACAATTACTGATTGTAAAAGTTTTAGATGAAAATGGTTCCGGACAGTATGATTGGATCATTCAAGGGATTCAATATGCTGTCGAACAAGAGGTTGATATGATATCCATGTCTTTAGGGGGACCTGAGGATGTTCCGGAGCTCCATGAAGCCATTAAAACGGCCGTGCATGAGCATAACATTCCTGTCGTTTGTGCGGCAGGAAATGAGGGGGATGGCGACCATGAAACCAAGGAATTAGCCTACCCTGGATCCTATAATGAAGTAATCAGTGTAGGTGCAATAGATTTGGAAAGAAACTCCTCTGATTTTTCAAATTCCAATAAACAAGTTGATCTGGTCGCTCCAGGAGAACAAATTACATCTACCTATCTTGATGGGAAATACGCAACGCTAAATGGAACTTCTATGGCTGCTCCCCATATCACAGGTTCCCTGGCGCTTATTAAGAGCATTGAAAATGAAAACTTTGGACGGAATCTAACAGAAGCTGAATTATACGCTCAGCTTATTAAGCGTACAGTTCCATTAGGATTTTCACCAAAAGTTGAGGGGAATGGAGTTATCTTTTTGCCTCTGCTGGATTATATACAGGACGTTTATCGGGAGTTAAATATTCAGCTTAAAAATCCTTCGTCTAATTAAATGAACTGCTTCACCAGGACTCAGTCACCAAATCCAATAAAAGCTATATTCAGCTTAAAAGGGATAAAAAGCGCAATCTTCAGATAATAAATCGCTGACTATTTACATTTGGTCACATCGACCGTAGAACGATTACATCCTCTGTTAGCAAACTTGAACGCCGGCTGCTTTATCCATACAATGGGCAGTGTAAAGGGATTAATACTTGATTTAGAGGAGGAGTGATCGTATGAAAGACTTCTATCCATCCAGAGTAAACCCAGAGCCTTCTATTATGGAAAGGAAGGATCCGGTGCTTTATGGATCTCAATCAGATGGACCTCTAAACAACACAGAACTGGATTTTTACAAACAAAACGGCTACATATTCCTGGAAAAGATGTTCACAGATGATGAAGTAGATGTTCTGCGCAAAGAATTAGATCAGACGATGAATGACCACAAATCTGTTGAGAGACCTGATGTTGTCCGTGAGCAAGGTAGTGATGAAATTCGTTCCATTTTTGACGTACACAAGAATACGGAATTTTTTCAGAAGCTATCTTCACATGAACGTCTGGTCAATATCGCCCGTCAACTGCTTGGAGACGATGTTTACATCAACCAGTCGAGAATTAACTTTAAACCTGGTTTTAAAGGAAAAGAGTTCTACTGGCATTCTGACTTTGAAACCTGGCATGTGGAGGACGGAATGCCGCGTATGCGTGCCGTAAGCTGTTCTATTATTTTAACCGATAACTATGAATATAATGGGCCGCTTATGCTCATTCCTGGTTCACAGAATTATTATGTGCAATGTGCGAGCGGAACACCGGACAGCCACTTTGAGCAGTCCTTAAAGAAACAGGAATTTGGAACACCGGATAATGAGAGTCTGAAATGGCTGGTCGACCAAAGCGGTGGAAGAATTGATCGTGCAACAGGTCCGGCTGGCTCTGTATTATTCTTTGAGAGTAACATTATGCACGGGTCGAGCGGTAATATTTCACCATTCCCGCGCAGCAATGTGTTCTTCGTCTTTAACAGTATCCAGAATAAATTGGAGAAGCCATTCTCGGACCTGACACCAAGACCTGAATTTTTGGCCAACCGGGAAAATATTAAGCCAATTCAGCCGAAACCGTTTGATTTAACAAAGAAACTCATACAATCTTAGTGGAAAGTTTAGGGAAAAGGTTCTTGCCTTTTCCCTTTTCGATTTTATGGTGATATTTTAGAGGATTAACGCTGTGGAATGATGAATACGTTACAATAGATGAGTAAGGAGGAATGAACAATGAAGAATGTAAAAATTATACGTATACCAGTTGCTACGCCAACATTATGGCCAAACACCGAAACAAACTGTTATCTAATCGGGAGTGAACACGAATCATTACTGATAGATGCCGGGTATGATACAGAAGAAACGAAAGATAAAATTGAGCAGGCTGTTGAAAAACATGAAGTTCAGCCTCCTGAGTCGATTTTATTAACCCATTCGCATCCGGACCATGCCCCTGGTGTACGTCAGCTAAGGGATTTATCTCCAACCGTTTATTGTCATCAGGCAGAATATGACCCTATCGCCGATTCAATCTCCCCTGTTAAAGACATTAAAACGTTAAATGACGGTGATATTTTAACGATTAACCAAACAAAAATGGAAGTTATTCATGGCCCCGGTCATACTGCCGGCCAATTAAATTTATACATTCCATCAGAAAAAATGTTATTAGCCGGAGACAATGTTGTATCTGAAGGAACAACCTGGATTGGCCCACCGGATGGAGATATGAGTGACTATTTAAATACCTTACACCGTTTAAAAAAGTTAGATATTGATAAAATCGGTCCGGGGCATGGAGAATGGGTTGTAAATCCAAAAGAAAAGCTGGAATTTATTATTGCCCGTAGATTAAAACGTGAACAGCAAATTAAAGACTTGCTTAATGAATATGAGCAATTGTCTGCAAGTGAGTTAACACAGTATATTTATAAAGATCAGATTCATCCAAGTGTATTTGATGTTGCTAAGCGTACGATTGAGGCTCATTTAAACAAATTAATTAAAGAAGGTCAGGTGAAGCAACAAAATAACAGCTACACAACTTCCATATAATCATTATTCTATTACGTTGTCCGGCATTTTGAGCGGTCCGCCATTGTTGTAATGCTTAAGGGTTCGCAAGGATGTAATCGTAGGTGGAACAAGCTTTAAATTCCCTTTTTCAAAATCTTCAAGGGCCTCTTCAGGTGTCGTCCAGAATGCATGATCAATTTCCTTCCAATCCGGAGAAGGTGTTTGATGATTAGGTAAGTCTGCGATAAAAAAACGGGTATCGAAACGGATTGGGCTCGTTGGTGGGGTTATACGGCGCCCAAAATAGCGTAGAGCTGAACTGTCATATTTAAAATTTTCCTTTTTCAACATCTCCAAAAGGGAAATACGATTGTTCACCAATAATTTTCGATAATCGTCTTTGGAATGTTGCTTAAAAGTCAAGTCATTGTTCTCCGATTTGGCTAACAATACACCAACTTCTTCAAACAGCTCCCTGGCGGCTGCGATATAATGAGCGGACGAAAAGGAATGGTGCTGAAATTCTGGAAAAGATTCATGTTCTTTTGGTTCATCTTCTCTCTCAACCGCTCCTCCCGGAAAGACGTAGTACCCACCAAGAAACTTCATCGTTTCCGGTCGTTTTGTAAGATAAACCTTTCCCTTATTCATAAGAATGACCGTTGAAGCAGGTCTTGGATTTGAACTCAATTGGTTTCTCTCCTTTATCCGGCATTAAAAATATGCTTTTATATACATATTCAACACAAAAACTCTTATCCCTTTTCACTGGTTCCAAGTCAAATGTTGGGGTGAGCACTTCGCTCACTCCTAATTTATGCGACCCGAACTTTTATATTTTTGTACTGATGATGTAATAACACCTT